>CAYUQV010000022.1:0-55151 GCA_964446885.1 uncultured Methylocucumis sp.
AGGATTTCCACGCAGGAGCAAGGGAAATCTTTACTCAAAAATAGCGACTCCCCGCCCCGTTCCTGCCGAACGCATATGAGGGAGCGCGGGCATCCGGCATTGTACTGACTGATAGCGCTGAGCGGGACGGGGTTACAAACCCCGTCCCGCTCAGGACACCGCTTTACGCCCGTATCATTTACAAATTGGCCGCTACCCACTTTATAACCCACGCGGCTACAACGCAGCGCGTGCCTACGGCAGCAATGCCGTCACTTACACCTTATTTTGGAGACTGTTTATGAAATGCTTACCCTGGGTCGCCCTGTCATGCGCCCTGAGTGTTACCCTGCCCAGTTGGGCTCAGACCTGCAATGAGGCCATCGAAGCCGATGCCCCGACCAGCCGCTATGCGCTAAAATCCAATGGCACCGCCTTAGACAAACAAACCGGGCTGGTTTGGATGCGTTGTAGCTGGGGGCAAATCTGGGCTGACGGCAACTGCCAAGGGAGCCCCACTGCGTATCCTTGGCAACAGGCTTTGCAAACCGCCGAAGCCGCCGTGTTTGCAGGCTACAGTGACTGGCGCTTGCCCAACCAACAAGAACTGCAGTCTTTAGTGGAACGGCGTTGCTATGATCCCGCCATTAACTCGGCAGTTTTTCCGAATACTAAATCATTCAGGTATTGGTCTTCCACGCCTGTTGCCTACTATAGCTACGGCGCGTGGATCGTCTATTTCGGCAGTGGCGACGGCTTTTGGTACGGTAAGAACTACAACTACTACGTCCGGTTGGTTCGAGGCAGAAAGTGATTTGGTTTTTTGCGGAAGGCATCCCCTAAGCGGGACGAGGTTTGCAACCTCGTCCCAAACGTTTATAAACCGACAAGCCAACAAACGGTTACGGAATGGGGGGAAACCTATTACGGTTTAGGAACGGGCATGAATTAACTTCGACAACGTGCTCCCTCTCCCAGTGTACCCAAAGGGCATAAAAGAGAGGGAAATCGAATGCTCAAGTTATTTCATGCCCGTTCCTTAGCTGTCAGCGTTTGAGGAAATTATCCAACAACTGATGCCCATGTTCGGTGAGAATGGATTCGGGGTGGAATTGTACACCTTCAATGTCTAGGGTTTTGTGGCGCACGCCCATGATTTCGTCAATGCTGCCTGCTTCATCTTGCGTCCAGGCGGTGATTTCCAGACAGTCCGGCAAGGTGGCTTGGCTGATGACTAAGGAATGGTAGCGGGTGGCGGTAAACGGATTGTTCAGGCCGCTGAACACGCCGATATTGTGGTGGTAAACGGGCGAGGTTTTGCCGTGCATGATGGCTTTGGCGTGGATGATGTCGCCGCCGAAGGCATAGCCGATGCTTTGATGGCCCAGGCACACGCCCAGTATGGGAATGTGTCCGGCAAAGGCTTTAATCGCCGCGACGGACACGCCCGCTTCTTTGGGCGAACAGGGCCCTGGCGAGATGACGATTTTATCGGGTGATAAGGCGCGGATGTCTTCGATGCCTACTTGGTCATTGCGCACGACCGTGACTTCTGCCCCCAGTTCGCCGAAATACTGCACCAAGTTGTAGGTGAAGGAATCGTAGTTGTCGATCATGACCAGATTGATTGCTTGCATAATGTCTCCTTATAAACCGGCTTCAGCCATCGTGACCGCCCGGAAAATGGCGCGTCCTTTGTTTAGGGTTTCTTCCCATTCGCTGGTTGGCACGGAATCGTAAACAATACCGGCCCCGGCTTGGATGTGTAGGGTGTTGTCTTTAATCACCGCCGTCCTGATGGCGATGGCGGTGTCCAAATTGCCTGACCAGGACAGATAACCGACCGCGCCGGAATAGGGGCCGCGTTTGACGGGTTCCAGTTCATCAATAATTTCCATAGCGCGGATTTTCGGCGCACCACTGACGGTTCCTGCCGGAAAAGTGGCCGCCAACACGTCAAAGGCATTTTGTCCGGCTTTGAGCGTGCCTGTGACGTTGGAGACGATGTGCATGACGTGCGAATAACGTTCGACAATCATTTTTTCGGTGAGTTGGACGCTGCCAATTTCGGCGACACGGCCTGTGTCATTGCGCCCTAAGTCAATCAACATCAGATGTTCGGCGATTTCTTTCGGGTCTGAGAGCAGGTCTTTTTCCAAAGCCAAATCTTGTTCCGGTGTCGCGCCCCGACGGCGAGTTCCGGCAATCGGACGGACGGTGACGGTGTTGTCTTCCAGGCGCACCAAAATTTCCGGTGATGATCCCACCAAATGGAAATCGCCCAGGTTCAGGTAAAACATATACGGCGATGGGTTTAGGCAACGCAGGGCGCGGTATAGGTTTAACGGCGTGGCGGTGTACGGGATGGACATGCGCTGGGACAGCACCACTTGCATGATGTCGCCATCGGTGATGTATTCTTTGGCTTTGCGTACCGCGTCTTCATAGCCTTGTTGGGTGAAACCGGAAACAAAATCGGCTTCGCCTATGGTTTTGGGCTTGTGCAGTTGCCCGGCATCAACGTGGGCGGTACGCAGGATTTCCGCCAAGTTGTCGAGCCTTGCCACCGCACGGGGATAAGCCTCAGGTTCGGCGGGGTCGGCGTGGGTCAGCAGCAGCATTTTGCCTGACAAATTATCAAACACCAGCATGTCTTCGGACACCATCAGCAGAATGTCCGGGCAACCTAAGGGATCAGGTTTGTTGCGCTTGCAGACACGCGGCTCGATGTAAGCAATGGTTTCATAGCCAAAATAGCCGACGAGGCCACCGGAAAAACGCGGCAGGTTGTCAACGTCAGGGACGCGGTAACGGGCTTTGAACGCTTCAATCCATGCCAAAGGGTTATCATGCGTCAGAGATTCCAGCACTTCGCCGTTGTGTTCGACACGGATGCTGTGGCCCGTGATTTTGACCACCGTCTGGCAAGGCAAGCCGATGATCGAATAACGCCCCCATTGTTCGCCGCCATGCACCGATTCGAGCAGATAAGAATAGGTTCCGTCCGCCAGTTTTAGGTATGCGCTTAAGGGCGTGTCCAAATCGGCGAGGACTTCTCGGCAAACCGGAATCCGGTTGTAGCCTTGTTGGGCGTAAGTGTCGAATTGTTGTGGAGTCATGATGGGCATGGGAAGTTTGCGTACCCCAAAGGGTTTTAATTCAGGAAGTTATTATAATGAGGGTGTAAATTTTGGATTATACCCGATAGCCGCCTGATTTGGCCTGTGCAAAACGCCAAAACAGCGTCTGCCAGTACATTTTAGGGTTTTTCGGGCGGTTTGATCCGGTAAGCTTCAATGAAGGCCTTGCCTGTTGCGGCCATTTTGGAGGCCAAATACAATTTGTCGCCCACCAATAAGGGCATGGACAATTGTCGGCCTGTGCCTTGTAAGGCTTGCTTGGCGACCATCGCCCCATCGTGGGCGCGGATGCCGTATAAGGTGCCGGGCGAGCCTATATCAACCAGCCATACCACTGTTTCTCCGCCTAAATGCGTGGTCAGTACCGGAAAAGACGGATGGCTGCGGAACATTTTTAAGGCATCTGGATGTTGTTTGTCCGGGAAATTCCAAAACGGCTTAAATTTGGGCTGGCCGTTTTCCATGATAATTTTTAAGGCCACCACGCCCGAAGCATGGGTCTGGTCGGCGTTAAACGTTGGGATAATCACCACGGGCACACCTTCGACACGGGTTTGCACGGGCTGGGTGACAATCATGCCCGCCCAGCTCAGTTTGCATAAATCGGTCGCCGAACCGCACAGCGGGGCGATTTGCACCCGGTCATAGAGTTTGCCCAAATGCTTGGCATCCAGCAAATACGCGCCGCCATCCTTACCCGCTTGCACCAGCACGTCCGCACCGTTGGGCAGCTTGATTTTGATGGGCGTGTTGCCGCCTAAGTCATAATCCATCCACGCCAAACATTCCCAAAAATCCTTGTTGTCGCATTCATGGTTGGGTGGCTTGATCGCTTCGTTACCCGTCACCAAACGCGGGATGAACAGGTTCTTGCAGGATTCCAAACAGGCATTGTCAGGTTGTTGCGGGTTAAAATCGGCGCAAATTTGCGCATCACATGCGGCATCAAATTTCAGGCCTGGCTGGACGCGCAACACGGCGTTGGCGTAGTTCTGATGGCGTAAATCGACTTGGCCGTTACCCGTGGGAATAAACAATTCCACATCGCCTTTGTTATCGACCACCAAGGGCCCGGCGGGAACCCAAACCCCGCCCCCGCACACCATTTCTTGCGTGCCGTATTCCATTTTGACCGGGCAATCGGTTTCCGGTGTGGTCAACAGGACGTTTTTTATGGCTTTTTCTGTGCCATGCTGTTGCCAAGCGTCCATGTCGATTTCAAACACCCAGCCGTGAAAAGGTTGTACATCCCCGGCATTGCCGAACGCCGCATAGACATAGCCGCGTTGACTGCCTTTACGGTTGATATGCTTTAAGGCGGCGTGGGAGTAGGCCGTGGGCGGGTTGAATTTGACCAGGGCCTTGCCGTCAGTTTCTGGCACTTGGGCTGCAAAATCCAACACCGGAAACGCCTCATCGACGCGTTGGTTTTTCAGGTCGATCACCGTCAATTGGTGGTGGGTACGCACCCCTTTGTCCAAACATTGGTAGGACACCACCAATTTGTCGCCAATCACCACAGGCGTGGAAATCAGTTGCACTTCTTGGTCTGCTTGTTTAGGTACGGACAGTTTCCATAACAGTGTCCCGGTGTCGGCGTCTAATGCCGCAATCGTGCCATCGGACACGGGGACAATAATACGGGGCTGGCTATGTGACTTGTCTAATACCGAAGAAGCGATGATGCTGGCATTGAACGTCACAGAAGGCCGTTGGGTGCTGGGGAAAATCCTTTCCAAGGAAAATTGTGGCACTGTCCTGGTTGGCATAGGCGGGTTTTGGGCGCAACCCGTCACAAGAAAACAGACCAATAAAATAAGGGCAAACAAAAAGCGGCTCGGGGCGGATTTCATGAAAACCAGAAACAGAATAGGAAAGTGTTTAAGGAGAGTGGCTAGGCAAAAAGGTTCAACAAAGATTGCCGTCTTGCGCAGGGCGGGTTATTGTAAAGATTCGTTTCTATTGTCCATCACACACGAGGAGTTACCATGAAATTAAAAAATTGGCTGTTATTGGCCGTACTTGCCAGTTTGTTACAAGGCTGTTTGTTCACAAAAGTGGTGTCCGTGCCCATGCGGGTCGGTGGCGCTGTCGTGTCAGTCGTACCGACGGTAGGCAACACCGCGCATGATGCCATTGATAAAGCCGCTGAAACGGTTGATGATTTGCCTTTCTAAGCGATTATCGGCACAACACAATAATAAAAAACAGGCGACATCGGATGTTGGGCCTGACCCAACATCCTTTAAATCCAAGCTTGCCCGGCCATCAGCCACAACAACAGCCCGGCAAATACGCCCGCCAGCACATCATCTAGCATGATGCCCAGTCCGCCTTGGACATTACGGTCTAGCCAACTAATCGGCCATGGCTTGGCAATGTCAAACACCCGGAACAAGACAAAACCCCAAAACACCGCCGCCCAACTGAATGGCACGAGCCAAAGGGTGATTAGGTAGCCTGCAATCTCATCCCAGACAATGCCGCCAAAATCATGCTCGCCCAATTTGTCCGCTGCCACTTGGCAAATCCAAATCCCCACCACGGTTACTAATACCGTCAAGACGCTGTAAACCCAGAGATTGCTTTGGGCAAACAGCCAATACAACGGAATGGCGGCGACTGTACCGAAGGTTCCTGGGGCTTTTTTCGCCAAGCCAGAACCAAACCCAAACGCCAAAAACAACACCGGGTCTTGCAAGATTTGTTTAGGGGCCAGCTTATTCGCGCCGACTGTTTCAAGAAAAATGTTCATAGCCTTTTGTTGTCAATAGTCCGCTTTCACCCTCTTTAAGCAAGCGCAAACCGCCATCAGCTTCTATCACGCCTATTTTCCGGCAATGCTCAGGCACTAAGGCGGCGAGTGCGGGTTTGGCGGTAAAGCATAATTCATAATCATCACCTGCCACTAATGGCATCCGCCAGTCGCCCGTGGCTTGGATATAGGTTTTGACGGCCTCGGAGAGCGGCAACGCATCCCAATCCAAACACGCCCCAACTTGGCTGCGTTGCAAAATATGCCCCAAATCACCCGCCAAACCATCGGATAGGTCGATACAGGCAGTGGCAACATCCCTAATCGCCAATCCTGTTGAGATTCTTGGCATCGGGCGGTGGAAACGGGCCAGCGCCGTTTCCGGGTGCGCACACGCATAGCCTTGCAGGATTTTTAAGCCTAAACCTGCATCGCCCAGATCGCCGCTGACATAAATATCATCACCCGTCTGTGCGCCGGAACGCAACAAGGCACGGCCTTGCGGTACTAAGCCCATCGCTTGCACGGTCAGTGTCAACGGCCCGGATGTCGTATCGCCGCCCACCAAATCGACACCAAACTGTGCCGCCAAAGCCAAAAAACCTTCGGCAAACGCAGTCAACCAGTTGGCATCGGCATTCGGTAAGGTCAACGCCAATGTCACCGACAAGGGCTGTGCGCCCATGCTGGCCAAATCGCTTAAATTCACCGCCAGCAATTTATGTCCTAAAGCCTTAGGGTCAGTTCCGGCGAAAAAATGCACGTTTTCGACCATCGTATCGGCGGTGATGGCCAATTGATGACCCGCCGGAATGTCAAGCAACGCGCAATCATCCCCTATTCCTAAAGCTGTAGTGCGGTTGCTGACGGATTGCCGGGTAAAAAAACGCTGGATCAGGCCGAATTCAGATAAAGGCATGGCGCGGGTGTTATTGTGCCGCTTGCTGTTTGGCTTGCATTTCCAACACCCGTTTGTCACGGGCGATTTTGTCGAGGATGCCGTTGACGTATTTGTGGCTGCCGTCCGCGCCAAAACATTTGGCCAGATTAATGCTTTCGTTCAGCACCACCTTATAAGGCATGTTCAGGCGGTACAACAATTCATAAACGCCGATACGCAAAATGGCGCGTTCCACTGGGTCTATGGCATCGACTTCACGATCGACATAGCCTGCCAATTGCTGGTCAATTTCTTCAAGATGCGCTGGAACGCCGTGGAACAGTTCGTTGAAATAGCTTTTTTGGGCATCTTTCAGCCAATCTTCTTCGAGAAACTGCTGTTCAATCAGGCTCAGGTTTTGTCCGGTCATTTGCCATTGGTACAAAGCCTGTACCGCCGCTTTACGCGCATTTGTGCGGGCTTGGCTCATTTACAGTTCCAGGTTTTTAAAAAGGCTGACCATTTCGATAGCAGACAATGCCGCTTCCGCACCTTTATTGCCGGCTTTAGTGCCAGCACGTTCTATCGCTTGTTCAATGGTGTCCACGGTCAACACGCCAAAACTGACGGGCACATCATATTGCAAAGACACGTTCGCCAAGCCTTTCACGCATTCGCCCGCGACATATTCAAAATGCGGCGTACCGCCACGGATCACCGCACCGATGGCGATGATCGCATCATATTTTTTGCTGGCGGCAATCCGTTGCACGACCATCGGCAATTCAAACGCACCGGGGGCTTTGACCAGATGAATATCATCCTTATCCGCGCCATGACGCACCAACGCATCGATCGCGCCCGCTTCGAGCTGCTCAACAATAAAACTGTTAAAGCGTGAAGCGACGATACAAAATTTTCCGCCCTGTGCAGAAAATATCCCTTCAAAGGTTTTTATTTTTGACATGTTTTTCTCTATAGTTGACACCGTTTGCGGTACGCGCAGACGATGTTTGCATTGCAATAATATGACAGCCGCCACGTTAATCCGATAGGTTAGCATCAATTGCCGTTAGGTGGAACAACGGCAACTGAGTACACAACTTTTGGAATCATTCGAATACTGATCCAATAGTAAAAATAGTCCACGAAACACACGAAAGGCACGAAAAACATTTATCGTTCCCACGCTCTGCGTGGTAACGCATTCAGCAACGCTCCGGCGTTGCGTAAGGCGGGGAGCGTCACGGGCGGCATTCACATTTATGCCCTTTAGGGTACGTCGGAGCGTGGGAACGATGGGCAATACCGATCCAATAGCAAAAATAGTCCACGAAATACACGAAAAGCACGAAAAACATCACGAAGCAGTAAATTTGATTGGTTTTTTTCGTGTGTTTCGTGTGTTTCGTGATTTTCGTGGACAATGGTTTTTTATTTTTCCAGAGAGATTAGCGCATGGCTGACATTAAGAACATCATTTTTGATTTGGGCGGTGTCGTCATCAATTTGGACGTCCCGCGCACCATCACCGCGTTTGAAAACCTAGGCGTGGCGGGGTTTGGCGACATTTACAGCCAATTGGCGCAAACGCCGTTATTTGATGAATTTGATAAGGGCCTGATTACAGAAAAGGAATTTTTCAGCCTTCTGAAAAGCCAATTTGGCTTGCCGCACCCGATGGCCGAATTAGCACAGGCCTGGAATGCGATGCTCTTGGATTTTCCAGGCCATCGTCTGCAACAGTTGGAAGTCTACAAACAACGCTACAACACATTTTTGCTAAGCAACACCAACGTCACCCATGTCCTGGAATTTGAAAAAACTTTGTTTGAGGCACATGGCGTGGCGAACCTGGAACCCTTCTTCCACAAGGTTTATTATTCGTGCGCTATCCACTTGCGCAAACCGGACAGGGAGATTTTTGAGTTTGTCCTGCAAGACAATGGCCTTGTGCCGGAAGAAACGCTGTTTATTGATGATACTTTGATGCACGTCGAAGCGGCCCGGCAGCTAGGCATTCAAGGCTTGCATTTGCCTAAAGGCGAAGAATTTACAACGCTGTTGGCTGGGCTGCTTTAAGAAGACTGGCCTAACCAAGCCAACACCCCCAGACCCGCCCGCCGTCCGCTGGCAAAACACGCGGTCAGCAAATAGCCGCCCGTGGGGGCTTCCCAATCGAGCATTTCCCCGGCGCAAAATAGGCCGGGTTTGGTTTTGACCATTAAATGGCCATCCAACGCGGCAAACGGTACGCCGCCTGCGCTACTGATGGCTTCGGCTATCGGGCGGGTGGCGCATAATTTGACGGGTAAGGCTTTGATTGCATTCGCCAATTGTTCAGGGTTGGCAAACTCGGAAGCCGCCAATTCGCGTAACAACCCCGCCTTGACACCATCAATGCCAACGCTTTTGCGTAAATAATTGGCGGTGGACAGTTTGCCGCGAGGCCGTTTTAACTTTTCTGCCAGCCACGCTAGGCTTTTGTCAGGCAATAAATCCAAGTGCATCAAGGTGTAGCCGTCGCGGTTAATCGCCTCGCGCAATCCTGCCGATAAGAAATACACCAAACCACTTTCCACACCTGTTTCGGTGATGACAAATTCGCCCAGCTGATAAGGTTTATCCGCGACTGCCACGCCGACTGTTTTCACCGCTTGCCCGGCGTAACGGGTTGTAAAGTGTTCGCTCCACGCCACGTCAAAGCCACAATTGGCGGGTTGGAAGGGCTGGACGGGGATATTGTGTTGCAAGAACGCGCTTTGCCATTGCCCGGTCGAGCCTAATTGCGGCCAACTCGCACCGCCCAAGGCCAGCACCACGGCATCGGCAGCAATGGCCTGTAAGCCGTGCGGATTTTCAAACATCAAGGCCGTATTATCATCCGCCCAGCCTAGCCAACGGTGGCGGGTATGGAACACCACGCCCGTTTCGCGCAACCGCCGCAACCACGCCCGCAGCAGTGGTGCGGCTTTCATGTCGGTAGGGAATACCCGCCCGGAAGACCCGACAAACGTGTCGATGCCCAAGGTTTGCAGCCAAGCGCGTAAATCGGTCGGGGAAAAATCTTCAAGCATCCCGGCCAAAGCATCGGCGTGTGTGCCATAGCGTGACAAAAACACCGGAAACGCTTCGGAATGGGTGATGTTCATCCCGCCTTTGCCCGCCATCAAAAACTTCCGCCCGACACTGGGCATGGCATCGTACACATCCACCCGCACCGCAGCACCGCTTAACACGTCCGCCGCCATCAGGCCAGCAGGGCCACCGCCGATGATGGCGATACGGCTAGTTTGTCCTTTAAAGGAAGGTGTCACGGATGGTTATGGGTGTTGAAATTGCCTATTTTCTCACCCAACCTAACCGTCTTCTCAGCAACAAACTGGCTATCCCACTGCATTTTATCCTGACCAAACAGCATGATAATGGTGGAACCCATATTGAAACGGCCCATTTCCTCGCCGATATTCAACGTCGGCGCATTGTCTGCATAATCCCAAGTACGGACTTTTTCAATGGTTGGTGGCGTGACTACACCATGCCAAACGGTTTCAATACTGGAAACAAAAATCGCCCCAACCAATACCAAAGCCATCGGGCCAATTTCAGTATCGAACAGACAGCAAACGCGTTCGTTTCTCGCGAACAAGCCTGGTACGTTGTTGGTGGTGATGGTGTTGACGCTGAACAAACGGCCTGGGACATGCACCATTTCTTTAAGTGTTCCGGTCAAGGGCATGTGCAGGCGGTGGTAATCTTTCGGTGATAAATAAATGGTCGTGAATTGGCCGTTTTGGAATGGCGCGGCTCGTTCGGCGCAACCGCCTAGCAATTCTTGGGCGGTGAAGCTTTTGCCTTTGGCTTGAAAAATCGTGCCATCGGTGATCGCGCCCGCTTGGCTGACCGCGCCGTCGGCGGGGCAAGCAATCGCATTGCGCTCGGTCGTCAACGGCCTTACGCCCGGTTTCAATTCACGGGTGAAAAAATCGTTAAAGCTTTTGAATTGCTGGATGTCTTGTTGCAAAGCTTCATCCATATTCACGCCGTAATGCTTGATAATCTGCTTGATAAACAGGTTCTTAACAGCGGTGTTTTCACAATGAGTGAGCTTGCTCATCAATACCGATAAGCTGTGTTGTGGCAAAGCATATTGCGGCAACACACACAGGGCTTCTTTTAGCGTCATATCTGTCCTGTACTTACGGCAAGTTGACCAAAGCGGGGGCTTGCCACGCCGGATTGCGATGTTCGACCACCACGGTGGTGTAAATGCCGCCGCGCACGTTGAACTCAGCTCGGATACGCATGAAATTAGGTTGGGTGACGGCTACGATGTCATTCAAAATTTCGTTCGTCACCGCTTCATGGAATGCGCCGCGCTCGCGGAACGTCCACATATACAACTTAAGTGCTTTCAACTCCACGCAAACATCAGCTGGCACATATTCGATTTGGATTTTCGCAAAATCCGGCTGTCCGGTTTTTGGGCATAAACAAGTGAATTCAGGAATGTCGATACGGATCGTGAAATCGCGTTCTGGCTGTGGGTTAGGGAAGGTTTCTAGGTCTTTGCTGGGTTGTGTGGTCATTTTTTTAATTTAGTTAATGAAAAATAATGTAGGTTAGGCTGACGCAAGAAAGCCCAACATTTGGTGTTTATCGTTCCCACGCTCTGCGTGGGAATGCAGCTAGTGACGCTCCCGCGTACCCTCTGGGGCATAAATCACGCAACGCCGGAGCGTTGCTAGATGAGTTCCCACGCAGAGCGTGGGAACTATAAAACCTACGAACTGAAAAGTCAGTTATTCCAGTCGGTTCGATAACCGAATGCAAGTCCCACGCTGGCTTGGTTTGCATCACCCCGTTCTTGAATGAGCGGG
Organism: uncultured Methylocucumis sp.; assembly: GCA_964446885.1. Taxonomy (GTDB): domain Bacteria; phylum Pseudomonadota; class Gammaproteobacteria; order Methylococcales; family Methylomonadaceae; genus Methylovulum. The sequence goes on from CAYUQV010000022.1 coordinate 11,635, forward strand.
GATTGGGCAATATCACTGTCTAGGCGGTCATAACCTGCAAATAAAGTCACCGCCAGTTTTGCGGTAATCGGCATGACCGCTGAACCGCCAATTCCGTAAGACACCAAACCCGCTTCGCCCTGATGTTGCGCTAACCCTGAACGCTGGGATTGGCTAGCGGAAATGCCAAAAAAGGTGTTGACGTAATCGTCACCAGCAAAACTGAGGCGTGGCCCAATGCTAAAATTTAAAGGCCCTAAACGTTTAAAATAATTGACATTCAAATCGCCAACAAAACTGTCATAGCCGCCGAAACTTTGACGCAATTCCACCCGCGAACGGATTTGGGCATAGGTGTACTGTGCGAAACCACCCGCTTCCCCCGACGTTTCTATATCGCCTAAGCCTTTAAGTCCGTCCGAGTTTCCGGCTACCAAAAAAGGCGAGCCACCTTGTTCTTCACGACGACCAAAGCGGATCTTAACTAAAGGCCCCACTTTCCAATTGGGGGTATTGATGACGTTATAGCCAAGGCCATCACGGACTGAAAAAAATAACTTATCTTGGTAATTAAGCCGAATATCGGGGTAAACCGACAACGCGTAATCTTTAGAACCTAAAAATGCCGGACTATAAACAGGCGCGAAACCTAGGGTTAATGTCCAATCTTTAGCAGGGGGCGGGCCTTCAAATCCGCAAACCAAGGAGGAGAATGAGGCTGTCAAGGCAAGACAAGCAACGCTGATGACTATTCGGTGGCGGTGCATAAATAAATCCTCAAAATTTAGGTTGGGCTGACGTTAGGAAGCTCAGCATTGGGTGTGGATGCGTTGGGGTTCGTTCATCACCCTAGCCCACGAGCTAATGTGTGATTTATCGTTCCCACGCTCTGCGTGGGAATGCAGCCAGTGACGCTCCTGCGTCACGCAACGCCGGAGCGTTGCCTGATGAATTCCCACGCAGAGCGTGGGAACTATAAAACCCAAGTCCTAGAAGCTCCAGCTTCGAGTTTGAAGGGAAGCTAGAGCTTCTCTTCCTGCATTCCCAAGCCGGAGCTTGGGAACGAGCGTAATGTAGTTTTCTATGAAATCGCCCGATTTAAGTCTATTTCAAATCCTGCTGCTTTCAGTTCACGAGCCAATCTCATTTTCCAGCCCTCATTGTTATCCATCTGTTCGTAAACCAAACCTAGAACATCTGATGGCATTTCAATATTTCCTTTTACAAGAACAAAAGTCTTGCTACGACCAAGGTGCGCTGCAAAATAGCCAAGTTCTAAAACCACATTTTGTCTAGGCCGATGCTTCTTATCCTCCTCTTTACCAACTGGATAACCAAAATCATCAGGAGTCATCAAAACAACCGCAAAACCTGCACGAGCGGCAAAATCTTCAAACTTTTCAATTACAGTCATGCCTTTATTGATTTGCTCTTGCAAAATCACGGGTACAACGCCTAATTGCTCAAGAAATCTAGCAACGGAATGTTTAACACCTTCATCATGTCCATGAACTAGAAAAACAGAATTACTTTTAGGTAATTCAGGTGCTAATTTTTTTGAATCCGCTCGTTTAGCTAAGAAAATCCCCTCTGTTCCAATATCTGTTTTCCAGCGACCTTCAAGCTTACCTTCGGGATTAATTGATCCAATAACCTGAGCTTTACCAATATTTATCCCACGGTGGTTATGTGGAGTAAGTTGAAGTGCGAGTGGATCGGCTACAAGTCCATTAATTAAGTATTCATATTGTCCAAGTTGAGGTTCGGAAAATTTCGCTATACCAGAAATGTTTTGACCGTCTTGTTTTAGATCAAGAGTAAACCCTCCATGGTTTGTTCCTTCAATCATTCCCGTCCAATAACCTGCATAATTTAAAGTTGACATTCAATACCTTCTTTAAAAATTAAAAAAATGAGGCTAGGGCTTCTTACCCACCAATCCCACCCTCAGTCAAATGTGCCGGATCAAGCAGTTTAGTCAATTCTTCAACACTTAATTCCGTCATTTCCGCAGCGACTTCAATAATCGGGCGGCCTTGTTTGTAGGCGGCTTTGGCGACTTCGGCGGCTTTGGCGTAGCCGATGATGGGGTTTAGGGCGGTGACTAAAATCGGGTTTCTGGCTAGGGCGTGTTGCAGGTTGTCTTGGCGTACGGTGAAGCCTGCGATGGCTTTGTCGGCTAATAAGCGGCTGACGTTGCTTAACAATTCGATGCTTTGCAGGATGTTGAAGGCAATCACGGGGAGCATGACGTTGAGTTGGAAGCTACCGGATTGTCCGGCGATGGTGATGGTGGCATCGTTGCCGATGACTTGCGCGGCGACCATCGCGGTGGCTTCGGGGATGACTGGATTGACTTTGCCGGGCATGATGCTGCTGCCAGGTTGTAAGGCGGGTAGTTCGATTTCACCCAAACCTGCCAAGGGGCCTGAGTTCATCCAACGTAAATCATTGGCAATTTTCATCAGGCTGACGGCGGTGGTTTTCAACTGCCCGGACAGTTCAACTATCGCATCTTGGCTGCTGAGGCTTTCAAAAAACGACTCATTGGGAACAAACGGCAAGCCCGTTTCTGCACTTAACACCTCGGCAAATTGTCCGGCAAAACGTGGGTCGGCGTTAATACCTGTGCCGACTGCCGTACCGCCTTGCGCCAATTTGTAAACACGCGGCAAGGCTGATTCAACACGCGCTATGGCGTTACGGATTTGCAACGCCCAGCCGCCCAGTTCTTGGCTCATACGCACGGGCATGGCATCCATCAAATGGGTGCGTCCGGTTTTGGTGACATGATCTAAAGATGCGGCTTTTTCCTCGATGGTGGCGGCGAGATGCGCCAAACTGGGCAATAACGCTTGGTTACATTCCAAGGCCGCGCTGACGTGGATGGCGGTGGGAATGACATCGTTGCTACTTTGCCCCATATTGACATGGTCGTTGGCACTGACGGTTTTGCCGGCAATTTGGGTCGCCAATGTCGCCAGCACTTCGTTGACGTTCATATTGGTGCTGGTGCCAGAACCGGTTTGGAAAACATCAACAGGGAATTGGTCGGCATGTTGTCCGGCGATGACTTGTTCGGCAGCGTTGATGATGGCATCCGCCAAGTCTTGATCTAATTCACCCAGACCGCAATTGACTTTAGCGGCGGTTTTTTTAATCAAAGCGACGGTTTTGATAAACGCTGGTGGCATTGCCAAACCGCTGATAGGAAAGTTGTCCACGGCGCGTTGGGTTTGGGCGGCGTACAGGGCGGTGGCAGGGACTTGCAATTCGCCCATGCTGTCTTTTTCTAAACGGTAGTCAGTCATAATGCCTCGATAAATGTATGGATGTCGTCTGGCTCAAAAGGCCAGCACAGTTCGGATGTGGTTTCAGGGTGGTACAAAACGGGGATGCGGATCGCGTAACGTTCTTGCCAGTGTTCGGCTTCGGCAATATCAATCAATTCAACTGTGACGGCATCGGCGGGAAAGGCGGCGATGAGCGCTTCGGCTTCTTCGCATAAATGGCAACCAGCCGTGCCTAGCAATAGCAAATGTAACATCAATGTTTAGTGAGTTTGTCCAAATAGCCCATGAATAGGGCGGAAATGACAAACGTCAGGTGGATGACCACGTACCAGAGCAATTTGTCATTGGCGGTGGCATTGATGTTCATGAACACTTTTAAGAGATGGATCGATGAAATGGCGACAATGGAGGTCGCTACTTTCATTTTCATTGACGCATAATCGTGCGTACCCAGCCATTCGAGCTTTTCGGTGTCCGCGCTAATATCCAAACGCGAAACAAAATTTTCATAACCGCTGAACATAATCAGCACAATCAGGCTACCGACCAGCGTCAGGTCAATCAAGGTCAGCAAGGTCAGGATAAAATCGGTTTCGCTGATGGTAAAGATATGCGGCAGGAAGTGGTAAAGTTCTTCAAAGAATTTAACGAATAACGCCAAGAGGACTAAGCTCATGCCTGCGTAAATGGGGGCTAAAATCCAGCGGCTGGCGTACATGATGCGTTCGATAAAGCGTTCTGTTTGCTTGGGTAAGGACATTTTTATAAAAATTGGGGTAAGTTTTTGCCGATATTATAGCAATTATGCGCGGGGAAACCGTTAAAATGACGGCAACAATAGGTTAACGAACATCTTAAATGTCAGGAACCATAAATGAACATCGCCGAATGCTTAAAAGATAAACAAGAAGCTGCGGATAGGCTTAGACGTGAAAAAGCTTTGGAAGCCTTGGCCAAGTACCGTGGCCGCTGCCAAGCCCTAAAATTTATCCGTGAAGCGTGTTATGACCGCTAATCCGTTTTAAAACGATGGACGCATTAGTCATTCTCATCCCGCTGTTACCGCTCTTAGCTGCCGCCACGATAGGTTTTGGCCTGTTGTTCGGCGCATTGCCCCGTGGGCGGCGCGAAACAGTGTCTGCCGATCTTGCGGTTTGGTCGCTGGTGTTGGCTTGCCTGATGGCGTTTGCTTTATTGGCTGGGGATTTGTTAGGGAAAAACCACGGGTATTTTAGCGTCGGACAATGGCTGAGCAGTGATAGCCTGACCATCCGCGTCAATTTCACCACCAGCGGCCTGAATGTCTGGATGGCGGCGTTGTGGGCCTTGTTGTTGGCGTTGATGGAGCATTTTGCCATCGCCAAGCTACGCCATACCGAGGGTTTGCATCGGTTCTGTGGACTGTTGGCGTTATTTACGGCGGGCGTGTTGTTGGCGGCGTTGTCCGCGAATATGGTCGGTACCTTGTGCGGTTGGTGGTTGGCGGAATTGGCCGGGTGTTTTTTGGTGGCGCACCACTATCAACAAGCGGCTAACACAGAAAATGCGACACGGGTTTTGTTAGGCCAACGCGTTGGTGACATTGGTTTTTTGCTGGGCATCAGTTTGGCGTATGTCTGGACAGACAGCGTCAATTGGGCCCAATTGCAAGCTTCCGCCTCGGAATTGTCGATAGGCCAAGCCACGGGCATCAGTTTATGTTTTGCGTTTGCGGCCTTTGCCAAAGCCGGATTGGTGCCGTTTACGCCCTGGTTGGTGCGGACGTTGGATGAACCTGCCCCGGTCAGTTTATTGCTGATCCATGTCGGCGTGTTTTTAGTGGTGACACTGGAAACCGTGTTCATGGAGTCACCGTTCGCCCGTGCCGTGTTGGGTTTGGCGGGTTTTGCCACTGCCGTGTATGGCTATATTGTCGGTAAGACCCAAAACGCGTTGCACAGCGCGTTTTTGTTTGCCGCGTTGGCGCAAGTCGGCTTGATGTTTGTGGAATGCGCATTAGGTTTGTGGACGTTGGCAAGCTGGCATTTGGCCGCGAATGTCACGGTCGCCTGTTTGCAACGCCTGATGGTGGCAAACACCCGAACGACCGCCTCCGTACCGCCCCGTTTAGTGCCTGTGCGTTTATATTTAGTGTCATGGCAACAATTTTGGTTGGAACACATCACCGACTGGGCGTTGGTCAAACCCGTACAAGGCTTGGCGCATGACTTAAGCTATGTCGATGATAGGATTATCGACCGTATGATAGGCTTACCGTCGGCAGGCGTGTTGCCGCCCAAACCCACCGATGAGCCTGATATGCCGCCAGTGCTGGTGCAAGGCACGGGATTGGTTGGTAAGTTGACGCAATCGCTGTCGGCTGGATTGCATTGGATTGAAGAGCGGCTGGTGTTGCGCGGCCCTAGCACCCATATTTCCGGCCAAATGCGCCAATTAGGGCATATTGTCAATGAGTTTGAAGCCGTGATTTTAAGGCCACGTTATTTGGTGTTGTTTGTTTTTATTACCTTTTTGGTGGCTTTTTAATGCGTTGGGTGCTATTTGAACGTTGGAAAATACTTTAGTGAAATCCAATGCGGGATGGGGTTTGAAACCCCATCCCTAACGTTTTAGCCATCTAATAAGCACTGTAAACATTACGGAACGGGTTATAAACCCGTTCCAGCCGCTGGTACGCGGGTGCTACAAAAATTAAATGTTAAAAAACTTTTGCACACTTACTTATTAACTAACCCATCATGACCACGCCCACGACCTTATGGTCGCAAACCGCCGCTTTCCCGGTCTTGACGACGCTGACGCTGATCCCGTTATTGGCGATGATCGCCATTTTGCTGTCGCGCTCGCCGCAAGCCGCGTTACGCTTTGGTTTTGCAGGCACATCGTTGAATATCCTCTTGTGCGTGTATTTGCTGGCTATTTTTGACACCCAAAAAACAGGCTTGCAATTGCTCGAAAGCGTCCGGGTCGGTTGGCTCAGTTACAGCGTTGGTGTGGATGGCCTGAATGTCTTGTTTATTCCGCTCACGGCCGTGCTGGCATTTTTGACCTTGGTGTACACGGTCATTACCCGCCATGTCCATAATAAAGTCTTTGTCGCCTGTGTCTTGGCCTATGAGGCCATTATGACTGGCGCGTTTGCCGCCATGAACCTGATGCAATTTTGGTTGTGGTGCGCGTTGGAATTTTTCCCGCTGATTGTCCTGACGATACGTGCCGGCACTGGCCAAAACCGCCGCTGGATCGTGACGCTGTTGTGGCAATATTGGGGCAGTAGCCAATTGATGACCTTGGCGGGTTTTTTGTTTTTGGCATTTGGTTTGGTCGGTTCTGACCATGATTTAAGCTTTGATTGGCTGACCTTAAAAGACAACAACGCCTATCTGCATGATGAAATCCTGATTTTTATCCTGCTGTTTTTTGGCTATGCCATACGGATGCCGCTGTTCCCGTTCCACGGCTGGTTGCCGATGTTGACCAGTCAAGGCACGGTGGCGACGGCAGGTGTGTTTGTCGTCGGTCTGAAATTGGGCTTGTACGCCTTGATGCGCTGCATTTTGCCGATTCTGCCCGGCGTTGCCGAACAATGGGCGGTGTTTGCCTTGGTGCTAGGCTTGGTGAGCGTGTTGTACGGGGCTTTGCAAGCGATGATGCAAATCAACGTCCGGCGTTTGTTGGCGTTTGTTGCGGTCAGCCACAGCGGCTTGTTGATTATCGGTGTGTTTTGTTTCAATGCGTTTAGTTTGCAGGGCAGTTTGTTGCTGGCGGTGGCGTATGGCTTGGCTACGGCGGGGATGTTTTTCAGTGTCGGCTTGGTGTACCAGCATACCCGCACCGCGTTTATGCCGCGTCTGGGTGGTTTATTCGACAAGCACACCACGATTGGCCTGTTGTTTTTGCTGTCCGCGTTCAGCGCCATGATTATGCCCGGCACGCCCAGTTTCGATTCGGCGCATTTGCTCATTGAAGGCATCATCGAAGAATACGGCTGGCTGGTGGCGATTGCCGTCATTGTGGGCAATATCGTGGCGGCGGCGGTGCTGTTGCGGGCCTTCCAACAAATGTTCATCGCCACTAGCCAACGCCATAGCCAACCCTACAGCCGTGCGCCGCAGCCCGCGCCCAAAGAGCAATTTATCACCGTGGTGCTGGCGGTTTTGTTGATTACCAGCGGTTTTTACACCACGCCGTGGCTGAATTATGTCAGTGGCGAAATCGCGGTGCTGGTCAAGGGCTTCCCGATGCACCTACCACAAAAGGCAGAAAAGCAACCGCCCAACAAGCCAGCGTTGGAGGCTCCGCATGAGTAACGCCCATTTTCCTTTCCTGAGCCTGATGATCGCCTTGCCCATGATAGGCGTGGTGTTGGTGAATTGTTTGCCCCGCCAATGGGCGAAAACCACGGCGTTTTGCAGCTCGCTGGCGGTGCTTTGTTTAAGCGCGGTGTTGGTTTACCAGTTCAATCCCGATGACGGCGGCTTGCAATTTATCGAGCAACACGCTTGGATTCCGGGTTTGCATGTTGACTATTTATTAGGCGTGGATGGCATTTCTGTGTTGTTTTTGCCATTGACCGCACTGCTAGTGAGCTTATCCATCGCCGCGTCAGGCCATTCCCCAGCCCCATCCCGCTTGTATTTCAGTTTGCTGCTCGGCCTTGAAGCGGCGACCTTGGGCGTGTTTTTGGCACTGGATTTGGTGCTGTTTTTTTCCTTTTGGCAACTGACCTTGCCGCCGATTTTCCTGCTGACGGGCGTGTGGGGATTGGTGCCATTACGGCGCAACGCCGCCAGTAAATTTATTTTGGTCAGTTTATGCGGCGGCTTGCTGTTGTTGGCGGCGTTCATCATCTTGGCCGTCAACCACGCCATGCAAATCAATCCCCATTCGCCTGTAGAGCTGTCGTTCAGTTTTCCGGCCTTGCTGGAAACCCAGTTGCCTGACAACTTGCAAAGCCTCGTATTCGTGCTGTTGTTGCTGGGCTTTGCGAGCCATGCGCCCTTAGTGCCGCTGCATACGTGGTTGCCGCAAATGGCGATGGCCGGCCCTGCGCCTGTCACGGCTTTGCTGATGGGCCTAAAACTGGGGACTTATGGCATTTTGCGTTATGCGATGGCCTTAACGCCCGCCGCCGCCGTGGAATACAACTGGGTGCTGGGCATTATCGGCGCCATCACTTTAATGTACGGGGCGTTGCTAGCCTTGCAACAAAGCAATTTGCGGCGATTATTGGCGTTTGTCAGTGTCGGCCATGTCGGTTTGGTGCTGATTGGCATTGCCGCGTTAAACATGCAGGGGATTCAGGGCGCGATTTTGCAACTGCTCAATTTCACCCTAGTGGTTGCGGTGCTGATGCTGATGGCCGGATTTATCCAAGATCGGGTCGGTAGTACCGATGTCCAGCATCTGGGCGGACTTGCACGGGCCATGCCCAAACTGGCCGGATTTTATTTTGTGTTCATGCTGGCCAGTTTAGGGATGCCCGGCGCAAATGTGTTTCCGGCAGAATTGTTAGTGGTGTTGGGTGCATTGCAAGCCCACCCTAGCTTAGGCATCACCGCCCTGACCGGCGCCGTGCTCAGTGCCGCGTGTTTGCTGGCCTTCTCCCGCCGCGCCTTATTAGGCCCTGGCACATTGGCGGAGTTAGGCCAAGATTTGCGCCCCCGCGAATTGGCCTTGCTGGCCGTGCCGCTGCTATTGATGCTCTTAGGTGGCTTGTTCCCGAATACCCTACTAGGCATCAACCAAAAAGCCGCCGAAATCTGGTTAACCCGCCTGCTCGACCAACCCGGCATGGAAGGGGATGAATTGGCGGGGTTGACGGGAATTAACAGGTTGTTTTAATGGGGGTGGATAAGTTGCCACACCGATCAGATTTGAAAAGGATTAATAATGCTGAGTTGGCTTTCAATCGTTAACGCGTGCTGCATATCTTCACTGTAAAGCGTACTGCAATTGTTTTCCAAGGCACTGGCAATAATCAGCGAATCCCAATAAGAAACGCTGTAACGGCTACGCAGTTGATAGGCTTTTTGATAGGTTTGATAGTTTATTGGGCTAATGAGCGAAACCGAGAGGATGTTCTGTTCGACTATTTTAAAAACAGCGGCATCCTCTTGTTTGAGTTTTTTGATTAAGACACTATGAAACTCGTTTAAAACTTGGATTGAAGTAATAATGGCTTGTGATGCTGCTAGCGTACCTAACACGGATAAGGCTATGTCTCTTTTATAGCCATCGGCCTCATTTTTGGGATTAGTTAAGGCGTAGATGTAAATATTGGTGTCAATAAAAGCATTAGCGGTCATAGATTTCTTCGCGTGTGGGTATTTCGCTGTAATCTATGGTAATCATCGGATTATAAAATCCATCAGGTAACTGTTTTTTAGGGATGCTGACATCTACGATAAACACTTTGATGTGCTTTGATTCCAGTTCTTTATATTCATCTGGAATCTGAATCGTTTGATTATGGACATCAGCTTCAAATTCAATGGCGTACATGGTATTTTCCTGATAAGTGGCTGGTATTTACACCTGACAGGTTTTTGACACTTGTCAGGTTTGGAATTTAATTATGGTACATTAACTTTTACCATGATAAAGGATTAGATGCTGACAGGTCATGGCTCATCCTTGATGATTTCAATGAATTCTTATGGCCTGGTTATGACCTTCGCCCCCTTCCCGGAACGCTTGGCAAATACGATTATGGCTTATTGCCGCCCGCGTTATTCAAACAAATTACCGATAAAATTCTTGAACTCCGGCAACAAGGTTTAAAGCCGACACCCCGTGATTAATGTGAGTGCAGGACTGGGTTTGTAACCCAGTCCTTAATGGTTTTATTGTGCTTATGGCTGCTTGAAATGTTACGGAATGGGTAACAAACCCGTTCCGGCGAGGCAACGGGCCAACAAATACAAAAACCGTTTGCAATCATACGTCCGGTTAAACTCTTCCCGCACCAAATAATAATGCCATGCTATCGGTAGCTGCTCTTGCCAGATCGTTTAATAAGCATCGGCGATATGCGCCGGATTTTCGATAATCAAATGCAACAAATCCAACAAACGGCTTTTTTAAATTATTCAGCACAAACCGCCGCGCCTTGATAAGCCGCCGCAATACTCATCGCCGCCGTAACCCGCAAAGGGCTCGATTAAGGTCTCCACGTTTTCGGGAAAATACCTCAATATCATCGGCGCCAAATTTCTTTTGCTGCCTTGGTATTGGATGGGGTGGGGGATTTTGGGATTGGGGGGCATGGTAAGGATAAAATTTATAGTGAATTTGTTTTATCGAATTTGTTGTGAATGTTTAAATCTTCCCTATCGGGAACATGAAGGGCAAACTTACCTTTTAACGGTTCGGCTTTATGTAATGTCACATTGATTCCCAATTCTTGATTGACAGTTTCAACTGCTTTTTTCAGTGTTGCAAAGTCATCATCTTCCATACGCATACCTGCGATAACGGACTTAAGGATTTTCTTTCTGTCATAGCGATGAAAACCCGGCCCGCGAATATAATCTATTACCCGTTCTTCTTCCTCATATTCCCAGTCTTTACCTTTAGTAAGAAAGTGTTTAAAAAATGCTTCCTTATCAAGTGTATCTATTAATGGTTTTTCTTCTTCGTAATTTATGGGCAAAGGATAAAGATTTTCAGCCACCGTCTTCAATTTTTTGAAGTTGTCAGTTTCAATTAGGATTGCAGTAGGGATTTCATTAGAGATTTCAAACTCAATAACATATCCGGTATGGTCTTTTGCATAATGCGCCCACATCAATAAATTCAGAGGATTTCTTGATAAGCAACATATTCCAAATGTTTTATTAATCTCAAAATAATTTTTTAAAAAAGAATTTCGATTTTTTGCTAAAAGCTCATTTCGCTTTAAAAGTCGATTCGCTGGCGATAGCTTCCCGTTTTGTTGAACCGCTAAATCAAGCCCCCTTTTATCTTCAGAAGATAATGGGCGTTTTTCTATTGATTTATATATGGCTATAGCATCTACATCTATATTGCAGTCAAATGGATCATTAAATACTTTTCCCGTCGGGTCAATTTTGCGGTCAGGATTGGCAAACTTTATCTTTCCGTCCCTGATAATCGATAGGGAGCCTTTTGCAAACTCGTCCTTGAATGAATCATCAATTGCTAGATATTTATAACGAAGAATAGTGTCTGACATTTTAAGCTTTGCTTTTCTAATAATGTGGCTAAATAAAGACCCATTTACACTGGATGGGCTTGAGGCACGAAGCCCATCGTTTGCCGTAATGTTGATGGGCTTCCTCACGTCAGCCTATCCTACAAACCATTAACCAACGGCAACATCTTACCCTCATTCAATATCCCATTCGGGTCAAATTGCTTTTGTATCCCGCGCATCAGTTCTAAAGAATTGGCATCCAATTCCCTATCGACAAAATCGCGTTTTTCTAGCCCTACGCCATGTTCGCCGGACAATGTGCCGTTCAATTTGAGCACTAGCGAGAACACTTCATCCAGACAGTGGTGCGCCCGTGCGCTTTGTTCGGGGTCGTCGGGGTTGAGCAAGAGGTTGACGTGGATATTGCCGTTGCCTGCGTGGCCAAAATTGATGATCGGCAATTGGTATTGCTTGGACAATTCATCCAGTCCGGCAATCAACGTGGGGATTTCGGTGACCGGAACCACCACATCTTCATTGATTTTCTTCGGCGCGACTTTACGCAAGGCGGGTGATAGGGCTTTGCGGGTTTGCCACAGGGCGGCGACTTCTTCTTTGGTTTGCGCGACGCGGATGTCCAATAAGCCATCGTTTTTGGCACTGTCGGCGAGTTTTTGCGCGGCAGAATCCAAGCCTTCGCGTTGACCGTCCACTTCCATCATTAAAATGGCCCCGGCGTTGTCGGGCAAATCACAGGTCGAATATTGCCGGATCATGTTAATGGCGTTGCCGTCGATGAATTCTAGGGCGCACGGTACGATGGGTTGTGCCATGATGGCGGCGACGGCCTTCGCGGCGGCGAACACGTCTTTATACACGGCGCGTAAAGTTTTTGTGGCTTCCGGCAGCGGCGTAAGTTTTAACGTCGCTTCGGTGATGATTGCCAAGGTGCCTTCCGAGCCGATAATCAGCCGCGTCAAATCCAAACCCACCACACCTTTGCTGGTGAACACGCCAACTTTGATTTCTTTGCCCGCACCCGTCACAGCGCGAAGCCCTAAGGTGTTTTCACGCGGCGTGCCGTATTTGACGGCTTTAGGCCCGGCGGAGTTATAGGCGAGATTGCCGCCGATACTGCAAAACGCCGCGCTGGTCGGGTCGGGTGGCCAGAAAAAGCCTTTTTCTTTAACAAAATCTTGGACTTGCTGGTTAGTGATGCCGGGTTGGACGCGGATATAGCGGTTATCGGGCGAGAATTCCAACACTTGGTTCATGCGCTCTAAGGACATGACCAAACCGCCTTTGAGCGGCACGGTTGCGCCTGTCGTGCCTGTGCCACGTCCGCGCACGGTCAGCGGGATCAAATACGTGTTACAGGCCGCGACGGTGGCGGCGACGTGTTCGTGGGTGGTCGGGAACACCACGGCTTGTGGCAGGACATGGCGGCGGCTGTTGTCGTAGCCATACGTCCAGCAATCTTCGGGCTTGGTCAGTAAGGCGTTGGCGGCAAAAATTTGCGCCAACGCGCTGATAAAACCAGCGGGTAAGGGTGGCAACTCAGTCGAGGTATTCAAAGACGGTGATGATTTGTTGGACATTAGGTTGGTATCTGACGAGGTTGATGGCGACCGTGCCTTCGTTGCGGTGGACTTTGCCCATCAGGTAAGCCACGCCGTGTTCGGTGTACACTTTGACCATCGCTGGGTTAAAGCCTTGCAGGCTGCGGATTTTGTCGAGGGCGGCGCGGATGTTGCGGGCCAGTTCGGCATCTTGGGCGCGGGTCTGTAAATCGCTAGGCGCGGCGATGGCGATTTTGTTATGCACGAGTTTGACATCATCGACTAAACGCACGGTGTTGATGATTTTTTCGCGCAAGGCGGCGGTTGGGGCTTCGCCTGTCACCAACACCGCGCTGTTGAACGCGTGGCAATTGATATGGGTTTGCGCCTGTAATTCCTTGTCGCTGTTCAGTTCATCGTAGCAATCTGCCTCAATGTTGCGGTCGGTGATAATCTGGTCACGGTCACGGCGGCCTTGGGCGAGTTCGGATGCCAATTCGGCTTCGTTAATCGGCGTGGTGGTGCAGCCGTTTAGCGACAGTAAAGCGGTCAGTAAAAGCATTGTTTTTTTCATCATACACCTTAATTAATCAAGGGAAGACCTGGCAGGCCTTTGGGTACATTAACCAAATAATTGATGGTCGATCAAATCACACAAACAATGGGTGATGAGGATATGGATTTCCTGGATATGGGCGCGGGTGCTGGAAGGCACGCGGATTTCGATGTCCACTTCGTTCAGCAACGGCGAGAGCAAGCCGCCATTGTTGCCTGTCAGGGCAATCACGGAAATGTCCTTATCATGCGCCACCGCGATGGCTTTGGCGATATTGGCGGCGTTATGGCTATCGCAATAGGCCACTAAAATGTCGCCGCTTTGCCCTAAAGCCCGCAGTTGTTTGGCAAAAATTTCATCAAAATGGTGGTCATTGGCAATGCCCGTCAAGGTCACGGCATCGGCGTTCAAGCCTATTACAGGCAAAGAGGGGCGGTCGCGCTCGTATTGGTTGAGCAAGGCCGAAGCCAGCAATTGCGCACTGGCGGCAGAACGGCCATTGCCGCAAGTAAAAATTTTCTTATCATTCAATAAGGTGGCAACCAAGCGTTGTGAAGCGTATTCAATCAATTCACATAGCAAGCCCATCGTTTCCTGCTGGCTTTGGATGCTGTCTGAAAAATGGTTAATGATTCTGTCTTGTAAACTCATGGGGAAAATGAAAGTGGGGCGGGATTGGATGCGCGAAAAAACCAAGGTCAAGGCGTATATCTTACCCAATCTAATGGAGGATTGACGGCCTTGTGTTGAGGTCACAGCATCATGGCATTATAAAGCAATACCTTGCCAACAATAACTTCCGGCGTACAACAGCCAAATAAAAAGAAAGCCAAGACAGTTTAAAGGTCTGGTGATTTGAGCCAAATCTTGGGGGGAATAGCGGCGATGCCGTTATGGATTTTTACTCTGGAGGTTCAAGTTTTGGTCGGAGCGCGGGCATCCTGCCCGCAATTAAGCGGGCAGGATGCCCGCGCTCCTAACGGTGCAGGACTGGGTTTGCAACCCAGTCCTTAAGGTTTTTATTGTGTCTATACCCAATCAACTTGAAGACACTGGGTTGATATTTTAAAAATTATTGAAAAATCAGTTTCTTAATAACTAACCGATACGGTGTCTTGAAAGGCGATGGGTATATAGCTATTCAAAACGTTACGGAACGGGTAACAAACCCGTTCCGGCCAAGCCGTTATAAATTGGTAGGCAAGCACAAATGGCCTGCCGAGAACCACTCAAGTCAACAAAAACGCAAACACACCCAAGGTAAAGCCGATTTGCAACAACACCCATTTGGCTTTTCCGGTCAGGCTGGAGCTGTTCCATATCTGCATCATATGGGCTTGCACCCAATAAATGTTCCGGTACATGCGGTGCTTTATGGATTGCGACAATTCCGGCCATTTGCGCCAAAACCGATACAACACCCACAAGCCCACCGCCCACATCAGATAAAACACAATCAATTGGCATTGGTATTTGGGCAAATGAAAGATATGCCGGATGATTTCTTCCAAGATAAAGGCGATGCTCTCATAACCCGTGTGCATAATGACGAACACATAATGCAGGAATTGATCCGGGGCGATTACGAACAGGACTAACAACACACAGGCCAAGGCTTGCTTGGCGGCTGCCAAGGGATTTTGCAAAGGTGGTAAGGGCTTACCCATCATAGCCTCCTTAGGGTTGGGGTGGTATATCCAGGCCTAACGCCGCTTGGTAGTCGGCGTGGGATTTAAACAAAGTGTTGGCGGCATCGGCGACCATCAAGGCCGCGTCACCGTGGGCGATTTCGCGTAAGTTCACAAACAGCACCGTACTTTCGCCCAGTTCAAACCGCTCGCGCTCGCCTTCCTCCAATTTTTTCGCCGCTTGCTGTTGCTGGCTGGCTAGGCCTAAGCGTTGCCGGGCGGCGTTGAGTGCGGACAGCGCATCGCGCACTTCGGCGGCGATGCGGTTTTCTTGCAATTCGCGCTCCCATTTCAGGCGTTGCAAATTGGCGGCGGCGACTTGGGCGCGGCCTGTCGCGACCCGGCGTTGCAAGGGAATATCGACATTCACGCCCACATACAGCTCTTCACGGTTAAGCTTGTCTTTGCCCGAACCCATATCCTGAGCCCCCATCACCGACACATCCACGCCAGGGGCGCGTTGGTTGCGCTGCAAATCCAGCTCGGTTTCGGTTTGGGCGCTTTGCAAAACCAAGCGTTGCAATTCCGGGCGGTGGTCGCGGGCGGCTTGTAAGGCCTTATCAAATCCCTGCGCCGCCGCTGGCTCTTGTCCCGGAAAACCGTCCGGCAGTTGTTCGGGCGTGGGCAACACGGGTTCACCTTGGGCATCGCGCCAATACAAAGACAATTGGATGGCAGCCTGTTCCAACAGACGTTGCGCGGCGACTTTTCGTTCCCGACGTTCGATAATCACCCGTTGATTGTCTAAGGCTTCAAATTCGGGGATGTCGCCCGCCGCCACACGCTGGCGGATACCCGCATCGCGCTGTTCGGCGATGGCCAACAAGCGTGCGGCGGTTTGCAGGCGTTGTCCGGCCAAGACCCAATCCCAATAACGGTAGGTCGCCAAGCGGCGCACTTCCAATAAGGCTTGGCTATAATCGTGGCTCGCGATCATTTGCGCCCACTCGGCCTGTTGCAAACTGGCGCGGCGGCGGTCTATTTCGCGGTTACGCCATAACGGGATATTCACGCCCAAGCGCATTTCGCCATCGTCAGCGGTCAGGCTTTTGCCTTCATAAATCGGGTAATCGCCGACCCCGCGCCGCCAACCGCCGAAAAAACTCGCCCCGCCCAAGGTGGTCGGCTGCTCAAAACTGACTTCATTGTTTTGGTTTTCATACAAGCCCGCCACTGACCAACTGTTTTTGGCTTTCAGTTGCGTGTCAAAACCACCTTGCGCGGCTTGGTATTCGCCTTCGGCGGCGGCTTGGCGTTGTTGTACCGCCATCAGGCTAGGGAATGCCTGCAAGGCGGAGTTGATGACTTCAGGCAACGCCAAGGCTTGTCCGGCTTGGGCAACACCCAGCCAAGCCACCCACAAAAACACGCCCACTGCCACGCGCTTAATCACTTTTTTTCTCCCCGCCGCCGCTGTCTGATTTTACCTTACCGCTTTGCGCCCATTCTGGTTCGGGCAACACCAACGGCGGGAAGCCGTTGAAAATCCGCCACAATTCATAGCCCAAGGTGACTTGGCTCAACAAGACCCAACCGTTGACGCGCACACCTTGGCGCAAAAACCGATCATCCGGCCAGGCAATGTCCTTTTTGTCAGCCGTGACCAATATTCGGAAATGGCCTTTGCCATCATCGGTGGCATCGATCAACACCACCCGGCCACCGAACGAACCTGCCGAAAACTCCGGCCAACCGCTAAATTGGATGGCCGGATAGCCTTCAAACTGCAAACGCACAGGCCTGTCATTGACAATCAAGGGCAGATCATTGCCATCTACCCACAGTTCCACGGCGCGTTCAGCGGTGTCCGGGATCAAAACCGCTACTGCTTGGCCGGGTTTGACCAATTCCGCACCCGGATTGGCGAGCAAACGCAACACCGTACCATCACGCGGCGCGGTCACGGTTTGGGTCGTCTGACGTGCCAAACGGGTTTGCAGTTTCAGCACTTCACCGCGCACCGTGCTTTGGTCTTCAATGGCTTTTTGCAAATCCGCCCGCGCTTTTTCAATCGAAGCGGCGGTATCAGCGGTCAGTTTTTGCCGGTCAGCTTGAATGGCTTCAACTTCGCTGCCCGCCGCCGCCAAGGCCGCTTGGGCGCGTTCCACGTCCACCGCCCGTTGCGCCATGTCCAATTGCGCCAATTCTAACGTCCTGCGGGAAGCCAAGCCTTTGCTTTGCAATTGTTCTTGCCGCGCCAAATTCAGGCTGGCGGTTTGCCGGGCCGCTGTCGCTGCCGTCACCGTTTGTTGGGCGGCTTGGCGGCGTTGCTGTGCCATGGCAATACGCGCGTCGGCGGCGGTCAAGGCTTGAGGCCGGGCTTGTGTCGCCATCGCCAATTGTTGCCTAAACGTCTCCACGCGCTGGTCATTGGCGGCTTGTTTGGCTACATACGCCTGCAATTCATCCGTCAGACGTTGCAACAAGAGCGGGTCGTTGTCGTTAATGTCCGCAAGCACGTCACCTTGTTTGACCCGCGAACCTTCTTTGACATGCCAACGGGCAATCCGCCCTTCGACCGGAGCACTAATCAGCTGTTGACGTTCGGTCGGCGCGTAAGCCACCACCCGCCCATAGCCGCGCACGTTTTGTTGCCAAGGCGTAAAGGCCAAAAATATCAGCAAGCCGATAAACAAAAACACCATCGAACGGGCGATACGGTGCGCCAACGGTGCGGTAGCGGCTTCGTGCAACGTTTCTAAAGGCGGTATGCTGGGTGAATTTCTCATAACACTTTGAAAGTATTGTGGAATGTTTTAAGGATTGATGATTGTCCACGAAAGACACGAAAAGCACGAAAAATTAAATTTAATTTCAATGATTTATGTTGAATTGGCTTTACGCTTTCGTGTTTTTTCGTGCCTCGTGGACATAAAATAATTGGCTCTATATGGGTTTTAGGGGCTTTTAAAAATGCCGTCATTCCGGCATGGATTGCAGGAATCCAGATGCCAAGGATGGCATCTTTACAATTTTATGTGATTAAAAACAGCCCGATTGTTTACTTTTATAGCTATATTTTCGTTACTTTTCTCATATTGTAATCATTCACATCCATGTGAACTGGATTCCGGCAGTCCATGCCGGAATGACGTGAAATTCGTGGTTACTCATTAACCGAAGACCCCGAACCCTATATAGAGCCATAATTTTTTCACAGCCCACCTGTTTTATCAGCCATCGTTTCCAACAACACGCCTTGTTCAATCCGCGCATAGCGTGGGCTGCGCCGGATGATGTCCGGGTCTTGGCTGGTGGCGATCAATGTCCATGGTGCGGTGTCGGCAAACACAGTGTCCAACACCACAGGCAACGCTTGTGGGCTGATATGCCCGAACACCCCATCCAATAACAGCAAACCGGGACGCATCAACAAGGCGCGGGCCAAAGTCAAACGCAAACATTGTTCCGGGCTGAGCGGTGCGCCATTAAAGCCCAGCTCGGTTTGCAAACCCTCCGGCAAACCCGAAACCTGTTCCAGCAAACCGACCTGCGCCAAGCCCTGTTGTATGGCCTCAGGTGTCAGGCTACGGCCTACCGCCAAATTGTCATACACCGTGCCGGGAATGATTTCGGCATCGCGCACCAAGGCCACTTGGTCGCGCAACAACCCCAAATGCAAATCCCGCACATCTTGCCCGTTCAGGCACACATACCCGGACGTGGGCGAACGCAAACCGTACAGCACATCCAATAACGTGCCGCGTTCTGACCCCATCCCCAATACCAAGCGGCTTCCTGCCGCCAAATGCAAATCCACGCGGCGCAATTTATCCAAATGCAGGCTGTCCGCAACGGCAACGCCATAGACATCGACTTGCAAGGCTTGCCCGTCCGTTGGCGGCGTTGCGCCTTGGCTGCTTTCTTGCGGCAAATCCAGGACATGACCAATTTTGTCCAAGCTCACCAGCAATTCATACACATTGTCTAAAGTCTTGCCCAAGCGCGTCAGGCCATAAATCATCGCGCTGACCACCAATTCGGCGGCGATCAATTGCCCTAAGCTCAATTGATGTTCCAACACCATCCAGCCGCCCATACCCAGCAACAAAGTATTGGCTAAGGTGTGCAGCACCAACGCGCCCGTATTTTGCCGTGTCAAAACCCGGAAATGCTGTTTGCTGGCTTGTAAATAATCGTGGGCGATATGTTCGGATTGCGCCGTCAAAAACGCCGCGCCCGTGTTGGATTTGCCCAAAGTCGTTTGCGCCGCGATGTTTTCCAGCCACGCCAAAGCCGCATATTTGGCTTTGGATTGGGCGATTGCGGTGTCCAGGCCGTTATTGCCCATAACAAACAAAATAATCGCCAATGTCGCCACTAAAAACAAATCAAACGCCAACAGCAACGGATGGTAAAACGCCAACAACACCATGCCAATCACGGTTTGCAGGACATAGCCCAAGGTCTCCAACAACAACACCGAAGCGGTTTTTTGCAGCGTCACCACGTCCAAAAAGCGGTTCGCCAATTCTGGCAAATACTCGCCATCGCGGGCGCTACTCGCCGCCTGTTGCAACCGTGCCGCCGCCTCGCCAAAAAAACGCACGAACAAACGCCGTTGCAACATCTCCACGACATAAAACTGCAAACCCACCAATAAATTGCTGAACGCTACCAACACCAGCAACACCAAGGTCAGTACCAGCAACGGCTGAAATAATGCGCCAAAAGCGATGGTATTGACCAAAGCCTGCACAGCAACAGGCGTGGCCAGCGACATCAAACCAATGCCCACGCCATAAGCCAGCAACGTGCCAATATCTTCACGCTCCAACTGGATCAATGCCTTAAGGCGGGTAAATGGACTCGGATGGTTCATGGACAGCTTCCCTAAATCAAGCAACTAGATTTAACAATACAATAAGGGCATTCGGAATAATAGCAAAATAGAATAATTCTATTTTTAATATAGGTTTTTACGATGAAAAGATGGGGATGTGATGGGGTATGTGTGGAGTGGTGTTTGTAGTTGCGTAGAGTGTAACCCGACCGTACCAGATTAGATATTTTCGCTCGTTCCCAAGCTCCGCTTGGGAATGCCGTTTTGGAAGCTCTGGCTTCCCGTCTTTGATATTCAGGCTGAAACGAAGCAGGAGCTTCGGCTACTGCGTTTCCAAGGAGCTGGGGAACGTGCGCAATAACTCAACGTCTTTAGCTAAATTGTCTATTTTTAGTTGCAAATTATTTAGCTCAGTAGCAAGCTCATCATCAATATATTTTTGTAATTCGGTATTTTTAACCCAAACCAACCAATACATAGAATGAAATGTATGCCATGTAAAAGCTAACCACATTGCATAATTAGCATTTAAAATATCTTTTGTTATCGCTACTTTTCCTGCATTAATAGCCACCATCGTTCCGTAAGATATGTTTAACACCATGCTAAAACGTGGCGATAAATTAAAAGGTAAGGTTTCTTTAAACACTTCAAAGAAATTTCGATTGTTATATTTTATCTCTTTTGTGATATACAAAACTCTAATTAAAATTTCATTTATTAATACTGGAATAGACAGAGTGACAAAATGCCGCGCATCATAACCTTTGTCATACATTAATTGACTAATATTCGCTATATCATTTTCAGTAATTGACTTTTTTCCTCCTACTGTTATATCAGTAACACCAATTTTAATGCCTTTTAATGTTCCGAATAATCCCATTAAAGGCGCAGGAATTCCCATTCCTCTATTTCCTTTTGCAGAGGGTGTATTAAAATCAGAAGCTAAATGACCAAGCATCATGCCTAAAGCCTCAAAAAAGCTATAATCACCCGATGCGCCTCTGACTGTATTCATTACTTTAATACGTCCATTATCAACAATCGTACAAGTGCCATTCATTACATCTAATGCACCGATAAAGCAAGCTAATACAGGGTCATGGTTTAATGCTTTAAACCGATGATTAATTGGATTAAATTTTCCTGAAATCGAAGAAGTAAAACCTTGAGAAATACTGGCATCAGCCCCACCAATTTTAAATGACTTTTCTAATATTCCCGCTAATTCAGGTGGAATCAGATTATTAATAGCTGATTGCGACCATTGGTTAAATAATCCATTCACTTTTTCTGAATATTTAACCCTAGGTATTAATGGTTTTTGTACAAATAACAAATCTAAAATAGCGCAGAATAATCCAACACCGCCACCGATAGCATAATCCCATTTATCAAGCTGATGCTTTTTATTAAATGATTCTACATAGTTATTTATTTTGTAGTCTATTTTAATTAAATCATCATTGCTTAAAATGTCTCTAAACCCGACTTCGTTAGGAATTTCATTATTTGCAATTTCAGCAATTTCAGAAAAGGACTTTTTAACTAATGGTGTAGCTGTTTGAGTTGTTTTATTAGGCAATGCGTTTTTATCTAAATAACTACCATTTTCTAAGGCTTGTGATAATTTTGCTTTTATTGCTTGTAAATCTTGGGCTATTCCTGAATGAATGGAGTCAACTTTTTGCGTTTCTTGTTGCATTAATTTAATAACTTTAAGTTCTTCTTTCATTGAGAAATACCGAGTAATTTTTTGAAATTTAAAACTAGCAATAGATAAAAATACTGCTAGTCAATTACAAGCTTCCTATTTTAACTAGGCGCACGAGCTGTTAGTGTTTCTATCAAAAGGTTAATACCTGCAATTTCTTGCTGAAAATACTCTGCATTCTTTTTTAATCTTTCCATAACAGAGTAAAGTTGAGCTATCGCGTGTTGTAAAGCGGCTGTCTGTTTTTTAACTTTTTTATGTTTAAAAATCGAATATCCAACAATACCCAATACAGCAATGGGCGCGGCAAGAACTCCAATGCCCGCGACCATGCCGCCACCAACCAAACTACCCGCCGCTGCTAATCCTGATGTTATGCCAGCGGCGGATAAACCCGCAACGCTCCCCATACCCGAAAGAGCCGCTAATGATGCTGCTCCACCGATACCTGCACCAGTAATTGCTCCAAAACCTTCAGTAATTCCAGGTACATTTGATTCTAATTCTCGCAAAATGTGTTTAATATCTGCTCCTGACTTTTCACGAAGATTGTTAATTTCTTGTGTTGTTAATTCATTCATCATAAATCTTTCTCATTTCTTAATAATTAATTACTAAAGTAGTAGCGGGGCAAAAGTCCAACATGAATCAGCCGTCCCAAATGCCGCAAAACAACACGTCATTTATTATCCCAATTCAATTTTAAAAAAATCAAAAACCAATATATTCCAATAATTTGGCGATATATGGCCTTTCCTAAATAAATCCGGCTTGGTGGCGTGCATCAGCAAGCCTTCAAAGACGGTAGCCTATCTATCAACTACGCCGCCAGATTCTAGTGATTTGCTGACGTAATGGGTAGTGAATTTCTCACACTTGGGGTGTTTTCAGTGAAATATTTTTCGGTGGGTTTTGTGGCTTTTTCGTAAAGCCTTGCCTGTGAGGGGAATTTGCGGAATGGATGGTGGGGCTGAAGGGTCAAAATAATGATTTTTTCGTTATTTAATTTCCCCTCTCCCTAACCCTCTCCCTGAGGGAGAGGGGACTAATTGTCGAAGCTATTTCATGCCGATTTCTAAGTTAAGGATATGTGACTCCCTCTCCCTTCGGGAGAGGGTTGGGGTGAGGGGATTTTTAAAACCTTATTTCTTAACTTAACGACAGTGAACCAGCCGCTTGGAAACTAGCCAAGGCATTTGGCTAAATATTTACCCTGTATTGCGCATTCCGGCGGCTATCGCGTTGATGGTGCGTAGTAGCGGTTTTAGCCAAGGGTTTTCGCCGTTGGCATCGGTTTGGCCTTCGCGTACCCGTTTCAATAATCCGGCTTGGATGTAGTTCAGCGGGCCTAAATAATCGTTGCGGTGGCGCAAGGAGGCGGCGAGTTCGGGGTTTTCCGCCAATAAGCGGTCTGTTCCGGCAATGTCCAGAATCCATTCTACACAACGGTGATGTTCGCTGGCGATCATTGAATGGACCCCCTTGCCGACTTGCTCGTCCAGACACAGGGCGGCGTATTCTTGGGCGATGTTCATGTCTGATTTGCTCAAGGCCATTTGCGCGTTGCTCAACAAATTGCGGAAAAACGGCCAGCGTTGGTACAAATCACGCAAGGTGGCCAGCCGCTCCGGTTTGCCTGCGCACCAATTCTCTAAACTGGAACCGATGCCATACCAAGCCGGGAAGGTTTGCCGCGATTGCGCCCAAGAAAACACCCAACCGATGGCGCGGACGGAGTTTTTCGAGCGGTCTTGTTTTTTGCGGTGCGATGGGCGTGAACCGATGTTCAGGCCGCCGATTTCCGACACGGGCGTGGCTTCGTAGAAATAATCCAAAAACCCCGGCGTGTGTTCGGTGAGTGTGCGGTAGCGGTGCTCGCCGATTTGCGCGAGTTCGGTCATGATCGCCAAATTTTCGGGGCGGTCTTCGGTAACAGGCTGCACCAAACTTAAACTGGCTTTCATCAGCCCCGTGATGCCCATCGTCAGTTCGTAATAGGCGGTTTCCATGTTGTTGTAGCGGTAAAACAGCACTTCGCCTTGTTCGGTGAACTTGATTTGGCCGCGCACGGTGGCGGGTGGTTGCGCCAAAATCGCTTGATGGGTCGGGCCGCCGCCACGTCCGACGGTACCGCCGCGTCCGTGGAACAAACGGCAGGGGATGTTTTGTTCGTCGGCAATCGCCATGACTTGCTGTTGCGCCCGGTACAAGCCCCAGGCCGATGCCAAGATGCCGCCGTCTTTGCAAGAATCGGAATAACCCAACATGATTTCTTGGCGTTGCCCGGACGCTTGCAACAAAGCGCGGTAAACGGGTTGGGCAAACAAGGTGCGCAACACGCTGTCGATGTGGTTCAGGTCGTTGATGGTTTCAAACAAGGGGCTGACACCAATATGGCAAAACCATTGCCCGGCGATGCGTCCGGTCAAGCCATTTTGTGCCGCCAGCAACATGACTTCCATGATATGGCTGGCGGCATGGGTCATGGAAATGACGTATTTGCTGAAACAATCGCCGCCGATTTCGCGGCGCATTTGCGCCATGACCTGGAACAATTCTAAGGTTTCCGTGGTGGCCGGGCATAACTGCGTCGCATCGTAAACCAAACCACCGGGCGTGGCGATGGCTTCGCCCAAGACATGCAAGCGTTCTGTTTCGTCCAAAGCCATATAGTCCAGACCTAATGCGGCGGAGAAAATTTCCGCGACCGCTTCGGTATGGAAAGTCGATTCTTGGCGCACGTCCAATTGCATCAAATGGAAGCCAAACGTACCCACCAAACGCAACAAATCTTGCAATTCCAAATCCGCGACCACTTGGTCGCCGTGGCCTAGCAAGGATTCGCGGATCAGAGCCAAATCGGCGTAAAACTCTTTCGCGCTTAGGTAGGCATGGTTCAGCAATTGCGCGTTATTGCCAGCAATGCGTTGCTCGATAGCATCCAGGCGTTGCTCCAGCCGATATTTCATCAGCACCAATTTTTGCCGATACGGTTCTTGCGGATAATTGCGCTCCAATACTGGGGCTATGTCGCCAACTAGTGCCCGGTCTTTTTCCAGGCTCTCCAAAAACGCGGGGCTGGGTTTACACAGGCCATATGAAAAAGCCAATTGCTCGCGTAAAGAATCCATACGGCCCAGGTATTCTTGGAGTATGGTGCGGGCTTGCAGGCGTAAGGCCAGCGCGGTGGTTTCCGGTTTGACGTTGGGGTTGCCGTCACGGTCGCCGCCGATCCATGAGCCATAATTCAAAAAATGCGGGATGTGCAGGGTTTGCGCCGCTTCCAGGCCATACACATCTTGTACGGCACGTTGGAAATTGCGGTACACCCGCGCCGTGGCTTCAAACAAGGAAAGCGGGAAATAAAACAGCCCGGCTTCGATTTCATCGACCACGCCCATGCTACGGGTGCGCACTTCGTCGGTTTTCCAGAGCATTTGGATTTGGCTGTGCAAACGCTCTAACGCTTGGTCGCGAAAATAGCCTTTCAGACGTTGGTCGTCGAGTTGTTCATAGCTCAAAAACACTTTCCGCAACGCGCTGCGCACGGTGCGCCGCTTGGCTTCGGTGGGGTGGGCGGTCATTACGGGCAAATAGTGCAATTCGTTCAACAGGGTTTGTAAATCGCTGATGCTGACCCCTTGTTGCTGGAATTCCTGCAAGGTGTCATGGAACGAACCGGGCCAGAAATGCTTGTTGTTTTCGATTTCTTTGCGGCGTTGGCGGACGTTGGTGGCTTCCTCGGAAATGTTCAGCAAACTGAAATATAAGCTAAACGCACGGATCACTTCGGTCAGCGTGTCGGCGGGCAAATCCTGCAAGGTGTCGGCCAGTTGCCTGCGTTTTGCGGGCGTGTCGTCACGTTGCAAGGCAGCAAATTGCTTTTGCAGTTTCTCGACCGTCGCCATGATTTTAGGGTTGGCTTGGGTTTTGAGTACCTGGGTCAGCATGGTTTTTAGCGATTTGATGCTGGCTTGTAGGGCTTTGTCATCATAAGTGGCGGTGGTCATGGGGTGGCCTCGTGTGGTATGGGGAAATGGGTGGGCCGCGCCGCATCCGTATGACTTTATAAGATGCGGTAAGGAGGCGGATGTGTTTGAAAAGTATGTAAATAAAGTACCCTTATCAAAAACAATAGTAAAATAGAATAAAACGATTTTTAATATAGGTTTTTACGATAAATTAAACCCACATGGAACGCTTAAATTACCAACATTTGTATTATTTCTGGACGGTCGCCAAATATGGCAGCGTCAGTAAAGCCTGTGAGATGCTGCACTTGGCGCAACCGACCATTAGCGGGCAATTGGCGGTGTTTGAGCAGGCGGTAGGGACGCAGTTATTGCGCAAAGAAGGCCGCAAACTGGCGTTAACGGATACGGGTAGGACGGTGTTCAATTACGCCGAAGAAATTTTCACGCTAGGGCGCGAGTTGACCCAAACCCTCAAAGGCCGTAATACCGAACGCGGCTTGCGTTTGCAATTAGGGGTTGCCGATGCCATGCCCAAACTCATTGCCTACCGCTTGATCGAGCCGCTGTTGCGGATGCCCGAACCTGTGCAAATCCATTGTTATGAAGACAAAACCGAACGTTTGCTGGCAGAAGTGGCGTTGCACAACATCGACTTAGTGTTGGCGGATTCGCCCGCCACGCCAGCCAGCGGGGCGCGGGTGTTCAACCATTTTTTAGGTGAATGCGGTGTAGGCATGTTTGCTACAGCGGCATTGGCGGCTCGGTTCCGGCAAGATTTGCCGCGCTCGTTGAATGGCGCACCCTTTTTGTTGCCTACCGCCAATATGGCGTTGCGCAGGTCTTTGAACCAATGGTTTGACACGCAAGAAATCAGCCCGTTTATCCAAGCTGAAGTGGAGGACAGCGCATTATTAAAAACCTTTGGCGCGGCAGGAATGGGCGTGTTTTTCTCACCGCTGGCGGTTGCCAACGAAATTAACCGCCAATATGGCACGGAATTATTGGGGCCGGTGGAAGGCGTGTTTGAACGTTTTTATGCCATTACCGCGCAACGGAAATTAAAGCATCCATCCGTGGCGGCGATTCTGGCGAATGCCCAGCAAGGGCTGTTTGGGATTTTGGACACTCAGAATTGATGGTTGGGGGGGTGATAATACACGTGTTCCACGGCATCACTGTTTGCCAGTTGCTTTATCCGGTACAGCAACAAACTTGGCTAACGGGGCCATTTTCGCTTTGTACAATTGCAAGCCTTCGGCGTTTAAGTGGTAGCTGTCGGTCATCGCCAACACCTTTAAAAATTCGCCTTCAAGCGCCATGTCCGCACAAGCCATTTCGGTCATCATCATTCGCCCAAAATGCAAGCCGAAACCATCGGTGGAGATTTGGAACACGCCGCCAAATTGGTTACAGCCACTATTGCCGCTCACTCTGCCCTGTGCCTTGTCCAACATCATGAACATTTCCCGTCGTCCTTCCGATGCAGCAACGGTTTTGCCGTTCAGCTCGACCAGTTTCCAATGTGTGCCTGTCAATGAGGTTTCATTTGACGGTGCGGAGTTCACGGTAGTGCCGCACCCGCCTACCGCCATCGCCATCGCCATAATGGCCAGCATAGATAAAAGTTTCATTTAGTTCTCCTTGGACAGCTCTATTTCAGCCAAAAATTGGATCACCCAGCCATCAACACGCGCTAAACACCCCGTCAATGCGGCTTGTTTTTCGGGGATATTAAAATAATCAGGTTCATGCAAATACGGGTTACTGATCCTGCCGACATCCAGCGCATCGTGGCTGAGATCAACGATGCGCCCGTCTATGAAATTGTATTGATGCTCATAATGGCCGCGAATGCTGCCACCGAAAATTTGGCACATGAACAAGCTGCCGTATTTACACGCACCGGATAAATCCGTGGGGGCGGTGACACCCCGTGCGGCGGCCTGTTCGCACCATTTGCGGAACACAAAGGCTTTGGCCAGGGAAAAATGTGTGTAAGAGTAGGCGAGTTGCGCCTGATGGTCTTGCGTCCAATCGGTCATGGTTAGAGCCTGTGTCAATCATGTATCGGCCCTTATTGATGACTAAAGGGATATGTGGAAATAGTTATGGACTGATGGTTACGCATCGTCCACGAAAAACACGAAAGGCACGAAAAAAAGGGGTGGCTCTGAATCTTTAGCTGGAACGGGTTTGTAACCCGTTCCGTAACGTTTTTAGTGCCGATTTAGTGGCTCGAAACGTGACGGATGGGGTTTCAAACCCCATCCTGCGATAATTCGACTATCGTTAAGAACTATTCATGAAACCGCTGCTTCGGTTTTGCTTAACACCCATTGCCGCCACGCCGCCACATCCAAATCCGCCAGCAATTGTCCGGCAAACGCACACGCGGCGACTAAATGCCGTTGCGCCGCCACACCTAAGCTTTCGCCGAGTTCAAAGGATTCGCCTTGGATGGCCAGTAAAAAACACGGTGGCGGGGCTTGTTTTTTGATGTTTTGGTACACCGCCAACACCGCCGCCGGACTCATGGCATGGGTGGTGTAGCTGTCATCTTTAGCAGGAGCCAATTCGGTGAACTCGAACGCCGGCCCCTCTTTGACGGAGGCATCGACGAACAGCACCAAATCCCGATTTTCTAAGTCCAGCGCGTGTTCAATTTGCAATTGGAAATCGCTCAGTAATTCCACGCCAGCTGGCAGATTTTTTTCGAGGTGTTCCAACAACAGCGGCCCTAAGGCATCATCGCCACGGCTTAAGTTGCCGTAGCCAAACACCAAAACAGGCTTAGTGTCACCCACGTTCAATGCCGCCATCGCTGTGCTTAATCAATTTATCAATTAACGCGCCATCTGCACTGCGCAATTCCAATTGCAGCGGCATTTTACCGACCGCATGGGTGGCGCAGGACAGGCAAGGGTCGTAAGCGCGGATCGCCACTTCCAAATTGTTCAACAGCGGTTCGGTCAATTCGCGCCCGGACAAATATTCAGCGGCCACTTGGCGCACGGATTCGTTCATTGCTTGGTTATTGCTGGTCGTGGATACAATCAAGTTGGCTTTGGTGACAATATCGTTGTCATCGACTTCATAATGATGGAACAACGTACCGCGTGGCGCTTCGATGACACCAATGCCTTCGTAACGTTTTTCGCCTTGCGCGACCAGCTCGCCGCCGAGAATATCGGCATCGTGCAACAATTCTTTGATACTTTCAGCGCAATGCAACACTTCAATCAAACGCGCCCAATGGAAGGCCAAGGTGCTGTGAACCATTGCCTCAGGGCTATGGGCCATAAATTCGACCCGCGCCGCTTCCGCCATTGGCGTATTGATATAATCGCAGTTGTTGACCCGCGCCAAAGGCCCAACGCGATACCAACCGTCTTCCTTGCCTTGCGAGAGCAAATAAGGGAATTTCATATACGTCCATGAGCGCACTTCTTCATGGATCAAATCGTTATAGCGGCAATAATCGTAATGGTCGGTGATGGTTTCGCCTGCCGCCGTCTTGGCGCGGATGCCACCGTGATACAACTCCAATGCGCCGTCTGGCTTGACCAAACCTAAATAATTGCTGCGGATGGTGGCAAAATCATCGTAATAGGGCAGGTTGGCGCAATGGACTTTTTTAATCAACGCCACTGACGCGGCAGACCATTCAATCATTTGGTCAATATCGGTCAGCAAATAATCGCGCTCTTCTTTAGTGAGGGCTTTGTTCATGCCCCCAGCAATCGCGCCCGTGCCATGAACCCGTTTGCCGGACACCATGCGGATCACTTCTTGCCCGTATTTGCGCAGTTTCACGCCTTGCAAGCCAATATCAGGGTAATCGGACAACACGGCAATGATGTTGCGTTTGCTGATGTCACTTTCAAAACCAAACAACAAATCGGGGCTGGACAGATGGAAAAAATGCAGCGCGTGGGATTGCAGGACTTGGCCAAAATGCAGCAGGCGGCGTAGTTTGTCGGCAGATACGGGCAAGTTTTCCGGGTCTACGCCCACCAGTTGGTCAATGGCTTTCGCCGCCGCCAAATGATGGCTGACCGGACAAATCCCGCACAAACGCTGCACCAGCACAGGCAATTCCCAATACGGGCGGCCTTGGATGAAGCGTTCGAAGCCACGGAATTCCACGATATGCAAACGGGCTTGCTGGACTTTGTTGTTTTCGTCCAATAACAAAGTGACTTTGCCGTGGCCTTCCACGCGCGAGACAGGATCGACAACAACACGTTTTAAGGTGTCACGGTTAGCGGCAGTTTCTAAATGTTCGTACATGGTTGTTCTCGGTTGGGGCTATGTTATTAAATGGGTGAAAATCAAACACTCACCACACCCGCTTGCTTTTGCAACTTTTTATCAAAACTCAGCAATTTTAAGTTTTGCCCTACACTGTTTTGCAAAATTAAAGCATCAGCGAAATCAATATTTGATGAGTTAAACAATTTTAAAGCGGCTGCAAAAATCGCTTCATTTTCCAATCTATACGCTTGATTATTCAATAAGCTGTCCAATACCTGGCTTATCTGATTTCTTGCAAATCCGTAAGCACGGCTTAATACCCAAACCGTTTCAATTTGGACAATCTGGGTGATATAAACGCTTGGGTATTGGCTGGCCGACTGCCTTGCTTTAGTGCTTTGTTCAGGACTATCCGAATCATCAACAAGAATACGCACCAGCACATTGGTGTCTAAGCTAATCACCGCAAGCCGCCTGGGCAATCGCTTCTTCCATTTGCGCCAAAGAAACCGATTTTGTCGCCTTCAACATGCCAAACACCGCGCTGATGTCGTTTTGAATCGGCGTGATGGTAATGACATTATTCTCACAACTGACGCTGACTTTTTGCCCCGCCATCAAATGCAAAGACTTGCGTATGTCGGCGGGGATGGTGATTTGGCCTTTGGATGTGATATTGGTGGTTTGCATGTGGTTGGCCTGTTTGTTTTGGGGCTTTAGTTCGAAGATCAGATTAAATGAATTACTTAGTTGCCTGTTAACTTCCGTGTCAGCTTTAACTCAGCTCTGAACCAACGGCTCAAAATCGATTTCATACGCTTCGATCAAATCACCCACAACTGAAACCAGGGAATACAAAGGATGACTGGAATCGTCCAACACAATATCCAGCAAACTATTGAGTAACGCTATGGCTTGTGCGTAATCACTTTCGGATTCGATATGAGACACGGGAGCGACGGACCTGAGCATCTGCCAAGCCGGAATGAGTTTCTCGACATCAAGTGCTGTGTTCATTTTTTCCTCCAATGGTTTTTGTCATATTCTGCATGGATCATGACTTGCCGGACATAAATCCGCTGTTTGTCATAGTGGATTACTGTCGCAATCCGGTACTTATTGCCGCCTACATCAAATAGTGTGTAGCCATCGACATAATCTGCCGAACCAAATGTCCGGCGTAGTTCAGGAAAAGATTCTGCGGTAAGGCGGCTTGCGTTGCGAAACCATTCTTCCATTGCCGATTTAGATTCGGGATGGCGTTGCCAAAATTCTCTGATGGGTTGTTTAGAAATGACTCGCATCGTTTTTTGTAGAAGCTAATGCCCCATTCCTATGTATCTCAGCCAAAGCCGCCTTAGCCAAAAATCCCGAACGGGTCAGATGCTGTGATTTGGCATAACGGTCTATGCTTTGCACCAAGTTTTCGGGCAAGGAAATATTGATGCGGATGGGTTTGGTGGATAAGCGGGAGGTATCGACATCCACCAGCATCCACGCGCCGCCTTCGTAATTGGGATGGGTGATGAGTTTTTCTAAAGGAGTGGGGGCGGGAATATTCATATCTTCGCCTTCGCAATACAATTCAATGGCTTCTTGGATCATATCGGGCAAGGCTTCCCAATCATCAGCTGCCGAAAAACAGCCAGGGAAATCAGGGATGGTCACGCCATGAGCGTGGCTTTCGTCGCCGATATGGACATAAACGGGATATAACATTTACCACTCCCAACCGGCTTGCCGGTAGATATTTCTTAATGTGCCTATCGCCATGTCTTTACGCGGATGCGGCACAACGACATGGCCTTGTTTATCAGGGTGTTTGAACTTCAAATGGTCGCCTTTACCACCGACATTAAGCCAGCCTTCGTTGGTTAATCGCTTAATGACCTCTTTACTATTCATGGTTAATTACACAAAGATACACAAAAAATTGCGGCAAAGCTATCTAGGAGGGTTAATCATAATGCACCAACTCATAATCCAACTCCGGTTCCCTCCCTTCCAGCAAATTCGTCAAAAACTTCCAAAACACATCCGCTGATGGCGGGCAGCCGGGTAGGTAGTAGTCAATTTTCACGACTTCATGGATTGGGCGGACTTTATCCAGCAAGAGCGGTAGTTCCACATCGCTGGGGATTTGCGGGTTTTCTACGCCGATACCGTCCAGATAGGCTTCGGTCAGGCATTCTTCCAGGGGGATGAAGTTACGCATGGCGGGCAAACCGCCGTTGATGGCGCAAGCACCGACCGCCACAAGGATTTTGCAGTTTTTGCGGAATTCGCGCAGGGTGTGGACGTTTTCGGAATTGCACACGCCACCTTCAATCAGGCCAATGTCGCAGTTGCTGGCGTGTTCGATGTCGGTGATGGGCGAGCGGTCAAATTCGACATGTTCGGCGAGGGCGACTAGGCGTTCGTCCAAATCCAAAAACGACATGTGGCAGCCGAAACAGCCTGCTAGGGAGGTGGTTGCTACGCGGACTTTATTTGTCATGTTGTTCTCCGACTGCCAGGGCTGGGGTTGCTAAGCTGACTTCATCTATTTCGTGATGGTCGTAAACGCGCTGGCCTATCGGTACTTGGTAGCCCGTGCGTTTGATTAAAATCGCCCCCGTCGGGCAGATGTGTGCGGCTTTGTCGTTTTTGTCCAAGTCGGTGTCTTTCAATAGGCCGCTTTCTGAATTGACGATCAGATGCTTGTTGATGCCGCGCCCGCTGATGGCGAACACGTCTTTGCCGTCATGCTCACGACTGGCACGGACGCATAGTGTGCAGAAAATGCAGCGGTTGTGGTCGATCATGACATCAGGATGCGATGCGTCCACGGCGCGGTGCGGGTAGAACAGCGGGAAATGGTCATCCAGCATATTCAAATGATAGGCCACGGCTTGCAGTTGGCAGTTGCCGGTTTTTTCGCAAGACGGGCAAAAATGGTTGCCTTCCACGAACAGCATTTGGGTGATTTTTTGGCGGTCATCGGTCAGCTCTTGGCTGTTGTTGATCACATCCTGGCCTTCGCTGGCTGGGAAAGTACAAGCCGAACAATTGCGCCCGTTGACTTTGACAGTGCAGAGTTTGCAACTGCCATGCGGGGTAAATTCAGGGTGGTGGCATAAATGCGGGATATACACACCCGCCGCCGTCGCCGCTTGCATGATGGTTTGCCCGTCTTCAAACGGGATGGTTTTACCGTCGATAGTGATGCTTTTAGTCATGATCTTCTCCAATTTGCGCCAAATGCGCCGCCGCATCATTGCGGTTTGCCATGCGCCGTGCGGTTTCCAGGGCGGCATCCAAATCAAATCCTGGTTCATAACTGATTTTTTTCAGTTGCGCCTGATAGAGTTCGGGGTAGCGTTCCAAGGTGGTGATGATGGGGTTGGCGGCGGTTTGCCCCAGGCCGCAATGGCTGTTGTTTTTGACCAATTGGCAAAGTTCTTCAAGAGCCACCACATCACCCGCCGAGCCGTGGCCTTCGATGATTTTATCGAGCTGTTTTTTCAGCAAAGACGTGCCAACGCGGCAAGGCGTACAAAAGCCGCAGCTTTCGTGGGCAAAAAAGTGTGTGAAATTATTCACAATGTCGAGGATATTGCGGCTATGGTTGAAGATGATAAACGAGCCGCCGGTGGCCAAATCTTCAAACGCCAGTTTGCGGTGTAATTCTTGGTCGGAAATGAACGTGCCGGAGGGCCCGCCGATTTGTACGCCTAAGACATCATCCGCGCCGCAATCTTCCAAAACCGCTTGGATAGTTGTCCCAAACGGGACTTCGTAAATGCCGGGACGGGCGCAATCGCCGCTGATGCTGAGGATTTTCGTGCCTTTGGATTTATCGGTGCCGACACCCGCAAACCACGCGCCGCCGTGGACGGCAATCGCCGCCGCCGCCAAAAAGGTTTCGACGTTATTGACCACGGTCGGTTTGCCCAAATAGCCTTGCGTGACCGGATAAGGCGGACGGTTGCGTGGGATGCCCATTTTGCCTTCCAGCGATTCGATCAACGCCGATTCTTCGCCGCAGATGTACGCGCCTGCACCTAGGCAGATTTCAATATCAAAATCTAGGCCGTTACCTAAAATGTTGTGGCCTAATAATCCGGCTTCGCGGCGTTGTTGCAAGAGGGCTTCAAGTTTGTCGGACAAAAACAGGTATTCACCGCGCAAATAGATAAAGCCTTGTTTCGCGCCAATAATCGCCGCTGCGACGGTCATGCCTTCAAAAACCTGATGGGCGTAGCTGTTTAACAGCACACGGTCTTTAAACGTGCCGGGTTCGCCTTCATCGGCATTGCAGACCACATAACGCACCGTTTCGGCTTCTTCTGAGCAAAACCGCCATTTCATGGCCGTTTTAAAGCCCGCCCCGCCGCGTCCGCGTAAGCCGGATTGGTCAATTTCATTTAAGGTTTGCGCCGCACCACGGGCAAAAGTGGCTTGCAAGGCTGCACCGGAAGCTATCGGTTGGTTTAGCAGTAAATCGGTTTTGTGCAGGTTGTCACTAACGCTAAACAAATCGGCGGGCCAGTCTGCTAAAGGGATTTCTTGGTCAATCAAATCGGCAATACGGTCTATTTTAGCGGGGGTCAATTGCGTCAATGCCCGTCCATTGACCAACCCCGCAGGGCCTTGATCGCATAAGCCCGTACATGAAGTATTGTCCAAACTGACCACGCCATCAGCGCGGACTGCGCCAGTTTCTACCCTTAAACGCTTCTCCAGATAAGCCATGATGTCGTGTTTGCCGAGCATGTGGTCGGTGATGGAATCGCTGACCAACACGTCATAGCGGCCTCTGGGCTGTAAATGGAAGAAGCTGTAAAACTCCACTACGCCGATGATTTGGGTACGGGGAATGTTAAGCAGGCTGGCCAGTTCACCGATGGCGGCTTCCGGTATGTGCTGGTAGCGGTCTTGGACAGCTCGCAGAATAGCGAGCAGGTGCGTGGACTGATGATGGTAGGTTGCCGCGAGTTCCTGGAGAAATGATGTCATGGGTACGCTGCCTTTATGTTATGTGTTCAAACAATAACCGGACATGATAAGGGGCATTTATGACAGGATTTGCATAGCTTGCCGCCATTACCTTACTTTATTAAAGTAAATCCGCTGACCCTTAGTGTATCGCGGATTTAGGCGGCACTCACCCAAAGTTTTATCCGCCACTGAGATTTAAGCCTGTCATTTAAGCTTAGGCATTATTCTTCATCGAAAAGTCCGGTGCGGCTTGTGCCTAATTCGCTTTCCAAGCCAATCGCTTCAACGCCGCGTAATTTGCGTTCCATCGCTTTGGTACGGGTGGTTTGTAAGGTTTCTAAGGTATTGGAAGCGGAATTGATGTGTTTATGGACGGCCGCAAGCTGTTCGGAGTATTTGACGAATTCGGTTTTGACTTCCGCCAACACTTTCCAGACTTCGCTGCTGCGTTTTTGTACCGCCAGCGTCCGAAAGCCCATGTTCAGGCTGTTAAGCAACGCCGATAAGGTCGTCGGGCCCGTAATGGTGATGCGGTAAGTGCGTTGCAGGCGTTCAAATAATTCGGGATGGCGCAAGATTTCACCGTAAAGGCTTTCAATCGGCAGGAACATGATCGCAAAATCGGTGGTGTTAGGCGGGTCTATGTATTTGCTGCTGATGTCTTTGGCGAAACTTTCCACGGCTTTGAGCAATAATTTTTGCGCCGCGTCAATCGCGCCAATATTGCCTTCTTCCCAAGCCGCCAATAAGGATTGATAGCTCTCTAACGGAAATTTTGAATCTATCGGCAGCCAGACGGTTTTTTCATCAGATTTGCCGGGCAGTTTGACGGCAAATTCCACGTGGTCACGGCTGGCGTGTTTGGTCGCGACATTGACGGCGTATTGATCGGGTGAAAGGATTTGTTCAAGGATATTGCCGAGTTGATATTCGCCTAAAATGCCACGGGTTTTGACGTTGGAAAGGACTTTTTTCAAATCGCCGACCCCAATCGCCAAGCTCTGCATTTCCCCTAAGCCTTTGTGGACTTGTTCCAAGCGGTCGCTCACTTGTTTGAATGATTCGCCTAAGCGTTTTTCCAAGGTGTCGTGCAATTTTTCATCGACAGTCCGGCGCATTTCGTTAAGTTGCTGGTTATTGTCTTCGCGGATGGCTTTAAGCTGGTTATCAATGGCTTGGCGTATTTCTAGCAAACTGGTTTTGGCTTGTTGGTTGGCTTCGGATTGTTGTTTGTTGAGTTCGCCAAACTGTAAACGCAATTGTCCGTTGAAATCTTTGATATTGTCAGTGAAGGTGGTTTCAAACGATTTTAGGCTGGCGTGCAATTCTTGCCGATTGGTTTGCGCGTCGGTTTTGATGGTGGCGGCAAAGGTATCGAGTTGCTGCACGGTTTTATCGCGGAATTCATCCTGTTTAAGGTTAAGCTTATCACTGGATGCCTGGAAAGAATGGGTGATGGTTTGTTGCAAATCGGTCAACGCCAAATTGAAGGCGTTGAATTGTTGGTTCTGTAGGCTGGTGTTTTCGATGATGCGCTTAAGCAAGGTGTCTTGTAAGTTCTTGAACACGTCTTGCAGTTCGCGGCGGTTTTCTGAGCTGACATCGCGCAATTCCCGACGGGATTCAGCAAAACCTTGTTTTAAACTGGTTTCGCTGTTAGTTAACAAGCGGGTAAATTCTTGAAAAGATGCCTCAGCTTGTGTTTTAAGCAATTGGTTGACGCGCCTTAACAGCAAAATTAAGACACTAAAAATGCCCAGTAAAAAGATGATAATGATGAGTTGTTGAATGTCAGCCATTGAATAAGTGCCAGAGTGTTTGAGGGTAATCGCATAAAAGCGGGTGACGCATTTGACCTGTTTTAGGGTGAAGCCCCATATTTTTATTGGAAATAAGTATAATTTTGGTAGCCTTGCAGTCACCAATGATTAGTGGACAGCCAAGCTTGCTGTGCATGGGTACAGGGTCTGTCCTCTCTAGTGCCCCACAGGCCGTCCGTGGCCTATGTTTGCCAAAGGATAGCTGTCCGAATGATGTCAAAACGGTGTGCTAGCCTTGTTAGCGGAACACAACTTCCCGAATTTATCAAAGGGATTCTTGAAAACGCATTGCCCCATTAACCCTTAAAAAACGTATGATGAAGATTAACGCTTTCCCTGTCAGCCTGTTGCTGTTATTGCTGGCCATCGCTCCTTACAGTGATGCGGCCCGTATCCAAGTGACCGTAGACCGCAATCCCGTCAACTTGAACGATTCGTTCCAGATTGTTTTCACGGCGAAAGAAGACCCGGACGATGACCCGGATTTTAGCCCGTTGGCTGAGAATTTCTCGATTTTGCACCAGACCCAAGGCAGCAATTCGTCTTGGATTAATGGTCAGTCCAGCAAAACCATCCAATGGACGTTAAACGTGATGGCCAAATCGGCAGGGGATTTGCAAGTGCCTGCGATCCATTTTGGTAATGATGTCACCGAACCCGTCGCCATACAGGTGGTGCAAGACAAAAGCCAAACCACCGCCGACACTAACCAAGAACTGTTCTTAAAAGTCGAAGCGACCCCCGCCGCCCCCTATTTGCAATCCCAGGTGATTTATACCATGCGTGTGTACACGCGGGTTGACATTGCCAGGGCGCAATTGGCCGAGCCGGAATTGGCGGATGCCGTGGTGGAAAAATTGGGTGAGGACAGCAACTACAATACCGACATCAATGGCGTGGGTTATTCGGTTACGGAACGCAAATATGCGATTTTTCCGCAAAAAAGCGGCAAATTGACCATCAAACCCTTAGTGTTGACCGCCGAAGTGCTGACGGCGGGGAATTCTGCGTATGGCAACCTGTTCAATTCGCAAACCTATAAAACCAAGCGCATCCAATCCGAAGCCGTGACGCTTGATGTCAAACCCGCCCCGGTCAACACTGCGCATTGGTTGCCCGCCGAACATTTGGAACTGACCCAAACGTGGTCGGGCGATGTCAGCCAAATGAAAGTCGGTGAACCTTTGACCCGCACCTTGACCTTACAAGCCAAAGGCATCACCGTCGGGCAATTGCCGGAATTGTTCAGTGCCAAAACCGATGGCACATTAAAAAGTTACCCTGACCAACCCGTCTTGAAAGAAAACAAAAGCGGCAATGGCTTAGTGGCTTTCCGGGAAGAAAAAGTCGCCTTTATCCCGTCCCAAGCCGGGGAATTTAAACTGCCTGCGCTTGACATCGCGTGGTTCAACACCCAAACCCAAAAACTGGAAACCGCGCACATCCCTGAAACCATTCTGACAGCAGTAGGCAGTGCGAATTTGCCCGCACCCCAGCCCGTGGCACCTGCGCCATCTTCCCAGGCTGCACCGACACCCGCCCCGGCCCCCGTGGTATTGACCGATGCTGCCGCCGCCAATTATTGGCCTTGGGTGGCGTTAGGTTTAGGTCTAGGGTGGTTGGCGACGTTAGGCTATTTCCTGACCCGGAAACCAGCGGCTAACACCACACCTGACGATGCCGAACTAGAGCGCGAATTGCGCCTGAAAGACGTGGTGAAACGCCTGAAAAATGCCTGTAACGCCAATGATGCAGCGGCCGCCAAAGCGGCCTTGCTGGCCTGGGGGAAAATGCAGTTCCAAACCACCAGTTTAGGCGCGGTGGCGGAATTTTGTGAAGCGCGGTTGCGTGATGAAATTTTGCTATTAAACCAAGTGCTGTATGGCAAAGACGCACAAGACTGGCAAGGCAAACGCTTGTTCCAATACTTCACCGAAAACCAAGCCCGGAAAAAATTAGCGGCAAAAGAAGATAGCAGCTTGAAGCCGTTGTATCGGTTATGAGGCTTTAGCTGGTTCCCAAGCTCCGGCTTGGTAACCCAAGTCTCAGAAGCTCTAGCTTCGAGAATGACAGGAAGCTAGAGCTTCCTATCCGGCATTCCCAAGCCGCAGCTTGGGAACGAGCAAAACGAGAATTATAGTTCCCACGCTCCGGCGTGGGAATTCATCCGCCAACGCTCCAGCGTTGTTTACTGGCGAAACGCGACGCTGGAGCGTCAATGGCTGCGTTCCCACGCCGGAGCGTGGGAACGATGAAACTAGCGAAACTCTTACAAAATCAAGGCATTGGCATTTGTTCATTGAATATACTGATAATTTGATAACCATTGGATTTCATCAAATACTTATCATGCTTAAGAATAAATACTCTACCGACTCCCCTGCATTCGATTCAATTTCTCTTATTAAATCAAGTTGGTGCATCCCAAACGATTAAGCTATTATCAGCCTACTTTTAACTAAAATAATAAATGAGGAGCGCAACATGAAAACCACGCATCACGGCGGCTGCCCGCACGATTGTCCAGACACTTGTTCGATGGTATTTGAAGTAGAAGACGGCAAATTAACTGGCGTAAAAGGCAACCCCGACCATCCCATGACGCGCGGCGGCTTGTGCGTAAAACTCAAAGATTACGAAAAACGCCATTATCATCCTGACCGCTTGCTGTACCCCATGCGCCGCAGCGGCCCGAAAGGTAGCAAACAGTTTGAACGCATTAGCTGGGATGAGGCGTTAGATGAAATCGTCAGCCGTTGGCAAGCGATCATTGCCGAACACGGCTCGCAAGCGATTGTGCCTTACAGCTATTTGGGCAACCAAGGTTTGGTGCATGGCCTGAACGGCGGCGATGCGTTTTTTAACCGCTTGGGCGCAACGGTTACCGAACGCACGTTTTGCGGCGAAGGTTCTAGCACCGCATGGTTGTTGACGGTCGGCCCCACCGCTGGCGTTGATCCTGAAAGCTTCATCCACTCAAAATACATCATCATCTGGGCTTGCAACTCAGTCAGCACCAACTTACACCATTGGCATATCGTCAAAGAAGCGCAGAAACAAGGCGCGAAAGTCGTGGTGATTGATGCCTACGCCTCCAAAACCGCCAAAGAAGCCGATTGGCATATCGCCCCCAAACCCGGCACCGACGGCGCATTGGCGATGGCGATGATCCACACCATTATCGAAGAAGGCTTGCTCGATCAGGATTATGTCGATAATTACACCGTCGGTTTCGACGAACTCAAAGACCGCGCTAAAACCCGCACGCCAGAATGGGCAGAAGCCATCACAGGCATTCCCGCCGACACCATCCGCAACTTAGCGCGTGAATATGCCACCACCCAACCCGCCGCCATCCGTATGGGCGTGGCGTTGGAACGCCATCACGGAGGCGGGCAAAGCGTCCGCGCGGTCAGTTGCTTGCCAGCTTTGACAGGCGCGTGGCGGCATGTCGGCGGCGGTGCGTTGCAATTTCCGGTGTGGGAACATCCGTACAAATTTAATGTGATCTGCCGCCCCGATTTAATCCCCGAAGGCACACGCGTCATCAACGCCTTGCAAATCGGTCGCGCCTTAACCGACCAACCGCCAGCAGGTGCGCCGATCAAATCGTTGATGTGCTGGAACGCCAACCCAGTTACCCAAGCACCGGAAACCGACAAAATCGTCCAAGGCTTAATGAATGAAGACTTGTTCATGGTTTCAGCGGAACATTTCATCTCCGACACCGCCTTGTATGCCGACATTTTGCTACCCGCCTCGATGGGTGCGGAAATGGAAGATATGATTTTATCGTGGGGGCATTTGTACCTGACGTACAACGCCAAATGCGTGGAAGCACCGGGCGAAGCCATCCCCAATAACGAAATCTTCCGCCGTTTGGCGGCGCGTTTGGGCTTTACCGAGGAAAATTTCCAATGGTCTGATGGCGAGTGCTTGGAACATTACGTCGATTGGAGCGCCCCTGCCTGTGACGGCATCGACTTAGCATATTTGCGCGAACACGGTTTTGCACGGCTGAAAGTCGGCACCAAAGACGACCGTGCGCCGCATAAAAACGGCAACTTTCCAACGCCATCCGGCAAGTGCCAACTCAAAGCCGAAGGCGCGACCAACTTCGTCGCCGGCCCGTTCCGGCAAATGTACGACGGCTTCCAATCCGGCGAAACCCTTGATCCGTTGCCCGATTACGTGCCATCACGGGAAACCGCCGCCACCAATCCTGAACTGGCAGAAAAATTCCCGCTCAGCATCGTCTCACCCAAAAGCCACGGTTTTTTGAATTCTTGCTATGCCAATATGGATCATAAAATCAAAGGCCAAGGCGAGCAGTTTGTCTTAATCAACGCCCAAGATGCAGAGGTGCGAGGCATTAACAACGGCGACAAAGTGCTGGTATTCAACGAACGCGGCGGTTTTGAAGGCGAAGCCCGCATCACCGATGATGTTAACGCAGGCTTGATCGTCGCCACACTAGGCTACTGGCGGCAGTTGAATGCTGGCACGGTTAACAGCATCAGCTCGGCAGAATTCGCCAACATGGGCCATGCGCCTTCGTTTTCGGATAACTTGGTACAGGTTGTTGCGGCTTAAAAAGCAGATGATAGAACATAAGGCGCAATGCCCGCTGGTTATTGCGCCTTACTGCCTTGATCCGTAGTGGGGACTGCTTAGTCGCCACTACCCGCTTTTACCCCCACACATCATTTCACGCTTAACCCGCCAACTCCATCCCCCGAAACACTGAACACCGCTTAAACACCTCCAAAGTCGGCAAAGCATTTTTATGCTGGCAATATTTAGCGACCAGTTTTGATAAGCCTTTAATATCCCGCCCCGTGGCTTCGGGGAAAACGTCTACCAATTGCGCAATCAAATCGGCATCAATCGCCAAACCAAATTGCGCCACCATGACTTGCCAAATCTTGCCCCGCGCTTCACTGTCGGGCGGGTAGTATTTGATTAAGGCGATGCAGCGCGACACAATCGCTTCGTCGATGTCATCGACACGGTTGGTGGTGAGAAACAGCAAGCCGTTGAAATATTCCAACACCCGCAAAAACACGCCGACCACGGCGTTCATGGTGATGTTGTTGTCGCGGCGTTTGATGTAAACATCGGCCTCGTCAATTAGCATGACCGCACCCCAGCGTTGGGCGCGGGTCAGCACGTCTTTCAGGGCTTTTTCCATTTCCGCGACATTCAAGCCCAATTGCCCGGAATGCACGCGGTACAAAGGCCGCCGGATGATTTCCGAATACACTTCGGCGGTGAGGGTTTTACCGACCCCGGCTGGCCCCGCGCATAGCACCGTCGTGCCACCGGATTTGCCAGCGACGATGTCATCCATCAGTACATCCATTTCCGCCGTCAAAATGTCAATCAAATCAATCTGCTCTTCGCGCAAAATCAGTTTTTGCTTGAGTTCCGGCTGGTATCGGTAGGGCTGGATGTCATTCACATGTACCCACAAATGATGGTGCAATTCCAAATGGAACATCAGCAAATAGCCGTGCACGGGCAAGTCGGTGAACAAACCTTTCGGGATTTCCGCTTGTGAAGCTTCGGCTTCCAATTCAATTTTACTGTCGTAACGGGTGCTTTTCGCGGCTTTGCGTAGGTATTTGGCGAGGATGTCGCCCGTGGTATCGACGGTTAACGCCCGGTCGCTCAAGATGCTTTCATCGCAGACCAAACGGGCGTTGCCGCCTTCGGTGGACAGCACCACCACATCTTTTTTCGCCCAATCGGTGTTGCGGTGCGTGGCGGTCGGGTCTTCGGCGAAAAAGCCTGTGCCTTTGCCAAGGAATTGTGCGCCGGATTGTCCGCACCAACCAAAATAACGGGCGGCAGCATCATCGTAACTGGCGATCAGTTCGGGCGTTTCTTTCAGATAGCCCTTGTCCATGAAAATTTCCGTCACGGTTTTGCCGACAATATCACGGGCGCGGATGATGAGGTTATTGATGGCGATCTTGCCTTTGGCGTTGGCTTTTAGCTCCAGCGTGACGCGCCCCGTTTCTTCTTCGCCGGACGGCGTGTAATCAAGGCGCGTGACCAGATAAGCCATCGGTTTGCCTTGCACATTGGCATGAAACAACCAGCCGCGTAACGCGTTATGGGTCAGATAGCGGGCAATCGCAGGCAAGAGCATTTCCAAGTCATCTTCTTCAAAACGCACCGTGTCATCGTTCATCGCCTGTTGCAAAGTCGATAATTGCGCGGCTTGGCCTTGCAAGCTGC
The DNA here is from genome assembly GCA_964446885.1 of uncultured Methylocucumis sp. Lineage (GTDB taxonomy): Bacteria > Pseudomonadota > Gammaproteobacteria > Methylococcales > Methylomonadaceae > Methylovulum. The sequence continues at coordinate 54,639 of CAYUQV010000022.1, forward strand.
TGTCTTTTTGGTAAAGCAGTTGCAGGTAATTAATTTCGCTAGTGGAGAGGTTGCGGAATGGCACTTCGGCTTTGTTGCCAAAACGCAATTGGTCTTGCAGGTTCGCCAAGCGTGGAAATTCGCTGACCAAAGCGTCCACATGCTGGCGTTGGATTTGTAATTTCATGGCAGTTCCTCTTAGGTTTTCGCGTGTTGCAAAACTGACAATCGGCAAGCGATAGTTGCCAGTTTTAGTACAAATGCAGCGGATAGCCATTGGTTTTCAATGGCTTTGGATTGCTTTAATGAGTTAAGCAAAATAACTGCCAATATCGAGGCGATGCCTGAAATGGGGTGACATGTTATTATTCCTCCTAAACTCACCGCAACCACACTGATACATTCCTTTTCACGATGATAACTAAAGACAACTTAAAAGCCTTGCTACGGCAATGGGATTTTGAGAGCCACGCCAACAAAATCAACATAACACATTGAAAAACAATTATTTTATGATGCCAAAAAAACTATAAT
>CAYUQV010000023.1:0-50052 GCA_964446885.1 uncultured Methylocucumis sp.
TATACTGTAACTTATTGTTATTTAATAATTAATTCTGTTTTCGGTCAAGCACTAATTATTAATCCTTAATCATGCTTGGAGAATAGAAATGAAACAAATTGCCCCCATGCTCTTTGTATTGACGCGCCGTAGCCTTGCTGCGGAAGGCCTGGCACTGATTAGTCTCCATATAGTTTGAGGGGAACTTGATGCTTGCTAATAAAAAGGTTGCAGTGGTGTTGCCAGCTTATAACGCGGCAAAAACGTTACGGCAAACCTATGAAGAAATTCCGCACGATATTGTGGACGATATTATTCTAGTGGATGACTATAGTACGGATGAAACAGCCGAAATCGCCCGTTCTTTGGGTATGGTCACTATCCGGCATGACGGTAATTTAGGGTATGGTGGAAATCAAAAAACATGTTACACGGCAGCCTTGAGCCGGGGTGCGGATATTGTGGTGATGTTACATCCTGATTATCAATATACCCCGAAGTTGGTCACCGCCATGGCATCTATGATTGCTTCGGAACAGTTTGATGTGGTGTTGGCTTCACGTATTCTTGGGCGAGGGGCTTTGGTTGGTGGAATGCCTTTGTATAAATACATAGCAAACCGTGCATTGACCTTTTTCCAGAATATTATGATCGGCCAAAAGTTATCTGAATACCATACGGGTTATCGGGCTTGGAGCCGGGAAGTGTTGAAAAAATTGCCCTTAAAACATTGTTCTGATGATTTTGTGTTCGATAACCAAATGTTGGCGCAATGCGCTTATTTTGGTTTTCAAATGGGTGAGATCAGTTGCCCTACCAAGTATTTTCCTGAAGCTTCATCCATCAATTTCCGTCGCAGTTTGATATACGGCTTGGGTGTGGTCAAAACGTCAATTGAATATCGGCTACAGCGGATGGGTTTGGTAAATAAGGCTATATTTTCTGATGCCGGGGATGCGTGTTTGTTGTTGGATATTGAGGCCGGGCAACATTTGTTTGCGGAATCTGAAAAACAATTATGAGCACTGTGTTTCAGGTAATCCGCGAGCGGTTTTCGGGGCGTTGGCTATTGGCCGCCTGTTTGATAGGCTTGATGTTATCAGGTATGGTTATTGCCCGTGTATCCCCTGACACTCTTGTCAGGGATTGCGAGCGTCTGATACAAGACATTCAGGGTCAGGGTTTTAAAGGAATGGCCTTGTTTGCTGGTGTGCAGCTTATTGTTGCTGTCAGTGGCATCTTACCGGCTTCTTTATTAGGTGTGGCCGCAGGTGCAGTTTACGGTGTTTCCGTGGGGTTTCTGTTTTCGGCAGTCAGTATCATGGCAGGGGCTGATTTGGCTTTTTTGCTAAGTAGGTCTTTATTTCGTCCTGCGATTTCTAGACTTATGTCAGGCCGTCCTAAGATAAGTAACTTAGACCAAATGATCGCTCAAGATGGCTGGAAACTGGTGTGCTTACTGAGAATTTCCCCGGTTATGCCATTTTCGGTCACAAGCTATATACTTGGTTTATCGCAGATCAAGCATACAGATTATGTTTTAGGCACTTTAGCATCTTTACCTGCTTTGCTGGGTTACGTAGTGATGGGCTCATTAACCGATGAAGGGCTGTCCGCTTGGGCTGAAGGCGGGACGCCTATACGTTGGATTTTGCTCGTTATAGGCGGATTGGCGACTATCGCATTGACAATCCGTTTAGGACAAATATTTATTAAGCTAGGATTGCCCCTTCAAGTTAGCGAGAAAGACATGAAGCCATCAACATTTTCAGCATTCAATGGTTGTTCTCAAAAAGTTCTGGATTACTTTGTCGTATTGTCCCCAGTTTTTTTAGTCATAGCCTTGATTTTTTGGTCCTATACCGGAACGCGTGGGACGGATGATTTGGAATATGCCGGATTGGCATATTCGATGCTCGATCCTAGTCAGTCAATAGGCGAGCCTGGGCATCATGCCGGGCGAGTGGGATTGACACTCCCTTTGGCTGCGGTGTTTTCTCTTTTTGGGGTTAGCGATGGATCCCTGTCTTTGTTGACTATCCTCAGCACCATATTGACCACTGCATTGCTGGCGAAACTTACCCAAATGCTGTTTGGGAATTTAGCTGCGATAATCGCTGGCTGGCTTTATGTCTTCTTCCCGCCGACAATTGACCTTGCCACGATGTTCATCCCCGAGCCTTTGGTTAATCTTGAGCTGACATTGGCAAGTTTACTGTTCCTTTCGGCGCATAACCACGTATCGGGTGCGGCAACAAAATATTTTTTTGCCGGATTATTAGTTGGAGCAGCCTATTTGAGCACGGAATCCGGGTTATTGATGATTGGTGTGTTTGCCATATATCTATTAGTAAACCGCCAGTTCCGTTTGGCTCATCTTGGGGTTTTAGGCGGTTTCTTATTCGTGTTAGGCGCAGAATTGTTGGGTCATGCGATCATTCACGGAAACCCATTTTACCGTTACTCGTTAGGTGGGAAATATATTGAAGACCCGATGTTGGTTTCCTCAAATGTGGATTTGTTTTATCGGTTATTTAAGGCCTATCCATCATATTTTGTTTATCCCAATTTAGAATTTGGGATATTCGGGCACTTACTGCTGCTCGGTGGGGTCTATGGCTTGGTCAATTTCCAAAAATGCTCTTTTTTTGTCATTTGGGCGGCAGTCATTTTCGTTTTTTACAATTTTATGAGTGTCAGCTTGAGCCATTATGTGGCATTGCCTGTCGCTTCCCGGCTGATAACTCCCGGATGCGTGCCTTTGTTGATATTGGCCGGTCTGGCTTTGTCTGATTTATGGCAAGTGCTTAAACGGGTAGCCCTACCTAAGTTTAGGGCTTTTATGCTTATGACCGTCACTTTTATGCTAGGTTGCCAATTTCTTGTCTCTTTGGCATGTTTGGATTTGGACGGGAAACGTCCAGGTAAAACTAGCTTGATGGCGGGCAATATTGAACTGGTAAGTAAATATTTGGAGAGTATTCCGGCATTTACCCTGATATCAGATAAACGTTCTATCCAGTTGTTTAAATTTTATAGGCAGTTCAATCCACAAGATAATTATATTAATGTTGCATTGGCAGAACACGCACTCAGTCAGGAATCCTTACCTAGCCTACCAAAACCGGTGTTCATGTTATTGAATATGCCCTTGCTTTACGAAAAAGAACTTACAGGCCGTAGTTACTGGGGCGGGAGGGAATTGGGCATTGATACGTCCACCGTTATCAGCCTAGCGTTACATTGCAAAGAAATATTTTCTACAACCATTGACCGAGGCAAGCCCATGCTAGCTAATATATTGGGGGATGATTGGCTTGAGAAAGGGCTTCACATGAAAGGTGATGGTTTTAATAGGAACGCCGATTTCACCCAAGTAAAGCTTTTTGAATGCCATAATCCAGTATAGCCAAATAGGGATTGATCCAAAGCAAGTGCATGTGATTAAATTAAAATCAATAGTTTACATGTTGTTTGGGTAGTCCTGCAATCGGAATGATTTGTTAAAAGTCAAGCCTGGACAAATTGTAGTGATGGACAAAATACCAGATGGCCCCGATGTGGTTGGCCAATTTTTTGGAAAAAGCCAGTGAACTCCTGACCAGTCGTGAGACCCTATGGCGGAGGGTGTTGTTGAAGCGTTCGATGTGGTTGGTAAGGCCGCTGTCTTTGCCAGCGGCGACATGGCGGTCTTCGGGGAAGACCTTGGCATAGGCTTCCCAATAGTCCGTGTAGCAGCAGCGGCGGAATTGGAAGCCTACGTCGGGTTACGCTCCGCTAACCCGACTCATTTTAAACTTCAATGACCCGCCCCCTAATCTCAGTCAGCGGACTCTACAAACAATACTTAGAAAACGTCCCTGTACTCAAGGACATTAACTTCAGCATCGAAAGCGGCGAATTTGTCGCCATCATGGGCCATTCCGGTTCAGGAAAATCGACTTTAATGAACATCCTCGGTTGTTTGGATACCGCCACCGCTGGGCATTATTTTCTACAAGACCGCGACACCGCCACTTTAAGCTCAGACGAACTGGCAAACCTGCGTAACCAATTAATTGGCTTTGTTTTTCAAGGCTTCAACTTACTGCCGCGCAGTTCGCTATTAGAAAACATTGCCTTACCCTTATTGTATGCGGGGAAAAGCAAATCCGAGCGGCGCGACAAAGCCTTGCAAATGCTCAACCGAGTTGGTTTGGCAGAATTTGGCGAACGCCGACCCAACCAATTATCCGGTGGACAGCAACAGCGCGTCGCCATCGCCAGAGCCTTAGTGAATGATCCAAAACTTATCCTCGCCGATGAACCGACGGGCAATTTGGATACGCAAACCAGCGAAGACATTATGAAAATTTTTCTCGATATGAACACAGAGCAGAAAATCACCATCATCTTAGTTACCCACGAACCCGATATTGCCGCCCATGCCAAGCGTATGATTCTGGTAAAGGACGGGCAAATCGAAAGCGACAAAAGTACATGATAGTCGGGGCATTATTGGGCGAAGGCTGGGCGGCAATGCTCGCCAATCGGATGCGGACTTTGCTCACCATGCTGGGGATGGTGTTTGGGGTCGGCGCGGTCATTATGATGATGGCTATCGGGCAAGGCGCGGAATTGATGGTCAATGAATCCATCGCTTCCATGGGCAGTAATTTGTTTATCGTCTTGTCCGGTTCAACCTCGGCGGGCGGTACACGGCAAGGCTCCGGCACCGTGCCGACGCTGACCTTAGCCGATTCCGAAGCGATCAGCGAATTGCCGGAAATCGCCGCCGTTGCCCCCAATATTTTCAATTCCGCACAACTGATTTACGCCTCTAACAATTGGAGTACGCAAGTCGTAGGCACGACCCCACCCGTTCTTGAAGTGCGCGATTGGCAAGTGGTCGCGGGCGAAGGATTTAAAGACAGCGACATCCGTGCCGCGACACGGGTGCTGTTGATCGGGCAAACCGTGGTGAAAAACCTGTTTGGCGATGAAAACCCAGTCGGCAAAATCGTCCGAGTCAAAAACAGCCCGTTTTTGGTGTTAGGTGTGTTGGCGCAAAAAGGCCAAAGTCTGGACGGACGCGATCAGGACGATACTGTGTTAGTGCCGATCACCACCGCGCAACGGCAATTGTTTGGTAACCAATTCCCCGGCATGGTGCGGATGATTTTGGTGAAAGCCAAGTCCGCCGAAGTGATGGCAAAAGCCGAACAGGAAATGGTGGATTTGCTGCACACGCGGCATCGTATCCATGCCGATAAGGAGAATGATTTTTCCGTCCGCAACCTCACCGCCTTAGCCCAAGCCGCCGCCAGCACCACCGAAGCCATGTCCACCATGCTCGGTGCCATCGCCTCGGTGTCATTGTTGGTCGGCGGTATCGGCATCATGAACATCATGCTGGTTTCCGTCACCGAAAGGACCCGCGAAATCGGTATCCGCATGGCTATCGGCGCAAGAAACGGCGACATCTTGCTGCAATTTCTCTTCGAAGCCGTGATGATTTCTTTAGCTGGTAGTTTTATCGGCGCGGTATTGGGGATTGTTTGTGCGTATTTTTACAGCGAAATTTACGAAACCCTGGCGGTGGTGACGCTCAGCTCGGTGTTGATGGCGTTTGGTGTTGCCGCCAGTGTCGGGGTGTTTTTTGGCTTTTATCCGGCGCGGAAAGCGGCGAATTTGAAGCCGATTGAAGCTTTACGGTTTCAATAGATATGGCAAAAAAATCATAAAATGATTTTCTGTACATGACAAAAATTAGCTAAAACGAGTGGCCTTATTGCCAATCCGATATAAGCTGATGAGGACTGCCTCAACGTGCAAACTTATGGGTATCGGGTTCACTTCACGCTAAAAAGTACAACATCGGAAGCCAGGGTTTTTCCCTTATCGCCTATCCCTTTTACCTGTAATGAATAATGCCCTGGTTTAAGTGGCCACAAAAAATGACCGATTTGTGTGGTGGCGATGGTTTTGCCATTGAGCAGCCACTCCAGTTGACTACCTGCTGCCATACCGTCTGCGACGAATTCGAATGCTTGCATTGAAGCGGGAACCCGTGGGTCGTAGGCAATTTTCAAGCCTTGGGTGGGCCTGCGTAACTCAAGTCGTTTGGAGCGTTGTGCCGATTGTTTAGACTGCGGCTCGCTCCCCAGGATGAAATATTCTGTGCGCGGGAAACAGTTCGTCTGGCCATACCCGGTACAGACTTCTTGTTGGGCTAATTGCGGGCTTAAGTAAAGCGGTTGCGGTTTTTCGCGTCCCGCAAGTTCGGCAAATAAGCTGTGTAACACTAACGCTGGGCCGGTTGATCCGGTGACTCCATCCATCGGTGTCCTATCCAAATTACCGAGCCACACACCGACCGTGTAATGGGCATCAAAACCTAACACCCAAGCATCATGATAATCAGTCGATGTCCCGGTTTTTACGGCGGTTTGTATGGGAAGGTTCAGCACACTTTCCGCGCCGAATTCACGGCGGCGGGCAAAGGGATCAGAAAGTATATTGGCGATCAGCGAGGCGGCTTCCGGTGAGTAGACGCGGCTGTTTTTGCGGGTCAACGTCGATTGCGGCAACGGTGTGAGAGGCCGGAACACACCGCGATTGGCCAAGGTGCTATAGGCTTGCACCATTTCGAACAGCGTCACTTCACCATTGCCCAACGCAAGGCCTTCTTTATAAAACTCAACGGGCTGCATCAGGCTGGCAAAGCCCAGTGCATGAAGCGTATCCAGATAGCGTGTTGGCGTGACAAACGCAATGGTTTGTAAGGCCGGAATATTGAGCGAATTGCCAAGGGCTTCGCGCAGGGATATTTTGCCGTAAAACACCCGGCTGTAATTGTGGAAATCATGCAAACCTCAACCAATCGCCTCAGCCATAGGCGCGTCATTTAATTCGGTGGCTGGCGACCAACCCGAATCTAAAGCTAAGGCATACAAGAACGGTTTCAGTGACGAACCCGGTTGGCGAGGACTACGCACGGCATCAATGGCACTGCCTGGGCTTGTCTGATGAGCGGCGGCATGACCCGCGCCGCCAACTGCCCAAACCAAAATTTCCCCTGTGCGATGATCCACCACCATCGCAGCGCCATTATGCACTTGTTTACGTGCCAAGGCTTTGATGCGTTCATCCAGAAAATGTTGTGCCTTCTGTTGCAAATCGCCATCTAAGGTAGTCAGCAGCACCCCGTTGTCACTCAGATGGTAGGGGATGGTTTCGCGGATGGTGTTGATGAAATGGCTGGCGTTTAGCAGCGGTAATGGCGGTTCTAAGGTTATTTTTTGCGCAGCCAGTTGTTGCTGTTCCTGGACGGATAATTCACCGCGCTCAACCATCGTTTGCGCTAATCTAGCGATGGCGGGTTCAATGCTGTTGGGGTTTTTATAAAGATCGAGTGCTGATGGTGCACGCGGCAATACAGCCAGAGCCAGCATTTCTTTATGGGTTAATGTGCCCAAATCACGGTTGAAATAATACCGGGCAGCCTGGGCGACACCTAGGCGATTGGCGGCATACGGCACTTGATTAAGGTAAAACTCCAGCAGTTCGCCTTTGCTGGCATGATTTTCCAGCAAGGCCGCTTCGAAGCCTTCCAGCCAACGCGACCAAATTGTCCGTGGACGCGGATGGATAATGCGCACGACTTGTTCGGTAATCGTGCTAGCCCCGCGCACGGCTTTACCTGCACGAAGGTTTTGCCATAAGGCACTGCCCCGTGCCGTCCAATTGACCCCGTGGTGCTCGAAAAATTGCCTATCTTCTGAGGTGACAAACGCCCGTCTTAATAATTCAGGTATCGCATGTAAGGGCACGATAGCCATCGTGTTGAAACGGTTTTGGTACGAAATACCCAGCGGTTTGCCTTGGCGGTCCAGTACCTGAAAACGCTGGCTACCGGATTGGTTGGTGCGCAACGATAAGTTAGGGGTTTCCACATCCCACGCTGTTTTTAACGCGACTAGGGCAAGCAGCACTAAGGCTGCGCGGAGTGTTATTTTGCTATAGCGTTTAGTTGCCATTACAAAGGCTTTGGGTGTGATTGGGAGTAGGTTTTGTATTGTGCCGATTTTTCGATTTTCAAAATACAAAATCAGAAGCTGGAACGGGTTTGCAACCCGTTCCATAACGTTTTGACTGGATTAAAAGCTACAAAAATGTCACCAACAAAGGCGACCCAGTATTAGTGCAGGGCGGGTTATTCAACCCGCCCTGACGTTTTGTTGTACTGTTGGGCATTGTTAAAACGTTTGGGACGGGGTTACGAAGCCCCGTCCCGCTCAATGAACTCAAGAACTAATCCCCGATGTAAAGCCTTTTGAGTCACCTTTATGCAACAACCGTTTCTTTTTTGACGCCCCCCCTAATTCCTTTTTTAATGAATCCATGCGCGTCTTGAAAAGAACACCTTTTTTCTGATCGTTATCAAAACCAAAGATCACTAATATGGGTTCAGGGTCGATTTCTAATGTGTCGATGCCAGGGTGTTTTTCTAAAATATTTCCAAGGATATTTTTTCCTTGTATATCGGCGGATTTACGGATTAGTTTTTTGTAGGCTGACAAAATATCGGCATTTTGATTTTCTAAAATATGTTGATATCTGTTTAATTGTGAAATCACTTCAATCCCGCTTCCTTGTTCTGCCCTTAAGCATTTGTTTGAATAATGCTTGGCTTCAAAAAACCGCAACCACAATTTTCCACCCTCTTCTTGAATGGCACAGAAGTCGATGCGTGAATTTTTATTTTTCGAATCATCATCAATATCAGATTTAGTTTTAGACAAAGCAATTTCAGTATCCACTATATTATGGTTAGCGTGGATTATTTTGTGGACTCCTTCCTTTTCTATACCACCATAGGCTTTTGCTGCACTCTTGATGCTCTCAAAATCTAATAGCGACGTGATGAAAAAATCGGCATGACTGGCAATTTCAAAGCCAACATCATTTTGCTCAATGTAAGGATTATTAATCTCCTTTTTTAACAGATATTTGTAATGGATGCTGGCCTTGAGCTTTTTATTTTTGAATTCAACCTTAGCGATATTGCAGCCGTTGTAATAAACATTCAGATACCCATCGCGAATAGCTATCAAGGTTTCCTCATGGTCAGCCAATTTACGCCACCAACCATTTTCATCCTCATATTTCTTGTTTAGTGCATCAATCATTTCATCTTTTATTTCACGGTTAAAAGCCATTTTAGTTTCCTCTGTCATTAAATTTTGGGTGTTTTTGGGGACGGCAAACTATATCTCCCACCATTCGCCGTCATGATGTTGTTCCACATTCGCGTAAAGCTCGGCATAGCGTTCTGGCATGAAGCTATGAATCGGAATGACTTTTTTAGGTGCCAATGCTTGTACAAAGACTTTCAAGTCAACAGGGCTGGCATGGCCGGAGGTGTGTATGCTTTGCTTTGGGATGTTGTGATGCGCCAACCAATCTTGTAATTGGGCGTATGTGCCATTTTCCCAATAACCTTCCCATTGCGAATAAATATAACGCGCTCCTGTTAGGCAATTGCCGTTTTCAAGGTCTCGGCAGTGCAAAGGCCTGAATAAAATCGTTGATTGCTTTGGCGATTGTTGTAGCGATTCAATAAAAATCCGGTTTTTCGAGTGTTTTTTCAACAAATCAAACCAAGCATTTTTCTTGATTTGAATCCGTTGATATTGCGGGATAAACAAGGCAATATCGGGCCAGTCTGATTGCGGAATATTCGGGTTTCCTGTGGCTTCCAATATAGCCGCCGCATAAAGGTCTATCACCAATTGACGGCCTGTTTTTTTACAAGCCCGCAAAATTGAAACAATTCGGTCAATATTCTGGGCGGAAGTATGAATTAGAGCCATGCCTTCCGTAGCAGAAAAAGCTTGGACAAGCTGTTCTTCAAGTTCAGTTTCGCTAGGGAAACGTTGGTCAGCATCAAGCCTACCCAAAGAAGAGCCTTCCACTAACAAGGCATCAATATTTTGCGGCGGTTTTTCAATAAGTCGATCAAACAATGCTGATTTTCTTCCATGAGCGCGAAAATCTCCGCTGTAAAAAAGGCGTTTTCCACCCGCTTCAATTAACAAAGCATAGGCATCATAAGCGGAATGGTCGACTAAAAACGGCGTTATTGTGAAAGGGCCAATTGCAAATGCCTGATGCGATTGGTAATCCCAGCCAGATGCCGGAATTGGTACGTTACCAGGAAGGAAAGGCGCAGCCGCTGCCAATATACGGCGGGCATTAACGCCCATGCCAATTGGTATGTTGGGGGAGACATGGGCTAGTAGTCCAAAATGATCGAGATGCGGATGGGAAATCAATATTCCCAGCAAGGACGGATCATTGCCGTCCAATGCTTTAATAGCAGGAAGATAGCGGCTATCGTTGCTTTCGGCATCTAACGGTAAGCCAAGATCAATTAAAAGCCGCTGGTTTTGATATTCAATTTCAACACAACTGCCGCCGATTTGTTTGCTGCCTCGGTGGATACAGATACGCATGGGGTTTCCTTTTTTGTAGGTGTACTACATATTCACTTGAGCAGCGTTTTTGTTTAGCAAGTTCTTAAATTATTTTAAAAATGATAGATGTATCACAAAAAAATATGCTTACGCAGATATGCTTCCCATTACATCCTAAATTGTCGCCAACATTCGCCCTAATTGCGTATCCAAAAACCCAATCATTTTGAATACCGATAATTAATCAAAACGTTATGGAACGGGTAATAAACCCGTTCCAGCTCTCAGTTATTCATCCACCTGAATATTTTATAGTTCCCACGCTCCAGCGTGGGAATTCATCCATCAACGCTCCGGCGTTGTGTACCGAGACGCTGGAGCGTCTACCCCTGTATTCCCACGCCGGAGCGTGGGAACGATCAAAAACACTTATTGCGTAACGTGAGTTATTCACCCACCTGAACGTTGACCGCTTCGGTTTTGCCATAAACGTCAGGATCATACATTTCTTGCGCCATTGTCGGTAAGGCGCTGAATGTACCCGTCGCAATCGCTTGTGCGGTATAAGACAGATGATAATTTCCGGCAGGCAGGTAATCGGCGTAAAAGCGCACCGAGTCATGGCGGATTTCTTGATGGTAGAAATTCCAAAAGCTCGTTCCAAAATCTATCCAGTCGGAATATTTAAACCAAAATGCCCCGTCTGCCGCGTTGAAATCGCCTTTTTTGGCATCGACTTCGGAACTTGTCGCCAAGTCGCGGTTCACGGGTTCCAAGCCGCCCGGTACGGCATCATCGACCACGACAAAATTACGCGCCGCCGGAGCTGACACATAAAGGTCGACGCGGATTAACTCGCCTCGTTTAATTTGGAACGGGGATTTGAGTAATTCCCATTTTCCCGCCCGTTCAACGCTGTATTCACGGTGCACTTCAAGGCCTGCATTGGCGGCGTTATCCAGTGCCGTGGGCAGGGCGTAGGCCAAGCGTGTCGCGTAGTACAGTCGCCCTTGGCCGATGCGCTCAATTTGCACGGAGACTTTACGGCCTGCATCACCGGCTTTGATAGGCCGTTCCAATTGTGCCGCCGGATCGCGGACATCTTTGAAAACCGCTTTACCAAAACTGATGCCGTCCATCGCAGCTGTCACCGTCATATCCGGTTTGTCTTTTTCATAAACATGGGCGAAATCAATCAGCGCATTCATACAAAACATATTTTCCTGGGTGTTTTCCCAATGGTCACGGTTTTGGCGGCTTTGGGTAATGGCGCGTACCAATTTAAATGGTACATCGCCGACCAGATTCTTGCCGCTTTCCCGTTCGCCATAGGTGGTGAAAGCATCCAGCACGGCGCAATTTTCGCGCAGTGGTGATGCCAGGATGCGGGTATAGCTGTCATCCCAGGTTTCGCTGAACACAAATTTTCCGCCTGTTTGATTAGACGTGGCGAGGATCATTTTTGCCACTTCGGGGGCATATTTTTCGCCGCCTTGCACCGCTAAGGCGGCTTGTAAAAAGTAGCTTTTGCCGAACAAAGACATTTTCTTCACATGCGGCTGGTAGCGTTCCAAATCCGCTAGACTGATTTTGCCGCGTTCTGCCAAGGCCGCTAATGCCACGGCACGGACGGTGGAGGTCATGCCTTCGGAATAAAAATCCGGCAGGGCATCGTTTTTCAGTAGATTGTCCAAATAAGTATGTAGTTTGCTTTCCACTGGCTCAGGGATGGTGTAGCCGCTTTTACGTAGCCAATTAAAGGCAATGGCTGTGTAGGCGCTTAGGTAAGGATCGACATATTGATCTTGGGCGACGAAATAGGCCATGCCGCCGTTTGCGGCTTGAAAACTCGCCGCTTGGTCTAGCGTAGTTTGGGGCAGGGATTCGCCGCCTTCCCATGTTAGTGAATCCGGCAAATAGGCTTTGAGATTTTTATAATGCGCTGCCATCACGCCTTTACTGAGCTTTTGCTCCCAACACAGATACGGATAATCGCGCAGATATTTAAATGCGCCGGAGACATTGCCTATCACCGTCGGCGAGGCGATAACACTGACACTGCCCGCATCCGGCAGCATGTCTTTAGGGAACTGGATAGGCTCGTCAATCTTATCTTGGGTGGTGGTGCCGTAATTGGCGGCGACATTGAGGCTGCGGTGCTTATTGACTGGCAGGCTATGCACCAAGCCGTCACTATCGAGCATATCTTCTGCTGTAACCTTAAAGCGTAAATTGCCTGCTGGAATATCGCGGGGTTGCGCTACTGCCGTGGTTTGGATCGGCATTGCTACCGTGACGCGCTTGTAAGGCTCAACGTTAACCGTTTTTATCAAGTCGGCAGGTGTTTTGGTGGTATCAATTTGGCCTTCGGCGTGGATGTTGACTGTCAAAGTACGCGGTTTATCAGTCCGGTTCATGACACTGAAACCCGCTTCAAAGTGATCGCCTTCCATCACTTGGTTGGGCATGACCGGACGCACTTCGGTCGGACGATTGACTTTAAAGTTCGCATCGCCCAAACCAAAACGGTCGGTCGGCGTGGTTGCAATGGCTAGAATACGCCAGCCCGTCAGATTATCGGGGGCCTCGAAGCTGATCGTCGCATCACCTTTATTGTCGGTTTTCAGTTCCGCGTTCCAATAACTGATGAATTTGAACAACGAGCGCATACTTAAATTAGCGCCGCCATCACCGCCTGGATTGGCGCCTTTTTTCTCAAAGCGTTGCCGTCCCACCAAACGGGTCAGCAGGCTGTAATTGTTTAGGTCTAGGCTGTCTAAGGTGTAGAAACCTTGGTAGGGATCGTAATAACTTTTGCCACCCGTAATTAGGTCGAATACCGATTCATCCAGCACCGCTATCGCCAATTCGATAGGCTCATTTTTATCCTTCATGCGCGGTTCGGCGTGGAGCTTGACGGTTACTTTCTCGCGGGGTTTATAAATCTCGCGGTCGGTTTTGGCAGTAACCAGCATTTCTTTGTACGGGTCTTTTACGGGAACGGTCACATAACCCATACGGTAAGTGGGTTTGCCGAGGTCAACTTGTCCTAATTCTAATGGCTTATCTACGCGCGGCGAGACGAGAACTACGGAAAGATAAAAGCCCGGCAAGTATTCCGGTTTGATTTTGAATTCGATAACAGGCGTGGAGCTTGTGAAGGTTTGCACGAAATGGTCGATGACCCCGTACCTTTCGATGGTAATCAACGCTTTTGTGTTCGGATAGGGATTTTTCACCAGATAACGGGCGGTATCGCCAATTTTATAAGACGTGCTTTCAGGAACAATGGTCAGGCCGCTGTCGTTTTGATTGTTCCAAACCACAAAATCATCCCCGACAGCATAAGTGTTCAGCGTCGTGGTGTGTTCCTTGCCTTTGGTATCCTTAATTTTGGCGACCGCCCGATAAACACCTGCTTTCGTCGGTGTAAAAGCGCAATCAAGAGGCGCGTCTGCCGATACTCCTTGGCAATGTCCGGCGGCTTCCCATTCATTATGATATTCGGTCAGATAAGCATTGCCCGCGCCCTTCACTCGTGCGGCTTTGGTGGTTTGATGTTCTAGCGCAATCTCTACTGCCGTGCCTTTGGCTGGGTTGCCGCGCTCATCAACGACGATATATTGCAGCTTGCCTGTTTTGCCGACTTGATACAGCCATTCGCTGCTATAAAGTCCCACTAAACGGTCTACCCCCAAATAATCGGCGCGGGCTTGGTGGCTGATATATTTGCCTCGGTCATCAGCAACCGCGCTTTCCACTAACAGTTTGCCGTAGACCACTTTGGGCGTTCCGGTGGCAAAGCTAAGTGTGTTTTCGCCCTTGTCGTTGACTTTGTCGATTTTCTGGAAAATTTGCTGTGATGGGGTTTCGTTTTGGTAGCTATCAAATTGGAAGTTTTTGGCTACCGGATGTTTAGCAGTAAAGGGCGTACTTTCCAGCAACGCGGTAACTCGTGTTGCGGCATCGGTGTAAGCGCCACCGGAATGCAGTTCGGCATGGGTGGCCACGTTCACTTGTTCATCGGCATGGAACAGGTCGCCGTTTAGCTGGTTGCTGACCCGGAAAGGCGATGGCGTAAAATCGCTGACCAGAACACGCATCGGCAGCCAAGTTTTTTTCTCGGCACTGTCGTTATCCGCTTCGGTATCTGGCTGTTTGGGTGGCGTTTCTTGGACGTTTTCAGGTTTTTTGGCAAAGTCACCGATGAGTTTGAATTGATACCAACCGACCGCACCTGCTGTGGGTACGGTAAATTCGCCGCTAATGCCACCAAATGCCGATACGTGAATATCTTTACGCTCCAGCACGTCTTTGCCCATAGGGTCGATGATTTTCAGCCGATAATTACCAGCGGGGGGTGGGATAAATCCGTTGTTATCTTGGTTGCGGACATAGATTTTATATTGGATAGTGTCACCCGCCCGGTAAATGCCTTGGGCCGTCGTCCCCCAAGCCCGCATGTGGCCATAACGCATTAAGTTGGCGGGGTACACGGCTTCACTGCCCGAAGCGCGATACGCATCAATGGTAAATGCTTGCGCGACAGGCAGCAGAGCCATGTCAGCGTCTTTTTCCACGCGCAGGAAATAGCGTGTGTCTTCATCGCGGTAACGAGTTGTCATTGAGAGGTCAGGGTCTAGCGTGTCCGTTCCCGGCAATAACGCCATACCTGATGCGTCGGTGGTCGCTTTCGCACTGAACGCTGTCGCGGTATGCAGCGTCGTGAACGCATCTTGGTATAAGCTGATTTTGGCATCGGCGACTGGCTGGCCTGTCGCCATGTCAGTGACCCAAACCAAGCTATTGAAATGGCCGAGTTTGTAATGGACTTGATAAGGGGTCACTTGGGCAAACAAGCGTGGCGTATAGCTATTGATGATAGGGTCGGTTTGCAACGTGCCAAATACTGCGCCCGTGTGGCCATCGAGCATTTCCCGCACGCCAAAGGGAACAGCGAATTGCACATCTTGCACGCGGGGAATTTCTTGATGGAAAACCTGTTGCTTATCCGCGCCTTTGGCTGTTACGGCGCGGTAGTTAAAGCTGTAAGTGTTCAAGTTATTGACGTAAAAAGGCACTTCGCTGTCCACGCCTTTTTCCAGCACGGCATCGGAGTAATCCAAGACAAAATTAGGGTTGCGGTGTGCGGTTGCAAAACTGGCGGAAATCGGCTGTTGCAGCTTACGGCCAAAGATGTCCTGTACTTCGTTAGAGGCAACGGGTTTGAACCATGATTGTAGCCAGTACCATAGCCGCTCAAACAAAGTCATCGGGGCTTGGGAGTTTACGGTGTAGTCTTGCGCGACTTTCAGGCCACCCGGCACCCAGACGTTATAAAGGGTATCTTTGATATGGGGATGTCTGAATTGATAGCCAACTTCTGCGTCTTCCTCACCCTCAGTTGCATCTGCCGATTCAACAGTGCTGGCTGTTGCTTCTTCTGAATTTTTCTTCCAGCCCCCTACAGGCGGATTGAAAGTCAGTTTGTCACCTAGGGTCTCGCGGTCAACGGGGGTACTAAACGACAGGTTCACTGGCAGCATGGGGTCACATTTTCCGCTAGGCGTTTGACCCGTCTTAATCTGTAGTTCATCACCGTTATTTGTTGTGCATTTAATGCCTAGAAAACGAAATTCAGGGTAGGTGTCAAGTTCCGCCACCTGATTAGCACTGACGCTGGCTTCAGGGCCCAGTGCAGACATTAACCCAGGCTCCGATTTAAGGATGATGTGGGTGTCTAACGGCAATTCTTGCACGGGTTCAACCAGCCAAATTCTCCGAGCCTCTTTTCCTGAGCTTTTATGAAGCCCGTCATCGCTTTTTTGTGCAGGTTGTTTGTTAAAAAATAGTAGGGTATTTTCTCCCGGAATAGGCAGCCATTGCGGCGGCTCATGATCGGCTGAGTCGGCTTTAACATTGACGGCAACACGTTCTGCCTTGTCACCGACGCTCCAAAAAATATGCTGGGCGACGGATGCCTGATCGACGGGTTGGTTAAACACCAGCCTTATGACGGGATGCCCAGGCGACTTCCACTCCCGAAACTCATAATCGTTCACGTTAGGGCGTTGCGTGATGAATTCATGATGGACGTAGTCGGCAATCGTCGCGCCATCTTCTGCCTTAATACCGGGTTCGATGTCCAGCGTGTAACGTGTTGCTTCTTTCAGTGGTGCCTTATCAGGCAGGTTACAGGCCAAGGCCGAGGTGTTAAGCCAGCGCCATTCGCAGGCAACCGCCGGGGTGATGGTGACGGGGATTTCTGACGATGGACGCTCCATTTTCCCAATAGGGACAACGGGGCGGTCAAACTGGATAACCATTTGTTTACCGGCAGGCACATCCTCGCCATCTGGCGTGATCCTTATGATCTGAAGATTCTTGAGTTCAGGGGTCAGCACCGAATCGTATGCGGCATAAGCATCGACGGCAAACCAAAATATTGAAAGGACTACAACAAATATTAATCTTTGACGATTAAAGAACATAAAGCCACCGCCCGGATGTGTAACAGCTTGAATGAGGAAACGCCCGCCATCCTTAGTCAAGACACAAGGATGATTCTTTATCGGCCAAGTATAACGAAACACAAAGAAATGCTTAGAAAAATAACTTAGGAA
Organism: uncultured Methylocucumis sp.; assembly: GCA_964446885.1. Taxonomy (GTDB): domain Bacteria; phylum Pseudomonadota; class Gammaproteobacteria; order Methylococcales; family Methylomonadaceae; genus Methylovulum. The sequence goes on from CAYUQV010000023.1 coordinate 17,060, forward strand.
CGGCCATGAATTCACGCTGGCAGTGGGGCTTTTGGCAACGGCATCAACTGATTTTCAACCGTTAATAGGTGTAAGGCTATTTAGGCTTTAGGATACTGATCTGAATTATCATTTTAACCGTGTGGCCTCCTCCCAAAAACCTTACTCAACTCCAATAGCTTATGTACAACCCTTGCAATCCAGTCAACCTAGGCCAAGTCGTTGCGGTGCGTGGCAGTGTCGTTGATATTCGTTTTGACCAGAATTTGCCTGCCATCTATACCTTGTTGCGCACGGGCGACCATCGGCAAATCCTAATTGAAGTCTTGGCGCAACTTAACGCGCATCTTGTGCGCGGCATTGCTTTAACGCCGACCCAAGGCTTGGCGCGGGGCATGACCGTCGAAGATACGGGCGGGCCATTGACCACGCCTGTGGGCAAAGCCTTGCTGTCGAGGATGTTTGATGTGTTCGGTAACACCATTGACCGGGAATCGCCGTTAACGGATGTGCAATGGCGTTCCGTGCACCGTGCGCCACCACCGTTGGCGCGGCGTTCAACTAAATCTGAAATTTTTGTCACAGGCATTAAAGTCATTGACGTGCTGGCACCCTTGGAACGGGGTGGCAAGGCGGGGTTGTTTGGCGGTGCGGGGGTGGGCAAAACGGTGTTGCTCACGGAAATGATCCACAATATGGTCGGCCACCAAGAGGGCGTGAGCATTTTTTGCGGAATAGGCGAGCGTTGCCGGGAAGGTGAAGAGTTGTACCGGGACATGAAAGACGCGGGCGTGTTGCCGAATATGGTCATGGTGTTCGGGCAAATGAACGAACCGCCGGGCGCACGTTTTCGGGTCGGCCATGCCGCGCTGACGATGGCGGAATATTTCCGTGATGATGAACACCGTGACGTGCTGTTGTTAGTGGACAATGTGTTCCGCTTCATCCAGGCGGGCATGGAAGTGTCCGGCCTGATGGGGCAAATGCCGTCGCGTTTGGGGTATCAGCCGACCATGGGCACGGAATTGTCAGGTTTGGAAGAGCGCATCGCCAACACCGACACCGGGGCGATCACGTCCATCCAAGCAGTGTATGTGCCTGCCGATGATTTTACCGATCCGGCGGCGGTGCATACGTTTTCGCATTTGTCCGCATCGATTGTGCTGTCACGCAAACGGGCGGGCGAAGGCTTGTTCCCTGCCATTGACCCGTTGCAATCCAGTTCGAAAATGGCGACACCGGGCATTGTCGGTGAACGCCATTATCGTTTGGCCCAAGACATCCGCCGCACGCTCGCGCAATACGAGGAGCTTAAGGACATTATTGCCATGCTAGGTTTGGAGCAATTATCGCCCGAAGACCGGAATGTGGTGGCCCGCGCCCGCCGTTTGGAGCGGTTTTTGACCCAGCCCTTTTTCACCACCAAGCAATTTACGGGCATGGAGGGTAAACTGGTCAGCCTGGAAGATGCCTTGGACGGCTGCGAGCGGATTTTGCAGGATGAATTCAAAGATTACCCGGAAAGTGCGCTGTATATGATAGGGACGATTAATGAAGCGGTAAAAGAAAAGCCCAGCAAACACCCCTCACCCAGTAAAACCTGACCATGAACCTTAAAGTGCTGTTGCCCTTCCAAGAAAAAAAAAAAAAAACCGATGTGTTGCGCATTGTCGCGGAAACCCATGATGGTTCGTTTGGCTTATTGCCGCATCGGCTGGATTGTGTCGCCGCGCTGCCGCCCGGCATTTTGGTTTATGAAACTCAAACCGAAGGCGAGGCTTATCTTGCTGTGGACGCAGGCATTTTGGTCAAGACCGGATTGGATGTATTGGTATCGGTGCGCCGGGCGATAGCGGGTGCGGATTTGGGACAATTACGAGACTTGGTGGAACAGGAGTTTTTGACTTTAGATGAACACGAACAAAGCGTGCGCTCTGTGATGGCAAAATTGGAAAGCGGTTTTATCCGCCGTTTAATGGAATTCCATCATGGTTAAGCCCACTAAAAAACCATCCGGCTTGGGGCAGGAAATCGGCGTGAAAGCGGCCCGCAAACTGAACGCCCGGCGCAAGCGGACACCGGGTATCTGGATGGGATTAGGCATGATGGGGCTGATTGGCTGGTCGGTGGTGACACCTACCTTACTGGGCGCGGCATTGGGCCTGTGGCTGGACAAACACTATGCCAATACCCATTCTTGGACATTGGCTTTATTGGTCGCGGGCTTAGTGCTAGGTTGTTTCAATGCCTGGGTTTGGGTGGCCAAAGAAGATAAGGCCATGCACAAAGACGGACAAGAACATGATGAATGAAACGCTCAGTTTAGTGTTGGCGGGGCTTGCGGGCGTTTTACTGGGCGGCATTTTTTTCGGCGGATTGTGGTGGAGTGTCCGGCGCGGCATGGCTTCTGGTTATCCTGCGTTATGGTTTGTCGGCAGTTTTGTGTTGCGCACCGCCATCACCTTAGCAGGCTTTTATGTGGTCGCGGGCGATGATTGGCTTAGGTTATTGCTGTGCTTGCTGGGTTTTATGCTGGCCCGTTCAGGCGTGTCTTGGTTGGCCAGCACTAAATTTAACACAGGCGATTCATCATGCACTTAAGCCCTGACGAGATGATTTTTTGGCAATACGGCATCATCAAAATCAATGCCACGCTGGTGTTCACTTGGCTGTTGATGCTGGTGTTAAGTATTGGCGCAAAACTCATCACCCGCAATTTGTCCACGGATTTGCAGCGCAGCCGTTGGCAAAATTTTTTGGAAATCATCGTCACAGGGATCGTGGCACAAATTGAACAAGTGGGGCTTTACCGACCCCAACAATATCTGGGCTTTCTGGGCACGCTGTTTTTGTTTATCGCCGCTGCCAATATCGGGACGTTGTTTCCAGGTTACGAACCGCCCACTGGCTCCTTGTCAACCACCGTGGCATTGGCCTTGTGCGTGTTTGTCGCCGTGCCGCTATTTGGCATTGAAGACCAAGGCTTACGCGCTTATCTGAAATCCTACGCCGAACCGACTTGGTTGATGTTGCCGTTTAACATCATCGGCGAAATATCGCGTACGTTGGCATTGGCAGTGCGCCTGTTCGGCAACATGATGAGCGGGGCGATGATTATCGCCATCTTACTAACCATCACGCCATTCTTGTTCCCCATTGTCATGACCTTGCTCGGCTTGCTCACTGGCATGGTGCAAGCTTATATTTTCAGCATACTGGCGGCGGTTTACATCGCCGCCGCGATGCGTACCCGTGACCCTGAATAAGGCCACAGCCCACAATTGATCTACAAAGGAAATCTTATGGATAGCATGACCCTCATTGCAATGGCCTCAATCATCACCGCTGGCTTAAGCACCAGTTTCGGCTGTATCGGCCCGGCCTTGGCGGAAGGCAAAGCGGTGGCGACCGCGTTGACTTCCCTCGCCCAACAACCGGATGCCTCAGAGACCATCACCCGCACCTTGTTTGTCGGCTTGGCGATGATCGAATCGACGGCCATTTATTGCTTCGTGATTTCCATGATCTTAATTTTCGCCAACCCGTTTTGGAATCACGTCATCGCCCAAACGGCAGGAAAATAAACCATGCTGATTGATTGGTTCACGGTCGGCGCACAAGTGCTCAATTTTTTGGTGCTGGTGTGGCTAATGAAACGCTTCTTGTATCGGCCTATCCTGAACGCGATTGACGCACGGGAAAAACGCATTGCGGCGGAGCTGGCCGATGCCGCCGCCAAACAAATCCAAGCCCAACAACAATTCGATGAATTCCAAGAAAAAAACCGAGCGTTCGAACAGCAGCGGGCCGAACTGTTCAGCCAAGCCAGCCATGATGCCGAAACTGAACGCCAACGGCTGATTGCCGAGGCACGGCAAGCCGCCGACACCTTAAGCCAGCAGCGCATGGCGGCGTTGCAAAACGATGCCGACAATCTCAAGCAGGCCATCCGCCGTAGAACCCAACAAGAAGTGTTTGCCATTGCCCGGAAAGTTTTGGCTGATCTGGCTTGCACCGACCTGGAAGAGCAAATGGGCAAGATTTTGGTCAAACGCTTACAAGCACTCAACGATGACGATAAGACCCAGTTCGCAAAAGCCCTGGCAGCGACATCCGGTGCAGTGCTGGTGCGTAGTGCGTTCACCTTGCCGGAACCGCAACAAACGGCGATACGGCAATCCCTCGCTGAACTGTTCCCCACGCCGATTGCGTTGGAATTTTCAATCGCACAGGACTTAGTGGGTGGCATTGAATTAAGCGCGAACGGACAAAAAATCGCCTGGAGCATCAACGATTATCTGTCTGCACTGGAAAAAGCTCTGGATTTTATGATCCAAACGCCTGAAGTATCGGAAACGCCAAACAACCCATGAACAGCCAACCCGAAACGCTTCAGGACATTTTCACCGAAACCCTGGCGCACATCAGCCAAGTCCGCGAAGGCTTCACGCCACAACTGGCCTTACGCGAAGTCGGCACAATCACCAGTGTCGCCACCAGCATCGCCAAAGTGTCGGGCTTGCCGGGTGTCGGTTTTGAAGAATTGCTCAAGTTTCCCGGCGATGTGTTCGGCATCGCGTTTAATGTCGATGAAGACGAAATCGGCGTGGTGTTGCTGGGCGGGCATTGGCAATTACATTCCGGGGATGAAGTGACCCGCACCGGGCGCGTCATGGATGTGGCGGTGGGCGATAGCCTGATTGGCCGGGTCATCGACCCATTAGGGCGGCCTTTGGATGGCAATCGGCCTGTGATGGCCAGCAAACGCCTGCCTATCGAACGCCCCGCCGCTGCGATTATGGATCGTGCCCCTGTGACCGAACCACTCCAAACGGGCATTAAGGTCATTGACGCGTTGATCCCCATCGGACGCGGGCAGCGTGAATTGATTTTGGGTGACAGGCAAACCGGAAAAACCGCGATTGCCATTGACACGATCCTCAACCAACGCGGACAGGATGTGATTTGTGTCTATTGCGCCATCGGCCAACGCGCTTCGTCGGTCGCCAAGACGGTTGCGGTTTTGCAGGAACAAGGCGCGATGGCCTATACCGTTGTGGTCGTGACCGAAGGTAATGATCCGCCCGGCTTGGCTTATATCGCACCGTATGCCGCCACCAGCATTGCCGAACATTTCATGGAACAAGGCCGCGATGTCTTGATTGTTTATGATGACCTGACCCAACACGCCCGCGCTTATAGGGAAATTTCCTTGTTGTTGCGCAGGCCACCTGGGCGTGAGGCGTTTCCGGGCGACATTTTTTATATCCATTCGCGTTTATTGGAACGGGCGACACATTTGCGGGCGGAACTGGGCGGCGGTTCGTTGACGGCCTTGCCCATCATCGAAACCGAAGCGCAAAACATGTCCGCGTATATCCCAACCAATCTGATTTCCATCACCGACGGGCAAATTTACCTGTCGCCCTCATTGTTTGAATTGGGCGTGTTGCCTGCCATCGACATTGGCAAGTCGGTGTCACGGGTGGGCGGCAAAGCGCAACGGGCCAGCTACCGCAGCGTTGCCGGCCATCTTAAGTTGGCTTATGCGCAATTTGAAGAACTGGAAACCTTTGCCCGCTTCGGCGCACATTTGGACGAACACACCCGCGCCATCATCGCCCACGGGCGGCGTATCCGCGCCTGCCTAAAACAACCCGAATTCGCCCCGGTTTCTGTGCCTGCACAAATCATGATCTTACTGGCGTTAACGGAAGGGCTGTTTGATGCCATCGCCCTAGACCACATCAAAGCCGCCGAACAAGCCATCCAACAGGCAAGCACCAACATTCCGGCAGACATCAGCAGCCGTTTTGCCACAGCCGACACCTTGGGTGATGCCGACCGCCACGCCCTACTTACTTTAGCCCGACAAGCCCTGATCGCTTTTCAACCCGACCCCAACACACCGCCATGAGCGATTCATCCGCCAATTTACGCCGCAAAATCAGCAGCGCGGAAGAGCTACAAGCCGTTGTCCGCACCATGAAAGCCTTGGCGGCTTCCAGCATTGGCCAATATGAAAATTCGGTGCGGGCCTTGGTGGATTACACGCAGACTGTGGAATTAGGCTTGGGCGCGTGTTTTCGGGAACAACAAAACCTTAACGAACCAGACGCAAAAGAAAAACCCGACACCGGCCCTTTTGCCGTCATCGTGTTTGGTTCAGACCAAGGTTTGGTCGGGCAATTTAATGATGTCATTGCCGATTATGTCATGGAGACCTTATCAAGCTTACCCGGACAAGCCCAAATTTGGGCGATTGGGTCGCGTGTCCATAGCCGTTTGGCGGAATCCGGTTTGCCGCTATTGGGGCTATTTGCCGTCCCCAATGCAGTGGGAGCCATCGCGCCGCTAATCGGGCAAATCCAGCTCGAAAGTGAAATCCATTGCACCGAAAACGGCTATAAACGCCTTTATGTGTTCCATAACCGACCACAAAGCGGCGCTTTGTACGAACCCACCCACAAACGCTTATTGCCACTGGATTTACAGTGGCAGCACAGCATCGCCAAGGTGGCGTGGCCGACTAAAAACTTGCCACAAGTCCTATGCGGCGGCACGATGACTTTGCGTTTGCTAGTTAGGGAATATTTGTTTATTTCCTTGTTCCGTGCCTGCGCCGAATCCTTGGCCAGCGAAAACGCCAGCCGCTTGGCGGCAATGGAACGCGCCGATAAAAACATTGATGAATTGCTCGAAAAGCTGCATGGCACGTTCCATCATCTGCGCCAAAGCCTAATCGACGAAGAGTTGTTTGATGTGATTTCTGGGTATGAATCGCTGACAAAAGGGCGGCTGTAAAATTTAGCCACCCGCCCCAAAAGGTTTTTTTCGCAAATATTTACAAGAACCGGAGATGGCCTGATGGGCGGAAAAAACTAGCCTACCAAATGGATAAATTGCTGGTAAGCGGGAAGTGTCTTCCTGCAAATTGTCCCTTGCGAGTCTTGTAGGCGGTTTCAATCCTATCAAGAGTCGCTTGGGCGGAATGGAAAGCTTTGAATCTCAGCACGACGAATTGCAGTTTAAAGCTGATCTTCATATCCTGGCAACCAAAATTGGCAGATGGTCTGCCAATTTTGGAAAATTTGAGAGTGAACCGATTTCTGTCCAATTATTGGACACTTTTATTTTTCTGAATCAATATCAACTTCTTTCAAGGCATCGGCTACGTATTGATATATGGATTTTGCGACCTCTTCAGTTATGAGTTCCGAAGTTATTTTTATTGTTACTTTATGGTTATCAAAACTAAAGCCGCCGATATTTTTTCCATTCAATGCGTATTTTTTTGATATGACATTATCGGATTGTCTTCGTGGATTTTCTGCATCACGTATTAATCGCCTAATTTTCGGTATCAATAAAGTTTGGGTTAATGCACTTTCCTCAATCATATTTAAAGCTGACAGTACATATTCTTTATGTTTGCTATCTGAATAAGCGGCTTCTTTAAAAAACGAAACTAAAAGCTGGGCATTATTTCTATTGATTAGGCCTGGATTCCCGTTAAGCCTATTTTTTAGCCAGTCGGGGAGATCATTAAATGCCAAATACCGGTAAATGTCAGATCGGGTTTTACCTGTATATCTGCTGAGTTCAGTTTTCTTTTTAAACAAATGTGAAATATTTAATATAGCTTGACCAATCTCGTAATCTGTTAAATCTTCTCTGTCAATATTTTCAGACAACGCCATCATTGCTGTGGCCTCATCATCTGCATTAAAAATTACAGCTTGTATAGTCGTGAAACCAAGATACTTACAAGCGCGATAACGCCTTTCTCCAGCAATGATTTGATAACCATCATCAACCGCCCTGACTGCGATTGGTTGGATCATGCCATTTTCTTTTATAGCTTCTGCCAATTCGATGATTTTATCATTATCAAACACTTTCCTTGGCTGAAATGGGTTGGGTGTTATTAACTCTATATCTAAACTTGCTTCATTTACTGCACTTACCAGACTATTTCTTTCTTTTACTTCTGTAATTGCCCTTAATTGAGTTTGACCATTGGTAGCAATCTTTTTTTGTAACTTTTCAAGCGCTGAAGGCTTTTTAATCTCATCATTAGCCATAGTTGAACTCAGTATTTTAATGATTGCTGAATAGACAAGGTTTTCATTAAGTAATCCGCTAGATCGTTATAATCCTTAGTCACTTTATTACTTCTTGCTGTTTTTCTGATAGGCTCTCTAAGTACTGATGCTTCGCCTACTTTCGTTGAAGAATGTATATACACGGGTAACCTTTTACCCACACCAGGAAATAATTCCATTTCCATTTCTAACTCATCAAACGATTGTGCAATGGCTTTTTGCACATTTATTGATTCGCTATGACGCGTTAATAATGCGCCTAAATACACTAAGTTGGGATTTGTTTCAGGCGCCTTGTCTTTTATATAGGTCATTAAGTTTACCCATCCAGTCCTTGAATAATCTGAACTGGTATCTACTGGGATTATAAAATGTGTTGCAGCTGAAATGGCATTACCTGTCAGTAACGAGAGTGCAGGAGGGCAGTCTATGAGTATTAAATCAAACGCATCACGCAATAAATTTAATCTAGCTTTTAATTCTTCGAGCGGTCTATTTGAGTGAATTCTTAACGTTTCCGTCACCACTATATCTAATTGATCAGATGAGGGTATATAACAGACATTTTCGAAACCTACATTTACATCCTGACTGATTAATCCCCCTAAAAGACTTATATCTGTTCTTGTTTTTTTATCACAAAATAATGAAATTGCATTTTTTTCAAATAGATTGGGATCCGTTGTACCGATATGAGTCGATGCGTTTGCTTGAGGGTCAACATCTATGACCAGCACAGAACACCCTTTTCTGCCAAATTCAGCCGCTAAGTTGACAACCGTGGTTGTTTTTCCGACACCGCCTTTTTGATTGTAAACGGCAATAATCGGGCAAAGATAGGTACTGTCTTGATTATCGGGCATTTTCAATCCTCACTGTGAAAGGCACTTATTATACCCATACTCCTAAATGTCACAATGAATACATTAGCTCCTAGCCAAAGAATTTTATTGGTGGAGAGGGTGAAGCCAAAGTGAAAATGAGGGGGTTCTAAGGTTAAATTACATACGTTGAACTTGCTTAGGCTAATAGCCAATCCGATATAAATTAATGGTGTTAAAAGGGCACTAACCAGGACTGCCCGTTTTCGAATGAGGCTGGGGCTTTATCAGATTATTTTGGATTGACCATGCGGCGATACTATTGATTTAACATAACCGAAATCGTTTTTTGCTTTCTGGCAGTTGATTCACCGATTCAACTGTTTGGTAAAAGGTAGGTCACAGGCCTGTACCGTTTATCAAATATCAGTTGCTTTGCAGAGAGCTAAAGGGAGACGGTTATTTATGCCCTGTATGTATGATAACGGGGCAATGGGAAGATCATGTTATAAAAGTGTCCAATGATTGGACACTTTTATATGATTTCTTGGCTTCAACTCCAAAATCCAATCCTGGTAATATGCGATTTTCATTACCCCAAAGGCGCAAAAACTTCATAGGGCGTGATGTAATTGCAGGGCTTTATTGAGCGGTTGGTGAGTTTGTGAACGCGTATACCGTGTATACGACATGGAGTTTATTAATCCAAATGGCTGATACTCACAAAGCATAAATAGATGCGCTCGTGGCTAATTAAAATTCCTTGTTCAAGTTTTAGCTTCAATCAGAAGGATAACGTTTGCTGTCATTTTCAAGTGTTCGCCAAATTTCTCCTGAGGCTGTCCACCTTGATTTGTGTCTAATATGGACAGCAATCCTTTTTTGCCTTTGTTCCGCTTGAATTCACGTCAATACGTACCCGCTGACACGTTCAAATAGGCAATCGCTTCTGATTCATTCCTTCTTTAGAGCCTCATAATAAGCGATTGGGCTATGAGTTGAATGTTGTTACTTGTGAATTTCAACTATTGTTTTGGCGGTAATGCATCGGATATACCGATGCTAATTACTATGGCGGGTAAAAGCTGACAGGCTGGGTATTAATTATGTTAGTTGATGCCAAAGGCTTGGAGTTATAAGTCTGTTTTGATAATTATTGAATTATTTTGTAATTTTGATTTGTTAGCCGTTTAGAATCTGTTTGCCTTTTATTGGCCGCCTTGACACTCTTCACAAAGTCAGGGTGAGGGGAGGCAGAGTAGATTATATCTATGATTTTGTTTCTTGCCCCTCTTAATTCTTTTTTTCTTGAAACACATATAAAGATTTTTTCTGATATTAATTCATCGAAAATACTTTCTAATTCTTTAATTGCATCATTTACTCTGGAACGTTCGAGCATTTTGCTTTCTTGTCTAATCGTTGCAAACGAGAGTTCAATGTGTGTCGTCAAACTTGCATTTGTGTAATAGTGGGTGATTTTTTTGTGCAACCATCTGCCTAAATGGGTTTTTAGGCTCATCATTTGTTGATAATTGAACTGCCTGTATTCAATTGAATTTAGGCTTTTTGAGACTAATGGATGGAAATGGACTACCCATCTTGAATTAGGGTCATCGGTACTTCCTCGCTTTGAGGACATCACTAGGGAGCTTAAAAAATTTGATTTAATTCTGCCGGATTTGTTCTCTGGAAGAATTTCAATTTCACTTCCAGACAAAATTAAAAGCGATTTTACTATTTGTTGAAACGAGCGGGTATGTCCTGTTTTGTTTAGTTCGTTACGTAATTGATATAAAGAAAAAGTTACGCCCATATTGCCCATTGAGGTGTCATAAAATCCATTTAATTGTTCAGTGGCTATTTTTCTTAAGGCATCTTCGACTAGCTCTTCATTTGCGCTCGGATAGTAGGCTTTGCCATCTTCGTCGCTTAATTGTGCCGCAGAAATGAACATTTTGTATTCTTTTCCTTGATATATAAATTTCGTTGAGATTTGTGGCAATAGTCCTTCTTCAGTACGGATTTTATTTTGGGCTACCTGGGAAATTGAATATTTGGGTATGTAGTCCCATAAATCTATCGTATTGGATAGTTTGTTTCTTTGTTCTTCAGTATTGCATAGGAATGATTGAAAGAGATCAATTTGTTGATTTTTGAAATCGTCATCTGCAGGCTGTTTCATTTTTCTGTATTTTTAACCGGATCATTAGAGAACTTTTGGTTTTTCTAAAGAATAAGAAAGATTATTAAGAAAGATTATTAAGAAGGGATAAATTTTTTTTATTAAATCAATTATTTAATTCAGTTATTGCGGCTTATTTCTACCGTTCTGTGCGGGTCATTTCTACTTATCTTGATAAGTTGCGGGTTATTTCTACCTAGTAATTCAGTAGTTGCGGGTTATTTCTACCTATGCTGCGTGTTATTTCTACTTATAAATTTAACACTTGCGGGTCATTTCTAGTTATTGTGGTGTATTTTGGGTGTATTTTTACTTTGAAATGGTAGTGTTTATTTTGCTTGCGGGTTATTTCTACTGGTAGTTACGGGTTATTTCTACCGAAAAATTCTTTAGTTGCGGGTTATTTCTCCTTTTTGGCAACATTGTTCACTACAGGTACAAAGCTTTATTCTTTAAGCTAGGTTAACGATATGCGACATTTAGCTAGCATTTTCTGGTTTTTATGAACCAGAACGTTTTTTAGGCCTATTCTGTGAAAATGACAAAATAAACAATTGTTTAGTGTAGTTTTGTTGGATTGCTGCCCATTTGGGTCAAATTATCCATGCCTTCGATATGGTTGAAGCTTGTTTTTGACTGAATTATGGGATTGAATTTTTATAAATCAATAATATAGCATTAATTTTATGATCTTGTACGTTTTGATCTACAGTTCAATATTGCTGCCATTTTTTAAAACTTTTAGTTTACTTGCGGGTTATTACTACTTATCTACATCGTAAAAACAGGATCGGGTTGTCCCGATAAGTGAGAGTGTTAGTGTGTTCACGAAGCGAACCGGAAGTGAAAATGTAGGCTATGCGCAATCGTCTCGAGTCATTGGAGGGCATAGGGGCTATCTTTTGTTGGATAGCGGGAGAGTAGTTAGGATGGCTTGAATCCAGAGCCAAAACATGGTTTTCCTGCCATCTGGATACGTCATTATCTTCAGGGATGACTTGTTGATTATCTTTTTTTCATGGGACGTCAACCTATCCTAGCCATTGGATTTAAGTTGCGGGTTATTTCTACTTGTTTGGAACCTAACTGATGTTATGCAACTGATCTTGCCCTAGTCCCGCGGACATTCGGCTAAGAGAGTAATCTTTAACGATGAGGTAAATGATGAAAATCAAAATCCAATCAAACCGAGTGGTACGTAACAAATATTCAGCCCGAAAGCGTTGTGGTGTGTCCGTCAAACCCGGACAAGATCACAAGCGGGTCAGGCGCTTACTACGTCCAAAAAGTCGAGGCCTACCACAGCCGCTTCAAGCTGTGGCTAGACGGCTTTCATGGGGTGGTGGCCCATTCTTTGCCGCACCATCTCGGTTGGCGGCGGGTCTTTGAGCACCCCCACTCCCCAATGGCCGCTAAATGCTACCTTAGGAAATTTTCAACAATTAACGGTGACATAGCCTTAAATGACGACGAAGTCATTGTTGGTGATCGCCAAATTCACACCCAAGGTGGCGATTTGGATGGCGACCCCGGCACTATTGCCGTCAGCGTCATAAAACAAGGCACCGGTGGCTTTGTTGTAAATGACGAAATCATTATTATCGGTCGCCGCCGCGCCGATTTTTAAGAAAGCACTGTTTAACGTGCCAGTAACCGTCAGTTTAGTGAAAATGGCGTTTTCCAATTGCAGCGTGTCATCAGCCACTACAAAATCGGACAGTTTGTCGATATTGCCGTTTAACGCGGCGTTGAAACGGAAATTGTCTTGCCCGCTGCCACCTAGCAAGGTGTCGTTACCTGCGTTGCCTATTAACAGATCATTGCCTGGGCCACCTGATAAGGTGTTGTTGGCGGCATTGCCGATCAAGGTGTTTGACAAGCCGTTGCCCGTACCGTTTAGGGCGCTGGTTCCGGTTAGGATAAGATTCTCGACGTTAGCCGCCAAGCCGTTGATGCTGACAGATGAATTGATATTGTCCGTACCGCCATTCAAGGCTTCGGTCACGACATCGCCGCTGGCGTTGACCACATAAATGTCATTGCCCGCACCCCCAATTAAGGTGTCGTCGCCCGTACCGCCATCCAAAATGTCATTGCCGTTATCACCATTGATAATGTCGTTGCCGCCCAAGCCGTTCAAACTGTCATTGCCCGCTGTCCCTGCCAGATTGTCGGTGTTGTTGGTGCCAGTTTTACTGATGCCCACTACGCCTGTCGGGGCGCTGGTTTTGCTCTCGAATGTGCCGCCTTTATCGGTGTAGCTGGCAGTGACGGTCAGAGTTTTGCCGACATCCGTGGCTTGTACAGTGTAATTTGTGCCTGTGCCCACGGCAGTGACGCCCGCTTTCCAAGTGAGTGTCACGACACCTAAACCGTCAAGATCGGCTAAATTAAAGGCGGCGGCCAGGAGTTTGCCTTGGCTGGCGAACCCGCTGATGGTCACGCTTCCGGTGGGCAGGTCATTGACATTATTGACGTTAAACGTCATGGTGTTGGCCGTCACATCAAGGTTTTTGCCGCCGTTGGCAACGCCGCCATTGTCTTGGACTTGGAAAGCAAAAGCTGCGTAGTTATTGCCGTTATCGTTGGCAATCGGAGTGAACACTAATTTATTGGCGGTGATGTCAGAGGCATTGATGGTTTGCCCGGTCGTGACCGCGACACCATTTAGCTTTAAGCTGCCTTTACCCGGTAATGCGGTGATTTTGACCAATTGCAAACCATTGGCTGGTTTATCATTGGGGTCAGTGAAGCCAAAATCGGTAATTTTTAATGCGTAGGCTTGGTCTTCCGATACCGTCACTGCTTTGTTGCCGCCCGATGGTGCGTCATTGACCCCCGTGAGCGTCACAGTGGCAGTGATGGGCGTGGTGGAGACAAAGCCATTATTGTCTTTAGCTTGCACCGTAAAGGCATTGAGTTTGCCATTGGCGTTGGCCGAACCTGTCCAATAGGCGTTGTGTGTGGCATCAACAGTGTCGTTGCTGCCTGCCGCCCAAGGTGTTGAGTTCGCCGCACTACTGCCTATCTTCAAGCTGCCGCTAGTAATTCCGCTAATGGTGAACGCGGACACTTTGCCGTCCACATCGGCTTCGTTGCCTTGTGCCGCGAGTTTGGCAAAGGTGATTTCAGTGCTGGCATCTTCAAGTCCGGTTGCCACTGAATTGGCGAAGGCGGTTAGGGTAGGGGCGGCGTTGTTGAGGAAGAATTTGGTGTAACCGCCATCATAGCCATCACTGACATACACGTCCAAATCCCCATCGCCATCAATATCGGCAAACGTCGGGTCAGTAAAATAGTCAAAATTTTGCAAACCAAACGGATTGATTACGGAAGATGAAAACGAGGGGTTAGACACCGTTCCCGTATTTTTAAAGAATGCAACTGAATGGTAGCCGCCAATAAAAGCATCCAAATCGCCGTCGCCATCAATATCGGCAAACTCCGGTTTTGCCAAAGTGTTGTTGACTGTCAAACCAAACGGGTTGTTGACCGGAGCGGAAAAGTTAGGGTTGGCCTGAGTGCCGACATTTTGGAAAAAAGCCAAGCTAGTGCCGTTTATGGCAAACAAGTCAAAATCGCCGTCGCCGTCTATATCCACTAAATTGGGGTTACCGGCGGAATTGACCTTCGTCAAACCAAAAGGATTATGGGTTGCCGCCGCAAATTTGGGGGTGTTGGCCGAACCAATATTTTTGAAAAATGCAAAATCACCGTTTTGGTTGCCCACCAAGGCATCCAAATCGCCGTCACCATCCAAATCTATAAAGGCAGGCCTGGCGTGCGTGCCGACATTAGCCAAACCAAACGCATTGGTGATCGGAGCGGCAAACACGGCTTGGTTGACCGTGCCGGTATTTTTGACTAATTGGATGTCACCACCGCCATTGCCGATGAACGCATCCAGGTCGTTATCATTATCAATGTCGGCAAAAGCAACACTGGCAGATTTATTAAAGCCCAGTACAGAGGCCGTTTTCAGGGTAAAGCTAGGGTTAATGCGGGGAATGTCGTTGTCGATGACAGATACCGTGACCGTAGCGATTGCCACCGATTGGTAATTGCCATCGGCACTGCTGGCCGAATGCCTGATCGCCCCCAGATGCGGGCCTTCGCCCACCGAGTCATTGACGGCAGTGACGATCACGGTTTGCGGCACATTCCAATTGGTTGACGTAAACGTCAAACTGGTGCTGCTGACGCTGACTTCCTTATTGGTGGTGTTCAAAAATAGCGTCACATCGGCAATCGGCTGGGTATTTAACACTAGCGTGTAGCTGTCGTTTGCCCCGCCTTCGGTGACTTTAGCCGTTCCGGTTTCAGTAATCGTCACACCCGGTTTGAGCGGTTCGTTTAACAAAAAAAGCGTATCGCCTGCGGAATTGCCAACGAAGAGGTCTTTGTCGCCATCGCCATCAATATCAGCAAAAGCCGGGCGGGAATAGGCCCCTACATTCGATAAGCCTAAGGGATTGGTGACTGGTGCGGCAAATTTGGGTGCTGTGCCCGTGCCAGTATTTTGCAGTAAAAAGAGGTTGCCGCTCGCACCGCCAAACAACAGATCAAAATCCCCGTCACCATCAATGTCCTCGAAAGTCAGATGTGCGTAGCCATCGGGGGTGGTGGTCAAACCAAACGGCGATTCCTGCACGGCAGCATACACAGGATTGCTGGGGCTGCCGATATTTTTAAAATACTTGATTTGCCCATAGCTGTTGTTGATAAAGACATCCAAGTCCCCATCACCATCAATATCGACAATTGCAGGAACGGGGTTTAGGTTTAGGTCTGAAATACCAAAAGGATTTTTGACCCCAACAGCAAAAGCCGGATTATTGGCAGACCCCGTATTCTTATAAAAAAATAACTTGCCTGTATCCGTACCGACAAATGCATCCATGTCACCATCCGCGTCTATGTCGGCAAACGTGGGCCGGGCATATTGGTCGGGTGGGGTGTTGGGCAAACCAAACGGATTGGCAACCGCTTCGGCAAACTGGGCTGCCAATGCCGTGCCCGTGTTCTCAAAATACAGCAAATTGCCATGAAACTCGCCAATAAACGCATCAAAATCACCATCGCCGTTAATATCGACAAACGTCGGGCTGTTGGCGTAATTGCCGACATTAGCTAAACCAAACGGATTGGTTTCGGGGGCGTTGAAATGTGATAACGGAGCCGCAGCGGCAATACCTGCATTTAAGCGGTAATCAGCTGCAAAATTAAGTGCGTCCCAAACGGCTTGCCCGGATTTTTTTTCTTGTCCGCTACCCTCCGAAAGAGGGGCGTCGGTTGCGGATAAAGAAAAAATGCCGTTGTTCTGTGAAGAGGTGCTGCCCATGGTTTATTTTCCGTTTAGGTTAACGTTGCTGGAACATGTGCCCACTTTTTATAACGGCTCAAGGTAGGGCGATGGTAAGCTCGTGGAGCTTAAAAAAATTTTTTACCGCCCGAAGTGTAGAGGTAATTAATGGAAATTACAAAATTTTTCACAAAAAGAATTTAACTTAAAATCTTTATAAAACTAAGGGTTAAAACCGTTTATCCGCATTATATTGTGGGCATTGGAACTATGGCTGGTTGCCTTAAATGTTTTAGTGACTGACGTGCCGCGTCGAGCACCGCAACACAAAGGGGGCACTTGTGTAAGGAGCGCAAGACATGAGAGGCAATCGGCCCTTCTGGTGCGGGAACCCGATTGAATCATCTGTCGCGTATGTTTATTTCCAAATCGACCCGGTTGTGCGGCGGCTCAAACAAAATAACCTGCATTTGATAGAAATCATATTGCCTGGCGGCTAATAGGCGTGTGCTGCCCCTACATTTGGCCTGCCTGGGCCACTGCCACTTTTATAAGCCCATCGGCGATTTTTTCAGCGTGGATGACGACTGGCAAAAATTGCCGGATCACTTGGGCATTAGTTGCCGCGTGCAAGCTCCATTCATTTGTTGTGAAAGAGCCGCCGCCCGCCAACGCCATTGGCAGCAAGAGTTGATCCGCCAGATACCCCCCGACAGCCGCGTTTCCGGCCAGGTAACGGCGCACCGTTTTCACCAATTTTGCCGCCACCGATTCAGCGCTCACGCCTTTTTCACCAAAACCGACAAACACTTCACTGACGTGTTCATAAGCCAAGGTGATGAGCAAAGCATTGCCAGGCCCTTGATCGCGGCTAATTTCCCGCAGCAACAACTGCCCATCACTCCAACCCAACCGCTCTTTAATCACCGCCAACTCCCGTTCGGCAATATGGAAGGGCAAACCTGCAAACACGCATTCGGCATAGGCCTGGATACGCTCACCGCGTTCCGGCAAATGTAGCGGCAGCCTCGGTTTAGTGGCGGCAATATCGGCGCGGATAACACCGCCGCCCGCCGGATAAAAGCCATGACGCGACAGCGACAAACTGACATCCGCCCCCATACGCCGCAACAAGGGCAAAAACGCCCGTTCGAGAAAAGGGAACGGCGGGCTCATCGGATTATGGGTTCCGCCGCTCAATTCGATTTGGCTGGCTTGTCCGGCATACAACAAAGCAGGCAATAGCGTTTGCAACACCAAGGTGCAACTGCCCGCCGTACCAATGCTAAATTGGTAAGCGCCGCCCTGCACCGGGCCGGGTTTGAACGATAATTGCGAAGAACCGACAAAGTCACCTTCCACATCGGCATTGCACAATTGCGCCGCCGCTTGCACCGCAGTCAAATGTTGCCGCATCAATCCGGGTTTCTGGCGGTTGGCGCGGATATTGACGATGCGCAGCGCCCGGCCAGTACACATCGCCAAACTCAAGGCCGTCCGTAAAATTTGCCCGCCGCCTTCACCCTGGGCGCCGTCCAATTCTATTGTCATATCTTATCCTTTGTTTTACTTAGCCTTTGACGCAAACCACTTGCTTTAAAGTATGGACAATCTCCACCAAGTCCGCTTGCGCCCGCATCACGGCATCAATGTCTTTGTAGGCCATCGGTATTTCATCAATCACTTCCTTATCTTTACGGCATTCCACGCCTTGGGTGGCTTGGATTTGGTCAGCGACGGTAAAGCGCCGTTTGGCTTCCGTCCGCGACATGACCCGCCCGGCCCCGTGGCTGCATGAGCAAAACGCCTGTTCTTCACCCTTACCGCGCACAATATAAGACCTTGCCCCCATTGAACCCGGAATGATGCCCATTTGCCCAGGCCATGCTGCCACCGCACCTTTGCGCGTGACCAGCACGTTATGCCCGAAATGGTGTTCCCGTTGCACATAATTGTGGTGGCAATTGACCGCTTCCACATCGGCGGCAAAAGGCTTAGGCGTAACCGCTCGTATCGCGTTGACCACGTTCACCATCATCAGCTCACGGTTCAAGCGGGCAAAATCTTGCGCCCAACTCACCGCTGCCACGTAGTCATCAAAATGTTCCGTACCTTCCGGGAAATACGCCAAATCTTTGTCAGGCAAATGGATGTAAAACCGCTGCATGTCCTTTTTCGCCAATTCGATAAAGTAGCAGCCAATTGCGTTGCCCACCCCGCGTGAACCGGAGTGCAGCATGAACCAAACGGCATCGGCTTCATCCAGGCACACTTCAATAAAATGGTTGCCCGTCCCTAATGTACCCAAGTGTTTATGGTTGTTGGTGTTCTTAAAACGCGGGTGCTTGTCGGTCAGTTGTTGGAAGCGCGGCAACAATGTGCCCCAAGCGGCATTGACACTGTCCGGCGGATTTTCCCAAGAACCTTTATCGCGGCCTTTGAAAGTCAGGCCATGTGGCACGGCCCGTTCAATCGCTGACCGCCAAGCGTGCAGGTTATCCGGCAAATCCGCCGCCGTCAGGCTCGTCCGTGCCGCCATCATGCCGCAGCCAATATCCACACCCACCGCCGCCGGGACAATCGCCCCTAGCGTTGGGATCACACTGCCGATAGTCGAGCCCTTACCCAAATGTACGTCGGGCATCACGGCGATATGTTTATAAATGAACGGCAATTGTGCAATGTTCTGCAATTGCTTTTGCGCTTCTTCTTCGACAGGCACGCCTTTCGTCCACATTTTGATCGGTCTGCCGTTGGCGGCTTGCAGGATTTGGTAGGTTTCAGGTTGCATGATAGATCCTTGAAATTAATTTGTTTTTAATGGCATAAACACTCTAAAAGCCATAACTGTGCCAAGCTAAATCTTCTCGTCAGATTATTTTTAATATACTGTTTTTAATGGTTAATTTTTATTTTAAAAATCGTTTGGCATCATGCCATAATGCCGGATGTATCCATAGATTAGAAATTTTTATCAATTTTTATAAATATAGCTAATGAAAAACATCGTCATCATCGGTTTTATCGGAACGCAATTGGATGCCGGATTGACGGCGGGGCGTTGGGAGAAATGGCGGCCTACGGTGGACATAACCCGGCATGAAGATTTACTGGTGTCGCGCTTGGTGTTGTTGTACGAACCGCGCCATGAAAAACTGGCCGGGCAAGTGCAGGCGGATATTGGCGCGGTCTCCCCGGAAACGCAAGTTCACGGGCATTTGATAAGCATCAAAGACCCGTGGGATTTTGGCGAAGTGTACGCGGCTTTATTTGATTTTGCGCAAAGCTACCTGTTTGACACCGAACGCGAGGAATATTGGGTGCATCTCACCACAGGCACGCATGTCGCCCAGATTTGTTGGTTTCTGATGGTGGAAGCGCGGTACGTCCCTGGCGTTTTGCTGCAAACTTCGCCGCCGCGCCGCCAAAAAATGGGCGATCCGGGCAAATATACGCTGATTGATTTGGACTTAAGCCGATATGACCCCATCGCACAGCGTTTTGCAACGGCGCATACGGATGCCATCGCCTTGCTTAAATCCGGGATTGCCACCCGTAATGCCGCATTCAACCAGTTGATCAATGAAGTGGAAAAAGTGGCGGTGCGCTCCAAAGCCCCTATGCTGTTCATGGGGCCGACCGGGGCGGGCAAATCGTTTTTGGCGAAACGGGTTTATGAATTGAAAAAAGCCCGGCATCAAATTGACGGGCCGTTTGTCGAGGTCAATTGCGCGACACTGCGCGGTGACGGTGCGGCTTCGGCGTTGTTCGGCCATGTCAAAGGCGCGTTCACGGGTGCGGTACAAGACCGTGCCGGATTGTTGCGCAGTGCCCATCGGGGCTTGTTGTTCCTGGATGAAATTGGGGAATTGGGCGCGGATGAACAGGCGATGCTGCTTAAGGCCATTGAGGAAAAGACCTTTTACCCGGTGGGTAGCGACCAGGAAGCGGGCAGCGATTTTCAATTGATTGCCGGGACGCACCGCGATTTGCGCCAGGACGTGGTGGCCGGGCGTTTTCGGGAGGATTTGTTTGCACGGATCAATTTATGGACGTACCCATTGCCCGGTTTGGCGCAGCGGCCTGAAGACATTGAACCCAACCTGGATTATTTGTTGGCGCAACAGGCGGTAGAGCTAGGCCATAAAATCAGTTTTAACAAAGAGGCGCGGTTACGTTATTTGGCTTATGCGACCTCGGCAACGGCACAATGGCGGGGCAATTTCCGGGATTTGGGCGCGTCGGTGATGCGGATGGCAACCTTGGCCGAAGGCGGGCGCATAGCCGCGAACCAAGTCGATGACGAAATCAAACGGCTAGAACAACAATGGCAAAGCCAATCAACGCTGGCACAACCCTTGGCCGAAAGCCCGTTGGCCCTTGAACATTGGGCCGGACTGGATTTGTTTGAGCGCCTGCAACTGGAATCGGTGCTCGGTGTGTGCCAAGAATGCGCCAATTTATCGGAGGCGGGCCGTAAGCTGTTCGGCATTTCCCGCACCCAACGCAGCAGTGCCAATGATGCCGACCGTTTGCGCAAATATCTGGCGAAATTTGGTTTGGCTTGGGGCGATATTAAAAATGGGCTGGCTCGGGATAACTGGGGTCAAGGATAAGGATAAGGATAAGGATAAGGATAAGGATAAGGATAAGGATAAGGATAAGAGGATAACTGGGGTCAGAGTAAAGTTAATTGAGGTAAAACAGTCGGACAAGGCAGCTAACCGAGTATATTTAAGTTTACTCTGACATCAGTTATTACAGTTATAGCTAATCCGATATAAATTGATGGTGTCAAAAAGGCGATAGCTAAGACTGCCTGTCCTTCAAGGACGCACAGTCCTTTATGCCGCAAACAAATCGTTTGAAATAATCCATACCACTAATGGATAGCCACTTGTGCGCCAGAGCAGTTTCGTCGGGATTCGACTACGATGCAATGAGGTCAGCGCATGTAACAGACTATAAATTCCGTTAAGGATTTTGGTATTAAATAAACGTCAAGAACCTAGGTTGCGCGAATGCCTGCACCCGTCAATCTCCGAGACCAAAAAGGTTTATGCTGATAACGTACGACACTGGCATAGGTTGCCTCCCAGTGTGCCCGGTACTGCATATGAACCGCCTTCATTTCAGAATGGTACAGTTCGCGGGGATTTTGCGTATGGGTGAGTTGCGCTTCGATCGCACGGGCGGCGCTTTCGGCAGATGCCAGGGCGTGGAAAATGCCTTGCGAAGCGATCGGGTCGAAAGCAAGCACCGCATCGCCGATGGCAAAAAAACTGGGGGCGAGATTGGCCATGGCATCAAGGTCGAGCACGGTACTGCCAGCCGGACGTATATGTACCGACGGTGGGATAGCCGATGCCGATAGCGACATTGGCAGCACATCGGCGAGCAGCGGCAGCCGACGTGCTTTTGCCAGCAAGCGGCCGGGGTCGCGCAACGTTTTTAGATTCGGATCGCCGATGTCAAGATGGAAGGCCAGCAAGCGGTGCCCGGACGGCACACGCACGCTGTACCACCAGCCGTCCTCATCAGCGCACAGACGTGTGCAGTCATCTTCGTCGCCGCCATCCGTGTTTATATGGGCATACAGGCAAGCCAATGTGTCTTCGACATGACGTGCCAAACCGAGTTGGCGCACAATGCTGGCATTGCGGCCACTAGCATCGACCACGATGGGCGTGCGATGGGTCTGTCCGTGTTTTTCAAAAGAGATGCACCAATCGCCGGGGTTACGCGCTACGCGTAGCCGGCCACAGTTTTCGATCAGTACCGCACCTGCTGTGACCGCAGCCTTACGCAGGCTGGCATCAAAGCGCGTACGGTCCAGATGCCAGCCCGACCCGTTCGGATCGCGCACATGATCGAACCAGAGGGGCTCAATACTGTCCCACTGCGACACGGTCGCGCACCGTTCAGCGTGGCCATCCCTGAGGAATTGGTCAAAAACGCCGATACGTTGCAGCAGGACACGCGCCGCCCCCGGCAATGACTCGCCAATGCGCAGTTGCCCTGACGAAGCGGATGCCGTCCCGCGCTCCAACAGCAGTACGCGGCAGTGTGGCCGCAAGCGGCACGCCAACGCCGAACCGGCAGGCCCGGCACCGATAATCACTACATCCCAGTCCATCATCTAAGCACGTAAATTATCCATTGGATTTTGGCGTTCCCAACCGGGCCACCTCGCGCATACGCTTGTCGGTGCTACGGCGTTCCGCATCAGTCATGCCCTTTCCCCCCTGGTCTTCGACCTGCATCACGGGGGGAAAGTCCGGGTCATCTGCAATACCCGCACGTACTTCGACAATGCCCTGCCGATCGAAATGCTTGACCATCGTTTCCAGTTGGTTCTCGTAGCCTACGCCGAGCGTACGATCCCAGTCGGCGCGTTTGTTAAATGCCGCCTGACGGGCTTTCCGCGAAAGTGTCGTGTCCATCACCGTGCGGTAGTCCTCCTCGCTCAGCACCTGATTGGGTACACGCGCAGGCCAGAAGGTCGGCAGATAGGGGTCGTATTGCGGGTCGTAACCCGAACGGCAACTGGCCGTGTCTGTTTGCCAGGGAATCGCCATCCAGCGTGTAATGGAACCCGCGAACTGGGCATACAACGGCCCGTTGTATGACAAGGCTTCGGCGGGTGTCAGCGTTTTGCCGTAATCCGGCTCCGGGTTGTCCATGTTGCGATGACGCCATCGATACGGTTCGCTGTACATCGTCGCATGTCGCACTGGCCAAGTCATTTCGCAGCCGGGATGAAAAGCATCGGCCAGACAGAATTCCAAGGCTGCCCGATCCAGCATCGCGGGCTGCTCGGCCAGCGGCACCTCGTCTATCGAACGCGGCGGCTTGGCTTCGGGATCGTAGTCCGCGATGAATTTCCCTTCCGCCCAATAATCGAGCATCGCCAATTGCGTTGGCGTTAACGATGTCATTGCCCGCTCGATGGGTGGCATCGGCACATCCATGGCATCGCCATAAATCCAGGGCCACGGCTTCATGGAGATGTCCTTGTCGTTCGGGTTGCGGAAGGCGTTTGCCACCGTACGCCGCAGTTCGGCATAGGTGTCGCCCGGCATCGATAGTTTTCTGAGGTAGTCCGGTGCGAGGAAATGCTGTGGCATCCCGTAACCGAAGCCTGCCGCGAATCCGGCGTTCATCCATTGCAGATCGCACATTGCCGTAAAAATCGGCAGCAAGTCTTTTTGGAATGAAGGCTGCGTTGGAGCCAGCAATTGTCCAGACTGAATTGCAAGGTCGGTCATCAGGGCATACAGCGTCCGCACCGATTTCTGTTGGGGGCCGTAGTTCGGTGGCGCCACCACCACCCAAGCGGGCGCGACATTGAGTTCACGGCCAGCCAATCTGACCCGTGCGGTGACAGAGCCATCACTGGTGTCATCGTACCAGCCATCATTATTCGCAAATGTGGTCGGCGGTTTGTTGTCTATGGAGGCGGATTTTCCGTGCCCACCGAACACCCGCAGCCGCCCGTACGAATCCGTGCGCAGTTCGCCCAACGGCACTTTGATGTCCATGAACTCGCCATTGTCGAAATGATATTTTTTGCCTTCGGCATCGATACAATTGACGCTGCGTGGGCCAGGCGTGATCGAAAGCTTCTTGCGCTCCGGCCCTTTAATCGTGGCATTGCGGTACGTCGAAGGCGCAGCGGTTGCGGCTTCGGGAATATCCAGCGCGAGCTCGAAGTTGTACCAAGCGGCCTTGTGGTTCGCCAGTTCGACCGTCCATTCGATCTCTGTGCCTTCGTCCATGTGCAACTCGCGCACCACACGGCCTTCACCGTCGTACCCGTAAATGCGGAATTCCGCGACCTCGCGTTTCAATGCGCCAGTGCTGTCGCGGTAGGAACCCGGCGGCTTGGGTGCAGGTTCGGCCACCTGCGGGCCGATGTAAAAGCCATCCTGTTTTTTCGAATTGCCAACCCGGGCGATGCCGATTGACGGGTGAATCTTTGCGTAGACGATACTTTCGTCCGGTTTGCTGCTACCGCTCATAAAGGCTCCTGATGATTATAATAACTGTACTGACTGGCCTGCATACACGCCTAAGCGCCCCGCGATGGCCGGGCCCTATTTTCAAAAAATCGGACATTTTTTCAGGCAAGCTTTCTGCACGATTGCCGTTCAAATGCCAAAGGCGCTTTAAGCAAACCATAACAAGGAGTCTAAGAAAAAACTATCAAGGATTACCGTGAAAACAGTGAGTTTATTCACAATACGGTTTCTTAACCCGTCATGCTATTGATTTATATATGAATAAATGGACGCTGGCGAAGGTGTTTTATTTTTCCACCCAAATTTTAGATAAAATCAGGCCAATCCCAATCAAAGGCATACATGTTCGAAACCGCTCCCAGACTCTTACCGTCGGAACCGTTTCAACTGTCCACTAAAAACTGAAACACGAATAAAGGCAATCCTTGCCGGAAAAACCTTGAACAGCCCAATTAACTTAAAAATCATTAAGATATTGTTATTAAATAAGTATTTTGAAATTTTTGGCTACTATTGTGAGAAATTACCTATCGTGATGGTAATTACCTACTAAAAAACTTGGGTATAGGTCACAGAACTTACTTTTCCTCATTTTTTCCATGAACCCGAATTTATACTGCCCCCGCCTCAATGGCCAATACAGCTACCCAGGCTTATAAAATACAACAAGCAGTTATTCACTTTAAAAAATGAGGAAATTTTGTTATGAGTACAATCAGCCGTTTTTGGACACCTGCCAATATCCAAGATTTCAGCTATGACGCTAGCCTTCAAGCGGCAATGGATAACCAATGGAATACCAATCTAAATGGATTTACCCAACAAAGCATTGCCGGAAATCCATGGAATGCCAGCAATTCGCCAGCTGCAACGAATTATTTCAATCCCCTGACCGACCCTAATGCCTCCAACTGTGCGTATGTGCAAATCACTTGGTCGGCGTTTCCAGGCCGTATCGCCGCCTACTTTCCGCAATTAAACACTAGCCAACAATTGGAATTGGGCGATACAGGCTATTTGTCTTCCACCAATGGTTCTGGTCAAACCGTTTACACGCCCTTCGGCAATATCCCACAATCCCCTTGCTCGCCTGTCGCCACCGAGCAAGTGCCTTATGGCCCGTATGGTCCACGCGGCTGGCAAGATGAATATTGCGAATGGTCGGTTTACCGTGACCCTGACACCAACAAAATCATCCGCATTGATTTCACTTGTGAAAATCCTGAATACTGGAATACCTTGTGGATGATAGACCCTGAGCAAGTGTTGGCCCTGTACCAACAAACCTTAGGCAAACCCCAAATCCAATTGGCGGATTTGCAACTCATGGGCAATAACGGTCAGCCTGTCATTGACCCATCCACAGGCCGTCCGGTCTATAACCCGCTCAACAAGTGGAATGCAGGCCCGGTATCAACAGACACTTACGGCGGGGCGATGCATTTGACCAGTACTCCCAACACCTTACAAACCGAAATCGGCTTGGCAGGTGCGGCAACCGTACAACGTATCCAAAGCTGCGAACCCGATGTCGGCAGCCCGCAAAATGATTTGATTTGTTGCGCACAATACGGACAATTGCACCGCAACAGTGACCCGAACATCGGCTACCAAACCAACCAAACCGTCAGCAGCGGCTTTAGCGTCAGCTTAGCGAATCCACCTGGCTTATACATCCAAACCCCTAATTTTTCGGGTTTTGCTGTGCCAGCTGGCAAAACAGGCAACCCAGCAGATTTTTGGACGATTGTCCGGGGTTCAGATAGCCTGCAAGATGAGTTTGGCAATTCTATGCCGGGCAATTTTATTCTCCACGCCACCTATGAAGTGCCTGCTGAATTGGGTTTTACCGTCGGCGATATGACCCTCAATGGTCAGCCGATTGTTTGGGGTGGGCAGATTGTCCAACAAATCGTCATGCAAATCGTCGCGATGGGTTATCAGGCCGATGTACCCGCCGCCATTCCTTGTGTCGGTGACCCTGCCGTCACTTACGCCCAACCTGCACAATTGTTCCATCAAGCGGTCTTTACCGGCATGTACTCGACAGGTATTTCAGGTGTTGATTTTCCCATGAGCCTGATTAGCAATAGCACTTTGATCGCGCCTTTGGTAGCTCCAAGTGCAGGCAACGTGCCTATGGTTCTGGTTTGCGCCACCGTCACGTTAGGTGCAAATGGCGAATTGCCTACGGTGAGCTTTTCTGACGGTAACATCAGTGCCACCGTAATTTCAGCAATGCCAGTCACTTACGCGGTTCCGGGCAATTCCTATCCTTCCAGTTACACGGCCTTGAATATCTTGGTATCGGTCAATGCGGTAACCACATCGGGCTTAAAAGACGTGTACGTCACCAATTATGGGCAAGCCATGCAAGCCCCGATGCCTGCTTTATTGAACGTCATTTAGTTGCAGCCGATAAACCCCACTGTTTTGTCACTAGGCAAGTGGGGTTTACTTATCCCATCCAATCGCGTGTTTGAGAAGCTTCATAGCGTCAACCTACGATTGCTAAATTCGATAAGCCATCATCTAAAAGCATTCTTAACATTTATGGTTGTTGTCTTGCCTATTTACTGGAGTCCAAAACATGTTTTGGACTCCAGCAGAAATGTTAATAACTTTTGGGTAGCTTAAGCCATCAGGAACTCACATGAAAACTTATTCCACTTTACTCAGTTTTGCTTTACTAGGGGCCTGTGGTTCAGCCATTGCCTTACAAGATAGCCAGCAAGTTGCCACTAAAATGGCGGCACAAACGACTGCCACGTCAATCACTTGCGGAAATGGTTTACCACCTGTCACCATCAATTTTTCAGCGGCTGTGCCGTATGATTTGAAAAATTTCTCCAGCCAATTGATGGCGAATTGCTTTGCTTGGTCAGAATTTGTCTCGCTCAATTGGCCGACCGCCAGCGGGGTTGGTTTTGGCGACCCTGGCGACACCGCCCCTGTACAATGGGAAACGTATATGAATTCCAGCACCTTGTTCCCTAGCGACGGCTCCAAACCACCCGCATGGGGCAGCCCATCGACACCGGCTAGCTGCGCAAACCAAGCCAAATTAGCTACAAACGGCAAAAAACTGCGGGTATTTTCGATGACGGGCAAAACCGATTCCCCGTTCTCTACCGGACAAGCTGCACCAGAAAACGCCCCAAACTGGCTAGGAGCGCAAAACGGTACGAATGTGTGGTACGAAATCACCGTCAGCGAAGACGAATACAATTATGTCGTCAACAACGGTTTATACAGCGCTAATACTCAGGCGACTTTCGTCAACAATGGTCAAGGCTCACCCGTCGTATTACCGAAAGGTTGTTCTACTGCGATTGGCGAAACTTGCCCAAACGGCTCGATGCTCGGCGCGGTGGAACTGAAAGCGGCTTGGATGGAAGCCCCTGATTACGGCAGCAACAGCAAATGGAACCGCTACAAAATCACTGAAGGTTTGGTGATTGACCCTAGCACCCAGCAATGCCGCCAAACCAATTTGGCCTTAGTCGGTTTGCACATTCTGCATAAAACCACCAATCAACCGACATGGGTTTGGGCAACGTTTGAACATGTCGATAATGTCCCCACCCCCAATGTCGCACCACCCAGCACGGGCTATAATTTTTACAATGCCAATTGCCAAAGCCAAAACCTGACAGTTCCCGCCTCATGCACGAAGGCAGGTGGTAGCGGCACGGTTCAGGTCACCGTTGCTTGTACTGCCAACCAGTCACCACCGTATTACCTAGGCCAAGGTTGCCCGACTGCCGTACCGATCCAAGTGACCCGCACCACCCAATTGGACAGCAACGCCCAATCGGCCAACCAAACCGTACAAAACGGCATCAAACAAAATTACCCCAATTCCGTTTGGCAATATTATCAATTGGTTGATGTATTGTGGTCGACCAATCCCACGCCCGATCCCAGCAAGCCGTATGCCGTACCCCACCCGTTGACCAGTATGACCTCAGGTAACGGTGGCTTGGTGGCGAACACCACCTTAGAAACCTATGTGCAAACCGTAACCTGCACCAATTGCCATAAAAATGCGGCAATCGCACCGAAAAGTTCGATTTGCCCACCTGCAACAACAGGCGGCCCAAACGGCGCATGCAGTTCTGATTTTAGTTTCTTGTTCGGCCAAGCGGGGCCGGCACAAGCCAACTCCTTGGGTTTGCAAAAGCGGTTTAAAGCGAAGTAGGTCAGTATCCAGCGGTTTTGTCAAAAATATGACTCATTTAAGGCACACCGCTGTGGCCGGGCAGATTTGTATAGCCACATCTGATAAGGACTGCGCGTCCTCGCTAGTATTCTTTGTGGGTAAAGGACGGGCAGTCTTAGCCACTGCCTTTTTGACACCATCAATTTATATCGGATTGGCTACAGTTGGCCTTAGCCGAAAAAATCAAGGGGCGGTGCACCAGCGTACCGAAAATCTTTTACGGTTTTGACCAGGAGGAGATTTTTTCTAAAATGGTTTCCAGTAGCCGTTTGCAAACTTTAATTTTGTAAACGGCGGGATGCCAGAAACTATATTTTCCTGTGTATCTAAGGTTACCCTTTATTTTTCAATACTAAAAATGGCCAACAAATGCAAATGATCGCCTTGATATTCATTGGTTTTTCGATAGGTGCGTCAGTGTTGCTAATGATTGCCAATAGCCTGCAACAGCAAGCACCGCGACGCGCTGTGGCCCAAGCCGCCGGGTTGTTATTGCTGGTCGGTTTGGCAGGGCTGCAATGTCTGCATTTGGGCTTCCTGCTCAACCAATCCGATGCTTTCCATTCCCCGCTGTATCCGGCCATGCTATACGGCATTGCCCCCAGCTTTTATTTTTACAGTCGGCAAATTCTGCTTGCCGATAGCCCGTATCAGCGATGTGACCTTTATCATGCCGCCCCGATAGGGGGCAACCTCATTTTGCCCCAATCCATCGCCGTACCCGCTGCGTTTTTGATCGGCAGCGGCTATTTGCTGTGGTTGGCACACTCGGTTTACGCCTTACGCGATCAACGCCAGCGTTTCCGTTTAGAACTCATGGCCTTGGCGGCCTTGTTTGCGATAGCTATCGGCGTGGTGTTGCTAGGGTTTATCTGGCCTTTACTCAGCGAGCAGCAGTTTATTGTCGCCTATAGCATTTTGATTGGCATGGCGTTGTTCGCCGTTACCTTGACCTTGCTGCGCTTCCCGACCATCACCGCCGATGTCAGCGAAGCCGTACAAGCCGCTTATGCGGAATCCACGTTGAAACATGTTGACAAAGCCGCCGTGCTTGCCAAGCTTGATAAATTAATGCAGCAAGACAAACTCTATACCTTAGAAACGTTAACGCTGCCCTTGCTGGCCGAACAATTGGAGTTAAGCCCGCACCAATTGTCCGAACTCGTCAACACCCAATTCCAACAAGGCTTTTCGCGTTACCTCCGCGAACAGCGCATCCAAGAAGCCAAACGTTTGTTGCTCGCCGAACCCCATGCTTCGGTGTTGGCAATAGGCTTGTCGGTCGGTTTCAGCACCCAATCCAATTTCTACGCGGCGTTTCGGGATATTGTCGGCATGGCGCCTGGGCAGTATCGGAAGAATCAGGCTTAAGATTTAAGGCGTGAAAAACAGGTTTTTCACGCCACCTCATTTTTAGCCTATTAATTGTTCCTGTTTTATCAAATTGGAAGCTAACCCGGTTTCCGTTCGCTAATCTGCTCCTGTCTGTAAATTCACATCAGGAGACATCATGAACATCCTCATCACCGGCGCCACGGGCTTTATCGGCAACGCCATCTTGCCTGCCTTATTGCAACAAGGCCATAAAGTTACCGCTTGTAGCCGTTACCCCGAAAAGTTGTTAACCCAATCCGAACACCTGACACGGCTAACCATAGACTTCGAAACCGCCGTTCAAGCCGAGGATTGGTTACCGCATCTTAAAAACATAGACGCGGTCATCAATTGCGTAGGGATTATCAGTGAAACCAAACACCAATCCTTTACGCAATTGCACACCAATGCGCCAATCGCCTTGTTTACCGCCGCCGCACAATCCGGCGTGCAGAAAATCATCCAAATTTCAGCGCTGGGTGCAGATGAAAATGCCCAATCGGATTATCACTTGAGCAAACGTGCGGCGGATGATTTTTTGCGCGGCTTGGATATGGATTGGTTTATCTTGCAACCGTCGATTGTTTACGGCGAACGCGCCCAAAGTACGGCGTTTTTCCATGCCTTAGCGGCTCTGCCTGTGCAAGTGTTGCCGGATGGTGGAGGGCAATTGTTACAACCAATCCATATTGATGATCTGGTGGCGGTGGTTTGCCAGTGTTTGGAATCGTCTGCCAATGCACGGCAGACTTTGGCTTTAGTCGGGCCAGCACCGATTCGATATGCTGATTTGTTGCTTAATCTCCGCTTACGATTAGGCAAAGCGCCTGCAAAAACGGTCAATATCCCCGAAAAATGGCTGTTGCATTTAGCAGGTCTAGGCAAGTTCTTGGATACGCCGATTTTGTCTAAAGACAATATCCCTATGCTTTACCGCAACAAAATTGGTGATCCAACTGCTATCACCCGCATTTTGGGTCGCCCACCGCTAAACATCCATCAGCAATTATTTGCCAAACCCGCCTCAAGTGCCGAACGTTGGCACGCGCATTTGTATTTCCTTAAGTCCTTGTTGCTGTTGCTGATTACTATTGTGTGGTTGTGGAGCGGCATCACTTCGTTATTTTTCTACCCGCACCAAGCCAGTTATCAGTTATTAGCAGGGATGGGCGTAACAGGCATCGCCGCACCGTTCGCACTTTATGGCTTGGCGTTGCTGGACATCGGTTTAGGCTTGGCGACCCTAGCGCGGTATCGCTGGCAAACCTTACTGAACTTACAGATGGCAATAGTGTTGGTTTACACCCTCGTCATCAGCATGGCCTTGCCGGAATTTTGGCTGCATCCGTTCGGGCCGATTTTAAAGAATCTGCCGTTTTTA
The DNA here is from genome assembly GCA_964446885.1 of uncultured Methylocucumis sp. Classification (GTDB taxonomy): domain Bacteria; phylum Pseudomonadota; class Gammaproteobacteria; order Methylococcales; family Methylomonadaceae; genus Methylovulum. Next base: position 48,450 of record CAYUQV010000023.1, read on the forward strand.
ATGGTGCTGTGGATTTGCGCGATTATTAGCCGATAAACGGAATAGAAACCTGACAGGGCTAAAAATACAGGAGAAAATCATGATTTACCTCACCCTAAAACTCATCCACATCCTCAGCGCCATCATCCTGTTCGGTCTAGGTTTAGGCACGGTCTTCTACAAGATCATGGCGGACAACAGCCGCAACCACGCCGCGATAGCCGTCACTAGCCGCCATGTCGTGCTGGCGGATTGGTGTTTCACCACGCCAACCGTCCTCATCCAACCCATTTCCGGCTATTTCCTCGCCCAACAATTATCGGCTGCCTTTAGCGACAGTTGGTTGTTTTGGACGCTCGCGCTCTACGCGCTGACGGGTCTGTGCTGGTTGCCCGTGGTGTGGCTGCAAATCCGAATGCGCGACCTCGCCGCCGATGCCTTATCCCAAGGCCAAGCTTTGCCGGAACGCTATTTTTACTATTCCAAACTGTGGATGTGGCTAGGCGTGCCAGCGTTTTTTGGCATGAACACCATCACCACGCTGATGGTGTTCCACGATTCCCTTTGGCACTAGGGCATAAGTATCAGTTGGTTGTTGGCGTTTGTTTTTGTATGCGGAACAGCTGATCTGCCTTTAGAAGTGTCCAGTTATATTAGGCTATTACAATCCCTAACGCTCGATGATTTCGGGAAGTTATTTTTAGCCAAATCCTAACTTTCAAACCCTCAACCCGGTGTTTTCAAGTTGATTGGGTATATTTGCCCAGCTATTCGGCCAGATTCAACAGGCCTATTTTATGTTTGATGATTTTTCGTTGGCATCTAACATGAGGGTTACTGCTATCAAACCAGTAACCCTCACGTTTTCAAGCAAGGTGCAGATAAGATCGGAACTAAAACAATTTTTTAGACGATGTCGAAATCCGAAGCTGTAAGGGCGGGGCGAGTTGTTCCGACCAACTCTAAAGTAGCGAATTGCACCGCGCCGCCAGCCGTATTGCCGTTGGTGTCGTAAAATAATGCGCCTGTTGTCGTGTTGTATACCAGATAATCGTCGGCATCCTGCGCCACGCCGCTCGTATTGGCGACGAAATTGGCTGGGGACACATTACCGGCCGCGATAAATTTCGTGAAAATACCGTTTTCCAACTGGATGGTGTCGTCAGTAACGCTAAAACCTCTAATACTGTCCTTGGTGTTGGATGATAACGCGGTATTGAAAAGGAACTTGTCGAGTCCGCTGCCGCCGTCCAGACTGTCGCTACCTAAACCGCCATTCAATACATCATTGCCACCATCACCGTTGAGTCTGTCATTGCCACCATTACCGTTGAGTGTGTCATTGCCCGCCAAGCCGGATAATACGTTATTGCCGCTATTGCCGTTGATGGTATTGTGCAGGGTATTGCCGCCGCCGTTGGTTTCGTCCACGCTATCGCCGATATTATCAACGACGTAACTATCATTGCCTTTACCGCCATTCATTTCATCGATTCCGGTGCCGCCGTCGAGCGCATCATTACCGTTGCCGCCTTCCAAAATGTCATCGCCTTCGCCGCCGGACAGAAAATCGGTAGTGGGCGAAACCTGTTAATCAAGTAAAAATGTTAATACCAAACTCAAC
>CAYUQV010000024.1:0-49233 GCA_964446885.1 uncultured Methylocucumis sp.
TGTTATCATGAGGCATAACATACACTAATCCTTTCAGGTCAGCGAAAGTCCTAAGCTTGTTTAGTGATACCAGCAATGCAGGGCATTGTATAACATTGTGTGGCGAATGTTAGTGGGGCTTTCGCGATAAACGATGCGGTGAATATCTAAAATAGTTAATACAATCAATAATCTGTGTTTCATAAATTCGCCTAAAAGGCCATCTGGCACAAACGGCTATTTTTTGAGTTGGTAATCCGTAGTCCCAAAATAGCCGAGCAGTGTTCTGTCAGCTTTTACGAAAAATAATGTTTTGTGTTGCTGGATTCAGAAGGCAACCCGTTCGACGGACACCGCCTGATGTTTTGGGATTTGGTGAGTTTGGCTGGTGTTGATAATGGATGAACCCGAAAGGCAAGTATAACCCTCTAACGACAATGCCTGAACGGGCGTTTTTGGCCTGACATATCGGCAATGGGGGGGCTTTGTTGTGGATAATTACAGGCAATAAAAAAGGCCGGCACATAAAATGTGCCGGCCTTTGATTTTTTGGTGCCTCGGGCCGGAGTCGAACCGGCACGGTGTTACCACCGAGGGATTTTAAGTTCCCCGACACATATTTTTTACACCCCCCGAACCACCTATGCTATACCCACTAATGCCCTTATTTTATTGGGTTAAGCACCTTTCTTGACATTGCCCTAGTATTCTCTAACATACTCAAAACAGCGTTAAAAAGTTACCCTGGAGTTACCCCGTATTTTGGAGAAAGAGGCATGGCAAATAATTTTAATTTCACACAGCAGCGTATTCAAAAACTACCCATTCCAGAAAAGGATAGAAAAGATTACTACGACACCGAAGTTTCTAAATTGATATGCAGGGTTAGCTCTACAGGTAATAAATCATTCTGTGTATTGAAGCGTTTGGCAAACGGCAAACTTCAGCGAGTAACCTTGGGTAAGTTTCCTGATGTTTCGGTTAGTGAGGCACGAAAAATGGCACAATCTGCATTAACCGGATTGGCGCAAGGTATCAACCCCACCGAAAAAAAACGCACTGATAAGATCAAGAAGATGACCTTGTCAGAATTGATGGCAAAGTACATCGAACAAAAAGGCTTAAAATTAAGTTCAGGTACAGCAGCCGACTATCAGAAAAAACTTAACGAGGGTTTTCCCGACTGGCTGGATAAGCCCGTTAATACTATCACCCGAGAAATGGTGGCGGCACGTCACAAGAATTTACCCGGCAACAGCGTAACCAAAGATAACAAAATGCGCATACTGCGTCTTTTGATGCGTTATGCACTGGCATTAAAGATTATCGAGGAAAGCCCGACCGATATACTTAAAAAATCAGAATTGGCCTTATGGAGCAAACCTACCCGCAAGAGTCGCATTATTCCCGCTGATAGTTTAAAAGATTGGTATGAAGCAGTGTTACAACTCACTAACCCTAAAGCAAAAACTTACCTGTTGCTGTTGCTTTATACAGGATTGAGGGCCAATGAAGCATTGCACCTGGAATGGAAAAATGTAGATTTCAAGAACGACAATCTAACTGTCATGGACACAAAAAATCACAGCAACTTCACAACCTACATTCCCATGCAACTAAAACCCTACTTGCGAAATCTGTTTGAAGTGACTGGAGGCAACATATTTGTATTTCCTGGCGACAATGCCGATGGCGTGATGGCAATTCCACGCTGGCCTTTAGAACAGGTTACTTTAAAAACAGGTGTTGAATTCAGCAGTCACGATCTTAGGCGAACCTTTGCCACTATTGCCGAAGCATCGTTATTGCCTGAAACAATTATTAAACGACTCTTGAATCACACCACCGACAACTGTGTAACAGGCGGCTACATTCGCACCGAAGCCAACACCATGAAACAGGCCATTGATCGTATTGCCAGTTTTATTCAGGATCACATTGCACCTGATAATCAGAATGTTGTTATCTTAAAAATAGCCCACCAATAGTGAACGCAGCTATCTGATTTTTGTAACATCGCTTAATCAAGTCTAACCCGATGGGGCGAAAATCGGACACCTTCAACCGGTTGGCAAAGTGGGGGTGAAATTGAATCGCCGATGCACTTTGATGGGTAAAATCCATGGCGCACAGCTAAACCGCAAATAACCCTCCATTTTCTCAAAAGATACCCAGCCTTAACTTGTCATAAGATTTTCGTAGTTATGCCAAGTTTTAAAAACACTCGGACTATAACCTGCAAAAGCTGTAATACCTGCAAACGATCCATTGCAGGCTATTTATTTATCTGGTCAAATGGCAGCTTTTGAACCAATACCCGACGTTAAAACCACATTAATACCTTAAAATCAATCGTCTTTATTAATGGACATAAGAGAACTTTCAGACGGAAGTAAGCGGCTTCAATCTTAGGAAAAAACATGCCAACAAACTCACCCGCCTTCCCGTGGGGCATTCATATCGGCGACTTGATCGACGAAAACAGCACTATCCCTATCTATTTGCCCAGTAATGTTGGTGGTTTTTGTGTGTTGTTTGATGATAACAGCCTAGCGGTAGCCAACAACTTTATCGAAAACATCGCTTTAAACCTTTTTGCCAGCCTACCCGCAGGTGCTATCGCGGCGGATGTGTTTGATTTTAGCCACCGCCAACGCTTTATGCACCTTGCCGCCTTGCATAATGCGGGGTTGTATCAAATTGCCTTGGGTGTTAATCCTGCCACCCAACAATTTAACGCACTAGAAAGCCTTGCGCTGCATCGGCATCACCACCTGTTATCTTTCAAGGCCCCCACCTTATCGGACTATAACCAAACCAGCCCTTTGTCTGAAAAATACCATCTGGTGTTGATTAACTTAGAACACTACCCCGATGATGTCGCTTCATACAAGCGCATTAAAGAATTTTTCGATGCAGCCTACGAAGCGGGCTTTTATTGCATCGCTTATGCCAGCCAAGCCATTGTAGAATCGGACAAAAAAGCCACCCGCTATTTTTTGCAACGCTACCCGCACATTGACGTATTAAACCAACAAGTGCAGCTAAACGAAACCGTATTTGAATTTGCCGATCTCGCCCTCGGTTACGATTTTGAATGCCTCAACGCCAACAAACAACAGTTAGTGGATAATCTACTCGATGCCTTGCAACAAGACCAGCCCGACAACGGCACAGACTTTTTAAGCTTGCCCATCGGCACTTCCGCCAACGGCCTAACCGAAATCAACTTTACCCTAGGCGACAAATCAAAAACATACCACGCCTTTATCACAGGCGTTGCGGGTTCTGGCAAAACCACCTTGTTGAACAACCTGATTTTAGGCATTGCCCATACCTACAACCCCCAACAAGTCCGCCTTTATTTAATGGATTACAAAGAAGGCGTGGAATTTCAGGTGTTTAAAAACCACCCTAACTGCGAACAGATTTTTCTTAACAACGAAGACCTCAACGCCGCCATCACTCTGCTGACCGAATTTGCCAACATTATAAAAAACCGCTCCCAACAGTTTGCCGCGCACGAAGCCAATCATATCGACAGCTACAACCAACTGAACCCACAAGCCCCCATGCCACACATCGTGCTGGTCATTGATGAAGTGCATCGGCTATTTGCTGGCAGCTACCAACAAAAAGACCAGTTCAGCCAATTGTTAAAACAAGTGGTGCGGCAAGGCCGCGCCTTTGGCATCCATATCATTTTATCCACCCAAACCTTAGCAGGCACACACATAGACCGCGAACTGATGTCACAAATCACCCTGCGCCTATCGTTTAAACTGACAGATCCCAGAGATGCCGAGACCATCTTCACCTACGGCAATACCGAAGCAGTGACGCTTGCCAAACATACCCTGATTTACAACGCCGATGCCGGCAACAAAGCCGCCAACGTGCTATGCCGCGCCTATCCGCCGCAAGACATTAAAACCGTGCTTAAGGACATCATCGCCCGCAAGCCCGCCGAATACATCCTAAGCCCCAAAATCGCCACCAGTGCCAGTGCCAATGACACTAGCCATCAAGCCAAGCCGGAACCACATGCCAAAAGCCCACCTCCCAGCAATTCATCAAGCTACGATACCCAAAGTGCCAAAGAATTGTTGGCAAAACTCGCAGCCGAAGGCAAAATCAAACCGCCAACCGGATTTGATGCGGATGCTAAAAAAGAATGACCCATAAAAGATCAGGACTGCCCGTCCTTAAAGGACGCGCAGTCCTTCCAAACCCACCACTAAAACCGTTTTAAAGGCATCCCCGATGGATAAGCACCAAAACTACGCAGATTACGCAGACAGCATGAACAACGCCCGCCGCAAAAAAGGCCAAGAGAAATTACGCGCCGTGGCCTTGCATTTTCAATCGACAGTACAGCGTTTGCCCGCTTTGACACAAGAGCTGGATATGATGCTACAAAGCACCGAGGCGTTGGATTATGAGGAATTGCTGAAACGGGTTGAGCCAGTTTTGCAGCAGGCGGGTGATTGGTTGTGGGATGTGGATAATTTGCCCCGTGATTTAGCCGATGATGCGGAAATGAAAAAATTTACGGCGGACGTGTGTGCAAGGTTAGCCTTGGCGAATGCGGCGCGGTTGATTCCTAGTTTTTATAGTTTTCAGCAGAAGGTGATGGGAGATAGGGAAATTGCAAAACGGGAAAAAGCCGAAGCGAAACGGCGGGCTTCAGAAGAGGTAAAGCGTGCGGCTGAAAAAGAAGCGCAACGTAAAGCAGAAGAAATAAGACGCAAAGAAGAAGAAAAACGTAAGACAGAAGAAGAGGCAAAAAAATCTGCTGAAAAGGAGGCTCAACATCAAGCAGAAGAATTAAGAAGGCAAGAAGAAGAAAAAAGCAAAGCAGAACAAGAAAATGACCCTAATTATCAATTTGAATTAGGGATGCGCTATGCTACTGGTAATGGTGTTGAAAAGGATAAAAATAAAGCAGAATTTTGGTTAAAAAAAGCAGCACAACAAGGAAATCATGCTCATCAATATTTTCTTGCAAACTACTATGCTGAAATTGGAGAAAAAGAAGATGCTGTGTATTGGATGAACAATTCAGCAGAATTTGGAAATATAGATGCACAATCTGATTTGGCATACTGGCAATGTGGTAGAAAGCCAATCAAATGGTATTGGAGAGATGTTGAAGAAGAGACTAAAAATACAAGTGTAACTTTAAATCAAAGAGCTTCATATATGCCTAATGTTGGTGTAAATATTTCAGCAGGTTTAATGATGCTAGAACAACTATCAAATTTAGATCATGCAAAATCTCAATTCAGATTGGGACGATTATATTTGACAGGATTGACTAAAAAAGCTGCTTTTATGGAATGGGCTGATTATTTAACCAAAGATAAAAACCTTATTATTTGGCATAACAAAGAAAAGGGAGAGTATTGGATGCAGAAAGCCTCTGCACAAGGATATAAAGATGCAATTAAATGGTTAAAAGAAAATCCGTAAGGCGCAATAGCGCAATCGTATTGCGCCGTATGATGCGCCTTCCATGCGGCGGATTACCCTATCGCTAATCCAACCCTACAAAAAATCAACTCTAAAAACACCAGGAAATCATTATGCAAGTACTAATCAATGTCCCCGATAATTTGCCTCAATCCTTGGTTCAAAAAAGAATCAGCCAATTAGAAGAACGCTTAAAAAAAGAAGCCCAGAAAATTACTGAAAAACCGTCTAAATGGGCGTTGCTGGCTGAAAAAGTGAATAACAATCCTGTGCATTTGGATGGTTATTCAGAGCAACTGAAAAAAGACATGCAGGAATTTAGAAATAATGCCGAGTTTTAAAAATGAATTACTTGCTTGACTCAAATGCGGTCAGTGATTTTTACGATAAAAATTCTACGAATTATCCTAAAATCTTGACCCATATTGCCCAGCTAAAAAATACAGATAAAATTGCCATCTCCATTTTAACAATTTATGAATTGGAATATGGTCTCGCGAACGCACCTGAACATAAAAAGACCGTGATTGAACAAAAAATCATGGAAGCTCAGGAAGACTTTACCGTTTTGCCGTTATCAAGAAATGCGGCAAGAGCATTTGGCAATTTTAAAAAAGCCATAAAAGACAATAAAATGCTCAACAAAGAAAATATTAAAAAGCATAACATTGACTTGATGATAGCTGCTACCGCAGTAACAGAAAATTATACTTTAGTCAGCGCAGATGCTATTTATTCTGAGATCGCAGCATTTGATGGGCGGTTAAAATTACAGAATTGGACGCTTGATTAAATCGCTTGTTGCTTTGCAATAAGTAATTTGACATAAGTTTCATGGCATATAACCAAGCTACGACTGCGTGTTCTTACTGATGCCCCTTGTGGGTAAAGGGCAGGACGTTGTTTTATAAAGTGAAACTTTTATGAAATTACTTAAAAACATTATGCCAATACACATCATTATTTTGTCCTACCAAAACCACCACTAAAACCGTTTTAAAGGCAACCCCATGGACAAGCACCAAAACTACGCAGATTACGCAGACAGCATGAACAACGCCCGCCGCAAAAAAGGCCAAGAAAAATTACGCACAGTAGCCTTGCATTTTCAATCGACATTACTGCGTTTGCCCGCATTGAAACAAGAGCTTGATGCGATGCTGGAAAGTACGGAAGCGTTGGATTATGAGGAATTGTTGAAACGGGTTGAGCCGGTTTTGCAGCAGGCGGGTGATTGGTTGTGGGATGTGGATAATTTGCCCCGCGATTTAGCCGATGATGCGGAAATGAAAAAATTTACGGCTGATGTGTGTGCAAGGTTGGCTTTGGCAAACGCGGCGCGGTTGATTCCTAGTTTTTATAGTTTTCAGCAGAAGGTGATGGGAGATAGGGAAAATGCAAAACGGGAAAAAGCCGAAGCAAAGCGGCGGGCTGAAAAGGAGAGCAGACAAGCTGCCGAAAAGAAAGCACAATCTGAGAAATTACGCAGCGTGGCTTTGCATTACGAAGCGGCATTACAGCGATTACCCACATTGAAACAGGAACTTGATGCGATGCTGCAAAGCACGGAGGTGTTGGATTATGAGGAATTGGTGAAACGGGTTGAGCCTGCCTTACAACAAGCTGATGCGTGGTTATTAAAAATTGATTTGTTGCCGTTTGAAATAGCTAATGAATTCAACATTAAAGAGACTATCACTAAATTTTCAGAGATTATGCGTTTATCAACCGTTAATCATTTAATTGAACATTTTGATCAAGAATTAACAAAAGAAGACAATCCAGAATACTGTTACCAGAAATTTTGCTCTTACTTTGAAAAGCAAGAAGATTTTACATCTACACGTTTTTTTAGTCGTAAGGATACCGATTTTGAAAAAATTCTTAAAAATATTGACAAACCAAATTATTTAAAATATTTGGAAAAAGCTGCAAATTTAGGCCATTTAGATGCTCAATTTAACCTAGGCAACTTTTTTTGGAGTGGCTGTGTTGTTGGCCTTGCTAGTAATAATGATGAATTGAAAAAGCATTCAGAACTGCAATGTGCATATTGGCTTGAAAAAGCAGCCAAACAAGGACATATTGATGCGCAATGTAGATTAGGATTCGCAAGCTATATGGGAATTTCAGGTATTCCACACAATTTAGATAAAGCAATTTATTGGTTAGATAAAGCGAGCAATCAAGGTAACGAAAATGCTCAACATTGGCTGGGTTCTTGTTTTGCTGATGTTGGGAACTCAGAAAAAGCAATTTATTGGCTAGAACAATGTGCATTCCGAGGAGAGATAAGCTCACAAATGGTGTTAGGAAAAAGATACGCTGAAGGTAATGGCCTTCCTCAAAATTCAGAAAAAGCTGTTTTTTGGCTAGAAAAAGCAGCTAGTCATCCAATAGATGAAGATGTTTTATCATCTCAACGAGCAAGTCAATTGACTTTTCAATACTCATTAGGTGAGCGTTATGCAGATGGGCTAGGGATTCTTAAAAATCCTGAAAGGGCGTGTTATTGGTTAGAAAAAGCAGCCGACAAATTATTTAATGATGCACAGTCTAAATTAGGAAAACGCTATGCTCAAGGTGACGGCATTCATCAAGATACTGAAAAAGCAATATTTTGGCTAGAAAAATCACTTGGTGGAGATGATTACCCAAGAGGTAATTATGAACTAGGAATAATCTATGCCGAAGATGGTATTTTGCAAGATTTAGAAAAGGCACTGTATTGGCTAGAAAAAGCCGCTAATGAAAGTACTATGTTTGCAATCGATCTGGCAAAATTATTTATTGATGGTTTTGGCATTATCCCTCATAACGCTGAAAAGGCAGTATCGTGGTTTGAAAGAGCTGCCAATCAAAACTTTGGAATATATTTATTAGCAAAACGTTATGCAGATGGCGATGGAATAGCAATGGATTTTAAAAGGGCTAAATATTGGATGCAAAAAGCGGCAGAGCAGGGAGATAAAAAAGCCATTGAATGGTTAATTGAAAATCAATAACTTATGCAAGCGTATACTGTAGGTGCGGATTTATCCGCACTGTGCAAATCTGTCGCACCTACAGTCGCTCAACTTGTTTCATGCACATTCCTAAGTGACAAACTATTTAGGCGCAATAGCGATAGCGTATTACGCCGCATGTACAGCCTATCATTGGGCGGATTACGCTATTGATAATCCGCCCTACGTAACAAAAAACAGGATAACACCATGTACGCCATTGAATATAAAGAACTTGAAGCCAAACACATAAAAGTGATTATCGTAGAAGCCAGTAACACACAAAAATAACTTCCCGCTGGTATTTTTTAAATACTGTCGCCATCGCTAGCTATAAAAACATTGAAAACGGGACGATTTATATGGCCGCTAAAGCTTTTGTTGATACCAACAACTATATTTACGCCCTGACCCAATCACAACAAGCAAGTAGTGATTTTCCATTTAAATCTACCCCATCACTTATCCAACTGCGTGAGCCTCAATGATGAACAAAGATAGCTTATTCAAAGTATACACAGGCGATTATTCCCAAGACGGTTATGATTCTGGGGTAAGCGACGCCAAACAACATAAGCCCCAAAATAAGTTTAGATTTATTAAGGCTGTCAACCCAATCAATTATGTTTGGAAATTTAACAATGCTTTCGACAGTTTCAGCCAAAATTACGATCATGGCTATTTGGACGGGCAGCGGGTCAATAACGGTATTTATCAGCAAAATCAAACAATAGGAGGCGGAATGATGATGGCAGACAACTATATTAACCATATCAACAAAATAGAAAATTTAAAAAAAGTGCTGATCCAGTTAAAAGGCCATTTGGCTGAGATTGAGCAACACTATCAGCAACAGATAAACGCAGCTGAAGCGGCAGGTTTTGTGCAAAATTACACGGATGAACTGAAGCGCAGACATCAACGTTTTGCTGCAAAAATAGAAGCTTTAACACAATGCCTTGAAAGGCAGGATGTGCAACTGGAGCAGCAACAAGAAACCATCTACAGACTGAAAGAGCGGGCGGAACAATGAACGATACGCAAAGTTTGGCAAACCAACTGGGCTGGAGCATTACCACCCAAGATTATTTGAACGACTTGAACAATTCGCTAAGGCAGGTCGAAAAACACTATGAAGATGGGGTAGAACAGCTACAGCACAATAACTACTTCGCTGAATTGCTGGATGAAGTCAAAAAAATGCACTACGAATTTGCACAGCTTTCCAATGATTTGATCCACCATGTAGAAACCGAGCATTTGGCTTATATCGACACACAGAGCAAAGCCATTCAAACGGCGTTGACGGGGATTGTTGGACAATAAAATAAGTGCTAAACAGGCATACCAATGGCATTAGTGGTTGAATCCTTCAACCGCAAAACCGGTTTGGGTACGCCGTCAGACGGTTGAACATCCCTTTGGCATAAACAAAAGCAGTTCGCATCACTACCACAAATACGACTAACCCCACTCCGCACTCAAACTCTCCGCCTGCTCCAATACCAGTTGCACGGCTTCTTCCTGTTTTCCTGGCGGGTATTTGTATTTGCGTAATATCCGCTTCACCATCAGCCGTAAGCTGGCTCTTACACTTTCGCGCACTGACCAATCGACGCTGACATTTTTGCGTAGATTTTCAGCCAGTTCATGGGCGATTTTTTTCAGGGTCTCGTCGCCCAGTTCACGGACGGATTCTTCGTTATTTGCCAAGGCATCGTAAAAGGCCAGCTCATCATTGTTCAGGCCAAGGTCTGCGCCGCGTTCCGCCGCTTCCTTGAACTTTTTCGCCATCTGGATCAGCTCTTCAATCACTTGCGCGGTTTCAATGGAGCGGTTCTGGTAACGGAGGATTACATTGCTGAGCAATTCCGAGAATTTATGTTGCTGGACGATATTGCTGGCGAATCGGGCTTTTATTTCGCCTTCCAGTAAGCGTTCCAGCAGTTCCACGGCAAGGTTGCGTTCCGGCAGGTTGCGGACATCGTTGAGAAAATCTTGGTCAAGAATGCCGATATTGGGTTTATCTAAGCCAACGGCGTTAAAAATGTCCACGACTTCTTCTGAGACGACTGCCGAGCCGATGATTTGGCGGATGGCCAGCTCGCGTTCTTCATTGGTTTTCTTTTTGCCGCTGATCTCTTTCTTGGTCAGCAACACCTTAACGGCTTGGAAAAAAGCCACTTCTTCCCGCTCAGCCTTGGCTTCATCCAGGGTGCAGCATAACGTGAAGGCTTTGGACATCGCCAGGGCGGTATCGCAAAATCGTTTTTTGCCCTCTTTGATGTCCAGCACATGGTTGGCGGTTTTCGCCAATAGGCCATGACCACCCGTTAAGAAACCGCTGTAATCAAAGCCATGCAACATGGCTCGAAGAATATCCAATTTTTCTTCCAGCACCGCGTAGGCTTCATGGGCATCAACGGTGGGGCGGCCTCGGCCTTTGCTGGCGGTGTATTCTTTTAAAGCTTCTTTCAAACTGTTGGCGATGCCGATGTAATCGACCACCAAGCCGCCTTGTTTGTCGCGGAACACGCGGTTGACACGGGCGATGGCTTGCATGAGGTTATGGCCTTTCATCGGTTTGTCGATGTACATGGTATGCACACAGGGTGCATCAAAGCCCGTCAGCCACATATCGCGGACAATCACCAGCCGCAACGGGTCGTCTGGATTTTTAAAGCGTTTCTCCAAGCGTTTTTTGGTTTGCTTGGAATAGATATGCGGACGCAACAAGGGCTTGTCGCTGGCGGAACCCGTCATAATAATTTTGATAGCGCCATGTTCTGGATCGTCATCGTGCCAATCTGGGCGGAGGGTGATAATGGCGTTATACAAATGCACACAGATTTCCCGGCTCATTGCCACAATCATGGCTTTACCGGATTGCGCCTGGCTACGCTCCTCAAAGTGGGCTATTAGGTCGGCGGCAACTTGCTGGATGCGCGGTTCAGCGCCGACCACTTGCTCAAGCGCCGTCCATTTGCTTTTCAGGCGGGCTTGCTGATCGTCTTCCTCATCTTCCGCCAATTCATCGACTTCTGCGTCAATATCCGTCAAGGCGTCTTGTTTGAGTCCGAGTTTGGCGAGGCGGGATTCAAAGTAAATCGCCACCGTCGCGCCATCCTCGCGGGCTTGCTGCATGTCGTAAATGTCGATGTAATCACCGAACACGGCGCGGGTGTCGCGGTCTTCGGAGGACACGGGCGTGCCGGTAAAGGCGACAAAGGTCGCGTTCGGTAGTGCATCGCGCAAATGCTGGGCATAGCCGACTTGATACACCATACGCGGTTCGGCGGCCATTGTTGCCGATGGGTTTGGTGTTGTACTTATTCCCGAAAGGGTATACCCCAAATCCAAGGCATCTTGTCGGTTAACACCACCCACCAAGCGGGTCGCCTTAATTTTCGCTGCAAAACCGTATTGGGTACGGTGCGCCTCATCGGCAATTACGACAATGTTTTGGCGGTCAGACAACATGGGGAAACTGTCTTCATCTTCGCCTGGCATGAATTTTTGGATGGTGGCAAAGACAATGCCGCCAGAAGGCCGATTGGCTAACACGCGCCGCAAATCTTGGCGGGTTTCCACTTGCACGGGTTGTTCGCGCAATAAATCCTGCGCCAAGGAAAACACACCAAACAATTGCCCGTCCAAATCGTTGCGGTCGGTAATCACCACAATCGTCGGGTTTTCCATTTCCGGTTCGCGCATCACACGGGCGGCGAAGCAGGTCATGGTGATGCTCTTGCCTGAACCTTGGGTATGCCAGACCACGCCGCCTTTGTGCGAACCGCCCGGACGCGAGGCCGTAATCACTTGGGCAATGGCAGTCCGCACCGCGTGGAACTGATGATACCCGGCGATTTTCTTGACCAACGTGCCGTCATCTTCAAACAACACAAAAAAGCGCAGGAAATCCAACAGATAAACCGGAGCCAAAACCCCACGCACCAGCGTTTCCAGCTCATTAAACTGCCCCAGAGGATCAAGAGTCACACCGTCTATGGTGCGCCATGCCATAAAACGCTCGGTATCCGCCGACAGCGAACCCACCCGCGCTTCCGTACCGTCAGAAATCACCAGCACTTCGTTATACTGGAAGACATCGGGGATTTGCTCTTTATAAGTTTGGAGTTGGTCAAACGCTTTCCAAATATCGGCGTTCTCATCAGCCGGATTTTTCAGCTCCAGCAACACCAGCGGCAAGCCATTTAAAAATAAGATAATGTCAGGGCGGCGGGAATATTTTGCCCCTTTGATGGCAAACTGATTAATCGCCAGCCATTCATTTTTCCCTTCTCCCTCTGGGAGAAGGTGGCCCGAAGGGACGGATGAGGGTGCATCCCAATCCACCAGCCGGACAAAATCGCCGCGTGTTTCGCCATCTTGTTGATACTCAACAGGCACGCCGTTAACCAATAAGCGGTGAAAATGACGGTTTGCCGAAAGCAACACAGGCGTGTCCAGATTCAACACCTGTTGCAACGCATCCTCACGGGCGACCAATGGCACCAATGGATTGAGGCGATTGATTGCCCTGCGTAAACGTTCGACCAATACCACCTGAGCATAATGGCTACGTTCAGGTGCGACACCATCAACGGCAATGTCCGGGCCATAAATAGCCGTATAACCAACATCCGCCAGCCAGCTTAGGGTTTCTTGTTCGAGTTGGTCTTCGGTCATGCCGCCGCTATCCCATGGTTTTAAAAAGTAAAAATCTGCCCATTCAATTGGTGTGGCCAGTGCATTTTGTCGTTTTCGAGATCAAACGAAACCACCCATAACTTTAAGTCTGGTGAAAAAGAAAAAGGATGCCCGAAATCAGGAAAGGATTTTGTAAGCGGATAGATCAGCAGCATTTCACCTTTGCCTTCGAGGTATTTATGCCCATAAGCAAATAATTGGTAAAAGTCACTCTGACTTAAGCCATATTTATTTTCTCTGTCATTAGCCGACAAAATTTTCCACTTGGTATCCAGTACAAGGTTGATTTTATCCCCGTATGTCATCAATAAATCCGGTCTTAGCTGGAAGATATTATTGTCATTAAACTTACACAAGTACATGCTGCGAGCTTGGGATTTGAGTTTGTATTGAACTGGAAGTTGTTTGCGAAGTTGTACTTCCACATAACGTTCAAACAGTTTTTCCATAGGGAAGAGTAAACTAATACCACTTGTTTTTCCCTGTATGGCCAATGGCATATATTGACCCAGCACCAACTCACACCAAGGATGGATAGGCCGGTAATGCGCCATTAATCGGTCATTGCGCCATTGCCGAAAATCGTTCTGAATGTTCTGACTGTCGGGAATCTCCGCCAACAATCCGACCAATTCGTGAGAAAGCCGCCAAGTATCTTGTTGTTGGGTGGTGCGGCATACTCGCATAAGTGCTGATTTGAGCAGACGGTTTTCAGGGCGATCCGGCAAAAATAGATCATGGCGGATATTGAAAATATGCGCACGTCCCGGAGGTTGGCGTACTTGCTTGTTAAGGTCTAGTTGTCCGCGCAAATAGCGTTGTTCTTCTTCCACGCGCTGATAGTCAAAGCGTAAGCCACGTTTCACCAGATGATCGAGGGACAAAATAAACTGTTTCATTACCCATTCCAGTAGCGGGTGCTGGAATGTCTGAATGTCCGTTTTATCGGTGGTGCGCACCGGAAGATCCAACGCCACCTCCAGCATCTTGATTAAGAGCTTACGGGAATCGGTGGCTGTGCTTTCACTGGCATCACTGGAATGTTTCGGTAAGATTTCAAGTAAAGTCCCGCAAGGTGTTTCAACCACGCCGACGAAATTATCCAACCTAAGCCAACGGCGATTTTCCACTTGCAGCAGTGATGCCCCGCTTTTACTGAAGCTAGATGCCAAGTTACATAGCCAATCAAAAGCCGATGCTGAAATGCTTGCTTGATCAAGAGTGGCTGAAATAGTATCTGTGGTCAGCCGTGCGTATTCACGAACTATTACGGTGATTTTCACGATGGCATTTTTTCATGATTACCATTTTGGACTTTTTGATGGTCGAGTATCCCCACGTAAGACTGGATGTGATCAAAGGCTTTATTGTTAAGTCTATAAACCGTTTTCTGATTACCGATATTTACTTCTCCACCAAACAGATGCTCTGTGTTTATAGGCTGCTTACTGATGAATTGAAAGTCATCAAATTTGCGATGGTCATTTAACACCCAACTAATACGCTCCCAATCTTCAAAAAAATACTCTTGCAACAGAGGCAAAATTTGTTGGCTAAAGATAAATGCTAAATTTTCAAGGGTTGGGTTATCTTTTAAGGGCATGAAGTACGCATGGCCTAAGCAGTGATCGCGATCCAGCAACACTTCTATGCGTTCATTCATTTTAAGCAATAATTTACCAATATCCAGTTGGGCTTCAATAAGGACGTTCTCTAGCAAATCTGGCCTTGGCGGCATCTCTTTGAAAGTAAAGCGGCGGCGCAAAGCAATATCTAAACCCGATAATGAGCGATCCGCAGTGTTCATAGTACCTATCAAATACAAATTTTTTGGTACGCTAAAAGGTAGTTTGGAATAGGGTAGAAGGATTTCCAAGGCTTCCTCTGCATTTGCGCGTTTAGACGGTTCAATCAAGGTGATTAATTCACCAAAAATACGCGATACATTGCCGCGGTTAATTTCGTCAATGATTAGTACATAAGGATCGGTAGAGGCCTTTGGAATACTGACTTTATCAGCTAAATCAATCTTAGCCACCCGCAAAGACTCTTGTAAAGCGGGCCATTTGATGCGTTTTAAGAAGTAAACTGTTTTTTGGACAAGCCTACCTTGATTTAACGCTGTAATATCAAATTTAAGATCCGTAGCCAACCATTTCACTGGCAATTTATGAACATAATCTTTACGTACACCTTCGGGTACTTGTCCTGTGTATTCATACTCGCCCGTCACAATGCCAACTGCACAGATTTCAAATGCTGTTCTAAGGCAAACTAGCACATCACCTGGAACAATATCTCGGCCAAAATTAGCAAGTGAGCTTTGATCATGGCTACCTAACTTAAGAACGGGATCAGTCAAATCAGCCTTGCGAATATCTTTCACATGCGACCAACCAATCCGAGCCTCACCATGATCGAAACAATAGCGGCGAGTTTCACCTGAACTGTTAGCTTCTTCGATAGATATTTTCCATACTTTGGCATTTTCACGTACACCAACGTGTTTTTCGTAAATTTTATCGCGCCTTGCATCTTCGCAGAGTTGAGCAAATATACCTTTTTCTACTTGATACTGAATGCCACCATTTTCTTCATCTGCTGGCATGGCTCTGATACCCTCTACAAAGTCCTCATAACTAAAGCTCTGGTGAAATGTGACAAAACGAATCCAGCCTTCTGCCGACAACTCATCAAAACGCCGCTTAAGCACTTTTCGTCGTTCGCTTATAGTTGCCGAATCGGCATTAGGAATTTCAGGGTGTCTGACCAGAAAAGCTGGATCAATAATTTCCAGTGCTGTGTCTATTGTTGAATAGGTTTTTCCAGTTCCAGGTGGTCCATAAAGAATTTGGTTTAATGGTGTTTTGACAAATAATGGCTGTGGAGAATCAGTAGGCATGAAAATGCTCTCATAAGTATCAGCATTGTCGTAAGCGTCGCATAATGCTAAGAGTGCGGCGTGTGTTGGAACAGTGAGGAAAAGTGCGGGATTCCCTCTATCTAAAGCTGGTGCATTAGCCGTTAAGTTACTGCTTCGAGTGCGATCAGGAGAATAATCCTCAATGTCTTTCAACTGTCCTTTTACTGCTTCCAACCACTTACCAGGCTCTAGCCATAACTTTGCTTCTTTCTGTTCAAGAGAAACGGCTAAACTCCGACCATCGGCATTAGTAAATCCTGCTATTTTTTGAGTTGGGGGTTTGTTAGGCTGAAACCGTTCTGGATTATCTTGAAAAAACTTCAATGCTTCCTCTGGCTTCAATGTTAATTCTGACAACATAACTTCTGCTTGAGTCCAAACATTCACTCCATGTGTTAGTACGTCGTTATTCCCTCGCTTTGCCATAGCCTTTTTCTGCAACTGGACGAAACTGATGTTTGATCTTTCATCCAAATAAGCAGCCAGAAGAGCCGCTTTATAAACTGGCAAAATCGTTGGCACTGACCGATCTTGATAAAGGAAAGCGATTTTCCATTTGATTGCCGCACCAAGGTCTGCATTTTCTATTGTGTCCAAACTCCCCGAACGGGCTGCATTGGCAATTTCAACAATAATCGCACGTACTCGCTCAAAGGCAGCTTCAGGAGTTGTGCCGTATTTGCTATACCAGCCATATTCTGTGGAATAGGATTTGCCTGCACCATCTTTCTTATCACTCTTGTCTTTGCGGGAGTACACCCCAAACTTGAAGGCAGAACCTCCCCAGATTGATCCCAGGTTTTCAGTGGTTTGTTCTAACCAGCCATATGTGAAGCAATCTGAATCACCAGCTTTTGTGTATTCGGGCAGTGTAATTTGGTTTAATTTTTCTAGCGGCCAGCGTTGTAAAAATTTGTCCCACAGTGCTTCGCGTTCTGATATTGATACACTCATTAACTAAATCATCTCTATTGGTATTTTCAGGTAAGGATAGCTGACCTGAGAAGATTAGGTGAGCCAGAGTTTTCATATAACCCGCCTTCAGGGTGTCTGATCTATGGCGACTCCAATACCTCCCAGTAGCCGCCTTTGGCGGAACCCACCCGCCGTAACCGCCCCGTTTCCCGTAATTGACGGATAGCTCGTTCAATAGCGCTTTCTGATTTTTCAAGCTGTGCTGCCAGTTCAGGAATGGATGCGGTGGGCGTAAGTTTTAGCACTGCCAAAATCCGCTCCGGCGTTTTTCCCGGCGTTTTCCCCTGCGTTTCGGCTGCATCTGACTCTGTAACTGTTAACCAATCCATTTCCAAACGAGTCTGCTCAAACGGTTCGAGCGTATCGAACAAACGCATAACGTGCCCCGCCGATTCCCATCCCGTGCGGATTTTCGGCAATCCAGACCCCGCCCTTTCCCCAAGGTTGATTAGCAAAAACAACTGGTGCAGGGTTCGGTTACGGCAATCACTGGCACCGCCGTGCAAAGCTTGCGCTATGGGCACACGCATCATACCGGGATTGCGGAAAACAAATCCCGATGCTTGTTTCACTACCAGTATGGAAGCACGGTCTGTATAGTCGGCATGGATCAAAGTATTGACCAACGCTTCGCGCAAAGCCTGATGAATCGGTGTATCGTCTATCCGCGTTTCGCCTTTCAAAACAAACGGCACTTTCAAATCAGCGGTTAATTTGCGGATCACCCGCCGGAAAAAATCGTACAAATTACCTGACCATGTGCCATCAGGTACGATTCTATCTAACCAACGTGTTTCTGATTCGGTATCGGCTGGACGTTCCTGATAATCCAGAAAATACAGCGGAAATGCCTCGACAATCGACGACCATTGCCCAAACATCAATAAACCCGCAACCGTGAGCCCTGATTCGCCGTTGCTTCTATCTTCTCGCCAGCCGCCAACCAGCCGCAAAAAATCCAAATCACCAACATCAACCCACGGATGACCAGGCCGTTGCACGGCAAAAGCGTTACGGTAAGCCCGCAAACTTTCTGTATCCACATCCTGCAAACCAAACTTGTGCAAGATACGGGTATCCCGGCTATCTTCAAATTGTTCCGCCAGTAGTCGCTTTACCGCATCATCGTCACAGCGGCGGTCGCCTTCGTGCAGCCGACGGTAAGTATTGCCTAGCGGTTGTCCGTTTAGATACACAGGTTTTTGCTTACGGGTAGCGGCTGGAATCCGAATCTGCAATATGGTTTTACCCTCTAAAACTAAGGTTGACACGTCACTGTCACTCAACAGATTTACGCTGACTTTGCCGGGGTTGTTCATGGTATTGAACAAATCGGCACGCACTTTTTCGATGTTTACTATGCCCGCCACGCTGAACTTACCGGCTTTTTCACGGACACCCAGCAACACCACGCCGCCGAAGCTATTCGCCATTGCCGAATAAGTCGGCCAGAAATCTTTAGGCACTTCGCCTTTGCCGTCTTGGCCTTGCGCCAACTTGCACTCCAATTCGACCGATTCGGCGAGCAGGGAAAGATCATCAATCGTTTGCAAGTCGAACATACGTTGATTTACACCAGATGCACTTTTAACTTTTTACCGACCGCAGCGGCATATTTACGCAAGGTGTCGATGGAGGGGGAATGTTTGCCGGACACCAATGCACTTTCCAGACGTGCCACCGCGGACGCTTTAGTTCCCATGCGTTCGGCGACTTGCGCTTGGGTTAATCCGGCGGCGTGTCTGGCGTTGAGGATTTCATCAAGTATCGTAAATTCCTCACGTTCCAAGCGCTGATATTCAGCGTACACCACCGGGTCGGCTAACATGGCTTTAATGATTTCTTCGTGGGACATCATTGATGAGGAGTGGTTATTGTTCATATTTCACTTCGTTCATGCGATTTTGGGCGATTTTTTAGTTCATACGTTGGTGTTTTTTAACGAAACTATGCAGTATTACAATTTGGCAATCAACCAAGTCACAGTAAAAAACTCGTGCAATACAGCTCTGACTTACTTCTAAAAATAGAAACGACATTAGCGATTTAATGAAATTAAAATATTTTCAATAACTTGCAATTTATATCCACAAAAATTCACATTTGCAATTAAATAAAATCACACTCAAAACGGCGCAGATTTGGCGTAATATTTATAACTCCCGGTAGCAGCAGCCCTTTTTCACGTAATGAACGGTTAGCACATCCGATGACAAGTTCAGATTTTTCAAGTTGTGCGGCCTATTCAGGAAGTGGCATGGCGGAAGTAACTATAATTAATTCCAAAAACACCCCGGCGTTTTCCCCAGCGTATCACCAGCGTTTTCCCCGTCATCGTGGCAGAACTGTGCTTCGATCAGTCAATCACTTCCCAGTAACCACCCTTAGCCGACCCAACCCGTCGCAAGCGCTTTTCCTGTTGCAACTTTTGCAAATTCCGTTCAATCGAGCGTTCGGTCACGCCAATGGCTAAAGCCAGTTCTGGAATGGTCATCTGCGAATTTTCACGGATTAGTGCAAGCATTTTCCCCGATGTTTTCCCCGGCATTTTCCCCGACGTTTTTAGCGACACGTCGGTCATGGCATCATGCAAGGCTTGCAACATAAATTCGATAAACGGCGTGGAATCCGCCAAGTTGTCGGCATCTGCCAAGGCTTGATAATAATCCGCTTGCCGCTCCCTAATGACCGATTCGACGGGCAAATACGCCAACACAGGCTGCCACTGGCTTAAAATTAAGGTTTGCCATAAACGCCCCATCCGACCGTTACCATCGGCAAACGGATGGATAAACTCAAATTCATAATGGAACACGCAACTGGCAATCAACGGATGCACAGCAGCAGAAGCCAGCCACGCCAACAAATCCGCCATCAAGGCATCCACCCGACTGGCGGGCGGCGCCATGTGGACTAACTGTTGTTGGTTATAAATGCCGACACCGCCAGAACGGAAACAGCCCGCATCATCCACTAAGCCTGCCATCAGCAAAGCGTGCGCCGCCAATAAATCCGGCGTGTTGTGCGCTTGCCAGTGCGGCAATTGCTCATAAGCGGCAAAGGCGTTACGCACTTCTTGTATTTCACGCGGCAAACCTAAGACCCGTTTGTTTTCCAATACGGCGGTGACTTGTTCAATGCTCAGGCTGTTGTTCTCAATCGCCAGCGATGCCTGAATGGTGCGGATACGATGGTTGCGCCGTAGCTGCGGCGACATAGCATTACCGCCTGCAACTTCCCATCGGGTCAGCAGCTCGACAATATCCGCCACTTGCTGGAGTATCCGTGGAGTGATGGTGTAAGGCGGTTGGTAACTCATTGTGGCGATGCATCAGACGGTTTTTTATCTGGGTTTGGCTCAAGAGCTGCCGCATCATTCACCAATTGCCCATTTAAAGAATACCAATTGACAATACCCAGTTCACGGTTTCGTGCTTGTGCTTCCCGGACGGCTTTATTACCAATGCGGATAAATGAGGCCGACCATCTTTCATTTTTACTCATTTTCATCTTTTATTCCCTGCAAAAAGCCATTAAATTTTTCCCA
Source organism: uncultured Methylocucumis sp. (assembly GCA_964446885.1). Taxonomy (GTDB): domain Bacteria; phylum Pseudomonadota; class Gammaproteobacteria; order Methylococcales; family Methylomonadaceae; genus Methylovulum. The sequence continues at coordinate 20,612 of CAYUQV010000024.1, forward strand.
TAATGCGTCATCGTAAATAACCCATTCATCGTGTTCGGCATCGGCAACATCCGCAAAGCGATCACCACCGTTATAAACCAATAAACACCGCTCAGCCAAAGGTCGGTACTGATGCCAAAACACCGGAAAAACCCGTCCGAAGCGGCGGCGGACATCGGCTTCCGGCACATCATGCCCGCCTTGCTGTACCCGCCCGGCAATGCGATGCAGACAAAGCGCTTCGCTATCCAGAAAGACAAACACAATCGTGATGAGATAGCCAACCTTACGCGCTTTAGCAACAGTCCGCGCCAAACTGCTACCCGATAATGTGGATTCGATGACTAAGGACTGTTGGGTTTTAAGTGCGGCAGATAAGCGGCGGCTAAATTCCCGCCCTGCGGCAACCCTAACCGCAGCGGGATTGCTTGGGGCGAGTTGAAAGGCGATGTCGTCTGCGCCCAGATACGGTAAATTTTCGGTTTGGGCGAACTGGCGGGCAAAGGTGGTTTTGCCCGTACCGTTTGCGCCGCCTACGATAACTAATTGCGGTTGGGTGTTCACGCAACAACCTCTTCGGCATCGGGTAGGCGGAGTTGGCCTGAGATTAGGCGGGGGAGTAGGGTGTCGCGGAGGGTTGTTAGGGTTTGGACTTGTTTCTCGTTTTCAATCCAACCATTAAGCAGGTATCCAACTACATATTCATAAGCCTCAATAACCTTTGCTAAAGGCAATATAATTTTGTGATTACACACAAGCCCTTTGTTCAAATTTTGTTGCGCTGAACCAGAAGATTTTGATGCCAAGTTTTCTCGTTCTCTACGTGTACAAAAAAATAGAAACGAACGCGTATTTTCCAATGGAATCAATCCACAGCAAGCTTGATTTGCGGTTGCTGGATTTGCAAGCAAACATACTTCACCAGCTGTTGCACCATACATGGCGACAATGGTTGTACCAGCAGGCCAAAGTTTAGCCGAACTTTCTTTAATTCCCCGTTCAGTAATTTTTTCTTTAGATTCAAAAACGATCGGGTTACGCACTTCCCCTGACGTTAACCAATCAATCCCCCCATTCCAATATTCAGTTTGGGATCTTTTAGGTGTACCCCCACTTTCTACGCGTTCACAACAATTTTCAAGTAATCCAACTCGCCACTCCTTCGGAATTAACCCCAATTCCGATTCCTCAAAACTATCAGGAAACAGCGCGGCGGTGTCTGCATCCATGCCTTCCGGTTCGCGGCCTTGCTGTTTGGCGTGTACGGGATCGAAATCCACAAACCACGATTTGAACAGGGCTTGGGCAATGGCTTCTAGGGTGGTGTTGGTTTGGCGTAGTAGGGCGATGCGCTCATCAAGAACATCAAAAATTCCGGCAATTTGCGTTTGCTCACTTAGGCTCGGTAATACTATCGCCATCTTGCGAAGATGAGATGGCCCAAAGTGTTTAATTACACTCCCCGTAGCCATTTGTTCGGCCTGATTTACAAATGCCGCAGAAGATAAAAATGCACGAAGATATTTGTGATCAAGTTTAGCGTTTGAACTACGAAACCGAATAATACCAGTGTAAGCAATTGCACCAACTGCTGCATCATCGACAACACTCACTCGTCCAAGCGATGCGCTTGTGCTTATAAGCAAATCCCCCCTCTGCAAACCAAAATGATGCCACTTCTTGGCAACTTTTTCAGGGTCAAGGAAATTACATCCGGCTAACTGTACTACTGGTGTTTCTATGTTTCTCAACCGTAAAAGCGGAACACCAGAATCGTGAAAATCCTTAGCTAGAATTCCTGGTCCTTCTTGGAAATTAGTCACTTCTTCAAGAGGCAGTACATTCCAGTCATCTGGAACACGCAACCTCAAATCAACGCACGTTGGACTATCAGCCGCGTAGGTCGGGTTAGCGGAGCGTAACCCGACATGGGTTTCTGGCTCTTCCTCTGCTTGTCGGGTTACGCTATCGCTAACCCGACCTACGGATTTTTCCTCATCTAAACTCATCCCTTCGCCCCTGTTTGCACAACAGCGTAATTTGCCAAAATCTCTTCCTGAAATTCGCTTGGAATTCTAGCCCAATCCACTATTTGCACAATGATGGGTAAATTGCTTTCTGAAAATGCCTCGGTCACGTCGCCAAGGTTGTTTTGGTGACGGCTCAGATCGTCGGGTTGGCGCGCTACTAAGTCCAAATCGCTGGCGTCGTAATAATCGCCGTTGACTCGGCTGCCATACGCCCAGATTTCGGCATTGGGTAATTGGGTTTGCAAAATCGTTAAAACCATTTGCAGATAGCGGTCAGGCAAGTGCAGTTGCGCGGTTTCAATCACCATTATTTTCTGCCCCTTTGCCTAGTTTTTGTTCCAACACGTCTGCCAATGTGGTGATGTCTTGTAAAAACGCAGGGATCAGTGTCAACGTTTCTTTGGCGAATTGTTCGCCGTAATCTTGCGCGGTGTTGTTGCGGTTGTCACGATAAGCAAACCAACGCTCAACCTCTGGCAATGTCAGTAAATCATGGACGGCGGCGAGCCGGAGAATGTCTTTAACAGGCGTGGCTTCCAGTTTTTTGCCGCCATGCCCAAAGGCTTTCAGGGCTTTTTTCAATAATTTAAACGCGGTTTCTTGAGCCAGTTCGTAGCCTTTGATAATGGCGTTGCGGAAAACTTCTTGCTCGATACTGTCGCCTTCTGCTTTTTGATAGAACAGCAACGACGCATCCAAGGTTTTCATGCACCGCCGCAGTTGGTCTACGTTTAGATATTGCATTTAGTTTCCCCTGTTGTTGTATGCTGAAACACTAACCGAACCGTTATTTGCTGTGAAATTTTTAGCGCGTGTGTTTGTGCCACAGGCCGCGGCACTAAGTATTGGGTTACGGATAAGTGCGATAAAAGCCTATTCATCATCAATTACCCCCATATCCATCGCCATTTCGGCCTCTATCTCGGCAATGCTGGGCAAGTTGCTGGCCAGGGTTTCCGGCAAGTCGCGCAAGAGCTGGTATTCTGCCACGCCGATAGGTTTGTCTATACCCGACAACGCATATTGGGCGACTAAGCGGTTTTGCTTTTTGCACAGCAACAGGCCGATGGTGGGCTGGTCGTCTGCGGCTTTGATTTGTGCATCGACAACGGCAAGGTAAAAATTGAGTTGGCCTATATGTTCAGGTTTAAAGGCGGTGGCCTTAAGCTCAACCACTACATAACATTTAAGGCGGGTGTGATAAAACAGTAAGTCGATGAAAAACTCATCGCCGTCCACATCTAGCCGGAATTGCCGCCCCACAAAGGCAAAACCTGCGCCTAATTCTAATAAAAAACGGATTATGTGGCGGATTAGCGCGTTTTCGATCTCGCGTTCCTGCGCGTCGTCGCCCAAGCCCAGAAAGTCGAACAGGTAAGGATCTTTAAGGGCTTCTTGTGCGAGGTTGGCATGAGGTGACGGCAGACGCGCCGCGAAGTTGCTGACGGCTGCCCCTTGGCGTTGGCGCAAGCGGTTTTTGATATGCACTTCCAATGAAGTCCGCGACCAGCCTTGCTGTACGGCTTGCAGGGCGTACCATTCGCGCTCTTCGGTGTCGGGAAGTTTGGTTAGCAGTGTGACGATGTGGAACCAAGGCAATTGGTCAGCGGGTTGCTGACCAATTAAACCGTCAGGACAATGCTGGGCAAAAAAGCGCATGTATTTCAGATTGCTGGACGACCAGCCGCGCATATCGGGGAAAGCATCCTTCAAGTCGTGCGCCAAACGGTCAATAACCTTGCTGCCCCAGCCTTGCTCGGCTTGGCGGCTGACTATCTCGCTGCCGATTTGCCGATACAGTTTGATGAGCTCGGCATTGACTGCAAAAGCGGCGCGTTGGCGGGCTTGGGTAATTTGGCTTTTTAGTTGCGCCAGCCAGTCAGCATAGTCCTTGGGCAAGCCTAAGGCGTTATCTTCAGAACTCATAACCTAAACTCCCTAATTTCTGGCGTATCAATTGATCCAATTCCGCGCCCTTTGCCATTTGCTCGCCCAGTTTTTCGGTGAGCTTTTGCATTTTGTCGGCAAAGGCTTCGTCATCGTCTTCAACGGCTTCTGCGCCGACGTAGCGGCCTGGGGTTAGCACATGCCCGTGTTCGGCGATTTCTGCCAAAGATACGCTGCGGCAAAATCCGGCAATATCGGTGTAATCTTCACCTGTGGTGCTGTCGCCCCGCCATGCGGCGACGGTGTTTGCGATGCGTTCGATGACTTCGTCGGTAAATTCGCATTGGACACGGCTAATCATGCTGCCGAGTTTACGGGCATCGATAAACAGCACTTCACCTTGGCGGGAGCGTTTTTCTTTGACCAGAAACCACAAGCAAGCGGGGATTTGGGTGTTGAAGAACAGTTGTCCGGGCAAGGCGATCATGACTTCGACTTTGTCGGCATCGACCATGGCGCGGCGGATGTCGCCTTCGCTGTTTTGGCTGGAACTCATCGAACCGTTGGCTAGGACGATGCCGGCGCGGCCTGTGGGTTTGAGGTGGTGGAGCATGTGTTGCAACCAAGCATAGTTGGCGTTGCCTTGCGGCGGTGTACCGTAAACCCAGCGCGGGTCGCCTTCCAAACTGCCGTGCCACCAGTCGGAGATGTTGAACGGCGGATTGGCGAGGACAAAGTCGGCGCGTAAATCGGGGTGCTGGTCGCGGACGAAGGTGTCGGCGGGTTCTTTGCCCAGATTAAAATCAATGCCGCGAATGGCAAGGTTCATTGCCGCCAGTCGCCAGGTGGTCGGGTTGGCTTCTTGTCCATAGATGGAGACATCGCCTAATTTGCCGCCGTGCGCTTCTATAAAACGTTCGGATTGCACAAACATACCGCCTGAGCCGCAGCAAGGGTCATAGACTTGTCCATGATGCGGGGCGAGTACGGCGACCAAGGTTTTAACGATGGATGCGGGCGTATAAAACTGCCCGCCGCGTTTACCTTCGGCACTGGCGAATTGGCCTAAAAAGTATTCGTACACTTGCCCCAGCAAATCACGGGCGTGATTTTTGGCGGTGTCGGCGGATTCACCAAAGCCGATTTGCGAGACCAGATCGACCAATTCGCCCAGTTTGCCATCGGGCAATTGCACCCGCGCATAGCGTTTGTCGAGGATGCCTTTCAGTTTGGGGTTTTCGGTTTCAATCAGCGACAGCGCGTCATCGATGCGTTTGCCGATGTCGGCTTGTTTGGCTTGAGCACGCAGGCTCTCCCAGCGGGCGGCCTCAGGCACCCAGAACACGTTGACTTCTTTGTAATAGTCACGGTCTTCCAGCTCGGCGTTAATTAAGTCCGGGTCGGCATCATCCAGATAATAATCGTCCTGGCTGTCGGCAAATTTGCGCGTGAGTTCGGCGCGGCGGGTTTGGAAAGTGTCGGAGATGTATTTGACGAAGATCAAGCCAAGGACGATGTGTTTGTATTCGGCAGCGTCCATATTGGCGCGGAGTTTGTCGGCGGTCGCCCACAAGGTTTTCTTGATGTCTTCGATCATGCGTTGTTTAGTAAAAGTGTTGGATTTCCTATAGCTGCATACTATATCACTTCGTTGGGTTCGGCTGGGAAAACGGGCGTAGGAAGCCGCGAATGTATACGATAGACAAAGGTTTAAAGCGGGTTTTCTGCATTAGTTACAATAGGGTCAACCAGTTTGCGGTTTTTTTCCCGATGACGCACCATGTCTTTATTGTCAACCCGCTCATAAATGGCCTCAACTGGCAACGCCAGCCCAATCGATTCAAAGGTGACGTCATCACCCAAAAAATAGGTGTAAGGAAACCAGCCTTGGTTTTTACGCAAGACCAGCACTTGGACAAAACCCTGTTCCACTAAGACATATTCCTGCAAGGAAGGTATCTGGATGTACCGTGATAGCTTGGTAGTCAGGTCAAGTTTACGGGTACTGTCCGATAAGACTTCGACAAGCAACGTCGGGGCGTCGATAAAATAACTGTTACCATCGAATGTTGAGCAGTCGACGATCACATCAGGATAGACATAATTTTCCCCAGCCGCTGATGGCAACACCAGTTTCAATTGGGACATAAAAACTGCACAGGTTTTGCCTTTTAAGTGATTCCTGAACTCGCAAGCCAGATTCCCCGCTATCAAATTGTGGTTGGAACTTGACTCCGCCATTTCATAAGCATAGCCATCCAGATATTCGCGCCGGTCTAAGGCATCGGGTTCGGTTGCCAGGTATTCCGCCTCGGTCATAGGGATGCCCTCAGACACCGGATAGTGTGTAGTCATGTCGATTGCTCCTGAGATAGTTGCCGCTGCATTGGGTAGATTTTAACCCTGAATTTAAAGTGTATATCCGCTGGTTTGAACAATTTTTTGGTTATTAACAGTCACAAACGGCCTAGGTGGCTTGCCTGGCTTCTCCATCAACTTCCACAACACACACAATGCCAGCCAATATTCATAGCGGGTCTTATCGGTAAGGTGACGGTGGGCTTGCCAAAAATTAATGATATGCCGTTTGCCGAGCTGCGCCAAATCCCTACCGGGTTCTTGGGTTTCCAACCATTCGACGAACAGCAGCATCCGCCGCAGTTGTCTCCTACGGTTTTCTTTACTTCCCTTACTGACATAGCGGCGGGACAGGCCTATGACCTGTTTAGACAGTGTAGACATATTTTACTCCAATCTTATTGTGACGAATCCCTGTGGCAGTGGCGGCTGGGCTTGTTGATAGTTTTGCCGCCACCCGGTTAGTGGTTTCCAAGTACGACGCTATCGATTCCCGTCAAGGCTTTGGCGAGAACCGATAGCACTTCGACAGACGTATCCATTTACCCGAATGACATGCGTTGCGAACCGATGTCAGTGTCTTGATAGCAATGTGGGTGATCAGCTTCCGTGTCATTAAATCCAACTAACGCCATACCCGCAGTTGGATACCATTGGCTGACGAAGGCTAAAAACGCCTGCTTAGCCGCCTTTGACCTGCTGTTGGTTTTACTAAACAGTCGTTTAGCACCCTTGTTCATTTCTGCAATCAAACTGTAAAAAATCGACCGCATGATTTGCCAGTGCCCCTCAAGTTCGTCACCCGACAGGGCAAGGAAGCCAAGCAACGGCCAATAATTCATGAGCGTTAGAAATAATCCACGGTCTTGAATCAATTGCCCGACTGCGGCCATATCGACCGACATGGGATGATGATTGCCATCGTCCACTACGGACGATGGCGTATTAGGCTTTTCTGTGGCGTTCATTGTGACTCCTATCAATCATTAATACTGGGCTAAGCCCATTCAAATCAGTTTTATCCGCCAAATTCGGGAGTATTTATGCGATTTTTCCGGTTAATGTCTCAAAATCGATAACGTCATTTTCAGGTTTGTAACCTATACAACGGATACCCCCGTGGTCGGGACAAAGGCTTTTTTGCACACAAAACCATAAAAACAATGTGGGTTAGTGATATAGCGCGGCTTACCTAGCCCGGCGGAGGGTCTGCAAAAAAAGGCCTGGTGCGCGATTTCTTAGCCGCTGCGCGAAGCGACAATAATGTGATTGTCTGAGAGGTGGGAAAAAAGGTGATGGCTGGTCTGAATTCCTGTCGCAAATCGGCAGAAACGGCGCCTTATTGGTCTCTCATTCAAGAAAACCCCCGATAACCCCTAAGCGCGAAAGCGCTGTAGTCCTTGTTGGACGTGGAGTGAGGGTCGAATTTTAAAACCGTTTATGTCGGCATAAACGGTTTTGCAGACCCCGCGCCATCGCCAAAATCCTACCGCCGGTGACGGTGGTTTTTAGCCTGGCACGGGGCAAATCGGATGCAGGCGCAGAAAAGCCGGCCGCAAAAGCGGTGATTTTCTTGGCATCAGAGGGGGAGTTACGTTTTGCCCTGGTCCTGCGGACAGGCGGCAAAACAGGGGGTATTAGCCAGCCGCTCCTGGTTGAACAACGGGCAAGTGGCCAGATCGGCGCAGCATCAAGGATACAGCCGCCAGAGGCTTGGGGGGATTAATGCTCAGGGTACGCGCCACTAAGTCATTGTTTCTGTTTTCTATTGCGTGCAAACGCGTTGTTTTCAAGTAGCGGCCGATGGCTGCTTTGTTTCAAAATCACGGCAAAAACCGCTTTGTTTTTTTGTGTGGCGCTGGGGCATCCTGCCGGCAAGCCAAGGCCCGTTTATTCGTTATTTTGAGCGCTGAACTGGCGCTACCAAATGAGCCCTACCTGGAATCACGAAATGCGGGTGTGATTTTCCAGTATCAATCCTAAATTGTCAACTACCTGATTTTTGAAGATTTCCTTCGATCAAACTATACCAAAAAAGTGACACTTTTCGCGCTTATCATTTGAATATTTTTAAGTAAGATGATGCTTGCGACGGCTGGGGCTACTTCGGGAAAGCTTCAGCTGATCTACGCAATTTACAGAATTAATTAAGAGGAAAAACTTATGAGATTGGTTATTTTAAATTACCCGGGTACGGTGGGGAAAACGACTATCGCCGCACACATGCTGTCGCCGCGCTTAGGTAAGGCCTCCATCATCGCAGTGGAAAGCATCAATCAGACAGCGGCTTCTCTGGGTGTCGCCGTAGAGCAAATGACCGGCGACAAATTCTGGGAACTGTTCAAAAAACTATTGGCGAGGGATTCAGTGATTGTAGACGTAGGTACTTCCAACATTGAAGGTTTTTTGGCGGGTATGGCGCAGTTCGAGGAATCACATTTGGAGTTCGATTATTTTATTGTGCCTGTAACTCACGGTACCAAGGAGCAACGGGAGACGGTGACGATGGTCGGGACATTAGCTGATTTGGGGATTCCGGCGGAAAAAATACGCCTGCTGTTTAATAGGGCTAATACCGGAGTTGTAGAGGACGAATATCCCATCATATTGGAGTATGTGAAGAAACACATGAACGCCACCACCAACCCCAAGGCCGTAGTATTTGAGAATGAGTTGTTCGACGCCCTGGCGGTCAAAATGATGCTCATCGTTAAATTACTAGAAGACCCCGAAGACTACAAAGCAATGTTGCGCGATAACAAGGACGCAGACGCCAATCTGCGGGCGTATTGGGTCGATATGTTCAGCTTTAAAGCTTTGGCCAAGGGCGTGAACCGCAATCTGGACGATGCTTATGCGGCACTGTTCCCTTGATTATGTTTAACCAATCCGAGTTTAAGCAGATTTTTAAGCAACTAGCAATCAATGGATTCTCAGAGGTGTTATGGAAACTTCAACGAATAAATGTTTAGTTCATTTACCGACAGTTATTGAATATTTATCAGCCAGATATGGTACGCACTATGAATAACTCAGAAGTGTCGCTAGATGCGGACATGCTCATCAATACTGAAAAAGCCGCAGAATTACTGTCGATCCCGGCAGCCACGCTAACTAAATGGCGATCGACTGGCCAAGTGAAAATTCCGTTTGTAAAAATTGGAAGACAAATTAAATACCGGACAACGGATCTAAAGAGCTTTATTGAATCGTCAACGGTCAGATAGGCATTGCAACAATAGTTTCTACTAAGATTTTTAGACACATTAATGGCAAGTTAAAGCATTTATTTCATCGCTTGATGTAATTCTGCTGCTTTGACACATCATTTTGAACCGAATTTCGGGATTCAGAGGCAAATAATTCACTCAAGTCCATCGAATACCGCTACTACATTCACGGCAACAGAAACCAAACGTGACACATAGAAACAATTTTTGCGATCCAATATCTGATCAAGACGATGTCCACATCCCCCGGTCAGATGAAAATCCAGTTATTGCTGCGCTAAAAGCATCAGGGCGCTATAAGCAACCATTAGGTGGCGGCAAACACGCAATTGTTTGCCCTTGGCTTCATGAGCATTTAAACCAGATTGACCATGACGCGGCCTATTTTGAACCGAACGAGTTTTTTACTTCAGGTGGTTTTAAATGTCGGCATGGAGCTTGCGTCCAACGCCGTGTAGGCGCATTGCATGATTTTTTTGAAATCAGCCGGGTTGCAGCAAAACACAAACCATCGATTTTTGTACACCCTGGCGAAATTCCTCGAATATGCGATGTGACAGAGCAAGAATTGGGAAAAACCCTTAGGCATTATCAACGCGGTGGGGTTATTGTCACCATTGTCACCGATCCCAGCACCCAAGATTCCACAGTTAAACAATTATCGCTTGCTGGCTTAACCCGCGCGGTTGCTGGGTTAGCCGTTTGGCAGCGTTTTGACAAACGCAGTAATGGCTGGGTGATTTGTGACCCGCCCGAAAAATATATCCGGATTCTTCATGACGCGACCTCGTATCCTCATTTACCCCTATTAAATGGTATAGCGAGGCAGCCTTATTTAAGACCGGATGGCAGTTTAGTCACTGAACCTGGTTATGATTTAGAAACGTGTATGTTTGGCGTATTTAATGCCGATGACTTCAAGATTCCGCCAACCCCAAGCCGCCAACAGGCAGAACAGGCATTAGCCATTTTATCGGAACTGCTCAGTGAATTTGCCTTTAAAACTAAACAGGATTTAGCGGCGGCATTAGCGGCAATTTTAACCGCAACCATTAGATCATCGCTTCCGCTCGCGCCGCTCTTCCATAGTAAGGCGCATAGCCTCTCCAGTGGCAAAAGCTATCTTTGTGAATTAATAACCGCCTTTGTCACGCCTCAACGCGGCACACCCCATGCTTTTCCTGCTGATGATGAAGAATGCCGAAAAATATTATTGGCGGAGTTGTTAACAGCCCCGGCAGTGGTGGAATTCGACAACCTGACTACTGATCTCATACCCCACAAATCGTTGTGTACCGTATTAACCAGTGAGTTTATTTCGGGCCGCATTCTGGGGCAGAGCAAGACTGCCGAAGTCGGCACTCGGACATTATTTTTATCCAGCGGCAATAACGTCGATCCCGTCAGGGATATGACCCGACGCACCATTACGATTACCCTTGATCCTACTTGCGAAATACCTGCCACTCGCGAGTTCCGTAAGCAGCCTGTGCGTGATGTCAGGGCTAACCGGGGGCGCTATGTCTCGCTGGCCTTAACTATCATTCGTGCCTGGATTTGTGCAGGGCGGCCAAAAACCGAATGTAAAACGATAGCCACCTATTATGAGTGGTCAGACCTCTGCCGTCAGCCGTTAGTTTGGTTGGGCTTACCTGATCCTGCGGTTTGTATATTCGAATCTATCAGTGCAGACCCCGATCGCGAACAGCTTGGCATGATACTGCTTGGTTGGCGTGATAGATTTGGCAATGAAGCGGTATTAATCCGGGACGCATTGAAACGCATCAGTTTTGATGACGAGCTGTGGGAATTCATTCGGGACATTGCGGCTGAGAAAGACGGCAGCATCAATAAAAACCGCTTAGGCTGGTGGTTAAAACGTAATGAGGGTCGGGTAGTGAATGGTTTGCGCTTTGTAAGGGATGAGTCAAGCCGTGGATCGGTAAAATGGAAGGCGCAGGTATTGTAGGTTTTGCAGGTTTCTAAATTAACTATTCAAGAAAGTGTCTAATTTGCAATTAGGAAAGCTAGAAAATAACAGGGGTAACTACGGTCGAGCCAGATTACAGTTCGGCTACTGGGTAACGTGATAATTAAAAAATTGAGGCAGGGTAATATAGTTTTTTGCTCCTAGAATTTTGGCAAATGTTGCGGTTTTGTCTGTTTTTTGTAGTTCAAAGTTACCCAGGAGTTACCCCGAAAATTTCAGGCAATAAAAAAGGACTTGGTTAAAAACCTAAGTCCTTGATTTTTTTGGTGCCTCGGGCCGGAGTCGAACCGGCACGGTGTTACCACCGAGGGATTTTAAGTCCCTTGCGTCTACCAATTTCGCCACCGAGGCAATACTAACTGTTGGTTTAGCTAGCTATTATATAGGTTGAACTAAAAATAAACCAGCTTTTTACTTAATTTTTAACGTTCCAAGCCTAGCTTTATTTAAGCGGCGGCAGGTTGGTCGAGTTTAAAGGCGGCGTGCAAGGCGCGTACTGCCAATTCCAGATACTTCTCATCGACAACCACGGAAATTTTGATTTCTGACGTGGAAATCATGCGGATATTGATGCCTTCGGACGCTAAGGTTTTGAACATGGTGTTGGCGATGCCTGCATGGGAGCGCATACCCACCCCGACGATGGACACTTTAACGATGCTGTTATCGCCTGTCACCGCCCGTGCGCCCAAATCGGCACAGGTTTGTTCCAAAATGGTTTTGGCGCGTTGGTAATCGTTGCGGTGTACAGTAAAGGTAAAGTCGGTGGTCGCATCATCGGCGATGTTTTGGATGATCATATCGACTTCGATATTAGCATCGGCAATCGGCCCTAAAATGGTTGAGGCCACACCTGGACGGTCTGGCACGCCAGTGATGGTCAATTTTGCTTCGTCGCGGTTAAAGGCAATGCCTGAAATTAATGCACTTTCCATGGGGGATTCCTCGTAAGTAATGAGCGTGCCATTACCTTCTGTAAATGATGATAAAACGCGCAAGGCAACGTTGTATTTGCCTGCAAATTCGACAGACCGGATCTGTAACACTTTTGAGCCTAAGCTGGCCATTTCCAGCATTTCTTCAAAGGTGATGCGGTCTAGGCGACGGGCTTTAGGCTCAACGCGCGGGTCAGTGGTGTAAACGCCATCAACGTCCGTGAAAATCAGGCATTCATCGGCTTTTAACGCCGCTGCCAAGGCCACTGCTGTGGTGTCCGAGCCGCCGCGTCCTAGCGTCGTGATGTTGTCGTGTTCGTCAACGCCCTGGAAGCCTGCCACGACCACCACTTTGCCTTCGTTTAAGTGGGCGTGGATGCGGGCATCGTCGATTTTGCGGATACGCGCTTTGGTGTGGCTGCTGTCGGTAAGGATTTTCACCTGGCCGCCTGTGTATGAACAGGCTTCGCAACCGATTTCGTGCAAGGCCATGCTTAGCAGAGCGACGGTGACTTGTTCGCCTGTAGAAATCAGCACGTCCAATTCCCGTTCATTGGGCTGTGCTTGCATAGCTTTTGCCAAATCAATCAATCGGTTGGTTTCGCCGCTCATCGCCGACACCACCACCACAATTTGATCACCCAAATCATGGGCTTTTTTTACTTTTTCTGCGACCGCTTTGATCCGTTCCACCGAACCAACCGACGTGCCGCCGAATTTATAGACATAAAGTGCCATTGTTTAACCTGTAAATGTTATTCCAGCCAAGAAGTCGAAGTTTCTCTCCGAACCCGCTATGGTAAAAGGTTTTTGGCTTTTATTAAACTTTTATGAAAGAAAAAGACGTTGATTATCATCATTTCAAGTGATGCCGGTACATTAACGGGCCGTATTTAGGCTAACTTAGCGTGTTAAAATAGTCGCCCACTGTATCCAACCCCTTTAACCGTATAGGTATACCATGTCATTATCAGCCAATTTCAATATCTTAAATAACAACACGGATTTCAAAACTTTTTCGGTAGGCCAAATTATCTTTTCAGAAGGCGAAGTTGGCGAAGAAATGTATTTCATCAAGTCAGGTGAAGTCGGCATATTTTTAGAAGGAAAGGAACTCGTCACCTTAGGGGCTGGAGAGATTTTTGGCGAAATGGCCCTAATTGACACTAAAATCCGCTACGCGAATGCCATTGCAAAAAGCGATTGCGAAATTGTTGCTATCGACGAAAGATACTTCAATTTCCTAATACAAGAACATCCCTATTTTGCATTGAATGTCATGCGTGTGTTGGCGGATCGTTTACGCAAACAAACCTCTTCTTGAAACACTTTTGGATAGAAATCCCGCCAATCTTAAGAGAGCTTAACCCAATAACTAGAGTTACTGCGGCGGGTTAGTGGGAGGGTTCGCATTCGATGGCGAATCCTCTGTGCCAAAAAGACGGCCAATAAACCGGAAAACTTTTTTGACACCAACCCATACCTTAGGGAGCCACCAAACCATAAAGGCAATAAATCCGGCCAATCCCACCAGAAACAAGACCGGATGATTGATACATCCCCAAACACCGACGATGACGGCGACATCTTCACCTACGGACGCAAACCAATTACTAAAGGGTTCGGGGGAGGTGTTAATTAAAACCCGTGTCCCGGCTTTGGTGGCGTGTGCACCTGCCGCCAAACTGCCGCCTAAAAGTGCGGCGGCAATTTCAACCGCCGGATCCAATTGGCCCACCGCACCCGCCGCCAACATAGCCCCTGCCGGAATCCGCACAAACGTATGGATGGCATCCCAACCAGTATCGACCCCCGGCGTTTTGTCGGCAAAAAATTCAACCATATACATCAACCCTGCCGCGCCTATTACCAAGGGGTTGGCGACAATTTGCAAATCCGGCGGCAACACGATGTTTCCGGTATTGGCGAGTATGCCTAAGGTCAATAAAGTTGCATATAAATTAATCCCGCTTGCCCACGCCAAGCCCATCGTTAATGCTAGTGTGGTGGATATTTGGTCAAGTGCGTCCATCAGGGTTCCTGTGTTTGGGCTTTAAATCCTAAAGGCATTCATGATACGCCCCGTTTTCACCGTTTCACTATGTCCATAGGTAAATCATTATCAGGCCGTAGCATGATTTTACAGATCGGTTTGACAGTTTGGCCTGGGCTGGTTTGTAGGCGCGATTGTTGGGCTAATATCGCCAAGCAGAGGGTCAGTTGGGTTGTGGCGAAGTATTTGGCGATACATTCCCGTGCGCCAAGACTAAACGGCAAATAGCTGTAAGCGGCAGGTTTGATGGGCGCATCCGGTAAGAAGCGTTCAGGGATGAAGTGGTCAGGTTTTTCCCAGATGTTTTTGTGGCGATGCAATAACCAAGGCACGATTAGCATTAAGGAGCCTGCCGGAATGTTGCGGTTTTGGAAACTGTCATCGGCTTTGGCTTCCCGTGACAACATAGGGAAGGGTGGATACAAGCGTAAGGTTTCGTCAATGATTGCACGGGTGTAGGTCAAGTGCGGGACATCGCTAAGGCTTGCCGTGTTGTTTGCTAAAACAGCGTTAATTTCTTCATGTAAATGTTGTTCGACATCCGGGCATTGGGCGATGAGATACCAAGCCCAGGCCAATGTATTCGCCGTGCTTTCGTAACCGCCTAAGAAAAAACTCAGTATTTCGTTGCGGATTTCCTCGCCGCTAAGGCTACCCTTAGGCAGGTCCATAAATAGCCCTAATAATGAGCCATCGGCTGATTTGCCGTATTCACTGATGAGTTTGTCGGCACAGGCATGGACGGCTTTGGCTGTTTTGGTGGTTTTGTTGCCACCAAAGCTGGGAACCCAACTGGGCAAACCAAAAAAGGTATTGATGTCCAAATCTTCAATGGCGGCTATATAAGCATCAACGCCTTGCATGAATTCTTGGCAGTGCGCCGCTGTGATGTTTTCGCCAAATATGATCCGGCACAATAGGGTTGCGCTTAAGGTTTTCATATCGGGCAGCACCTTGACCGATGTTTTGTTGGCCCAACTTTCACGGTGTGCTTCAAGCGTTTGGATCATGACGGTGCTAAATTTGGCCAGTTGTTCTGCGTTAAAAAAAGGCCGTAGCAACGCGCTATGTTTTTGCCAGATGTCCCCGTCACTAATCAATAAACCCTCGGCCAATAATGGACTTAAGGTGTTACGCATCAGGCCACTTTTACGTCCGTAATTGGCGGCGTTGGTGACCAAAACATGTTCGACGGCTTCTGGGGAGTTGGCGATGTTGATCGAACGGGTCAGGATATTGATGCTGATAAAATTGCGGCTAAAGGCTTTTTCCGGCCAGAAAGACAGCAAATCGTTGCGCAAAGTTTTGATGGTGTCCAAAGGGCCTAAGGTTTTGGGAGGGCGGGGCGGGAAAGGTGGGATAAAATCAGTCATTATCGTCAGCCGTTAAAAATTAAAGGGTGGGTGGTTACCTAAAAATGCCCTGGCAAATCCTTGTCGGCTAGGGAAGCAGGATGGGCATTTTAAAGTTCATGGTAGGTGTTTTTGTCGCAGATAATCTGCCCGGACAAATTGGCGACGGTGCGGTTGGCGACACCGTACACATTAATGTGATGCCTGATGATGCGGTTGTAGTTTTCATGAAGATGGCCGTGAAAAATATGTTTTGCACCGATGGCTGCGGCCAGTTCGCCAATCACGGCAAAACCATGCCGATGTGAATTAGGAGCCTCGTGGGTGACGAGAATATCGGCTTTTAGGTTTTTTAAGGCTTCAAATTCATCGTGCCAGATGGCGGAACGGTATTTGAGGGAGATGTCAGAAGGTTTGATGTGATGGGATTGCTGTTCAAGATAATGTTGCTTGTCACGCCATTTCGGTGTTTGGGGCGGATACCAGACGCGGCCCAAAAATATGCCGCCTAAGCCAACAATCCGCAATCCAGCCACTTCGGTGACTTTTAAATGTAGGCTTTTGTGCGCCAGGGCGGAATTGAACAGGTTGTGGAATTTGCCAGGTGTTTCAAAATCGTGGTTGCCGGCAATCCACCAAATTTCGGTCAGGTCGAGGATGTCCGCCAAATAATCTTCCAGCGGCTTGTCCAAATCGTAATCGCCGAGCATCACCACCGCTTCCGGGCGATGTTTGCGGACGGCGGCAATGACCGCATCAAAATTCCCATGCGGGTCACCGGCAAATAATATTCTGTTGTGTTGGCTCATGTTGTCACACCGTCTTGTGGTATTAACCCTCATGCCAAAAATAACAGTGTGGTCGCCGTTATTGCCCGTGGGTTGTAATGTCCTCTAGTGATAGTGATGGGATGGCTAGTTTGGGCACTGGCCATCCCCTGAAAAATGCCTTAAACAAGCTCTCTGGCTTTGCTAAAAGCTGCCCGGAAATCCAGATACTGCGGCTCTTCAGCGGTTAGCATCAGCTTGAGCATTTCATTTTGCAATTGGTATTTGACGTTACCAATCGCCAAGGCTCCGACACCCACAGCACCTTGTGCCTGTGTGGCATGGATTAAGGGTTTGCCAAAGTCGTTGCGTTTGATGCCTTCGATGCCGGCAGGTGGTACGGCGTTGACATCCCCGGCCACTTTTAGCTGTGTGGTGCTTGCTAACGTCGCCGCATTCAAAACTTGGATACCTGCTTTTGCGGTGCAGAAGACAATATCCACGTCCGCCAATAATTGCACTTTTTCGGCATCATTACGGGTGAGTGCACCCGTTAAAGTGCAAGCGAAACGGCGGTTATAGGCTTTAGCGACTTCTTCGGCAGTTTCCAGCGAGAGGTGGTCAACCAAGGCCGTTTGCGCACCTGCCAACGAGGCAATCACGCCCGTGGCAATGCCGACAGGCCCAGTGCCGCCAAACACCACGGCTTTGCAATCTGCCAAGGCTTTGCCGTGCTTGTCTTTTAATTCCTTTTCCACACACGCGACCAAGGCCGCCGCTGTGGTGAACGCCCCACTTGGGTCAGCGAACACGGACACTTCAAACGGCGGCACCATCGCACGTTGACAGGCGGTGAGCATGTCCATCGCTAGGCCTAAATCCCGGCCACCAATAAAAATGCCTGTGCGTTTGACACCCGCAGGGCCGCGCGAAAAAATCGCATCTTGGGTCAGGCCATTGACGCTGTCCAATTTGACATTGCTATAGGGCATCAGCACATCAAAGCCTGCGTCCATGGCCATATTGATGTCAAACGGACTGTTATGCGGCATTGGATCCAGCATGTGTAAAATGCTACGTTTTTCCATTAGACATCCCCGATCATATGTGGCTTTGGTTTAAGAGTTGGCTTTGATGTAATCGCGGGCGACGGCAAACGCATGTTCAAAATGCAGGTAAACGGGTTTTTCCGCGCTCAACATGCTTTTCAAAAGCAGGTTTTGTGCCTGATATTTGATGTTGCCGATAGCCAACGCACCGATACCGACTGCACCGCTGTTGGAACCCGCTATGGGTGTGCCATTATGGAACGCATCGACACCAGCAATGCCTGCGGGGGGGACGGCGTTGACATCGGCGGCGACT
The DNA here is from genome assembly GCA_964446885.1 of uncultured Methylocucumis sp. Taxonomy (GTDB): domain Bacteria; phylum Pseudomonadota; class Gammaproteobacteria; order Methylococcales; family Methylomonadaceae; genus Methylovulum. The sequence continues at coordinate 38,558 of CAYUQV010000024.1, forward strand.
TTCAATTGTGGTGCAGAAGCCACCAATTCCGCGCTTAACAGTTCGATGCCCGCCGCACCTGTTGCGAACACGACATCAGCGGTTTTGATGTATTCGGCTTTGTCGGCATCCGCACCTGCGGTGACGGTGATTTTGCCATCGCCAAATTCATTGCTGCACAAATCAGCAACGGCTTGGGCTTTTTCTAATTGTCTGCCGATAATGCGCACGTTTGCACCGGCTTGGGCAGCGATCACGGCGGCGGCTTGGCCGACCGGGCCTGTGCCACCTAAAGCCAGAATGTTTTTGCCTTCTAGCGTGGTGTTAAATTTGGTCATCAGTTCCCGTTCTACAGCGGCCACCATCCCGGCTGCGGTTGTGAACGCACCGCTAGGGTCAGCAAATACAGACACTTCAAAAGGCGGAACCATAGAACGTTTGGCGGTTTTCAGCATGTCCATCGCCTGTTTGGTGTCACGGCCACCAATGAAAATCCCGGTACGTTTCAAATTTTTTGTGCTGCGCGAGAAAATGGCATCCTGCACCAAACCCTGCACTTCGCTAGGCTCAACATTAATATAAGGCAACGCGGAAACCCAACCTGCGTCCAAAGCCATATTTACGTCAAAAGGGCTGAGGTTTTTCGCGGTGGTAAGCATGTGTAAGATGAATGGTTTTTCCATAATGGCTCCCTGTGAAAGATAGGCTGGTAGTTAACGGGCAAGTATAAAAGAAAAAAACTGAGATTAACAATGCCGTAATGTATTTCTATAGGTTCGGGGTTTGGGAACATCACTTAAGAATGGGGCGTTTCCGTAAATTAAATGCGGCGGATGCAAATAATCCAGCCCAATATCGGATTAGGGTAGGGTATGTGAAACCAAAGCCGATGGGCTGCCGCAGGTTTTTCCGGCGTGGACGGCGGCTTATTCAAAAAGAAGGTTTTAAGAACCGCTACCTATTGCACAATTTTAATGCTTACCGAATAAATAAAGTGACAATCAGGCTGTCTGCAATAATATACTGTCCCGAATAAGTGCCCCCGCCGTTTAATTATTGGACTAGATATGATCGAAATTGCTACTAATGAATTGCAGATTGGCATGTATGTCGCTCATTTGGATCGGCCTTGGCTGGAAACGACTTTTTTGTTCCAAGGTTTCCGCATAGAAAACCACAATCAAATTGAGCAACTGCAAAAAACCTGCAAAACCGTCAAAATAGACACGGAACTCAGCTTGCCCACCCTCCGCGCAGAGTTGGCCAAAAGGAAGCCTTGTCCTGCGACACTGGCCAGCCATGCCGAACCTGCCCATAAGGCGCAAACAGCCAAAGCGCGATTTTATGAGGACATGAAGCAGGCCAAAGCCGTTTATGAAGGCGTGTCGGTTTCTGTGAACAAAGTGCTGAACAATTTTCGCCTCAATAATTACATTGCCATCCCGGAAGTCAAATCGTGCGTCCAATCTGTCATCAAAACCATGGCGCACAATCCGAATGCGATGGTGTTGCTGACAAATTTGCGTGAAAAACAGCAGGACACGGCCACCCATTGCCTGAACATTTGTGTTTATTCCGCGTTGTTTGGGCATTATTTGTCATTTGACCAACAACAAATCGAAAGCCTGAGCATGGCGGCGTTGTTGCACGATGTCGGCAAATTGAAATTGCCCCAAACCGTATTGGCCAAACCTTACGATAGCCTAAGCCCCGAAGAGCACGAACAATTGCAAAAACATGCGGAATATGGGGCTGAATTGTTGCGTAAATTCACCGAAGTGCCTGATGAAATAGCCGAGGTGGCGCATTCACATCATGAAAAAATGGACGGCACCGGGTTTCCACGGGGCCTGAAAGGCCCGGAAATCGGCACGATGTCGAAAATTATTGGCATCATTAACGAATATGAAACGCTGACCAATAACCCCAATCTCAAATTGCAATTGTCTTGTTCTGATGCGTTAAAGTCGATTTATGCCCTGCGCGACACCCATTTTGACGGCCATTTCACCGAACAATTCATCAAATGCTTAGGCATTTACCCGGTCGGCAGTATTATCAAATTAAGCAATGGCGCAACCGGAATTGTGATTGGCATGAAGCAGGACAACCATCTGTTGCCGACAGTCATGATTGTCCGTGACAAATCCGGGGAAATCCGCCATCCGCCGCAAGTGGTCAATTTAGATAAATTTAGGGATCATGACGGCAAGCCCTTATTATTGATTTCTAGGGTCGTGGACTTAGGGGACGTGGATATGGATTTGTTTGGCTACATTCTGCACGAGTTGGGCGTAGGTGCTAACACGCCAAAATTTCATAAGTGACGGCTTTTTTACGTGGGTTCGGCAATTAGTAAGGACGGACGCCGTGCTATCAATTGGAAACGTGCCTTTTGCGCGATAAACAATAATAAGCTATTGATTTTTATATATTTATTTGGTTTTGTGCATTTGCTCAATCATGCCGTTTATTTCCAACTCGCAGAAAATGCGTGCTTAACATCAGCTAAATCACAACGGAATGCTGGACGGAAAGGAATAATCTCCAGGGTGCAAGAAGCAAGAACCAGCCATTATGTTGGTGATTTTCGTGGCCAAGAAACCCTCCTCAGTTTTTGTATGAACGCAGCTTAGTTCCTGCAAGCAGGCGGTTGGTGTTGATGGCAAGCAAATCCAGGGATTTGCATAGATTTAGTCAAGATGCCGGAAATCTTTTATCATGCCTACAAAAACATAAACCAAAGGCTGCCATGAAAAATCAATCCGGCTTAAGCAAACGAGAGGATCAGGGGGAACTTTCCCTATTTGAAGAGGGCATGGATTTTCAGATCGTTGCCAAAGATGCCCCGGTGATGCTGTGGCTGACCAACCGTGAAGGCAAGATTGTCTTCACCAATTCAAAATGGAAGAAATTTGTCGGGGCGGCCACGGGGGATAATGTAAGCGGCAAGGTATGGTTGATGGCCTTGCATCCAGACGATAGGGATCATTGCCTGCAAGTGTTTAATGAGGCTTTTTTTTCCCATCAGGCGTTTGCAATGGAATATCGCTTGCGTCGGTTTGATGGCCAATACCGTAATATTTTGGATACAGGCGAACCTTACATCAGTAAAGATGGCGTATTTTCCGGCTTTATCGGTTCTTCCAGCGATATAACGGACCGGAAAAATTACGAAAACCAATTACGGCTTTCACAATTGGAATTGACCCAGCACAACCAGGAAATGGCTTTGATCAATGAGCTGAACGCCTATTTGCAAGTGTGCCGTTCCTTGAAAGAAACCCATGAGATTGTCCATCATTATGCAAAACGGATATTCACCGAGCAAAGCGGTGCCTTATATTTGTTTGACGATACCCATAGCGTTGTCGAAGTGGCGGCAAGTTGGGGCGAAAAACAAGTGTGCTGTTCCCCGGTCATTGCTTCGGATGATTGTTGGGCTTTGCGCCAAGGCCGCTTGCATGTGGTTGAAGAAACCGAAAATGCCATCCATTGCAACCATGTCGCCGAACACATCACAAACGGCTATGTCTGCGCCCCGGCGATTGCCCAAGGGGAAATGATCGGCTTTCTCTGCGTCACCTTAGGCGATGCCCCGGACACTAAAAAATCGGCTTGGACTTCGGTGGAGTCGCGCACCCGTTTGATTTCAATGGCTGCCGACAATTTAGCAATGGCTTTGGTCAGCCTGAAATTACGTGAAGCCCTGCGTACCCGTTCTTTGCATGACCCTATGACGCAATTGTTCAACAGGCGTTATTTGGATGAAACCTTGTTGCATGAATTGGCCAATTGCCAACGCTCCGATAAGCCGCTGGGTGTCATCATGCTGGATATTGACCATTTCAAAACCTACAACGACACCCACGGCCATGATGCCGGGGATTTTGTGCTCACCGAAATAGCCAAGATCATCAATGCCAAGTTGCGGGACGAGGACATGGCTTGCCGTTATGGCGGCGAAGAATTGGTCATGGTGATTCCGGGGGCTTCTAAAGCGATTACTGGTGAACGGGCGGAGACGGTGCGGCAGGCAATCGAGCAACATGAGTTTATCCATAACGGCAATAAGCTTTCCGGGGTCACTGCATCTTTAGGCGTTTCTGCCTATCCAGACGATGGTGACACCGCTCCAGTGTTGCTTAAAGCCGCCGACACGGCTTTGTATCTGGCTAAAAATGCAGGCCGTAACCGGGTTGTCGTGACCGAAAAAGCCATTTAAAACGGCCATCAGTTGGGCATTGCATCTCCGGGATAAAAAACATCTTGAAGCGTCCTAATCGGGACGGGTTTGCCAAACAGAGCCTTGAAAATTGGTGCAGCCGTTGTTGAGCAAAAACTCCCGTTGGGCTTCGTTTTCCACGCCTTCGGCAATCACTTCCAAATTTAGGCTTGAGGCCATCGCAATAATGGTGCGGACAATACTTGGAGTCATGGCATTTAATGTGTTGCTTATGGGGGGGACGTACAAAAGCATCTTTAATGCTTGATGAAGGGCAAGCGGTTAAGCTGTCCATCATACGCCATCCTCATCGAACCGTTAAAAAAGGGGCGCTTTACTAGGTTTACTGGTAATCGTCGGGGGCTAGGGCTATATTCTGTTATCTGGCGACAGCGGCAACTTAATTTTGAGGCTCTATGAAAAAATACCCCTTATCTAAAAACGATACCGTACATCAGGCAATTGTCGCCATCTTATCAAGCTTGACCGGGTTAATTGACAAGAATCGGCCTGTTTCGGCGGCATCTGCCAGCGATCCTGAAACATTGCATGATTACCGCGTCGCCCTGCGCCGTACCCGCTGTTTGGTCAGCCAATTTCGCACCGTTTTTCATAAACGCAAAATTAAGCATTTTCGGCAAGAGTTTGCGTGGTTGTTCAGCGCCACCAGTAAAGTGCGGGATATTGATGTCCATCTTGATGATTTGCAATACTACAAAACGCTGTTGCCCGCCTGTTTGCATAATGATTTACTGATATTAGACAATCACTTACGGGTAGAACAAGAAAAGGCCTATGAAGAGATGCTGGCCGTGTTGGCTTCGGATCGGCATAAGGCCTTAAGTGAGGATTGGCAAAATTATTTGGCTGATCCTGAACTGATAAGGCAACAATTTGCCAATTTAGCGGTGTTTCCGGTCGCCAACGCCAGTATCCAAGAAAATTATTTCGCACTGATTAAATCAGGCCAATCCCTCCAGTTGGGGTCAGCGGATGACAGTTTCCACGATTTGCGCAAACGCTGCAAAAAACTGCGCTATTTGATAGATTTTTTCATGCCACTTTACGCAACCGACGGGATACAACCGTTAGTGGAAGGCTTGAAAACCTTGCAGGACAATTTGGGCAGGCATCAGGACGTGTGTGTACAAATGCAGTTTTTACAAACCTTGCCCGTTGAAAATAAGGCATTAAGCGATTGTTTGTTGGAGCGGCTGCAAACCGAAAAGCATAAACAGCAGCTAGAATTCAAATACCATTTTTTTAATTTTTTAAGCCATAAAATGCCGGGTTCAAACGCTTGGGTGCGGTTTACATCTAACCATGACCGGACTTTGTAAGTGTCCGTCAAAATCAAGTTGATCAACGTCATTTTTTTGGACATTAAGTTGGTATTCATAACTTTTTTAACATTTATAAAATAACGCGAGCGGGAACGGGGTTATTGCCCGTTCCGTAACGTTTCCAGTACCTATAGCCGATCCCAAATAATCTGATAAGGACACGCAGTCCTTATTTAGAAACTATATTTCAAACGGCCACTTTTTTCGCTTTTGGAGCGCGGGCATCCTGCCCGCGCTCCCTCCCACTAAAAACCGAAAACTTGACCGTTCACAACATATCCAAAATGGCTTTTTTCTTGGCGGCGTATTCGTCAGCGGAAATCAGCTCGGCTTCAAACAGCTTTTTCAATTGCAGCAATTTCTCTGTCGGGTCTGTACTAGGCGTAGCGGCGGGGCTAGGGGTGTTCATGCTCATAGATTGGGCGATGTTTTGGCCAAAACTGATGCCCGCGCCCAGTCCCATGCCCATCCCGGCCCCGCCACCTTCGTTGCGGGCGGCTTCGCGCAAGGCTTCGAGTTGTTGGATTTTTGCATAATCCAAACCCACGGCTTGGGCGGCTTGCGCTTCGGCGGTCATATCGGCGATGCGGTTGATGCGTTTTAAGGTGTCTTCATCAAAATCCGTGCCTTCGATGCGAAAGTCCGTGATTTCAAAACCCAAGTCGGCAAAAATCGCCGCCATTTTTTCACGTACACCTTCGGCGATTTCTTCCCGGTTAGCATCAATATCAACATAACCAAAATGGCTGGTCGCCAAAAAGTCGCCCAGCGGCTGGTTGAGCCGGGCGACAATCACATTCCTTAATTGCTCAGTCGTGAAGTTGTTTTGGCTACCGACGACATTAACAAAAAAATTCGCGCCATCTTTGATACGGTAACTATAATTTCCAAATGCCCGCAGCCCGACCGGAAATTTATAGCTAGGGTCGAGATATTTTATCAAGGACGTTGTACCCCATTTTTGGTCGAGCACAACCGTCTTTCTGAAAAAATAAATCCCGACCTTATGCTCGCTTTCAAAAAACTGCATAACTTTGCTGATGGTCGTCCAAAATGGGATATTATCGGTTTTTAGGTTCACCGAACCTTCTTCCAAGTAAACCGCCTGGACTTTACCTTGGTAAACAAAAATACAGCCTTGTCCGGGGCCGACAATCAGCGTCGAAGCGTTTTTGATTTCATCGCCATTGTCGGACCATTGTTCAAACAAGGCATTCGGGGCTGGATTTTGCCATTCGATGACTGAACGTAACTGGCGTTTTAAACCGTCAAAAAGTCCCATTGCGAAATTCCTCTGCAAAAATAATGATTATAGCCCACGGTGCTACTGACTTATGAAAAAAGCCTACCCGCCAGAATTGCAAACCCGGCTCTGGGAAGCCATTAAAGCCGTTGAACAGCATTCCCAAGTGGAAATGGCCGTCGTGTTACGGACGCGTTCGGCGGATTATCAGGATGTTGCCTTGATTTGGGGCGTGTTTATGGCGTGGCTGGCATTCAGCTATGTGATGTTCGCGCCCGAACTGTTCACGGATACGGTGGTGTATGCCGCGCCGTTGCTGGCGTTTGGTTTGGGGTATGCGCTAGGCCATCACCCGATGCTGGCCCGTTTAAGCGTGAAAAAGCCGCGCTTGCAGAAAAATGTCGAAATCATGGCGCGGGCGATTTTCCAAAAAGGCGGCATCCACCATACCCAACGCCACATCGGCGTGTTGGTGTATGTGTCACTGTTAGAAAAAAGGGTTTATGTGCTGCCGGATCGGGGCGTGGCTGTGGCTTTACCAGCCACTGAATGGCAAACCTTGCGGGACAATTTGCAAAGCATTTTCAGCACCCGCAAGCCTTTGGAAGCCTTAATCTTACAGCTGCAACACTGCCAGCCACTGTTCAACCGTTATTTGCCGCCCGTGGCCGATGACATTAACGAATTGCCTGATGATTTGGACGTGGACTTATGAAAACGCTCATTGCGCTGTGGGTATTGTTATTGATTTTGGCCAGTGGGCAATGGGCGCAAGCGAGGCCGGGAGGAGGGCATTCGAGTTCCGGGCATCATTCATCATCACATAGCTCGTCGTCGCACAGTTCGTTTTCTTACCATCCCTCGTTTTCCGGGCATTCTGGCGGCGGTGGCGGCAGTTCCAACCCGGAAGCCGTTTTGTTCATGCTGGTATTTATCATTATTGTCGTTTTGGTGTTGGTGGCCATCGCCCGGCAACAACAGCAAAACCCGACACTCACCGTCAAACCCACGCTCATCAACCGCAGCCAGCAACGCGACCAACTCAAAAGCCAATTGGACTTGCTCAGACAAAGCGATCCGAATTTTTCGACGGTGTTGTTCACCGATTTTGTCCACTCGCTATACAACAAATTTTACGGCTACTCCACGCAGCCAGAATTCAGTTACCTCACGCCCTTTTTAAGTACCGAACTGCAACAGCATTTCCAAAAAGCCAGTCCGTGGACAGTCAATGAAATCGTCATCAATGGTTTGCGCTGGGAAGCCGTCAACACCCAAGGCGCGGACACCGAAAGCATCAGTTTAGTGATAGATGCCAATTACACCTTGCACCAACACGACCAAGCCACGCGCTACGCCGTCACCGAACGCTGGCTGTTCTATCGGCAAAAAGGCTTGCTCTCGCCCGAACCGCAAAAAATGCAGGCCTTATGCTGCCCGCAATGCGGCGCTCCCGCGCATTTCACCGATGCCGGCGAATGCGGGCATTGCGGCAGTTTTATCAATAAAGGCGAAATGCAATGGTATCTGGCCAACCGTGCGGTGTTGCGGACAACGGCCTTGGCGGCGGATGACCTGGTGTCCTATGCCGAAGAGCAAGGCACACAGTTGCTGACAATCAAACAAAGTGATTTGGCCGGGCACATGCAGCAGCTCGTACAACGCTATGGTTTGCCGGATTGGGACAGTTTTTGGCAAAGCTTTAGCGATACGGTCGTCAAAGCCTATTTCCTGAGCATTTATAGCCAATGGAGCCAAGGCGACTGGCCCGCCGTGCGCCACCTGCTCTCTGACCGATTATATGAAAGCAACCAATTTTGGCTGGCGATGTACGCCGAACACGGCTGGCACAACCGTTTGGACAGCATCACCATCAGCCAAATCGTTCCGGCTAAAATCGAACAGGACAAATTTTATGAAGCCATCACCGTGCGGATTTTTGCGTCCTGCTACGATTACACCGAAGACGCGGACGGCAAAGTCATCGGCGGCAGCAAGCGCAGCTTACGACGGTACAGCGAATACTGGACATTTGTGCGCCGAATCGGCCAAGAACACCACAGCGCACCGTACAGCCTAAGCAGTTGCCCACAATGCGGGGCACCCGCCGACAACATGGGGCAAACAGGCGAATGCGGCTATTGCGGCTCCAAAATCAGCACCGGACAATTTTCCTGGGTGTTGTTTTTGATATTGCAAGATGATGTTTATGAAGGTTAGGAACGAGCATGAATTAACTTCGACAGCGTGTTCCCTCTCCCTGCATAAATATTACACAACATTTCCCAAAAATTGCTGTACAGTCGCTTTTAAAGCCTCCAGTTCCTCTTGGGAGTAGGCCTCCATGATTTTGGACATGGACAGGAAAACCCATAAGCCTGCCAACAATGCGGGATTACTGAACGCCTGTTTATGGTGCATTTGCCTGCCACTGAGTTTGATGAGGAATGTCCGCAACTCGGCGGCTTCCGGGCTGTTGTACCCACGGGGCATAAATCAGCGGCGATCTCCCAGACCGTCACACATACCCGCACGGGGCACTAGGGCCATGCTGGCGACCAGAAGGCGTTTGGCGATGGCCAAGGCGGATTCCTGTTGCCAGGCTTCGAGCTGCTGGCCCGCCGATTTGACGAGTTTGAAAAAGCATTCGATTTGCCACCGCCAGTAGTACCAGAGGGCAATAGTGGCGGCATCCACGTCCTTGACGTTGGTCAAACAGCCATTGCCCCAACACGTCGCCGTCCTCGTCCAGGACGCGGCTGACCACCAACGTTGCCTGCACCGGAACGCCGGGGACAACGGGTTGTGTGCCTTTCTTTTACCCACGGGCACAAGTGGCTGGGTTTGGCAGGACGGCTCAAGGTTACCTCGACTTGTGCCACCCACTGCCAATAGGTTTTGCCTTGGTAGCTGACTTGTCGGGTCTTGTTGAAGGCCAGATCGGCCGCCACCGCTTTGCAGGCTGTGGGAGTGCCCGCGTAGTCCACCTTGGGATTGTCTTTTGCCCGTACTAGCCAGCAGCTGCCCACCGCATCCCAACAGCGGATGTGCCCAACCGAATCGCCTTCACGGTCAATCAGATGCACCAGCGGTTTGGGGAAGCCTTGCCTGTCCAAATGCCCGATACAATCGCTTAACTCCTCCAGATGGTTTTTGGCGGGTGACGGAGATGCCGTACCGCTGTAAGTGGTGTAGCTCCCGTCGGCGCTGACCAGCCGTTGCGCCACCGGTGCCAGCGGCAACCCCGTCATGACGATCAGGCTGGATTGCAGGTCGTAACACACATCAGTTTCGTGCGTGATACTCACACGGGGCGCTAGTGGCGTAAGTGTCGGTTTTGTTGAGGTGTTTATAACTTAGCCGCGACCAGTCATGCACACATGAGGCGTACTGGCTGCAATGCTTTTCGATACTCTCATGTGCCGCCGCCGTCAGCGGCCCCTGAAGTATCGGCAGGCTGACCGACTCGTTCGCGTAGAACCGCCAAGCCGCCTGCGTACTGGCGAAGCTGCCAGTTTTGTCTGGCAAGGCTTTCAGTCCTGCGCTCAACGGCTCACTTGAATTCATATGTTCAAACACCAGTTGCTGATGGCGTTTGATGAGGCGCTGGTCGACTCCCGCCAATGTTTTTTAAAATCATTGCCCATCATGCCATTGTATTTGCAAACTTGTGTAGATACTTATGCTCCCATTGGGGAGAGGGCTGGGGTGAGGGGGAATTAAATAGCGAATAGTGCTTAGTTCGGAGTTAGTTACGAACTTAGTCGAGCAAGCGCGGTTTTTTTACCATCAGCAGAATTGCTGTATAAAACAGATGGTTTATCTTTCATAACGTGGATTCAACTCCGAAGTGCAATCGAAAATAATCGGATATGAAGAAGGCTAG
>CAYUQV010000025.1:0-48519 GCA_964446885.1 uncultured Methylocucumis sp.
AACCCACGTGATCAGCTTGGAAGGCTGGAGTTCTACCATTGAACTACACCCGCGCTAAACTTTGAAAATGGTGGAGGGGGGAGGATTCGAACCTCCGAAGGCAGAGCCGGCAGATTTACAGTCTGATCCCTTTGGCCGCTCGGGAACCCCTCCTATATCGGGTAAGCTCTATATTGTCTTTTTTTTTTGTAAGCCTGTCAACTGCAAATTTAAGATATTTTCATTTTGAACATTTTTGAAGACTTTTCGGCCTACTACTTTTTGTCTAAACCATGGCTATTTTCCTAAATTAAAAGCATTTTGACATTGAATCCTAAAGCAATGCCAGCCAAAATAAATCTTTACATTTCTGGTTCGTCCAATACAAATTCCAATATAATACGCTCATTTTATTGCACTTAAACCTACTACCAAACCGGAACAAACATGACACCCAACGATTGGTTCACCGAACAACAGCCTACATCCGGCTCTGCTTTCTCCTTAAAAATCAAAAAGAAGCTGCACGAAGAGCAATCAGACTTCCAATTTTTGGAAATTTACGAAACTGAGTCTTTTGGGAACCTAATGGTCATAGACGGATGCACAATGGTATCCACGCGTGACAACTTTTTTTACCATGAAATGATGAGCCACCCTGCCCTCTTTACTCATCCCGCTCCGAAGCGAGTTTGGATTATTGGCGGCGGCGATTGCGGAACATTAAAAGAAGTATTGAAACACGACTCAATTGAAAAGGCCGTCCAAATTGATATTGATGAACGGGTAACCCGCTTGTCAGAAATTTACTTCCCTGAACTTTGCGAATCCAATAACGATCCGCGTGCCGATTTAAAATTTATTGACGGCATAAAATGGGTCAAAGACGCAGAACCCAACTCTGTTGACATTATCATCGTCGACAGCACCGATCCTGTAGGCCCAGCGGAAGGCCTGTTCAGCAAAGCCTTTTACCATGACTGTTTCAATTGCCTATCCGAACATGGCATGGTCGTACAGCAAAGCGAATCCGCCTTGTATCACCTTAAGTTGATAGGCGAAATGCGCGAAGCGATGGGTTCTGCTGGCTTTGTTGATTTGCAAACCTTATTTTTTCCACAATGTATCTACCCATCAGGCTGGTGGAGCGCAACCATAGCCAGCAAATCAAAGCTAGCAAAATTCCGCGAACTGGATGCAGCCAACAAGCCATTCGACACCACATATTACAATGTCGACATCCACAAAGCCGCATTGGCACAACCTGAGTTTTTCAAAAAGGCTTTTTCACTATAAATGCAGGATTTAAACACATTCAAAATTATCGAGCGCATCAGCAACCTGCTGCGCTCCGAAGAGCGTAAACGATTTGCAGCCATAGGCTTGCAACCGGTACATATCCAGGTACTAGACTACCTATCAACCTGCAACCGGTTCAGCGACACGCCAGCAGCGGTTGCTGAATTCCTTGGCCTGACCAAAGGCACTATCTCCCAATCAATACAAGTGCTCGAGCGTAAAAATTACGTTGAAAAAAGCCAAGATACCGATGATGGCCGCGTAGTGCATCTTGCCCTGTCCACTGAAGGCAAGCAGTTATTGGATGAACTCAAACCGATAGATGTTTTTGCCCAAGCCCAATCAATCATTTCATCGCAAAAATTCACCACCATTGAAGATGCCCTGAACAGCGTGTTGATTGAACTGCAAAAGGCCAATAACGCAAAAAGTTTTGGCGTCTGCCACTCCTGTGTTAATTTCATCGAAGTTGAAAACCACTATATGTGCAACTTAACCCAATTACCATTGACCCAAAACGATTCAACAAAGATATGCCGGGAGCATATCTTGGCCGATGGGACAAACACCCTAGACCCATCTTCTTAACAAATTAACAAATCGCCACTTTTCTGTGAGAAACACCATGTTTGACCCTAAAGCCATTGATGACATCGCCAACCGCCTGACTGGCGCAATCCCCCCCGGACTAAACAACCTTAAAGAAGACTTGGAAAAAAACTTCCACGCTATATTGCAAAGCGCCCTGGGAAAACTGGACTTGGTGACACGTGAAGAATTTGAAGTCCAAAAATTGGTGCTCGCAAAAACCCGCGCCAAACTGGAGGACTTGGAAAAACGCGTTGCCGCATTAGAACAGCCTGCAAGCAACCCCGAAAATTAAGCACACGGTTGGCCTTAACGAAAAAGGCGGACTGCTTAAATTGCATCCGCCTTATGAAGCCCTACGAAAACAATCAAATTACCGAAACCATCAGGGCAAAAACAAATGCGAAAACCACCCATAAAGCGACCTTGGCCTTCAGTGTCATCCCCGCCTTAAACTTCAGCCATTCAATATTGATAGCTTCCTTTTTGCTACCCGCCTGCAAAACCCTTTTGCACAAGCCTTTCAGGCTATCACGCTCTTCCGCTTCAGCTTCCTGGTCAATTAATTCAATGATTTTTGAGTAAAACGCACCACATTCAGGACAGCGCACCTGCTCCTGCATTGCCTGATACCCGCACGAAGGACATTTTTTCATAATATTTCCTAATCTTATTCCCAATCAATTCTATACGGCTCCATGACAATCCCATCGACTTGCCTGCCTAACATGATTATCTTACCGTTGTAACGGCTCTCACCTGTAGACGTAAACTCAAAGCCAAATGTCCGCTGCAAACATAGCCGCCCTGTATTGTCGCGGCGCACTCCAATCCCTTGTGGGGCAACATAATCATCAAGCATTTGCACCTGCACAGATTGGCAGTGGGATTTAACCGCTTGATAAGCCAGCTCCTTTATTTTTTGGCTTTGAAACCAATAACTGGCCACCAACAAGATGAAAATAATCAGAAAAATAGGGTCTATCATGCTTTGCCATAACGGTTAAATTAATTTTCAAAAGGAATTAGGCCCAAACGCCCAATCAAACCCATGTGCATACGATTAAAAATCGGTGATTTGTTATTGATTTGCCAACTAAGAATGGTAAATTAACGGCCTATCGGACAGAATGCCCTTATTGCCCACTCCTTTCTTGAGAAAACCATGTCTTCCAAACTCACCCTTGTTGAAACCCTGCCCAGCTCAACACATAAATATTCTGTGATATGGCTACATGGCCTAGGCGCAGATGGCCATGATTTTGAAGGCATCGTCCCAGAATTGCGCCTACAGGCGGCAGAAAATATCCATTTTGTTTTTCCAAACGCGCCCATCCAGCCCGTGACCATCAATGGCGGCGCTAAAATGCGTGCTTGGTATGACATCATTGAAGCCAGCCTGGAAAGAAAAGTCGATACAGCGGGCATTTATCAATCCGCCGAAACCGTCACCCAACTGATCCAACAAGAAATAGACAGCGGCATCCCGTCCGAACGTATCTTACTGGCCGGCTTTTCTCAAGGCGGCGTGATTGCCTTGCACACAGGACTGCGTTTTCCCAAAAAACTGGCAGGCATTGTTGCTTTATCCACCTATTTGCCAACGGTCGAACAGCTCAAATCCGAAGGCAGCGCGGCCAATTACGCCACACCTATTTTTATGGCGCACGGCATATTGGACAATGTCGTCGCGATTGAAACCGCCAAAAATGCTTTTGATGCGCTAGAAGCACTGGAATATCATGTCAAATGGCATGATTACCTGATGGAGCATTCCGTTTGCATCGAAGAAATACAGCATATCGCCCAGTTCATCAACGGCATTTTTCAACAGGCATAAAAAAAGGGTGCGCCAAGTAATGGCACACCCTTTTTATTTGAAATGATTAAGCCTTTACAGCATCGACAATATCATTAAAAGCTTCGACCCTAGCTTTTCCTGTTTTGACCAAATCAACGCCTGTATCAATCACCATTTGGCACAAGCCCGGCATTTTATAAACATTCAAGCATAGATAGCCAACGGCAGGGACTGCAAGCAACGCCCCAATAAAGCCATTCAATCCGACCACACCCAACAACTTAGTCAACAACACAATAGCATCAAGCGGCAACAATAAAAACGCCCCAAAATAAGCGATTACCATAAAGGTAAATAATACAAAAACCATAAACTGCAACAGCCTGACTAACGCAACGTTAACTTTTTTCATAACTCTCAATATCCGAATAACTTAAGAAGCCCGGGGTAGTTATAGATTTTAATGCCCCATTCAAGCGGGCGATTATACCTGAATGCGCCGATATTTCTTTATTTTTCTTGAATAGAATCAAGCCAACCCTCAAACAAACCCCAAAAACATCCGGTTGATGGAAATGCCCTGCAAGGCATTATCAATCGCTTTCCGGTCAAATTGGGGAGCCAATAATTGGATCATGTCATACATATAGCCACGCAGATACGTGCCACGGCGTATGCCCAAATAAGTGGTGCTGGGCGGAAACAAGTGACCAGCATCGATCATCCCTAAGCCCGTATCCCGCTCGGCATCATAAGCGATATTAGCCAACAGGCCGATGCCCAACCCTAAATTAACATACGTCTTAATGACATCGGCATCTATCGCGGTCAGCACGACATTCGGCTCGCAACCTGCCTCCATAAAGACACGGTTCACCAAAGAACCGCCTGTAAACGTAAAATCATAAGTGACTAAAGGGTAACTAGCGATTTTTTCCAAGGTCAACGGCAAATCATTAAACAGCGGGTGTCCATGGGGCGCAATAATGCACCGGTTCCATTGATAACAGGGAAAACATAACAACTTGTCATAACTGCTGATAACCTCAGTCGCAACCCCTATATCCGCTTCACCGCTGGCAACTTGCTCGGCCACCTGGGTTGGATTGCCTTGATGGATATGTAGCTTCACATCAGGGTAACGCCCAATAAACGTTTGTATCGCGGATGGCAGACGATACCGGGCTTGAGTATGGGTGGTCGCCAAAGTCAAAGCACCCGTTTCTTTATTACTAAACTCGTCGCTAATGCGCTTAATATTTTCAATTTCCCGTAACGCCCTTTCTGTCAACCCCAAAATAAGCTTTCCCGATTCCGTAATCCCCGTCAGCCGCTTACCATTACGCTCGAAAATAGCCAAATTCAACTCCTCCTCAAGCAACTGGATTTGCTTGCTGACACCGGATTGGGATGTGTGCAGGATTTCGGCAGCTTGGGAAATATTCAAGTCTTGTCGGACAATTTCCCGCACATAACGCAACTGCTGAAGCTTCATAAAAACCCTCTATATTCCATAATGAGATAAATATAGAATAACATATCATAAATTGTTATAGAAACAGCTGTTAAGATACAGCCATCCCCTTAATAATCACCGAGGTTCGTATCTTATGAATTTAGCTTATTCTTTTTCCGGCTTATTGGTCGGCTTACTCGTCGGCATCACGGGTGTCGGCGGCGGTTCGTTAATGACTCCGCTACTGGTGTTCCTGTTTGGCTTCAAACCTTCGGTTGCGGTTGGCACCGACCTTTTGTTTGCGGCAATCACCAAAACAGGCGGCGTATGGGTTCACCATACCAAACACAGCTCTGTTGACTGGAAAGTGGTCGCTTGGCTAGCCGTAGGCAGCTTACCTTTTGCCGTCGCCACATTATTGGTGCTTAAACATTTCATGTCTGTCGACAAAGACATTACCGGAGCTATCACGTTTACCTTAGGCATTGCTTTGCTACTGACGGCAATATCGCTTCTAGTCCGCAGCATGTTATTGCGCAGAGCCGAAAAAAATGCCGTTATCAGCGAAGAGGAAGAAGAAGACCTTGAAGTGATTGGCCGCTTCCACCACTTGCAAATTCCCGCCACTGTCCTGACAGGAGCGATATTAGGTGTCTTAGTGACACTTTCCTCCGTCGGTGCAGGGGCATTAGGCACAGTCGCCTTACTGTTCTTATACCCAAAAATGAAAACCGTCAAAATCGTCGGTACAGATTTGGCCCATGCCATTCCTCTGACTGCCGTTGCAGGCATTGGCCATCTTAGCTTGGGCAATGTCGATTTAGTGTTATTAGGTAGCCTGCTGATCGGCTCAATTCCTGGTATCTGGGTAGGCAGCCATTTAAGCGCGAAAATCCCTGAACGTTTTTTACGTCCTGTACTGGCAACCATCTTGTTGTTAATTGGCATAAAATTCGTATTTGCATAATTGGGTTGCTAAGGGAGCATGGATATAATTCCGGTTCCGTTTAAAATAACGGAACCTTTCCAATTGGTATCCAACCCACCGTGCAACATTCCGAAACCTGCTTCCATATTGCCGAACAAGTCCGTTTAACCACGGGCAATGCTTTTAAACTCACTTCGGCACAAGCTATTTCAGGTGGTGACATCAACACAGCCTATTGCTTACAAGGCAATGGGCTGCGTTATTTTGCTAAACTTAACCGCCCGCATTTATTGCCAATGTTCGCCGCCGAGCATGACGGCCTACAAGAACTCGCCAATACCCAAACCTTACGTGTTCCCACGCCCATCCTGTTCGGCGCTACCGACAGCCACGCCTTTTTGGTCATGGAATTCATCACTTGGGGAGCTTCCAGCCGAACATCAAGCCGTCTGCTTGGCGAACAACTCGCGCAATTGCATCGCCTCAAACAGCCTTATTTTGGCTGGCATCGGGACAACACCATCGGCAGCACACCGCAAATCAACAGCCAATCCCCAGATTGGCCTAGCTTTTGGCGTGACCAACGCCTGGGGCCGCAACTGAAATTGGCATACAACAATGGGCATACAGGCCGCCTGCAAAGCCTAGGCGAACAACTATGCGCCAAGCTCCACTGCTTTTTTGAAAATTACGCCCCACCGCCTTCGTTATTACACGGGGACTTATGGGGCGGCAATAGCGCAGTTGACCGACAAGGTTTACCTGTCATCTTTGATCCGGCTTGCTATTACGGCGACCGCGAGGCCGATTTGGCCATGACCGAGCTTTTTGGCGGTTTTGACCAGCATTTTTATGCAGCCTATCAAGCCACTTGGCCTTTAGATGCAGGTTATGGCACACGCAAAATCCTGTACAATCTGTACCACATCTTGAACCATCTGAACTTGTTCGGCGGTGGTTACGGACGGCAAGCAGAACAGATGCTCGAACGTTTGTTGGCACACATCAAATAATCCCTGTAACCGCCCCCACCGTTTAAAACACCTTGTCCAACTAAAGGTTTAGAATGTAGCCATACAAAAACAAGCGCATTACCCTGTTTTTGCATGGCAATTAAGCAACAGCAAACAGGCCGCCGAATAAGGGCGGCAAATTGGCAACCTTACTGAAGCATCGCTTCCAGCATCCGAGAACCTGCAATGATCAAACTTATCCACCTGACTTTTATTTTGTTGTCGATTTTCAGCTTTGTTGGCCGGGTCATCCTATCCGAAACCAACTCCAACCTCATGAAACAACCGTTATTCAACATCGCCCCCCATGTCATCAACGGCATTTTATTGGCCAGCGGGATTATCTTAGTGTTCCAAGGTGGCTGGCTGTCTGGTGAAAGCGCGTGGCTGGCCGCGAAAGTTGTCGCCTTAGTCGCTTATATCGGTTTAGGAATCATGACCTTAAAAACGCGTGGCCAAACCCGCTGGATGGCCTTTGCTGGCGCAATGGCCTGTTTTATCTATATAGGCATTGTCGCCGTCACTAAAAATCCGGTTTTTTTCTTATAATGCCTTATTTTTAAAGGTCTTCATGACGGCTGCACGCCCTAACAGGGATGCGCAGCCGTGCAATCTGCATACAATCCCGTTACAACCATCCCCCCCCGCAAGCCTTTAAGGCATCCCCGCCTTTATTGTCCGGCCTCAAAATGTTTCATTAAACAGAAAATGAAACACCATAAATGTTTCACAGAAACATATTTGAAACACATTTACCGCCTGTCTAGCCGTAGCGGCATAAAATCCCCCCAATTGACCCGTCCAAACTCATGGCACGGCTATTGCATTTTTATTTTGACAATAAAAAATGCCCTGGCCTCCGCCAACCTTTTTACCAAACGAGGAAACACCATGTTATTCAAACAATTATTTGATGCCGAAACTTGGACTTACACCTACCTGATTGCCGATCCGATCAGCAAAGATGCAGTATTAATCGATCCGGTCAACACCCATATTGACGGCTACATCGCGTTGCTTGATAGCCACGGCTTGCAACTGAAGTACACCTTAGAAACCCATGTCCATGCCGACCATATCACGGCGGGCGGTTTGTTGCGGCAACGGCTGGGCGCACAAACGGCAGTCAGTGAATTGTGCGGCGCCAAAACCGCCGACATCCAAATCCAAGACGGTGACATTTTCACGTTCGGCGATGGTGAGCAAATCAAAGTCATCGCCACACCCGGACATACGCCCGGCAGCTTGTCATTTCTATGGCGCGACAAAGTGTTTACAGGCGATTCGCTGTTTATCGGTGGTTGTGGCCGCACTGATTTTCAAGGAGGTGATGCCGGAGCTTTGTACGATTGCATCACCCAACGCCTGTTTACCCTGCCCGATGAAACGCTGGTGTACCCTGGCCATGATTACCAAGGCCGCTGGGTCAGCAACATCATGCAAGAGCGCACCACTAACCCGCGTTTAGCAGGCAAAACACGCGAACAATTTATTGACATCATGGCGAACCTGAACCTGCCCAAACCCCGTTTGATAGACGAAGCCGTACCCGCCAACCGCTATTGCGGCCTGGATGAAAACGAACGCCAAGATGCCATAGCCCGACGTGACAGCGACGCACCTGTCAGACAAAATTTGACCACCCAAGACCTGGTCGCCCAAGCCAAACAACAGATCACCGAAGTGTCCATAGAAACCGCCAAGCAATTGATTAAGGAAGGCAATATCGTGGTGGTCGATACCCGCGAAGATAACGAATACGCAGCAGGACATATCGGCAACGCCATCCTCCTGCCTAGAGGCGTGTTGGAATTTAAAATCGGCATGGTGCCGGAACTGGCGGACAAAGGCAAAGCCGTACTGATTTATTGCCGCACTGGCGGACGCTCGGCGTTGGCGGCAAACACTATGCAGCAACTAGGCTATAAAAACGTCTTGTCAATGGCAGGTGGTTTTGAAGCATGGCAAAAAAGCTAGGGGCAAACTGACGCAACCCAGGCAGGATTTCAATCCTGTCTGGTTTTAAAACCAGCCCCATCATTTAACACTCCCACAGGAACAAGGACATGCCTTCCCGTACCTTATCAATCGCAAATTACTTGCCTATGCCCGGTTGGCTAAAATCCTACCGTCGCCAGGATTTTAGTGATGATCTGTTCGCGGGCACAATCACTGCCATCCTGTTAATCCCGCAAGGCATTGCCTATGCGATTCTGGCCGGATTACCGCCTGAATTGGGCTTGTATGCCAGCATTTTGCCGCCCATCGTTTATGTCTTGCTGGGCACAAGCCGGACGTTGTCGGTAGGCCCTGTGTCCATCGCCGCCATCATGATCGCCAGTGCCTTGAACGCGCCCGAAATCTCCGCACTCGGCAACCCTGTACAAAGCAGCCTGATTTTATCAGCGGAAAGCGGCGTGATTATGTTATTGATGGCAGTCCTGCGCATGGGTGGATTGGTCAACTTTATCAGCCATCCCGTTTTGGCAGGCTTCACCAGCGGCGCGGCCTTATTGATTATCGGCAACCAAATACCGCAAGTGTTCGGCATCAAAATGCCCGCTTGTGGCCTGGATATGGCCTGTTACAACCTAGCTTTACAAAACTTTTCCCCAACCAGCTTGGCAATTAGCACCAGCGCATTGATCTTGCTGATTTTTTTCGGCTCACCCTTATCGAAACTGCTGAAAAAAATGCACGTCAATCTGTCACTCATCACTGCCATCAGCAAATGCGGGCCTTTATTGACCGTGCTGTTATCCACTTTAGCCGTCGGTTATTGGCATTTAGGCGATGCCGCCGTGGCTGTAGTTGGGACTATCCCGTCCGGCTTCCCGTCACCTAGCATGGATTTCATCGCCCCGGAAAAGTGGCGGCTGTTATTGCCTTATGCTGGATTCATCGGCTTGATCGCCTATGTTGAAAGTGTCGCCATCGCTAAAGTCACCGCCAACCTGAGAGGGGAAAAAATCATCCCCAACCAAGAACTGGTGGCCTTAGGCAGTGCCAACGTCATCGCCGCGCTGTTTGGCGGAATGCCCGTTGCTGGCGGCTTTAGCCGGACGATGGTCAATTTTTCGGCAGGCGCACGCACACAAATGGCCATGCTGATTGCTGCCATCATCTTAGGCCTTGCGGTCATTTTCTTCAGCGCATGGTTTGAGAACATCCCCAAAGCGGCTTTGGCAGCGATCATTTTAGTGGCCATTTTCCGGCTGGTGCGCATCAAACACATCCTCCATACGTGGCAATATGACCGGGGCGATGGTATGGCGGAACTGGCGACCTTACTGGGCGTACTGGTCTTAGGCATTGAACAAGGCATCATGTTGGGCATCATCCTAACCATCGCCAGCCATTTGCGCAAAACCAGCCAACCGCATATCGCCGTGGTCGGGCGCGTACCGGACACCGAACATTTCCGTAACATCAAACGCCATAGCGTCGAAACTTGGCACCATTTGTTATTGGTGCGTATTGACGAAAGCATCACTTACGCCAATGTCAGTTATATCGAAGATTATCTGGCCGAGGAACTCCGGCGGCAACCCAACACCAAGCATGTGGTCTTGATCCTGAATTCGGTCAACGACATCGATGCCACGGCCCTGGAAGCACTGGAACTGTTCAACCAAAGCCTGCAATCTGCGGGGAAAACCCTCAACCTTGCCGAAACCAAAGGCCCGGTATTGGACAAACTGCAAAAGACCGATTTCTTGGAACAAATCAAACCCGGCAAAGTGTTTTTCAGGACGGAAGATGCCGTCAAAGGCTTGGGTTAAGCCACTATTTTGCCCTCATCAAGCCTCGTCCACGAAGATCACTAAAACAATAAAGCCTATCGTTTTATGATGTTTTAATGGTTTTCGTGGGCAATTTTTTCTTTTCCCCATACCCGGCGGTTTAGCCAACCCGCATTTAGGTCAAACTCAGCTTGGACCTTTTTGCCATCAAACTGTCACCAAACTTTAACAATTCCTTAATCAAGCCTACTTTTTCGATTTTTAGAATGGGCATTGGAAGTTGACCCCTTCCAGCGCCATCAACTGCCACACAGCCTTGCGCATGTGGACGTAGACAAAATAACCGGAGAACTTGTTAATGAAATTGAAATTTACCACACTGGCTGTTGCCGCTGCATTATCAGCTGGCACGGCAATGGTTGGCCATGCGGCGACCCCTGATTCATTTCCTGCCCCCCATTCAGACCGCAACACTTGGTATACTGCCGGCAATGCCGCAATTGCTAAAAATGCCGCTTTGGTGAACCTGCGCGGATCAGCCAAAAACGTGATCCTGTTCGTCGGTGATGGCATGGGTGTTTCTACTGTCACAGCCGCACGCATTTTGGCAGGCCAACAACCAAATATCATTGATGCCAGCAACACAACCCCAGGTAGCAGTGGCGAAGAAAACGCCTTAAGCTTCGAGTTGTTCCCTAACTTGGCCTTATCAAAAACTTATAGCGCAAACCAACAAACATCTGATTCCGCCCCTACCATGACGGCGATGGTCACAGGTGTAAAAACCAATGACGGTGTTTTATCGCTTGACCAAACTGCGGCACGAGCCGATTGTAATGCCGACATCAAAAACACCAGGCTGAGAACCATTTTGGAAATGGCCGAATCTGCCGGCAAAGCGACAGGCTTGGTTTCTACTGCCCGTATCACACACGCAACACCAGCCGCCAACTACGCCCATACACCAGAGCGTAACTGGGAAGCTGATTCTAACCAACCTGCTGGTTGCGCAGTACGTGACATCGCCCGCCAATTGATTGAATTCCCTTTTGGTGACGGTGTAGATGTTGTTTTAGGTGGTGGCCGTGAATATTTCCGCACCAACACCCAAGCCGACCCTGAAGATGCAGGCAAATTTGGCAGACGTAAAGATGGCCGTGATTTGACCGCTGAATGGGTTACCCGTGGCGGTGCCGGCAGCTCATTCATTTATAGCCAAATTGAATTCGATGCCATAGACACAGCATCAACTACTCACCTGTTAGGTTTGTTTGAACGTTCACACATGGAATATGAAGCTGACCGTTTGGCGGATACTGCCGGCGAACCTAGCTTGGCGGCCATGACTGAAAAATCCATCAAAATCTTGGGCAAAAACCCTAAAGGTTTCTATTTGCATGTTGAAGGCGGACGTGTTGACCACGGCCACCATGCAGGCAACGCTTACCGTGCCTTGACTGACACGATTGCTTTGTCTGATGCCGTCAAAAAAGCGGTTGATACCTTAGAGGCGATGGGCGAGTTGGACAACACCTTGATTATTGTTACTGCTGACCATAGCCACGTGTTCACTATCGGCGGCTACCCACAACGCGGCAACAACATTTTGGGCAAAGTCATTGAACCAGGCGCGGCCAGCTACACTAAAGCTTCTGACGGCGCACCTTACACGACTTTGTCTTATGCCAACGGTTTGGGCTACCACACAGGCGTGAAAGGCGATGATGTTTATGCCACGCCAGTACAAGCAGGCCGTATTGAAGATATGACCGCAGTTGACACCACGGATGCCAACTTCCATCAAGAAGCAACCGTGCCATTGGCAGGTGGCGAAACCCACGCGGGTGAAGACGTTGCCATTTATGCAATAGGCCCTGGCGCACATCTGTTCCGTGGCTCACTTGAGCAAAACACGATTTTCCACGTCATGAACAGAAAAATGAGCCGATAATTTAACAAGGCCCTTTTGGAACTTGTCCCACCGTATCAACAAGGAAACTATTGGCTGGATGCTCAATGAGGGTGCGCAATGCACCCTCGTTTGTTTCCGGCTTTCCACAACATCTGGAAATGATTTCATGAAAACGCTGCTTATCCCTGCCCTTATTGCTTGCCTGACCGCGTGTGCAGGCAACACCACCCGCCCACTCCCCGATAGCTTGGCCGGACTCAGCACCACCACACCTATCGCTTGCCAATTTGATAAAGAACTATCAGACGGCAAAACCAGCCAGCACAGCAATTGGTATTTCTGGCGGCAACCACAACGTACCGAAACCCGCGATGAAGGCTCTAAACAAGGGGAAATTTGGGAAAAAAATGCGGCCGGACAATTTTTTTATACCCGGATTTTTTACAACGAACGGGTAGCACTGGATTTCGTACCCGGTGATTTGGCGGCAACCGCCTCGACACCCTCATGGAAAGTGTTGTCATCACTGCTGGATCCAAACAGTTTAGGCAAAGAATTGGCCTTGGTCGGCAAAGAAAACGTCAACCGGATTGCCGTCGAACATTACAGCGGCTCAATAAAGGGTATCGAAACCGAAGTGGACTGGCTGCCTGATACGCAACTCCCGGCGCGTTTGAGCAAAAAGCTACCCGAAGGGACAGTGACCTTAAGCTTGTCGCAGTGCGGCCAACAAGCCCTTAAGACAAAACCCATCAGCAAACCGGAACTTGATAACTTGCGCCATCTCGATTTTACCGATTTAGGCGATATGGAAGATGACCCAATGGTGCAGCATCTTGAGAAATTGATGGGCGGCCATCATCATGACCATTAACACCTAACGGGCATGACTGTTTTTAAGGAAGCTATAAAAATCCAGAGCGGAACGGGTTTGTTACCCGTTCCGTAAGGTTTTTTTGGAGCCTTAAGCCGAAAAAACCACATCAAACCGCTGCATAAATCCAGAAATAGCCGCCCTATCGACTATTTCCACAGGCAAAAACAAATCCGCCGCTTGCAACCCACGCTCCGCCAAACTTTCGGATTCCGTGTAAAGGGCCGAAACATCATACATTTCCAAGGCCTTAAAAATTGCGGCGGTGTCTTTGTAAGCCCGTACATCAGGTTGTTGGTGCGCTTTCAATTGGAACACGCCATCATCCAACAACAATAAACTCACCGCTTGGTCAAAAGCGGCAGTGGTCAGGATAATATCCAACATTTCCTGGACAAATGCACCGCTATGGGCGGGTTTGCGCAGAACAAACAAATAGCTTTTCATCTCAACCCCACACAACAAAGCGGTCGGCTTCCAAAGTCGCGGCAAGCAATTGGCCTAAGCCCGCGATACGGAAACCCTCTGCCAAATCATTGTCCTGCTTGCCTTGCCGCCATGCCTCATCAGCACACAACAAGCCACGGCGTTGCGCCGCCGAAATGCACACGGCCAAATCAATTTGATAGTCTTTTGCCAAGCGTTGCCATTGGGCAGTTTGTAAGGTTTCGTCATCAGGCGGTGTGGCATGTTTGAATGCATGATAAATGCCCTCATGATAAAAAAACACCTGCAAGATTTGATGGCCTTGGGCGATTAGGGCGTTGGCAAATTCAATCGCCGTACGTCCGGCATTGGTTTGGTAGGGGCTGGAATTGATTTGTAGGGCAAATTTCATAGTTGCGATGGCACGGCTCTGGTTATGATGATTTATAATCGGCTTAGTATTTTACAAGTTTGCTTATCATGAAAACTATCTCTGGTTTCTCCGGTCTTGCAGTTATCCTCCTCATTTGCCAACACTTATCACCATGAAATTTAAACTTGCCACGTTGTCCCTGGCATTAAGCCTGGTTTTGTTCCCTACCCCGCAATACGCGCTTGAAATCGATAAAATTGATTTGCCTGACCTCGGCGATTCGTCCGGGACACTCATCACCGCCGAAGAGGAAAAAGAATTGGGCGAAGCGTTTTTCCGCAGCCTCCATTCGCAAGTCACCATCAGCCAAGATGCGGAAATCCAGCAATATATCAAAACGCTAGGTAAGCACTTGGTCGAACATAGCGACGCGCCAGCGCATCCGTTTTATTTTTTTGTGGTCATGGAAAACGACATCAACGCGTTTGCAGGGCCTGGCGGTTATATTGGCGTGAACTCAGGATTGATCCTGATGACCGAAGCCGAAAGCGAACTGGCTTCTGTCGTCGGCCACGAAATAGGCCACGTCACCCAGCGGCATTTATACCGTAGCGCGGAAGCGGCCAGCCGTTTGTCCATCCCGACCTTGGCAGCAACCTTGGCGGCGATTTTATTAGGCACACAATCGGCAGCGGCGGCGCAAGCCGCGATTATCGCCGTGCAAGCGGGCAATTATCAGTTTCAGATCAATTTCACCCGCGAACATGAAGCCGAAGCCGACCGGGTCGGTATGCAAACCTTGGCAGGGGCAGAATTTGACCCGCGCAGTATGCCGACCTTTTTTGAACGCTTGCAACAATCGACACGCTTTTACGGGCAAAACGTGCCTGAATTTTTACGCACCCACCCGGTCACGACTTCGCGTATTTCCGATACCCGTGGCCGCGCCGAAACGTATCCGTACAAACAATACCCCGATTCGCTGGGGTATCAATTGACCAAAGCCAAACTGCGGGTTTTGACCAGCACCAATGACGCCGACACGCTGAGTTATTTCCAAACCCATACCCGCCAAGGCACGGATGACCAACGCTTGGTCGCCCGCTATGGTTTGGCATTGGCGACCTTGAAAATGCAGAAGTTTAAAGAGGCCGAAGCGATGTTCCAGGATTTGCATAAAAGTTATCCCAACCAACTGCAATACGCCACGGCACTCGCAAAAACGGCCTTGGATGCCCGCGATTTCAGCACAGCGGTACAGCGTTACCAAAAATTGGCGGATCAATATCCTAAAAATGAAGCCTTAAAACTGGATTACATCAACGCCCTGATTAAAATCGGCAAACCCTTGGAAGCCAAAGACAATTTGGCCTTATTGACCCCGGAAACCCAGCGGCAACCGATTTATTGGGAGTTGTTGGCGCAAGTTTATAGCCAACTGAACCAACCCGCCGAATCGCACCGTTATTTGGCCGAATATTATTATGTGACCGGACAAATCCGCGAAGCCATTTTGCAAATCCGTTTGGCGGAAAAATCCAAAGGCCTGAACCCACAACTGGCTTCCATTTTGGCAGACAGGTTAAATTTTTTCCTGACCCAAGAACTGGAAATGCGCCGTAACCGATAAATGGCGACAGTTCCAAAAACAGCTTTGCTGAATGCAAGCTTAACAAAGCGCAATCGTTGCCGGATTTTTTTATAATTTTGTGATCTTGTTGACTCGCTAACAACTTATATCTATTAGCATTTTTATTTCATGACAATTAAATTACACAATAACTGTTTCCGTTTTATAGACAGGTTGGTTTTTCTCAGGATACAATACTGCACCTTTTAGAGAGTTAGACCAGCAGAAAATCGCTGGCTAAGAAGGGGGAGGAGGAGCTGCAAAGCTCATATAACAATAATAAAAATCAGTCATTTTACTTGGGTTAGGTTATTTTATATAACCACATAATAACAATAATAACGACTCAATACGCCCGCTTTATGCGGGCTTTTTATTGCCTGCCGTTTTGCCCATCACGCGCAACCATCGCCTCCACACTGATGCACTTCCACGGTGATATGCGACAATTTACCCAACCCTTTCACGCGATAATAAGGTTTCAATAAAGCCTTATAATAATCAGGCGACTGCGGATGATCCGAAACCACCGCGACAATCACTGCAAAATGCCCAGGCCCCACGCGCCAGATATGCAAATCGCTGACCCGGTTATCCGCGTCTTCTTCAATCGCATATTGGATAGCCGTTTTATAATGCAACGCCAAACTCTCATCAACCAACACCGGGCTGGTTTCGCGGACCAACAAATAAGACCAACGCCCAATCACCAAGACACCAACCACGCCCATCACCGGGTCTAGCCAAACCCAACCGTAATACTTGCCCGCCACCAAAGCCACAATCGCCAACACCGAAGTCAGCGCATCCGCCAACACATGGGCATAAGCGGCCTTAAGGTTATGGTCGTGGTGATGATGGTCGTGATCGTGGTCATGATGATGATGATCGTGTCCGTGTTTATGGTCATGCCCGTGATGGTGATGGTCGTCCTTTAGCAACAACGCACAAATCACATTCACCAACAACCCTGCCCCGGCAACAATAATGGCCTCATCAAAACGGATTTCCCTAGGCAAGAAAAACCGCTCGCATGATTCCACCAACATCATCAGCGCGACCACCGCCAGCGCAATCGAACTGGCAAAACCGCCCAACACCCCCACCTTGCCGGAACTGAACGCAAACGTGTCATCATCGGCATGGAGCCTGGAGTATCGGTAAGCAAACAACGTAATCATAAAAGCCGCGACATGTGTACCCATGTGCCAACCATCCGCCAACAACGCCATCGAACCAAACAGCGTACCGGCAGCGATTTCCGCCACCATCATCAGGAAAGTCAACACCAACACAAACCACGTGCGCCGTTCGCCTTTTTTACTAATCAC
Source organism: uncultured Methylocucumis sp. (assembly GCA_964446885.1). Lineage (GTDB taxonomy): Bacteria > Pseudomonadota > Gammaproteobacteria > Methylococcales > Methylomonadaceae > Methylovulum. The sequence continues at coordinate 17,354 of CAYUQV010000025.1, forward strand.
TGCAAAATCATGATGATGCTGCAAATCCTTGAGTTTTTGGGTGTGCATAATGAGTTTCCCTAAAGAAGTGAAGGCCCTAACCCAGAGCCAAAAAAATACCCGACTTATCCCCTTATAGTACGCCAAACACCGAAATTTTTGCCATTAAAATACAGGCGTACAATAGACTCGCCTTCCTAATGGCCTTATACATCCGGCAACCTGTCGGCACATAACATCAACCACAATCTCCAGAGGACATCCCATGAACACCCGACAAGCCAAACTCTTCGCCACAGCAGCAAGCATCGCACTGCTAAGCCCATGCCCAACCGCCAGTGCCGACATTAACACCGGACTTGCCGCCCACTACACATTTGACAACTGCAAAGCCACCGACACCAGCGGCAATAAAAATCATGGCACCATCAACGGCACACTCGCCTGCATTAAAGGCATGGAAGAAAAAGCCCTGCAATTTGACGGAGCCAGTTACATCAGCATCCCCAATTCCAGCTCACTGAACCCCACCAAAGAATGGACAATGGCTTTTTGGATTCGGATTGATGATGTCAGCACATTGTGGTCAGGCATCATCCACAAAGGTGGCCCGTTTGAAAGCGGCTGTTATAGCAACCGGGAATATGGGGTCTGGATAAACCAAGACCTGTATTTTGAGCAAGATGCCACAGGTAGCGGCGAATGCTTAAGCTACTACTCCACCCACGCTATCGCCAAAGCAAAATGGCTTCATTACGTCGGGGTCGTCGACTTCAACAAGCAAATCGCAAAAACGTACTTCAACGGCAAACTCGACAGCCAAAAAGCCCTCACCCAAAATGTCTTTAAGAACAACAACTATGAGTTGCGAATAGGCAACACATCAGAAGCCTATTCTTACTATTCGCCCTTCAAAGGGGCATTGGACGATGTCCGTTTTTACAACCGCGCCTTAACTGACCAAGAAATCCTAGCACTATACAAAAAAGTCCAACCGCTCGGTGGCACGGCCAACGGCCTACAAAGCTACACCGTCACCTGCACCAACACCACCACAGGCATCAGCAAAACCATCCCGCTGACAGACGGCTTAAAAAACTGGAGCTGTAAAGCCGCTGGCCTAAAAACCACCGAAGGCGACATCATCGACATCCACTTAAACGGCGTGTCTTGGTAATGCCATGTTTCCGCCCAACGCGAACCTAGCAGCAAAGCCTGCCACGACCCAACGGGCCAATGCCTAAAATTTGCCCCCTTTTTTAAGCCCTCTCTCCGTTTTGGAGAGGGTTGTGTGGGAGATATAAATCATAGGAGTTCCCATGCTAGACGTTTCAGCCGTTTACGCCATCAATTTTTACCAACGCCATCTCTCGCCGTACAAAGGCTTCCAATGCGCCTACCGCGTCCACACCGGGCGTTGTTCCTGCTCCGAATACGCCAAACGCATCGTCCGCAAACGCGGGGTCGGCGCATTGTTCGTCGCCCTCCCCCGGCAATTCGCCCGCTGCCGCTCCGCTTACACGACATTGCTCGCCACACAAGCCACCCAAACCCGCGAACAAAGAAGGCGTTCGAAAAAACGGGAAGACAAAACCGACTGTTGTCCGTTAGATGGGTGCAGCGCCTGTGACGTGCCTTTTGAATGTCCTGACCTGCCTTGCGACATCGGGCCGTGCGATTGTTCTTTGTAAATCGAAACAATATAAAAGCACGTGGTAAAATGCTTGAAAATCAAAAGCAAAGAATCGGAAACTTGACTATTTACCCATCATGTTCATCACACAACTTACCTTAAAAAACTTCCGTTGTTTTACGGAAGTGTCCATACCGTTTTGGGATTCAAGCAACCCTGAGCAACCCAGTAAGACTATTGTTTTCATTGGCAATAATGGCGCAGGTAAAACAGCTATTTTGGATGCCCTCAAAATTAATTTGAGCTGGTTAGTTGCGCGGATTAATCGCGAAAAAGGTAGTGGTTTTGCCATTGCAGATATAGATATCCAAAACGGGGAAATCTATTCCAATATTGCTATACAGCTACAGCATGCTGAAAAACAATATAGTTGGCAGCTATCTAAGACATTGAAAGGTAGGATAAAAAAATCAGACAGCCAACTAAATGAAGTAAGCCAATTGGCCAATTGCTTTAGAGAGCAATTAACCCAACATGTCGAACAAACTTCTTTTCCTTTAATTGTTTATTATCCAATTGAGCGAGGTGTAATGAATATTCCACTGGAAATAAATGCTCGCCATAGCTTTGGTCAAATCGATGGCTATGAAAACAGTTTACGTGGCATTGATTTTGAGCGGTTTTTCGAGTGGTTTCGGGATCGGGAGGATGCTGAAAACCAAGCAAAAGTCCAAGACCTGCAACCTAGGGTAGAAAAGTTTGCCGAATCTTTTAAAGGAAAAGGCGATGACTTTGTTTCCGCTCTTTTAGTTTATATGGAAAAGATACATAGCTCTATCCAAAATCCACAGCTGTCAGCTGTCCGCTCAGCCATAAAAACCTTCATGACTGATTTTGAAAACCTACGCATCCAACGCAAACCCCGATTACAAATGTTAGTGGACAAAAAAGGCAAAACGCTGGATGTTGCCCAACTATCACAAGGCGAGAAATCCATGATGGCTTTAGTTGGTGACATTGCCAGGCGTTTAGCCATGATGAACCCTGCACTAGACACCCCTTTAGAGGGCTACGGCATCGTCATGATCGATGAAATTGACCTGCACCTTCATCCAAATTGGCAACGGGCGATAGTCGGCAACCTAAACCGCACCTTCCCTAATTGCCAATTTATACTGACCACACATTCACCGATAATCATCAGTGAATCGCCCAATTTGCTCTGTTACACGCTCAATGATGGCCAACTACACAAGCTTGAGAACCTTTACGGCATGGATGTCAATCAAGTGCTCCTACAAGATATGGATGCAAGTATCCGCAATACTGACATACAACAAGCCTTTGACACCTTGCGTGACACCCTGCAAGACGGAGAACTGGCCACAGCTAAAATCCTTTTGGCCGAATTGGAGCAAAAAATCGCCATTGACAATTTGGAACTGGGCAAAGCCAGATTATTAATCAAACGCCTGGAGGCACAACGTGCGGCTCATCACTAAAAGCCAGGAACCCTCAGAATTAAAGGCTTGGAAAAAAGCTAACCCAAACGGACGTTATCAAGATTTGGACAACAGCGAAGCAGGCAAAACAACCCGCCAAGCGATCCGTAAGATGGCCTTAAAAGAACAATTTTACTTATGTGCCTATTGCTGCAAACGCATCAATAAAACCAATAGCAACAACGAACATATCGCCAGTCAGCATACCGCAGCCCACAAAAGTTTGGATTTTGCCAATATTGTCGCCTCCTGCACAACACCATCCCGTTGTAATCAAGAACGCGGATCAAAGCTGCTAGCTCTTACCCCGTTAATGGCTGAGTGCGAAACTGAATTGCGCTTTTATCTGTCAGGAAAAATAACTGGCGAAACCGAACGCGCCAAGCAAACGGTTGATATATTAGGGCTAGACTCGCCAGCCATTAGGGAAGAACGGAGACGAATGGTAGATAGCTTGCTTTACGGCTGTGGCATGATGCCTAATGAATTGGAACCACCGGATGATGATGTGTTAGGCATTCTAGTTGCCGATTTACAACAGCCCGACCAAAATGGACAATTAGAAGCATTTAGCCCTGCACTGACAAATATCCTCAAACAACTGCTTAAAACCAAACCCTAACCCCCGCCACCCACCGGATCGCATCGGTGCTAGAATCGTTTATGCTGTTGACATCGTGGGACGTGGCCCATTCCGCGCCGATATACGGTGCAAATTCGCGGGCTATTTCGTAGCGTAAACGCAAGCCGCCTTCAAAATCGGATAGGCCGTCGCTGACTCCACGGCTGGGGTCGGGTTGGCTGTAGAAATTGGCTTCGATGCGCGGTTGCAGGATCAGGCGTTGGGTAATCAGCACGTCGTATTCGCTCTCAAACCGGAACGCGACACGGCCCGCCTCGCTCACATACGCAGTGGCTTCGATATACAGCCAATACGGGGCCAAACCTTGCAAGCCTAAAGCCAACCAACCTCTATCCGCGCCTTGCCCGGAGTCGTAGCGTACACCCAGTTGCGTATCCCAATACGGGGTGACGGCATGTCCCCAGAGCAATTCATTCCGCGCCTCGGTGAATTGCCCCGCCTCCATATTGCCTTCGGCACGGATCACGGCGCGGTCATAGGTTTTGCCATACCACGCCTGCCAATCATAGGTCAGCACACTGTCCTGATCTGAGCCTAAGGCTTCCAATCGATCCACTAACAGCGAGGCCAACCAAGGTTCGGCTTTATGGCTATGGGCGATGTTTGCGCCAAAGCTATAGCCATCAGAATAGGCACTTGGATCACGCGGTTCTTCGGTTTCCGGCTGGGTAGCAGCAGGTGCTGGCATAGTCGCCATATCATGATGGTGGTGATGGCTATGATCCATCGTCTGTTCGGCTTGCACCGGACAGGCAACCCACAGCAACAGCCCCAAACGCCACATCACGCCACCACCACAACCCGGAACATGCCCGCGTGCATGTGGTAAAACAAATGGCAATGCCACGGCCAATAGCCCCGCGCATCGGCATTGACGCGGAAGGCCACGCGCTGGGCGGGTTGCACGATAATGACATGTTTACGCACTTGCACTTGGCCTTGGGCGTTTTCCAAATCGCTCCATAAACCGTGCAAGTGCATCGGGTGGCTCATCATGGTATCGTTGACAAACACCACCCGCAAACGCTCGCCGTAGCGCAAATGGACAGGCGTGGATTCGCTAAATTCGACCCCGTCTAGCGACCAACTGTAACGCTCCATATTGCCAGTCAGGTGCAGTTCTATTTCCCGCTCTGGCGGGCGGTCATCAAGGATACCCGCGACACTGTGCAAATCGGCATAGGTCAGGACGCGGCGGCCATTGTCCCTTAAGCCGACACCGGGATCGTCCAAATTCAAACGCGGCGTATCGACGCGCATATCAACATGGGGGCCGTATTCGGTCTTGGCGTGGCGGACTTTCACGTCCGGTCGCATCGAACCCATCATGTCCATCATGCTTAAGGGTTCGGGTGCGTCCGGTTTGGGGATAGCGGCCTGCAAACCCGGTTTGACCGCCAACGTGCCACAGGCAAAACCGCTACGATCCATCGACTGGGCAAACACGGTGTAGGCCGCTAGCCTGGGCGTGATGATGACATCGTAAGTTTCCGCAGGCCCTAGGCGGAATTCATCAACGGTCACGGCTTGCACCGCTTGGCCATCGGCATACACCACAGTCATCTCTAAGCCGGGGATGCGCACGTCAAAAAAAGTCTGTGCGGCGGCATTGATAAACCGCAAGCGCACCCGTTCGCCGGGTTTGAACAACCCTGTCCAATTGTCCGCCGCCGTGTTGCCGTTGACCAAATAAGTGTAGGTGTGCGCGGAAATGTCGGCCAAATCGGTCATCGACATGCGCATTTCATTCCACATCGCCCGTTTGTCGAATGCCGCGCTTAGGCCCTCTTTGGCGATGTCGCGGAAAAAATCCAAAGCGGTAGGTTGGTTGAAATTGTAGTAATCACTTTGTTTTTTTAGCTTGGCAAACACCGCCAACGGGTTTTCATCCGTCCATTCCGACAATTGCACGACATAATCACGGTCGGATGGGACGCTTTCCTGAGCCGGCGTGATGACAATCGCGCCGTACAGGCCTGTCTGCTCCTGCATCCCGGAATGCGAGTGATACCAATACGTCCCGGATTGGCGCACCGGGAAACGGTAAGTGAACCGCCCACCCGGCGGGATGCCGTCAAAACTGATGCCCGGTGCGCCGTCCATGTCATACGGCAAAATCAGGCCATGCCAGTGGATGGAAGTGGATTCTTCAAGCTGGTTAATCACGGTCAACGTCACCGTGTCGCCCTCACGCCAATGCAACACGGGCGCGGGGATGGAGCCATTGACAGTCGTCGCGGTACGCGGCTTGCCCGTGAAATTGACCGTGGTTTTGGCGATGGTCAAGGTAAATTCCGTACCGCTCAAAACAGGCACGGCTTGCAAGCCACGCGCTTTGCACCAATTAGGTAAGAGCGAAGCTAGGCTGGTGGTGGCCAGGGTGGTCAGGAATTGGCGGCGGGTGGGGGATGGCATAAGTTTAGCCTTAGTGTAACCTGAGTTCGATATAAGAAGCTGTTGTACACGAATAACACGAAAAGGCACGAAAACGATAAAATCGTAAAACTTAAGCTATTGAAATTTATAATTTAACTTTTTCGTGTTTTTCGTGGACAATTCTTTATATCGAACTGAGGTTAGTGTAAGTTCAAGAATCTGCCAACATTGTGTTTTGAAAAAATGGGTATGAAACAATTTCAACACCATGAAAAGGATTCAAAACCAACAAGTCAGCATCACCTGTCACCAAATAATCGGCATGACCAGAAACGGCCAAATCTAAAAGGAAGTTATCCTTTACATCCCGGCAATCTGTAAATTGCCCGACAACATTTATCCAGACAATCTTTTCGTTAAGCAATACGATCAATTGTTCAATCGCCGCCACAGAAAAGTATTTCTTGAATTTAGGACGTTGCAGAACTTCCAATAATTCAGAAAACAAATCATCACTGAATAACACTTGCACGCGATTATTGATAATTGCATCAGTCAAGCCAGCAAGCGATTTGCCTATCAAAAAGCTAATCCAGATATTGGTATCGATGACAACTCGGATTGAATCATCGGCCATAATGCCTAGCTTGCCTGACTGCTTCCACTTCAGCAGTAATATCGTCTAAACTCAATTCATCGGTTTTGATTTGTCCTAAAAACCTTTTAAACCGCAGAGCAAAGGTCTCTTTTTCCAGCAATTCCAATAACTCAAGTTTTTCATCCAAATTGCATTGCCCGACGACAGTTTTAAGCTGTGAAAAATCTATGGCACTAGAAATGGTCATATTTTCTCCGTTGTATGTGGTTGAAAAACTAAGCGCAAATCCCCCCCCACCTGCCGGACACCCAACAATTTCAAGGTTTTTTTGTCGGCCATCGTCAGCATGTCTGGCAGGTGGAACAGGCCACGGCCTTGGTCGCCCAAGATAGACGGGGCCATGTAGACGATCATTTCATCCAGCAGGTTTTCGGCCAGCAACGCGCCGTTGAGCACCGCGCCTGCTTCAACCAACACTTCATTGATCTGTTGTGCCGCCAAAAAGTCCATAACGGCGGGCAACGCCAGACGGCCTTGTTGGTCGGGGAGCCGATGCACTTCAAAACCTGCCGCTTGCAGTAGCTGTTGTTTGGCGGCATCGTCCGAGCAGGTAAGGATTAATGAGCGCCCTGACAATGTCGCCAGTTGCGCGGTGGGCGGTGTTTGCAAACGGCTGTCCAACACCACGCGGATGGGCTGGATAACCGGGACATCAACCCGCGCCGTCAGAGCCGGATCATCGGCCAGCACCGTATTCACGCCTGTCAAAATCGCTGAACTGGCTGCACGGAGGCGTTGGACATCGGCCCGTGCGGCGGCGGAGGTAATCCATTTGCTCTCACCGGAGGCCATCGCGGTGCGCCCATCCAAGCTCATCGCCAATTTGCTGCGCACCAGCGGGCGGTGCTCGGTCATGCGTTTGATAAAGCCCCGGTTCAATTGCCGAGCATCGGCTTCGAGCACACCGACCGTCACCTCACAACCCGCAGCTTGCAATCTAGCCAAACCGCGCCCGGACACTAAAGGATTGGGGTCTTGCATGGCGGCTACAACGCGGCGGATGCCTGTATCAATCAAGGCATCGCAACACGGTGGCGTTTTGCCATGATGGCTACAGGGCTCTAGGGTCACATAAGCGGTTGCACCCCGCGCATCGGCGACATTTTTTAAGGCTTGCACTTCAGCATGGCCTTGGCCGGCTTGGACGTGCCAACCTTCGCCAATCACCTGACCATCCCTGACCAACACACAGCCCACGCGGGGATTAGGGTCGGTGGTGTAAAGACCTAAACGCGCCAGTTCCAAGGCGCGGGCCATAAAGGCCGCATCGTCTTTGGCCTGGGCGTTCATGCGTTTTTTTGTTGCAAGTCAGCGATCATTTGCGTGAATTCGCTGACATCTTGGAAGCTGCGGTACACGGACGCGAAACGCACGAACGCAACATGGTCGAGCAGGCTCAGTTCTTTCATGACTTTTTCGCCCAATTCCTGGGCGGAAATTTCCCGCTCACCTAAGACCATCAGGTCTTTTTTGATACGGGTCAAGGCCGCTTCAATGGCATCACCCTCGACAGGGCGTTTTTCCAGGGCTTTGAGCATCCCGGAACGGAGTTTTTTCTCATCAAACGGTTCGCGCAGGCCGTCACGCTTGATGACGCGGGGCATGGTCAGTTCCGCCACTTCAAAGGTGGTGAAACGTTCTTTACAGACATTGCACTCACGGCGGCGGCGGACTTGGTCGCCTTCGTTCGCCAATCGGGAATCTAGGACACGGGTGTCGTGTGCGCTACAAAATGGACATCGCATAGTTCTTAAACCACTGTTTTTATTATAAGCCGGAGACATTCCGGCATTTGTTGCAGATTTGCCATTCTATAACATTCTTCAAATGACAAACGTTTTTATTAAGCTATCGCAGGATGGGGTTTGAAACCCCGTTCCGTTCAAAAAACGTTATTTCGTTACGGATTGCACTCAAAACGAAGGCCCGGCAAGTTTTGCAAAACCTACCGGGCCTTCGTTATCCGAGCACTATGGCTACGTCAATTTTTATGCAAACGCCGCTCGGTATCCAACACCAGCTGTGTAGTCTGCAACACCGTGTCAGGGTTTAGGCTCATCGAATCTATACCGATTTCCACGAGATATTCGGCCATTTCCGGGTAATCGGATGGGGCTTGCCCACATAGGCCGCAGTGGCGATGGTTGCGGTGCGCACCTTCCACCGCCATACGAATCATGGTTTTGACCCCGGCATCGCGTTCGTCAAAATCCGCCGCGACGATGGCCGAATCGCGGTCTACGCCTAGCGTCAACTGCGTCAAATCATTCGAACCGATGGAAAAACCATCAAAATGCTTGGAAAACTCATCAATCAGGATGACGTTGTTGGGGATTTCGCACATGACGTAAATTTCCAAGCCCTGTTTGCCGCGCTCCAATCCTAGTTCGGCCATATACGCCAACACGCGCTCGGCTTCGTCGATGCGGCGGCAAAACGGGATCATCAAAACCACGTTGGTCAAACCCATCTCTTCACGCACCCGTTGCATCGCCGCACATTCCAAGGCGAAACCTTCGGCATAGGCCGGATGGCTGTAGCGGGATGCGCCCCGAAAGCCGATCATGGGATTTTCTTCATCAAACTCGAACCACTTGCCGCCCAGCAACGTCGCGTATTCGTTGGTCTTAAAATCAGACATACGCACGACGACCGGTTTTGGGTAAAACGCGGCGGCAATCGTGGCCACGCCTTCAGACAGGCGTTGGATGAAAAATTCGGCGGCACTAGGATGGTTACGTGTCAATTCGGCCAATTGGTCGAGTTCATTGGCATCTTGCACTCGCTCAGGATGCAGCAAGGCCATCGGGTGCGCCTTGATGTATTCGGTGATGATGAATTCCATCCTCGCCAGACCTACGCCATCATTGGGCAAGAAGCTGGTTTTAAAAGCCAGTTCAGGGTTGCCGATGTTGAGCATGATTTTGGTTTTGGGTCGTTGCAAGCCGGACAAATCGGTGGTTTTAATCTCAAACTCCAACTGGCCTTCATAGACTTTGCCGTTATCCCCTTCGGCGCAAGAGACAGTCACGGCAGAGCCATCCTGGATGGTGGTCGTGGCATTGTCGCAACCGATGACCGCCGGAACGCCCAATTCGCGGGAAATAATGGCCGCATGGCAAGTGCGTCCGCCCCGGTTGGTGACAATCGCTGAAGCAATTTTCATCACAGGCTCCCAATCCGGTGTGGTCATGTCGGCGACCAGCACATCACCCGCTTTGAAACTGCCCAATTGACCCACATGGTCGATGATCCGCGCCGTGCCCGTCGCTATTTTACTGCCAACCGCGTGGCCTGTGACGATAGCCGTACCCTTGCCTTTCAGGACATACTGCTCCAAAACCATGCCGCTCAGTTGCGACACCACGGTTTCAGGCCGCGCCTGGACAATGTAGAGCTTGCCGTCGATGCCATCTTTCGCCCATTCCATGTCCATCGGTTTGGCGTGTCCGGCTTTGGCACTGTAATGTTGTTCGATTTTCAGTGCGTAATCAGCCAGCGTCAGCACATCGGCATCATCCACGCAAAAACGGCCCCGTTCGGCTTCGGAGGTGACAATGTTGCGGGTCGGTTCGCGGGTACGGCCATCGCTGTAGACCATCTTGATTTTTTTCGCGCCCAAGGTGCGTTTCAGCACGGCGCGGTGGCCTTGGCGGAACGTGGGCTTATGGACATAAAACTCATCCGGGTCAACCGCACCTTGGACGACATTTTCCCCCAAACCATACGCGCCCGTGATGAACACGACATCGCTGAAACCGGATTCGGTGTCTAACGAAAACATCACGCCGCTGGCTTCCAAATCGGAGCGCACCATTTTCATGATGCCAATCGACAAAGCCAATTTGAAATGGTCGAAACCTTGGTCGATACGGTAATGGATGGCCCGGTCGGTGAATAAACTGGCGAAGCAGCGTTTGCAGGCTTCCAGCAAAGATTGTTCGCCGCGTATATTTAAATAAGTGTCCTGTTGCCCGGCGAAACTGGCGGTTGGTAGGTCTTCAGCCGTGGCAGAACTGCGCACCGCGACACTTAAATCATCACCGTATTGGGTCTGTAGTTGCGTGTACGCGGCGAGGATTTGCGTCACCAAATCAGCGGGTAGCGGTGCGGCATAGATAATTTCCCGTGCTTGTAGGGCGCGTTTGGCCAAATCGTTGACATCATCGGGATTAAGTTCATCCAAGGCTTGATGCAAGCCTGTCCAGGCATCGGCACTGTCCAGCACATAGCGGTAAGCTTCGGCGGTGACGGCAAAACCATTGGGAATGAGGATGCCTTGCGGCGTAAGCTCTTGGTACATTTCCCCCAGCGAAGCGTTTTTACCGCCCACCAGAGGAATGTCGTCTATGGTCAATTCGTTGAACCAGCGGATGTAGTTGTTTGCCGTCATAGTGATTACCCCTGATTTAATTATTTTTTTATGCTTGGCCTTGTTGCGCCGTCATGCGCCAAAGCCCCTAAAGAAACCTTATTTTTATAAGGTTTCTGTTCCAGATACTGCATGATTAGCGGCTTGGACACAAGCATTAATCCATAACTGCCATCAGAAACGGGTTATTGATTTGCTGGAGACTATAGCGGTGGAGGAGGACTTGACGCAACGGAAGCCTGAATGGCCAAAACTGGCATCGGGGCTGGCCTTCATCCGGGCACTAGGGCGGTAACTGGTGCAAAAACGGTCATCACACAAATGCGAACCGCCCCGTTGCACCCGTTTGGCAATAAACGGCTCATCAGGGTCATAACTGCTACTGGGGCCTTGGGGGTTTTCGACTGTGTGCCCGGCACGCAAGGCATAAATATCAGGCTGATACCAATCGCCGACCCATTCCCAAACATTACCCGCCATGTCGTAAAGGCCATACCCATTGGCTGGATACGATTTGACCGGGCTAGTGCCAAGATGGCCGTCTTTACCCAAATGATGATGTTGAGAACCTGCCGTTTGCCAGATATTGGCCTTGAGCTTGTCAGGCAATGGGTTTTCGTCACCCCAGACATAGATTTTTTCCTGCAAACCGCCCCGTGCCGCATATTCCCATTCCGCTTCCGTTGGCAGGCGTTTGCCCGCCCAACGCGCATAAGCAATGGCATCAAACCAGGACACTTGGACAACGGGATGGCTATCCTTACCGACAATAGAACTACCGGGCCCATCAGGATGCCGCCAATCTTTTCCGGCCCGCCATTGCCACCACCCATCATGCGTTATTGCAGGCGACAACACCAAGGCATCCGAATCGAGCAATACCTGCACTGGCGGCAAGCTATCCGGCAATAACCGGGTCAAACTGGCCAATAACGGCAACGGTTTCTCTGCTGTGGTGACATAGCCAGTGGCGTTGACGAATTCACGGAACTGCGCGTTGGTCACTTCGGTGGCATCCATCCAAAATCCATCCACCTTGACTTGATGCACAGGGCGTTCGTCCAGTCTGGCAATTTTCGCTTGGCTGCCCATCGCAAATTCACCGCCCGGTATCCATGCCATACCTAAAGGCGGATTACTGGCAGAGGACGCTAGCAACGGCCAAAGCAAAACGGATAAAACCAGAAATCCTAACACCGGCACTTTACCGGGTAGCGTCACTTCCCTTCTTTTCATTCCGCATCGCCTCGGCTATTTAGGCAAAACGTTTCAATGCAGGCAGGCTGGAAGGAGAATGGCATGTTTTTTTCCTGAAATTGATAATAATGGGCACAACCCAATTGTGAACAGTTAAAACACCTAAGCATTTAGCCCGCAAGTATAGACAGCAAATGCAAAGCTGGATAGGAACTAGCCCACATTGTCAGAAAATTGACATTAAAGAATAATTTTTAAACGGCGGGCGTTTTCACGTAAATATACCAACATGAGTAACAGTCTAACGAAAGGCCTCATTGGCAATTAATGGCCTTTAGCCTGAACCAACAGCCAAGGTTTGACCACCACCGCCCAAACGTGAACATCCGTTTCCCACCAGACCTGAGCCTGTTGGTCAGCCAGCAATCCTATTTCCCCGTTTGCCAACCATTGGGCGACTTGGCTTTTATTGTCATTGGCAAATTGGTAGGCGACATTCACCAAATCCAGTTCCGACGTGACGCTGACCGCCAAGCCCTGGGCAAAAAAACGTTGTAATTCCCGCCAAGCGATTAGGGACGTTTCCAGATTAATCTTCTCTTTTAACGTCGTGTCGATAATTTCATTCATATCCGGTTTACAATAGTGTTTGTCATTAAAATTAAGCTGATATTCTAGTAGGATTCGGCATAAAACCACCATATCGAGAGGAAATCATGTCTTTGCTATCGTCATTCAACAAAAAATCCAAGTTGTCCGCCACCATCAAACAAACCCAACAAGCGCGTAAAAGCGAAGGCAACACCGCCGACCAATTATTTAAAAGCGCTTACGCAGGTTATGCGGAAGTCCTATTGGACGACCCTATCCGTGCCGATGCCTTATACAACTGGGGATTCGCTTTATTGCACCAAGCCAAAACCAAAGAAGGTGACGTGGCGGAGGCCATTTACCAAGATGCCATCAGCAAATTTGCGTTTTGTATGCTGATAAACCCTAGTTATTTGGGTGCTGCGATTAACGGTGGCGTGGCGTATATGGATTTGGCGCGCCTTAAAGGTGTCGCCCCTGAAGATAACTTATATAAACTGGCACAACGCCAATTCGAAACGGCCAACGCCATCCACAAAGGCACGGCATCTTATAATTTGGCCTGCATTTACGCGTTGCGCGGTGATTTTGAAGCCTGCCAGCAAGCCTTGGAAACGTCCAAAAACCACGGTAGCCTGCCCGACGCCAATGACATCCTAAATGACCCTGATATGGATAATGCGAAAACGCAAGATTGGTTTACCACCTTTTTGGATGCCATAACCCCTGCAAGCACAGAAATGACTACAGCAGCACCTACGGAAGAATTGGCAGACACGGAAGCGGCATTGGCGGCAGAAACCACCGAAGCAGCATCAAATGATGGGAAAGAAGCATAACGCCTGTATTTTCAGGACAAATAGACTTATGAAAAGGCCTGATTTTAATGGATATTTTCACGAGTGTTTGACGACATTAACGTTTCCATATATCATTGCCCGGTTATGTCAGCCCGATTGCCAGAATTCATAGACCCTTTGTACTTGGCCGATAAAAATGCGGCCATTAAAGGGCAAATGCCTTTAGATGCCTTGGATCGTTTAGCAGAAAAACTGTTTGACGGCACGGGGGCTTTATCTATTGAATTGTTTTTCTATCGTGATGGCCGCATTCCTGTCATCGAAGGCCGCCTGCAAGCAAAACTAACCTTAAAATGCCAAAACTGCTTGGCATCATTGGCTTGGAGCATTGATACCGAAATCAAATTGGGCGTTGTCACAACTATTGAACAAGCTGACAGGCTGCCTGAAGACTATGAACCCTTAATGTACGAAGGTGACAACATCTTGCTTAAGGACATTGTCGAGGACGAGTTGTTGCTGGCCTTGCCTATATTCCCCAAGCATGACCATGCCTGTTTTGATGCCGGAATACCAACTGACAAAATCGCAACACCTGAGGATGACGGACAACCGTCCTCCCGTAAAAACCCTTTTTCCATCTTAGCCAATCTTAAAAATACTGGAGATTTATAATGGCCGTACAGAAAAGTAAAGTGTCACGTTCAAGACGTGGCCAACGCCGTTCACATGACGCATTAACTAGCCGCGCATTGACACAAGACCCTATCACTGGCGAAATGCACCTGCGCCATCACATGACTCCAGACGGTTATTTTAAAGGCCGTCAAATTGTCGGCGCGGCCGCTGTTGACGAAGACTAAAATAGCTTCTTCGTTGCCTAATATAATGCCGGGTTCTTGCGGATCCGGCTTTTTTTCATTTTAGCGGGTTCAAAGGACAGCGTGGGTTTAACAATTTCAATTGATGCAATGGGTGGCGACCACGGCCTTGATGTGACCGTTCCCGCCTCATTGGATTGCCTAAAAGACAATCCCGACTTAATGCTGATTTTGGTCGGCGATGAGGACTTGCTCAAGCAACGCTTAGCGCAAGCATTAGTTGATTATCAAGGAAGGCTATCCATCCATCACGCCTCGCAATGCGTGGGCATGGATGAATCCCCGTCAAAAGCGTTAAAAAACAAGAAAGACTCGTCCATGCGCGTGGCCATTAATTTGGTGCGTGACGGGCAAGCTGATGCCTGCGTCAGTGCAGGCAACACTGGCGCATTAATGGCAACCGCCCGCTTTGTCTTAAAAATGATCCCCGGCGTAGACCGCCCGGCGATTGTTTCCACCTTACCATCCATTTATGGGCATATACACGCCCTTGACTTGGGCGGTAATGTCGATTGTTCAGCCGAACATTTATTTCAGTTTGCGGTTATGGGTGCCGAACTGGTCAAAGCGATTGACCATATCGAACACCCCAAAGTTGGCTTGCTGAACATTGGCGAAGAAGATGTCAAAGGCAATGAACAAGTAAAATCGGCGGCGAAACTGCTGGAAAACTCATCGTTGAATTACATCGGGTACGTGGAAGGCGATTCCTTGACGGCAGGCCATGTCAAAGTCGATTTGATTGTCGCCGATGGCTTTGTCGGCAACGTCGCCCTTAAGTCCATTGAAGGCGCGGCAAAAATGCTCGGATTTGCCCTCAAAGAAGCTTTCTCAAAAAACGTATTTACCCGCCTTGTCGGCTTGATTGCTTACCCTGTCCTGAAAGACTTTAAAAAACGCATTGATCCTAGGCGGTACAACGGCGCGAGTTTCCTAGGGCTGCGGGGCTTAGTCGTCAAAAGTCATGGCGGTGCTGACATTTTGGCTTTCAAAACCGCAATACAACTTGCCGTGTGCGAAGCCCAAAATGATGTAATCAGAAAAGTCAGCGAACAAATCCAAATAACCTTAGCTCAGAGGGACAATCTATGAGCCATTATTCAAAGGTGATAGGCACAGGCGGTTATTTGCCTGAAACCGTGCTCACCAACGAACAAATTTCTTTGACGGTGGACACGTCCGACAGTTGGATTCAAGAACGTACGGGCATCAAAAGCCGTAGGATTGCCGCCGCGCATGAAAGCGCATCCAGCATGGCCGAAATTGCCGCCCGGCAAGCCATAGAAGCCGCCCAAATTGACCCTGAAGCCATTGATTTGATTATTGTTGCCACAGGTACGCCCGACCGGGTTTATCCAAGCACGGCCTGTTTGTTACAAAACCGACTAGGCATCAAAGGCTGCGTGGGCTTTGATGTCCAAGCGGCTTGCTCAGGGTCTATTTTTGGCATGAGCATTGCCGAACAATACATCAAATCAGGTGCAGCCAAAACGGTGCTAGTCGTTGGCGTTGAAATTTGTTCCCGGATTGTCGATTGGACAGACCGTAGCACCTGCGTACTGTTTGGTGATGGTGCCGGAGCCGTTTTATTGGCCGCTGCTGATGAGCCAGGTATTTTATCGACACATATCCATTCCGATGGCGAATATGGCGATTTGCTTTATTGCCCCAATCCGCAAGCCGCCACCGAAGAAGGCAAAGACGAAGCCGGATTTATCAATATGCGCGGCAATGAAGTGTTTAAGGTCGCCGTCAACACCCTGGGGCGTATTGTTGATGAAACCCTGGAAGCCAATAACATGGACAAATCCGATATAGATTGGCTGGTGCCACACCAGGCGAACATCCGCATCATCGCCGCCACGGCAAAAAAACTGAAAATGTCGATGGATCAGGTCGTCGTCACGGTTGAACACCAAGGCAACACATCGTCCGCATCCGTTTTATTGGCGTTTAATGAAGCCGTCCGGGATGGCCGTATCCAACGCGGGCAAGTGGTGTTGCTGGAAGCCTTCGGCGCCGGATTCACCTGGGGTTCCGCCCTCATCAAGTACTAACAACAAAATTATTATAAAAATCGGTAATGAGCACGCAGCACGACAATTTAGCATTTATTTTTCCTGGGCAAGGCTCACAGGCAGTGGGCATGTTAAACAACTTGGCGGCCCATTATCCATCGGTTAAGCAAACTTTTGCACGGGCATCAGATGCCTTGGGCAAAGACCTTTGGCGTATTGTCTCAGAAGACCCAGACAATGAACTTGACCAAACCCAAAACACCCAGCCTGCAATGTTGGCTGCTGGTGTGGCCGCTTGGGAAGTTTGGAGCCAAGCCAGTGCGATCCGCCCCGCCTGGATGGCAGGCCACAGTTTAGGCGAATATACTGCCTTGGTGTGCGCCGAAGCGATTGCTTTTGAAGATGCGATACGCCTAGTTTCAATGCGTGGCAAGCTGATGCAAGAAGCCGTACCCGAAGGCGTTGGTGCTATGGCGGCCATTTTGGGCCTAGACGACCAAGTTGTCGTTGATGTCTGTGCTGAAGTTGCCGGCGATGAAATTGTGTCCGCCGTCAATTTCAATACCCACGGCCAAGTTGTGATCGCAGGTCATGCCGCCGCTGTTGAGCGGGCTATGCAGGCCGCAAAAGCCAAAGGTGCAAAACGCGCCCTGCCGATACCTGTCAGCGTTCCATCCCATTGTGCGCTCATGAAACCCGCCGCCGAAAAATTGGCCGAATTCATGCGCGATGTGACCATAGTAAAGCCCGTGGCAAACCTGCTCCACAACGTCGATGTCGCCGCCCATCACGAGCCAGCGGACATAAAAAACATTTTGGTCGGACAGCTTTATAACCCGGTACGCTGGGTAGAAACTGTTGAGAACCTGCACCAACAAGGTGTGACCACTTTTGTCGAATGCGGGCCCGGCAAGGTGTTGACCGGGCTCAACAAACGGATTGCAAAAAATGCGGCGCATTTCGCGCTTTATGACCCGGAAACATTAGATCATTTGCTGGAGGCATTAAATGGCAACTAAACAAATAGCCTTAGTGACAGGCGCAAGCCGTGGTATCGGCAAAGCGATTGCCGAACAATTGGCTAAAGACGGTTTTTATATAGTCGGCACAGCAACCACCGACAACGGTGCCGAAGCCATTTCTGCCTATTTGGGCGAAACTGGCACGGGCATCCGCTTGGATGTCGCAGACCCAAAATCCATAGAATCGGTCATGAAAACCGTCAATGACAATTTTGGCGTGCCAGTCGTTTTAGTCAATAACGCAGGGATTACCCGCGACAACTTATTGATGCGCATGAAAGATGAGGAATGGGACGATATTATCAGCACCAACCTCACATCAGTGTTCCGTATGAGCAAAGCCGTGCTGCGGGGCATGATGAAAGAAAAATACGGGCGCATCATCAATATTTCTTCGGTGGTTGGCGCGACTGGCAATGCCGGGCAAGCCAATTACGCGGCGGCTAAAGCGGGCATGGTCGGTTTTAGCAAATCTATGGCCAAAGAAGTCGGTTCGCGTAACATCACCGTCAATACGGTCGCGCCCGGTTTCATTGACACCGATATGACCAAAGAATTGAGCGATGACATAAAAACCAAGTTATTGGCAGGTATTCCCCTAGGCCGCTTAGGCAGTGCCGAAGAAATTGCCCATGCCGTATCTTTCCTGGCATCGCCAATGGCAGGTTACATTACCGGAGAAACCCTTCATGTCAACGGTGGTATGTTTATGGCGTAAAGTTGTGACATTATCGTAATATGAAAGTATAATTTCCGAACCGTCTGGAATTGCCGGAGACGGGATTTCTAGTAAAATTAATAACAATACTTTTGTAAGCAAACTAAAAAGCTTGCAGTGTTTGAGGATAAAAATTATGAGTAACATTGAAGAACGGGTAAAAAAGATTGTTGCGGAGCAACTGGGTGTTAAGGAAGATATTGCTACAGATGCTTCTTTTGTAGATGATCTTGGCGCGGATTCCTTGGATACCGTTGAACTCGTTATGGCACTTGAAGAAGAATTCGAATGCGAAATTCCTGACGAAGACGCTGAAAAAATCACTACTGTCCAACAAGCGATTGATTACGTAGAAAAACACGTTTAATGTCACACCTAGTGGATGAGAAATCATCCACTTGTCATTTTATATCCCCCATATTTTTTTCTAGCATTTATACGGTACACAACATTGAGCAAACGTCGGGTTGTAATAACTGGATTGGGTGCAGTTACCCCTTTGGCAAACACTGTTTCTGAAACATGGGATGGGATCGTCAATGGCAAAAGTGGTATCAGTCCAATTGATTCATTTGATATATCTCCCTTCGCCACGACTTTTGGTGGTGTGATAAGAAATTTTGATGTCACTCAATATATTGCCGATAAAGATGCCAAACGTATGGATGGTTTTATCCATTATGGTATTGCCGCAGGATGCCAAGCTTTTGAAGATTCTGGCATTGAAGTCACTGAAGCCAACGCAGAACGCATTGGTGTTGCCATAGGTTCTGGCATCGGTGGCATTACAGGCATTGAAGAATGTTACGCGACTTATGACAAAAGTGGGCCGCGCCGGATTTCCCCATTTTTCGTGCCGGGCAATATCATTAACATGATTTCCGGGAACCTTTCAATCAAATACGGATTGAAAGGACCCAACTATGCCATCGTCACCGCTTGTGCGACAGGTACGCATAACATTGGTGATGCCGCACGTCTTATCATGTATGGCGATGCCGATGTTATGGTGGCGGGCGGTGCTGAACGTTGCACAACTTCACCTACGGCAATGGGTGGTTTTGCGTCAGCTAAAGCCCTATCCCGCCGTAATGATGATCCGCAACGCGCCAGCCGTCCTTGGGACAAAGACCGTGATGGCTTTGTGTTAAGCGATGGTGCGGGAGTCGTCGTGCTTGAAGAATTGGAGCACGCCAAAGCCCGTGGCGCAAAAATATACGCCGAACTGATTGGTTTTGGCATGAGCGGTGACGCTTACCATATCACCACCCCTTCCGAGGGCGGTGAAGGTGCGGCCCGTTGCATGAAATTGGCGTTGAAAGATGCCCAGTTAAATCCTAGCGATGTTGACTACATCAACGCCCATGGCACTTCAACACCAGCGGGTGATTTGGGCGAAACCAAAGCCATGAAAGCGGCGTTGGGTGAGCATGCCTATAAAGTTGCCGTCAGTTCAACAAAATCTATGATAGGCCATTTATTGGGTGCTGCGGGCGGCATTGAAGCGGTGTTGACGGCATTAAGCATCAAACATCAAATTGCCCCTCCAACCATTAACTTAGATAACCAAGACCCTGAATGCGATCTGGATTATGTGCCAAACATCGCCAGGGACATGAAAATTGATGTGGCCATGTCCAATTCATTTGGGTTTGGCGGCACTAACGGCACATTGGTTTTTAAACGCTACGAGTAACCGTGTTGACTGGCACGTGATGTATCTTGTCAACGGCAATGCCAGTCAAACCGTTCCCATCGCAGACCGTGGCTTCCAATACGGCGACGGTTTGTTTGAAACCATCGAAATAATCAATCAGCAACCTGTCTTTTTACGGCAACATTGGCAACGCTTACAAACAGGTTGCCGTAAGCTGCTTAT
This sequence comes from uncultured Methylocucumis sp., assembly GCA_964446885.1. Classification (GTDB taxonomy): domain Bacteria; phylum Pseudomonadota; class Gammaproteobacteria; order Methylococcales; family Methylomonadaceae; genus Methylovulum. Next base: position 37,623 of record CAYUQV010000025.1, read on the forward strand.
CCCTATACCAGACATCCATCAGCTTCTGTCAGAAATCAAAGCTGTTTGCATGTCGGCCCCTGTTTCCGGTCGGGCTGTTTTGAAACTTATCCTTACCCGTGGCGCAGGCGGCAGAGGCTACCGATTACCTGACAACGCAACCTCTACCCGCGTCCTAAGCCTACATCCTTTCCCTGACTATCCTGATGCCTATCAGCAGGACGGCGTTTGCGCACGGATTTGCGAAACCCGCCTTGGTTTAAGCCCGGCATTAGCGGGCATCAAGCATTTAAACCGTCTCGAACAAGTACTGGCCCGCGCCGAATGGTCTGACACGTCCATACAAGAAGGCATTATGCTAGATGCCAACGAGCATGTCATTGAAGGCACGATGACCAACCTCTTTTACTACAAAGACAAACAGCTATTCACGGCCTTGTTGGATCAATCCGGTGTCGCCGGAGTCATGCGGGCTTGTATCATGACGCTGTGTTCTGAGCATCGACAACCCGTTTTTGAGCGTCGTTATGGCTTAACCGACTTATTATCGGCAGATGAAGTGTTCCTGAGCAATGCCATCATCGGTATTTGGCCTGTAAAACAAATCGGCGGACATGTTTTCCCGGTAGGGCCATTTAGCCAGCAGCTGCAATGGTGGTTAATATCATTCAAAACGGCGGGAATTGGTTTTGATTTATAAAACGCTGGCCTTATTGCTGATGGTGTTGGGCGTATGGGTAGGGCTGGATTACCAAAATGCCTTGAACCAACCCCTAATTGAAGGCCAGACAATCACGCTAGAAGTCACCAAAGGCGATTCGCTGGCGCGGATTACCGATAAAATACAAGCCCAACAAATTCCCCTAAAACCATTTTGGTTTAAAGTTTTGGCTTGGCAAAACCACTCTTTCAACCAACTTAAAACAGGCGAATACGAACTGACATCGGGCTTGACGATGGAGCAGCTATTGGCGTTATTGGTATCGGGCAAAACCAAACGTTACGCCCTTACCTTTCCTGAAGGCTGGAGCTTCCAACAAATGCTCGCCGCTATCGAACAACATCCTTGCCTTGACCATACTTTAAAAAATATGGGCACAACTGAATTGATGGCAAAATTAGGCGCAAGCGAAGCGCATCCCGAAGGTTTGTTTTTCCCAGACACGTATTTTTTTGAAAAGCACACCTCGGATTTTTCGATATTGCAACGCGCCTATACCAAAATGCAAACCGTCATTACCCAAGAATGGCATGAAAAATCAGACCCGCTGCCGTATAAAACCCCTTACGAAGCCTTAATCATGGCTTCCATTGTCGAAAAAGAAACTGGCACGGCCTTTGAACGGCCAATGATAGCAGGCGTTTTCATCCGCCGCTTACAACAAGGGATGCGCCTGCAAACAGACCCGACGGTCATCTACGGCTTAGGTGCCAATTATCATGGCGACATCACCACAAAAGACCTTAAAACCCCCTCAGCGTATAACACTTACTTATTAAACGGCCTGCCGCCCACTCCCATTGCCCTGCCCGGACGCGAGGCAATTAGGGCCGCATTGCATCCAGATACGTCGGATAAGCTGTATTTTGTCGCCCGTGGCGACGGGTCACATGTCTTTTCGGCAAGTTTGGCGGAACATAATGCGGCAGTGGACACTTACCAGAGGAAACAAAAATGATACGCGGCAAATTTATCACCTTGGAAGGCGCGGAAGGTGTAGGTAAAACTACGAATTTGGCTTTTATCAAAGAACATTTGGAAAAATACAATATTCCCGTCGTTGTCACCCGCGAACCGGGCGGCACCCCATTGGCAGAAAACATCCGCCAATTAGTGCTGGATGCGGGTAGCGAAACCGTTACGGAACAAGCCGAATTGCTGATGATGTTTGCCGCCAGGGCGCAACATATCAAGCATGTGATAGAACCCGCCTTAGCCCAAGGCCAATGGGTCTTAAGCGACCGGTTCACCGATGCGACCTATGCTTACCAAGGTGGCGGACGGGCGATGAAAACCAGCAGCATCGAATGGCTGGAACATTTTGTCCAAGGTAGCCTAAGGCCTGATTTGACCTTACTACTGGATGCGCCCATCGAAATAGGTATGGCGCGGGTCAGAAAACGCGCTGTGATTGACCGCTTTGAATCCGAAAAACTCAACTTTTTTGAACGGGTCAGACGCGCCTATTTATTACAGATGGAATTGCATCCAAACCGTATCAAACTGATTAAAGCCAACCAACCGTTAGTGGAAGTGCAACATGCGATTACCGAAGCCTTACGGGTGTTGCTAAGATGAACCTCCTGCCCTGGCAACAACCCAATTGGGCACATTTGCAACAATACATCCACCAAGGGCGGATTCCCCAAGCGTTGCTGATAACGGGCAAAAAAGGTGTTGGCAAACAACAACTAGCCCAACAATTTGCTAACGCCTTAGTTTGCCAACAGCCACAAGCGGATGCTTTAAGCTGCGGCACTTGCCCCAGTTGTGTGCTGTTCACGGCAGGAAACCATCCCGACATCATGGCCATCCAACCGGAAGAAAGCAGCAAAAACATTGGCATAGACCAAATCCGCCGACTCATCAGCCGCCTGGGCTTAAAACCGCAATTTGAAAAATACCGCGTGGTATTGATTAATCCCGCCGATGCCATGAACACCGCAGCGGCTAATGCGTTTTTAAAATGCCTGGAAGAACCGACCGAGCGCACCGTCGTCTTATTACTGACTGACAAACCCGGCAAATTGCCCGCCACCATCAGCAGCCGCTGCCAAAAATTGGCCATCACCAACGCCGACACCGCTACATCATCCGCTTGGCTCAAACAGCAAAACCCAGGCATATCAGATTCTGATACCTCCATATTATTGGCACTGACGCAAAATGCGCCTTTGTTAGCCTTAACTTACGCCCAACAAAACACCCTCAAACAACGCAACGACTGTTTCCAAGCTTGGCAGGCCATCGCCAAACAGCAAGCCCATCCCATCATCGTCGCCGAAGCGTGGCAAAATTTGCCCGAAACATCGCTATTGTTATGGCTAACGTCCTGGGTCATGGACACCATCAAATGCGCCTACCAGAGCAGTGCGGCGCATTTATCCAATCCAGATTTGCATAAAGCTATGCAGACCCTGGCACAAGGGCTAGAATTGAAAAAGCTCTTCGCTTTATACGATCTGTTGCTACTAAGCCGCCAACGCCTAGACACCACGGTCAACAAACAAGTGCTTTTTGAAGAAATATTAATCCATTGGTCTACACTCACCCAGGGGAAATGAACATGGCCGACACCTCTTCTAACACCACCATGCCCAGATCAGGCATATTGACGCTTTCGATCAAAGACAAAAACTCCTTATATTCCGCTTACATGCCCTTTCTTATCAATGGCGGTTTGTTCATCCCGACCAACCGGAATTACGAAATGGGACAAGAAGTGTTCATGCTCCTAAACTTAATCGACGAAACCGATAAAATACCGATACAAGGCAAAGTGGTTTGGAAAACGCCAGTAGGTTCAGAGAGCTACCGTTCCGCCGGCATAGGTGTGCAATTCACCGAACAGGACGGCGGCATGGCGCGGGCAAAAATAGAAAATTATTTGGCAGGAGCCTTAGGTTCAGAACGGCAGACGCATACGATGTGAGAAAACTTAAGGTCATTTAGGGTACGAATTTTTCATAAAAAAATCAATTACTTATAAACCTCGTACCCTTCGCCGTTATAGCTCACTTATACTCAATCAATCCCTGCCGCCGATTCGTCAAACGGTTAAGCCAATAGCCCAATTGCCCCAGCGCAATCGGGATTTGCTGTAAATGCGAATGTACGCCGTACAAAAACAACGTGATCGGGTTGCGGCATTTCCAGCGGGCTTTGTAAGCTGAACGGGCAGCGAGGAACAGGTAGGCGGCAAGCAAGCCCAGCAATGGCAAGGGATCGCCCAGCAGCACGGTCAAAGCCAATGCACCCAGCAACATCCCCAATAACACACTCACATGGATGGCGTTACGTTTGCATTCACTGACCCACAGCGGAAAGGCGGTGTGTTTCATGCGTTGCGACACCTCGGCGTAGGCGTGTCCAGCGCGTAGGGCGCGTTTCCAATAGGCTTGCCAGCGGGTCATCGCCAAATCATGGTCAGTCATCGGCTGGTCAATGTGTAAGATGGTGTGACCGAAGGCGCGGATGCGCTGGCACAGTTCCGGCTCTTCCCCGGCGATTAAATCTTCGCTAAAGCCATCGGCTTTTACCAAGACTTCTCGGCGCATCAGCGCATCACCACCGCAAAAATCCGTGATGCCGGGCGCGTAAATCCAATCCAAATCCAAGACACGGTTAAATAACGTCCGCTCCGGGTAACGTTCGCGACGATGTCCCCACACAATCGCAACTTCGGGCTGCTCCTCTAAGGCTTTAAGTGCTGAGGCCAAAAAATCAGGATGCAGGCGCGTATCGCCGTCCAAAAATAAAATGAAGTCGGCCTGTGATTGCCGCCATCCGGCATTGCGGCCTATCGCGGCGCACGGGCGTTTGGGGACGACACGCAGGACTTTTGCCCCTAGCTTTTCGGCCAGTTCCGGGCTGCCATCGTGGGAGTTGGAATCAACATAAATGACTTCAAGGCTACCCTCAAACGAGCTGATGCTATTGATGGACGCCAAACATTCGGCGAGGCGTTGGCCTTCGTTGCGGCCAATAACGACCACTGAGACACTGGGAGTTTTCATAAAATAACCTCGGCAAATTGGGCTCGGTAATCCTGCAAACGCGCTTGGCTGGAATAGTGTTGCCATAAGCGCTGATGGGCGTTGTCGGCCATACGGTTGAGCTGTGTCGCGTTGGCATTTTGTAGGCGGCCTAGTTGCATAGCCAAATCTTGCGGGTCATTGGCCTTAAAATGCACGCCAGCGGCATCATTTTCGTCAATATCCCGTTCTGGCACTAAACTGCCAGCGCCGCCCGCGTTCGGGAGCAACACAGGCACTTTTGCCGCCATCGCTTCCAAAATAGCCAAACCAAACGGCTCGACCGGACAACAATGCAATAATAAATCACTAGCGGCCAATTCTTCGGCAACGTGTTCGCTAAAACCGACAAATGTGACGTTAGGATGTTTGTCTTTGACGCGTTCGCGGAAAACTTCCAAATCCCAGCCTGTACCTAAGATACGAAATTCAATAGTGGCCAATGACGGCTCCAAATCCAACGCGTCCAGTAAAACATCAATGCGCTTGATAGGATCGACACGCGAAACCACCAAGATTTTGCGGACACCATCTTGGCTAAAGCGTGGGCGTTGTAGAGCTGTGTTTATTTGTCCGTCGGGCAGGAAGTTTTCGAGGACTTTGATTTGTTGGTCGCGTACGCCATGCACCAACAAGCGTTCGCGGACAAAACCGGACACAGCCACTAAGGTGATCGGCAAATAGTTAAGCCATTTTTTGCGCCCGTAACTAAGCCGTTCGTCTGTGCCACCATGCACCAAATGCAAGTGGACGTTTTTTAATCGGTAGCGAAGATTGAGGAACAAAAAAATCAGCGAATGCGATACGCCCGTGGCACAAACGGCAATGCGCGTGCTGTCTTGCAAGCATTTTGGCAGTTGCTTGAGCAAATCTTTACTGCCATAGAAAACATGCGATTCCATACCTAAGCGTTGCGCTTCCTGATGGACGGAGCCGGGCGGTGCGAACAATAAAGGTGTCAGTTCGTTTTGCAAACCTTGCAACGTGACTAAAGCCATACGTTCCGTGCCGTATAAATTACCACTGTGTAACAGGTAAAGCAGTCGTGTTTTGTGCATCGTCGTTTCTCCTGAAAGCTGGTTTTTATTTTTCGGTAGTGCTGCAATTGTCATGATCGGGCTTTTGTCAAGTCTTCCTATCAAACGACTGCCCGTCCTTAAAGGACGCGCAGTCGTGCCTGTTAAAACAACTCGCTTGACTTTTTATAAATCATGACAATTGCAGGACTACCTATTTTTCTAGGTAAAGCTTGTTTTTTACACGTAAGCCTTAGGTTTTCATCCCGGTTGCTTTGCTATAAACCTTAGAGTAATAGCCGCCACCTTTGAACATTTGCAATCGGGTGACAATAAAGCTGATAGCTTTGGGGTCAACACGCTCCAACAATTGCACGGCACGTTTGATTTCGCCCGGTTGCGTTTCCTGGGCGGCAATCAACAATAGCGTGATGTCGCTGATGCCGGCAAAGAACTCGACATCAGCCGACAGCAGCACAGGCGCGGCATCGAGAATGACAAAAGCATAAGTTTCGGCAAGTTTTTGCAAAGCCGCTTGCAGGCGTTGGTAGCCAAATAATAGGCCATCTTCGGATATGCCAATCGCGATGCGGTCAGGACAGTCACCGTTGGCAGGACGGATGGCCTGTTGGATCGTGCTGCCATCACCTTCCAGCACGTCAAACACGCCTACCGTAATTCCTTCCTCCCAATAACGGTCATCCGGTTTGACGGTATTGACCTCCACCACGATTGCACTGACATCAATGTTATGAAAATCCCGTGCCAAATCAAACGCCAACGATGTGACATTGTTGTTGTGTGTCACGCCCGTCATCAAGAGCAAACTGCTGGCTTGGCCGGAACGGATGCGTTCACGATTTAAGGCCAAGGCCAAGCGGCGTTTTTGGTCAATAATGACCTGCGGCGAAACACCTTCCTGGCCTCTTTCGAGTAAAGCCGCCAGTGGCTTATACCCTAAGAGTTTTTCCACTTGCCCGGCAGTACGAATACGTTTGTCAAACAAATCAAGCACTATCGGTACAATCAAACCCAGCAATGCACCAACGGCAACCAGCATGATAAAGATTTTTTTCTTGCCGCCACGTATCGGCATGGTCGGATCAGGGGCGCGGGCCGGGGTTTCCATACGGATATAACCCGGCGAATTGGATTCCAATTCAATGAAATTAATACGGTTTTCAACGGTTTCCAATTGATGGTAAAAGCGTTTGATGTCCTGGGAAATGATCAGGGCTTCGTTGTAATTCGTGGTAAACCAGGTGGCGCGTTTTTTTTGTTCGTTGATCTGATCCAGCAAGCCCTGCTCAATTTGCCGTGTCAACGTGACTTTGGAGCGCCGCTCTTCCAGCAACATGCGTTTTACGTCACGGCTTAATTGCTGGGTTGCATCAACGACCTCTGCTTCGATCACCGCCAGTTGTTTTTTAATTTGTTCATGCCACGGGTGTTTTACGTCCAAGCCGCTAATTTGCTCGACCAGTTTACTGCGCCGCAAATACATATTAGCTTTTAGGCTGTACAAGCCTTGATCTTTATACACCAAATCCGAAACCATCGATTCCAGAGCCGAGGTGGCCTTGGTATCTTTTGGATTTTCAAACAGTTGCAAACCCGCTTCCGCTGCCATACGGTCACGTTGTGCGACCGAATAGGCTTTTTGGCTGTCCGCCAATAAATCATCGTAAGGGTTGGGTGCTGTATCGACAAAGGTGGTGACGCTGATGGTTTGGGCAATGTCGGTCAGGCGTTGCTTTTTTTCAGCAATGACTTTTTGGTATTTTTCGCGTTGCTCATACAAAAATGCCAAGCGTTCTTTGGACGCATACAACAGCAAATCCTTACGTGATTCTTCAAAATAGACGGTGATGACCGTATTGACGATATCGTCTAAATATTTGGCATTATCTGATTCTAAGGTGACGGTAAACAAGTAAGTGTCTTTGACAGGTTTGACGACCAAAGCCGATTGCAGGCGTTCGGCGGCGCGGCGGTCATCTTCGCCGGGCGTTTGCCAGACAAAGCGTTTGTCACCGAGCCTTTTCAGGGCTTCCAAAACAATATCATAACGGGCGACAGTGCTGGCTTGTTGGGCAAGGAACTGTTGGTATTGCTGGTAAGAAGGGATTTCCTGTTCTTTGCTTTCCTGCAAAATAGTGGCCACCCGTGGAGCGACATGCACAACAGCCGTGACCGAATAAAACAACGTGCCTTTTAAAAACGCGACCGGAAAAGCAAGGATAAACAAGACAGTAAAAATGCTTAAGCCAATTTTCCAATGCTTCTTTAGACTGACCAAAGGCATCATTGCCCCGGTCGGCCCCGGTTCGGTAACGGCGGGGGACAATTTTGATTCTGTCATATTAAGGGACAACCGCGCCAAGTTGGCTGATGGTGAACAGGGTGCTGAACGGGTTGATCTGTTGCAAGATATAACCGATTTTGCTCACGCCATGTCTAGGTACAAAAATGATGTCACCTTCGTTCATGGCCACGTTTAATTTTCCGCTAGGCTTTAAGAACTCTTCCATATCAATGCTCATGTTGACATTGGAGCCGGGACGGATGAGATGGACATCATGAAAATTGCCGTCTTTGGTCAGACCACCGGCTTGTGCCAGCGCGTCCATAAATGACATTTGCGGGGTCAGGCGTAACACCCCAGGCGTGTTGACCGCACCAAGCACAAACACGGACGTGTCTGTCGCATCAGGAATATAAACCACATCATTGCGCTGCAAAGGCACGTTGAGGCTAGTGTCGCCTGTCAGCAAACGGGTCAGGTCTACCCACAAGATTTTTTCTTTACGGATGATGGCGCAACGGGTCAGCACTTGCTCTTTACGCAATAAGGGCATACCGCCAGCTTGGGCAAGAATGTCCAACAAATTGGGAGGGGTATTAAATTGCAATTCGCCGGGATGCTCGACCCGGCCAATAATGATGATGCGGTTAGAGTTGTAATGCTCAACACGCACGGTGGTGTAAATGTTCAGGTAATAAGGCGACAACGCGTCATTGATGGTCTTGGCGGCCTGTTCACGGGTCAGGTTGCGCACTGACACCGAACCGACTACAGACAAGGTAATCCGGCCATCAGGGCCGATACGTTGGATGCCGGACAATTCTGGCCTACCAATGACTTCGATAAAAATGTCATCGCCGTCATAGAGCAAATAATCATTAACTTTTTTGGTGTCCGTTTTAAAAGCGTCCACCGCACTCATCGGCGAATAACGGGTTGACCGGTCGGGTACGGTAAAAGCTTTGACGGCAAGTGGAGTCGGGGCAGGCACGCTTTCCCAAGCTCCACAGGCCGATAACAATAGACAAAAGGCAATAAGGGCAAATCGGTCAGGGAGTCGTGTCATGGTGTGTGATGATAATTCCATAGCGGTGTCCAGCGTCTGCGATTGTATCTATCTTTCAAAACCCTGTCACGTAGTGCGGGCTTAATAACGGAACTTGCCCACAACTGCCCATACCATGAAGCCGTCAGGATGCCTCCAATACGCATCCGCTTCATCAGAACACTTAAGAAAATCAGGCATGTCCGATGTTGGGAAAATAGCTTACAAAATCTATGAAGCTTTGTAAGCCGCCAGATGGCCCCTTGCCACGCCAATCGCCTGTTTGACGGCTTCCGGTGCAGTGCCGCCGATGTGCTTACGTGCGGCAACCGCACCTTCCAGAGTCAAATACTGATAAACATCATCAGTAATCAACCCTGAAAAGCCTTGCAACTCGGCCAATGCCAATTCTGACAAATCGCAGCCTTTATCCAGGCCCAATCGCACCGCAAGACCTACCACTTCATGGGCATCACGGAAAGCCATGCCTTTGCGCACCAAATAGTCGGCCAAATCAGTGGCGGTTGCAAAACCGCGTTTGGCAGCGTTATACATGACTTCTTTTTTGGCGACCAAATGCGGAACCATGTCGGCATAAGCCCGCAAACAACTGAATAAGGTGTCAACGGTATCAAACAGCGGTTCCTTATCTTCTTGGTTATCTTTGTTATAGGCTAACGGTTGGCCTTTCATCAACATCAGCAAAGCCATCAAATGGCCTGTGACCCGTCCTGATTTGCCCCTCACCAGTTCCGGCACATCGGGGTTTTTCTTCTGCGGCATAATCGAAGAACCCGTACAAAACGCATCGGGAATATCAATAAAATCAACAAACGCACTAGACCATAGAATCAATTCTTCGGAAAAACGCGACAAGTGCATCATAATCAAACTGGCAACGGCAGCAAATTCTATGGCAAAGTCACGGTCGCTGACCGAATCCAACGAGTTTGCCGAAGGGCGGCTGAAACCCAAAAGCCCGGCAGTCATGTGCCGGTCTATCGGATAGCTGGTTCCGGCTAATGCCGCCGCTCCTAAAGGCATGATATTGATACGTTTGACACAATCGTCCAGCCTTTCGCGATCCCGACACAGCATTTCAAACCATGCCATCAAATGGTGTCCGAATGTAATCGGTTGGGCAACCTGCAAATGGGTGAAGCCCGGCATGATCGTATCGGCGTGTTGCTCGGCCAAGTCCAATATCGCCGTTTGCAAACGCAACAACTCCGCTGTAATCAGTGTAATTTCATGGCGCAAATATAGGCGGATGTCGGTGGCGACCTGGTCATTGCGAGAACGTCCGGTATGCAGTTTCTTCCCGGCCATGCCTATCAAGTCGGTCAAACGGGCTTCGATGTTCATGTGCACATCTTCCTGTTTAATTGACCAGACAAATTCGCCTTGGGCAATTTCTGTGCTGATTTGCGTCAAGCCTTGGATAATGGCATCGCGCTCTTCATCGGTCAGTATCCCTACCGCACAAAGCATCGTGGCATGGGCGATGGAACCTTGAATGTCCTGCTGTGCCATGCGTTGGTCAAAATCGACTGACGCGGTGAACACTTCAACAAACGCATCGGTTGCTTGCGCAAAACGCGCACTGGATAGTTTTTCGGAATTTACAGAAGTCATGGCAAATAGGCAGCTAATAAAAATTTGTCGATTATACCGTTTAGAACGGGCTTCGTGGCTATTAAGCGAGCAGAAACATCAAATCCACGGCAAAGATAGATATGGCAAGAGCAGGGCAATCGCGCTATTAAGCGCCTTTGCCGAAGATCAGCTCCGCCCGGT
>CAYUQV010000026.1:0-45627 GCA_964446885.1 uncultured Methylocucumis sp.
CGTCGCCAAGATTTGTTGCCTTTATTCTAGTAAGGCTTATGTCGAGCTCAGGTTATTCTAAGCCAGCTTTTATTTATGACAAATTCATAACAAGGACAACTGGTGTCAATAGGCCTGATAGGTTAAAATTACCCAGATAATTTGTGATTATTATAACGTAAAGGGAAAAGTTGGCTTTGCCTTGCTTTGTATTACGAACCCAAATAAAGCACACAAGAGTTTACAACTACTATCGAAGGGGCTGCTCCGTGAAAAATATAAAGCAACTATTCGCAGGTCTGTTTTTAATGGCTTTAGGGCTAGGAACAGCGCAGGCGGAATATACGCTCAATTTAATGAAAGGGGTCACAAAGGTCAGTAATGACGTTTATGACTTGCATATGCTGATTCTATGGATTTGTGTATTCATTGGTCTTGGTGTTTTCGGTACGATGTTTTATTCGATTTACCATCATCGTAAATCCAAAGGGCATGTAGCTGCACAATTTCATGAAAATACGACTGTGGAAATCATTTGGACAATTATTCCAACATTGATTCTGGTCGGTATGGCGATTCCTGCAACTAAGACATTGATAGAGCTTGACGATGTGCAAGGTTCTGATATGTCAATCAAAGTGACAGGCTGGCAATGGAAATGGGAATATGAATATCTGGACAACGGTGTCCATTTTTTTAGTAGCCTTGATGAAGCCAGCAATAAAGCCCGTCAAGTCAATTCGGGCATTGATCCTCGCTCCGTCCCTAATTATCTTTTAAATGTTGATCATCCTTTGGTCATTCCTACCAAAAAGAAAATCCGTTTCTTGTTTACTGCCGCCGATGTATTGCATTCTTGGTGGGTGCCTGATTTGGGTTGGAAAAAAGATGCTATTCCAGGATTTATCAATGAATCCTGGACTTATGTTGAAAAGCCTGGCACTTATCGTGGGCAATGCACGGAGTTATGTGGCAAAGATCACGGTTTTATGCCAGTTGTCGTCATTGCAATGGAACAGCCTGATTATGATGCTTGGGTGAAAAAAACCAAAGCTGACGCGCAAAAAGGCCCGGATTTAAGCGATCAACCTCGCGCTGAATTAATTGCGAAAGGTGAAGGCATTTATGCGAAAAATTGCTCCACTTGCCATTTACCTGACGGGAAAGGTGTTCCTGGTGCGTTTCCTGCCATTACAGGCAGTGCCGTTGTCAAAGGCGACATTAATGCCCAAACTAATCTGATACTAAATGGAAAGGGCGGTATGCCAGCTTTCGGAAAAATGTTGAAAGCTGATGAATTGGCTCAAGTCATCACATATACCCGTAATGCCTTAGGTAATGCGGTAGGTGATGAAATCCAGCCAAAAGCGATTCAAGAATTGTTGCCAAATAAATCAGCTTCCGCAAAAACTGAAGCCAAGCCAGCAGCTGTTAGCCAAGCTGCCGAGCCAGTTGCAGACATGAGCAAAGATGATTTGGTGTCATTAGGCAAATCTGTTTACGAAAGCAACTGCGCATCTTGCCATCAGGCAGATGGTAAAGGTACGGCTCCAATGTTCCCTGCGTTGACTGGCAGTGCTATAGTCGAAGGTGACATTAATGCGCAAGTTGACTTAATGTTGAAAGGTAAAGCCATGATGCCGGCATTTGGACATTCACTGAATGCAAAAGAGTTTGCGGCAGTTGTTACATTTACCCGCAATAGTTTGGGTAATTCAGTCAATGATGTGATCCAGCCATCAAGCATCCAAAAATTGCAAGCTGCGTTGCCGCCTGCTGAAGATGATGAGTAACGCATCACTGAATTTATCTGTTCAAACTTTTCCTACTATTTTTGAGGTATAAACTATGTCCGCTGTTATAGCCGAACATGACGATCATCACCATGATGATCACGCCCACGGCCCTGAAAAAGGTTTTCTAAGATGGATTGTCACCACTAACCATAAAGACATCGGCACTTTGTATTTGTTGTTTGCCTTGACCATGTTTTTTGTCGGTGGTTTGATGGCTCTGGTTATCCGGGCTGAGTTGTTTGAGCCAGGGATGCAATTTGTAGAACCGCAATTTTTTAATTCCATGACCACCATGCATGCATTGGTGATGGTGTTTGGTGCGGTTATGCCTGCATTTGTTGGCCTTGCCAACTGGATGATACCGATGATGATCGGTGCGCCTGATATGGCGTTGCCTCGTATGAACAATATGAGTTTCTGGATGTTGGTCGCAGGCGTTTTATTATTGGCTAGCACCCTGTTTATGGAAGGTGGTGCGCCAGCCAGTGGTTGGACACTGTATCCGCCTTTAGTGTTGCAAACTGGCAAAGCATTGCCGTTTGCAATTTTCTCTGTGCATTTGTTGGGTATTTCGTCAATTATGGGGGCGATTAACATCATCGCGACCATTTTCAATATGCGTGCCCCTGCAATGTCATTGATGAAAATGCCATTGTTCGTTTGGACATGGTTGATCACTGCATTTTTGTTGATTGCTGTTATGCCTGTGTTTGCAGGTGCAGTCACTATGTTGTTGACTGACCGCTTCTTTGGCACTAGCTTTTTTGATGCTGCGGGTGGCGGCGACCCTGTCTTGTATCAGCACATCTTCTGGTTTTTCGGCCATCCTGAAGTTTACATCATGATTTTGCCGACTTTTGGTGTGGCTTCTACAATCATTCCTGTATTTGCCCGTAAGCCTTTATTTGGATACAGCTCAATGGTTTATGCGACTGCATCTATCGCATTTTTATCATTCATCGTTTGGGCGCACCATATGTTTACGGTGGGTATGCCAATTGCTGGTGAGTTATACTTCATGTATGCGACGATGTTGATTGCAATCCCAACTGGCGTGAAAGTCTTTAACTGGACAGCCACTATGTGGAAAGGGTCGATGACGTTTGAAACCCCGATGTTATTTTCAATTGCCTTTGTGGTTTTGTTTACTTTGGGTGGATTTACTGGACTGATGATGTCAATTGCACCATCGGATTTCCAATACCATGACACTTATTTTATCGTTGCCCATTTTCATTACACCTTGGTGCCTGCGTCTGTATTCATTTTGATGGCTGCCGGATATTATTGGTTGCCTAAATGGACTGGCCATATGTACAACGAAAAAATTGGTCAATTGCATTTCTGGTTGTCAGTTGTCTCGGTAAACATATTGTTTTTCCCACAACACTTTCTGGGGTTGGCAGGTATGCCTCGCCGGATTCCAGATTATGCCGTCCAATTCGCAGACTGGAACATGATTTCAAGTGTGGGTGGCTTTATTTTTGGCATAAGCCAATTATTGTTCTTGTATATTGTCATTGACACCATTAAAGGTGGCACTGGCGAAAAGGTCAGTGACGAAGTTTGGGAAGATGCCCATAAGCATGGTCTGGAATGGACGCTGCCATCACCAGCCCCTTACCATACTTTCACAGAGCCACCGACTACCATTCCAACCGAGCATATTTAACTACGGTTATTATGTGACTTGCAGATAAGCCGTCCGAATGTACGGCTTATCAGGTAATTTAATGAAAACAAAGACAAAAAATATATTGACAGCGGTGTTTTTGGCGGCTGTTGCAATTGCCGTTTATGTGTTCGCAGTGCTTAAAGCCATCTCTCAATGAATACCGACATCCAGCAAAAAAACGCCAAATTAGTCCGTAACTTGTTGATTATTGTTGTTGCGATGTTTGGTTTTGGTTTTGCATTGGTGCCCATTTATGACGTTTTGTGTGAAGTCACTGGGTTAAATGGCAAAGTCGAGGCAAAAGCGGTCAATGAAGTCATTTATCCGATAGATAAAGAAAGGGTGGTGACTGTCGAATTCATTACGTCTCTGAACGAATCAGCCCCGATGGTATTCCGTGCGGAAACTAAAAAATTAGATATCCATCCCGGTGAATATTACACCGTGAATTTTTATGCTGAAAACCTGACTGACAAAGTTATGGTCGCCCAAGCCATTCCGAGCATTTCACCGGGTTTGGCGGCCGAATATTTTAAAAAGACGGAATGTTTTTGTTTTACCGAACAGACTTTTAAGCCACGGGAAGGTCGGGTTATGCCAGTGCGTTTTGTGATCAATCCTGATTTGCCAAAGCAATACAAAACAATAACGCTTGCCTATACATTTTTTGATAATACTAAAATACAGTAAAAGGAAAGGGGTACGATATGTCTTCAAATAATACTTATTACATTCCGCATAAGGCAACTTGGCCAGTTATGGCAACTGCTGGCTTAATGTTAACGCTAGCTGGTTTTGCAAATTACCTGAACAACTCATCCATTGGTTCAACGATGATGATTTTAGGGCTTGCCATTTTTGTGGTGATGGTGGCCGGGTGGTTTACGTTGCAAGCTACTGAAAGTGAATCAGGCATGTACAGCACTCAAGTTGGCATTTCCTATCGCATGGGCATGATGTGGTTCATTTTTTCAGAAATTATGTTTTTTGCGGTGTTTTTCGGGACGCTTTGGTATACACGAAACTTATCAGTGCCTTGGTTGGGCGGTGAAGGTATTGGGGCGGCAACCAAAGAGTTTTTGTGGCCTGAGTTTGAAGCCCATTGGCCTACAAACGGCCCTGGCAAATTGGTTGATGGCCTGCCTACAAAAGACGGTGAATTTGAGCCTATGGGCGCATGGGGCTTGCCATTACTGAACACATTGATACTGTTGACTAGCGGCGTGACTTGTACTTGGGCACATCATGGCCTTTTGGCAAACAAGCGTGAACAATTAATTAAAGGTTTGATTGCTACCGTTGCTTTAGGCTTTTTGTTCGTCGCTTTCCAAGCAACCGAATATCATGAAGCCTATTCTGAAATGGGTCTGACTTTAGGTTCTGGCATTTATGGATCAACTTTCTTTATGCTGACAGGTTTTCATGGTTTCCACGTTTGCGTCGGCGCCATTATCCTAAGCGTTGTTTTGTTCCGTAGCACCAAAGGCCATTTCAAACCAGAAAATCATTTTGCCTTTGAAGCTGCCGCTTGGTATTGGCATTTTGTTGACGTAGTATGGTTGGGCTTGTTTGTGTTTGTTTACATTATGTAAGTTTCTGGCCATATAAAAAAAGCGTTGTCTTTGGCAACGCTTTTTTTTTGGGCAAAAGTTTTTAAGCCTGTTCTACTTGGCCTCAGGCAATCCGGCATGTTTAACCGCTTGCATTCTCGCGCCAATGCCTTCGGGTTTTAGGAAGCCTGTCGCCAAGGCAATAAAAATAAAAATGAACAAAACAATGGATAATGAGATACGAAAGGTCAATGCTTTGACGATTTTTTCGGAATGTTCTTTTTCCTTGTCTTTTATTAAGTTGTATAGCGCGATGCCAAGGCTGATGATAATTAGCAAAAATGCTAATATTGCGATGCTTTTAATAATCATGTCTGTGTTTAAGTCCGGTAAGTTTTTGTTATTTTCGGTCATTAGCGATAGGTTGCCAAACGCTTTTTCATAAGGAATTGCTTTATATGCGTTTAAAATTGATTCCTACGTTAGTTTATTTAGTGTTATTGCCGATATTATTGGCATTAGGGAATTGGCAACTAAATCGTGCCAATGAAAAGCGGCAGTTACTAGATTTGCAAGAAAAACAGTCGCAAGGCCAGTCTATTACGCTGACGGCTTCGACACCCGCTGATCCAGAAAGCTTACGTTATAAAAATGTTTCGGTGAAAGGGCGTTTTGATGTTGTACACCAGTTTTTGCTCGACAACCAAATTCATGCCGGTAAAGCTGGTTATTTTGTCTTGACCCCGTTCATCCTCTCACAAGGCAATAAAGCCGTGTTAGTCAATCGGGGTTGGCTACCAGCCAATCCAAATCGAACAATCATCCCTGCAGTTGACTTTTTGGGTACAAGCTCAGCGATTACGGGTCGTATCAACCAATTTCCAAGTGTCGGCATCAAACTGCCGAATGCCGAAATACCCGGCGAGAATTGGCCTGCGTTAGTGCAGCTTGTTGATAGCCGAATACTTGAAAAGAAATTAGGTTATCCTTTGTTTCCGTTTCAGGTGGAATTGGATAAAAACGCCACCAATGGTTACATCCGGGATTGGCAAATAACCACAGCCATCCCACCTGAAAAACATTTTGCCTATGCCATGCAATGGTTTGCTTTGGCTTTGACATTAACGCTGCTGTTTGTCGTGTATCACTTTAAAAATAAAAATGCTTAACCAACAACAAAAAAATCGCCTAATCATTCTAATTATTTTTGGCATGAGTATTATCCCGGTGCTCATTGCTTGGGTGTTAAGCAATAACACCGTATTAGTGACAGGAAGTGTCAATAAGGGGCAATTGATCACCCCGGTAGTCGCCACAGAATGGTCTGAGTTTTCAGGTTTTGATGACTTTTCTGCAAAAAATATTGCTGAAATCAAAGGGCATTGGCTGATTGTCAATCTGATCCCGCACCACGATTGTGGACAAATTTGTTTGGAAAGCTTATTAAAAACCAAGCAATTACGGCTGATGTTAAATAAAGAATTGTCTAGGACGCGGCGGATTGTGATGGTGTTTGACGGGCTTGATTCTGGCCGTGCCGAACAGTATTGGTTGAAAGATGCCTTATTAGGACGTTTGCGGCAAACTAAA
Source organism: uncultured Methylocucumis sp. (assembly GCA_964446885.1). GTDB lineage: Bacteria > Pseudomonadota > Gammaproteobacteria > Methylococcales > Methylomonadaceae > Methylovulum. Next base: position 6,591 of record CAYUQV010000026.1, read on the forward strand.
AATCCGCAAGATGAAGCGCTTTACGGTCGTCTGTTGCTAGCAGAAAATCCGCTTGATGACGCTTTGAAAGCCAGATTAGTGAGCGGCGAAGACCGGGAGTTGGCACTAAGCTCTGATTTGATCAGGATTAAGCCAAGTCCCGAATTGATAAAAAAAATGACAGGTGTCATAAAAGGCGATATACCAGACGGCATGTTGTTTTTAATCGATCCGTTGGGCAATTTGATGATGCAATACGCGCCGGGCTTTGATCCTTACAAAGTCAAAAGCGACCTGATGCACCTTTTAAAAATCTCCCAAATTGGCTAATAACGAAGGGAATATGAAGTAATGTTTAGAAAATTAAGCTTGTTTAGCGTTGTCTTGGCGTTAATCCTTATTGTTTTGGACGCATACAGCCGCTATGCCGGTTGGCAATTAGCCTGCCAGGAGTGGCCTTTGTGCTATGGACAGCTCTTTATTATGGATGATAGCCAATTGCAAGCCGGGGCAAATGGGCTTGCAATTGGTTTGGGGCTTGCTTCCCGGTATGCCTTTGGGTTGCTGGCTTTAGCCATCCTAGGCTTGGCAGTTTCAAGCGGATTACAAACGACACGCCGGAGCAGTGCCATTGCTATCAGCCTATTTTTGTTGGTTTGTATGGGGTTGCTCGCCTACGGGAATGTGTTGCTGGTTAAATTGCAAGCGATGCCAGTTATCGTGACCCTTAACACGGTAATCGAATTGTCGGTGTTTTGGTTGTTGTTCGCCCTGTATTTGCGCACTGAATCCAGCATTACTGCACTTGGCAACCGCTTTTCCGTGTGGTTTAGTCGGCTGTCTATGGCATTTTTGTTTGGTCAAATGGTAATCGGGGCGTGGGTGGCATCTAATCATGCAGGCTTGGTCTGCGTGGGTTTTCCACACTGTAATGGGCAATGGTTGCCAGCCGCCGATTATTTTGCTGCGTTGAATATGTTGGCAGGTTTGTTTTCTGGGTACGCAGGCGATTTGGCTTATGATTTACAGATTGCCATCAGTATCTTGCACCGTTGGGGGGCAGTCCTGTGTTTTGCAATATTGACAATTCTGGCTTGGGGTAGTCTGGCAGCGGCCAAACCTAAATCGGTCAGGACGGCGGGCTTATGGTTAAGTGTCTTGCTGTTTGCTGAAATTGTTTTAGGCATTGCCGGATTTAAATTGGCACTGCCGATTTGGGTCGCCCTTTTACATCATGTTGTTGCTTGTTTGTTGATGTTGCCTTTATTGGCGATCAGTTTTTATAGCCGATATGGTCTTGAAAGTGAGGCCGGAGCCGTTGCAGAGGCCAATTTAGTGGCAACCGTGGCGGCTTTTACAGGCGATATTTATGTCGAACCTGAGCCTGAATCGCTATTGTTGCGCCTAAAAAACCAATTGCAACGTACCCGTTCTGGCTTGGGTGGATTGCTGGGCAGTTTGTCTTTAAGCGGCAAGATAGACCGGGATTTGTTGGAGGATTTAGAAACCCGTTTGCTGATGGCCGATATAGGCATTAATGTCACAAACGACATCATTGCCCGTCTGACCCAAAGGCTCGAACGTCAACAACTTAATGACGGCGAAGCCTTAAAGTCTGCTTTGAAAGAAGAATTGCTCGAAATTCTTGAACCCTGCAACCAGCCTTTAGTGATTCCCAAAAATGGCAAACCTTTCGTTATTTTGGTGGTAGGTGTCAATGGTGCAGGCAAAACGACCACTATCGGCAAGCTGGCGAAACGATTGCAGGCACAAGGTAATAGCGTCATGCTCGCCGCAGGCGATACATTCCGCGCTGCCGCTGTAGAGCAATTGCAAACTTGGGGTGAAAGAAACCATATCCATGTTGTTGCCCAACATACAGGGGCGGACTCGGCTTCCGTCATTTACGATGGGGTTCAGTCGGCACAGGCCAAAGGCATTGATGTCCTGATCGCCGACACCGCAGGCCGTTTGCATACCAAATCCAACCTGATGGATGAGCTTAAAAAAGTCAAACGGATTATGGGCAAATTGGATGAAACCGCCCCCCATGAAGTGTTGTTGGTATTGGATGCGGGGACAGGACAAAATGCCTTGTCACAAGCCAAGCTGTTTGATGAGACTGTAAAATTGACAGGTCTGGTGTTGACCAAATTGGACGGTACTGCTAAAGGCGGGGTTATTTTTGCGTTGGCCAAACAATCGGCGATTCCTATCCGCTATATTGGTATTGGTGAAGGCATTGATGATTTGCAAGATTTCAATGCTACACACTTTGTGGATGCGTTGTTTGCCAATGATTAATAGGATTTGACGGCGATGTTACAGTTTCAAAATGTCAGTAAGCGTTACCAAGAAACAGGCGAAGTGCTCCATGATGTGAGTTTCCATCTCAAGCACGGGGAACTGGCGTTTCTGACAGGCCATTCTGGGGCAGGCAAAACGACGTTACTGAAATTGATTGCCATCATGGAGCGGTGCAGCAAAGGCACGATACACCTTGATGGCGAGAACCTAAGCCACGCCAAGCATCGGCAAATCCCTTATTTGCGCCGCAAAATGGGCTTCATTTATCAAGACTATAAACTGTTGCAAGACCGTACCGTATTTGACAACGTCGCTTTACCGTTAGTGATTGCCGGATTCAGCCATCAGGAAATTGCCCGTAAGGTGAGGGCAGTTTTAGATAAAGTAGGCCTGTCAGGTAAGGAAAAAAAATTTCCGTTGGCCTTGTCGGGTGGTGAGCAACAACGCGTTGGTATTGCCCGCGCCGTTGTTAACAAGCCGCCGATTATTATTGCCGATGAACCTACTGGTAATCTGGATCCTGAATTGTCGGCAGAAATTATGCGTTTGTTTGAGAATTTCCAGCAAGTGGGTGTGACGGTTCTGATTGCCTCGCATGACATATCACTTATCAAGAAAATGAACCATCGGGTGCTAAAACTGGATCATGGCCAATTGGTGTCGAGTTAAATGAACAAATTCAATAAAAAGCGGCCTCAGACACGGGAAGTTAATCCGCCCAAATACGCGAAAACCACAAAAGCGGAGCATCGCCACAATACCAGCGCAGGTGGCAGTTACACCGATAAATTGATGGCGATACGCGATTTTAATGCCCATGCCTTGTTTGCCAGCTTAGGGCGATTGTTGGCTTCGCCTTTCAGCTTTTTCATGACCATTTCCGTTTTGGCGATTGCGATTTCTCTCGCCAGTGGCTTTTATTTGCTTAAAGTCAATTTACAGCAGTTGACGCAGCATCTTGAAGCCAGCACCCAAATATCCTTGTTTTTACGTGAAGAGGTTTCAGAGCTGCACGCGGCCAAATTATTGGAAACCATCAAAGCGCATCCCAAAGTCCAACAAGCCACCCTCATTGACAAAGAACAAGGCTTGGAAGAGTTCAAGACTTACAGCGGTTTTGGTGGGGCCATTTCGGCATTAAAGACTAATCCCTTGCCAGTAGTGATAGAAGTCTTGCCCAAAAACTCTCTGACCAATAAGCAAGATCTCGAAGCTTTGTTGCAAGAATTCCAGCAATCCCAAGATGTCGATATGGCGCAAATGGACATGCAATGGTTGGAACGTTTGCAGTCCATCGTCTGTGTCGGCGATACCACTGCGACGTTGTTCAACCTGATGCTTGCGTTTGCCGTTGTGTTCATTACAGCCAACACCATTCGCTTGGAACTGAACAACCGTCGTGAAGAAGTGATTATTGCCAAATTAGTCGGAGCGACCGATATGTTTATCCAAACCCCATTTTTATATGCGGGCCTTTGGATAGGGCTGATTTCTGGAATTGTCGCTTGGTTTTTAGTGACAACCATGATGGTCGTCCTTCGTCCTAGCGTAGAAACCTTGTCTGCCTTGTATGGCGGACATTTCCATTTGTTGTTTTTTTCCTTCGCCGAAACCTTCCAGCTGTTTGCCATTTCAACTTTATTAGGTGTTGCAGGTTCATGGGGAGTATTGATGTATCAGCTCCGCGACACCCAGCCTGAGTAAAAAATTTGAACTTTAAAAATTATTAGCACTCTTTTTACGCGAGTGCTAAACTAATTCAAATTTTTACTTTATGGGGAATAATCATGAGTAACGCCTTAACTTTACCCGTCAATTTGTCTGTCGGCACCTTTGATGCCTACATCAATTTAGTCAAGCAGATGCCTAAGCTGACTGCTGAACAAGAACATGAATTGGCAGTTAAATATAGGGATTTTGGGGATTTGGAAGCGGCACGGCAACTGGTTATGACCAATCTGCGCTTTGTCGTCCATGTCGCCAAAGGTTACAGTGGTTACGGGTTGTCCATGCCAGACATTATCCAAGAAGGTAATGTCGGCCTCATGAAAGCCGTCAAACGCTTTGACCCTGAAATTGGTGTGCGTTTGGTGTCATTTGCCGTGCATTGGATCAAAGCCGAAATCCACGAATACGTCATCAAGAATTGGGCCATCGTCAAAATCGCCACCACTAAGGCCCAACGCAAATTGTTTTTCAATTTGCGCAAATCCAAAGAGGATTTGGGCTGGTTGTCTAATGATGAAGCCGAAGCCTTGGCGGCAGATTTGAATGTGGATTTAAGTGCCGTCTACGAAATGGAAAAACGCTTAGGCAACCGCGATATGTCATTTGACATGAGCGATGATGACTCAGATGATGAAAGCTATATCGCTCCGGTGAATTATCTGCAACAACACGGTGCTGACCCTGCGGCTTTATTGGAAAATGCCGATTGGGGTGGACACGAGCATGATTTGCTGCACGATGCTATGGCGACTTTGGATGAACGCAGTTTAGATATTGTGTCCAGCCGCTGGTTGGCCGATAAAAAAGCCACGTTGCACGAATTGGCCGAACGTTACAATGTTTCAGCAGAGCGGATTCGCCAACTGGAACAAAACGCGATGAAAAAACTGAAAGCCGCTGTGGTGCTTGAAGCTTAAGCTAACAGAGGCAGATACTAAAAAGGCTTAACGGGTTTCCGTTAAGCCTTTTTTTGTGGGATTCGTCAGCTTTATTTGAATCTGTGAATGCTTAGGCCGGATTCAACAAATTAAATAAAGTCTGCGACATTTCCGCCGCCTCATAGCCGATAGTCGTCAAATAACCGCCGTCTGCTTGCGTGGTCAAACCTTTGGCGTGTAGGCGTTGGGCGGCGGCCACGATGCTAGGGCTGGCACTGGAAGCGTGGACTTTTAGGCCTGCCAAGGTGGTGTCCAGGTTGTAACGGGCCAGCAGGTTCAGTTCGTCTATGGTGTCTTGGTTATAATTCATTATTGGTTTCCTCGTGTTATATGCCAAAGTATCCGCTTTGGCGGATAGCCGGTGTGCCATTTTGGCCTGCACCGCGTCTATTATGGCTTGGATGGCTTAAATTAGCTTGAAAATATACGCTACATGCCTGAGAGGACTGCCCGTCCTCCAAGGACGCGCAGTCCTTGTTATCGGCTTTTTTGCAATAGCGCGTCCTGGCCTATACCACCCGGTCATGCGGCTCATGCCCCTCAAAGAACTCGCCGATATTGTCCAGCACCCGATTGCCCATTGCTTCGCGTGTTTCGTCGCTGGCACTGCCTAAGTGCGGCAGTAAAGTCACATTGTCCAATTCCCAAAAACCAGGGTTAAGGTTCGGTTCGTTTTCATACACATCCAAGCCTGCCCCGGCAATCCAACGTTCTTTTAAGGCTGTAATCAGGGCATTGCTGTCCACCACGTCACCGCGTGCGGTATTGATAAGATGGGCGGACGGGCGCATCAGCTTTAGGCGTTGCTCGTTAAGCAGATGTTTAGTGGCAGCCCCGCCTGGGCAGTGCAGCGACACAAAATCCGCATGGGCCAATAACTCTTCAACGCTTGCACAACGCACCGCTTGCAGTTCATTGACGATGGTGATATCCGGCTCGGAAGGCACATAAAACAGGATTTTCATGCCGAAGCCGTGATGGGCTTTGCGGGCCATCGCTTGGGCTATACGGCCAAAACCAATAAGGCCTAAGGTTTTGCCTGTGACTTTTTGCCCGACCAATTGTGTAGGCCCCCAGCCCTTCCATTGTTTGTTCAAGATCAAGCGTTCACCTTCGGCGGCGCGGCGGGCGGACATCAGCATCAGCAACATGGCAATATCGGCGGTGCAGTCCGTCAAAACGTGCGGTGTGTTGGTGACAACCACGCCTTGTGCTTTCGCGGCGTTGATGTCGATATTGTTGTAACCCACACCAAAGTTGCCAATGATCCTGACGCGCCGATTTTTGACATTGATAATATCTGCCGTAATCGGGTCAGTGACGGTCGGCAACAACGCATCGGCAGATTGCATCGCCCGTTTCAGTTCGTCCGCTGTCAAGGATTGGTCGGATTCATTGAGCTGGACATCATAAAGTGCTTGAAGCCGGTTTTCGACCTCAGCGGGCCAGCGGCGGGTGACGATGACTTTAGGTTTGTTCATATCGTGTTCTCCGCCATTTTTAATTTTTCAAGCTTGGCAATTAAATCTTTGACGCTATGGAAATGTTGCGCGGCTTCGGGGCGTTCGATCAATAAGTTAGTATAGTAATCCGCCCTTACACGATTTAATTTACGCTGTCTGATTAAGTAGGCTAATTTATTAAGATACTTGTCGCTATGCCGTTCAAATTGAATGATGATTTTTTCGTGGCTACCTAGTTTTTTATAATCGGCTTCATTAACAGGGGTGTGAAGATTAGCCGCTATTTCACTGCTTAGATGAAATGCGGCGTAATAAGAACGGCTGATTAAATTTCTAAAGTCGATTTCAGAACTATTTGGATTATTCAGTAACCGTTCGGCAGATTCAAAAAAATCTTTATAAGATACGCTCATGAGCTTTTTCTTTTTTGCGAAGTATCTATCGAGCTGTATTCAAAAATTAACACATCACTAAATGTATTTTCAGTATTTTCGACCAAAACATCAGCAAGCTGCCAATTAATGTCAGCTATTTTTTCGATAGGTGAATCGACAACAATGTTGTAATGAATGCAGTTTTGTACAATTGTTATGCGTATACCAGAAAAATAGAGATTATTTTTTGAGATTACGCTTAAAGCTATTTTATGTAAATTTTCAGCTTCTTCACCATGCAACTGTGATTTTCTGGCAATTTCAATTGCATTTCGTGCTGCTTCATACCAGTCGCATCGTTCAGGTTCTTCTAGCTTGCTTAACAAATTATATGCTTTATCGTATTTTCCTATTTCAAGAGCTAATCGTATTTTACGAAACAACCAATTCTCATTATGATAGTTGTCTAATAATTCTTCACTTAATTCAAACGCTTCAAAGTATTTGCCTGCATTCATTAAAGCGACAAAGTAATTACTTAATACTGTATTGCTGGTCGGTTCAAGTCTTTTTGCTTTTTCAAAGTAATAGGTAATTTTACTAATATCTTGCGTTAAAGTAGCAATTAATCCTAAAAAAATATAGTAATCAGAAAAATCTATTTTAGATTTTAAAAGTTCTGCTTTCTTCTCTAATTTTTTAATTTCAAATTCGGTTGGTTTTTTTCCACGGGCAAAATATAAGTTAATTTCATCGGCCAATTCTTGCGTAGCAGGTACAGGTTGAGCAATCATCATAGTGCCCCGTTAATCCAAATAGAATTTTGTTGTAGCATAAAAACTATATCCAGAGCAATTGCCCAGCCTGACCTGCTACTGGAATCACTTCGCTGTAGATCGGTAATACTCAATCGCCGCACCAACGCCACTTCCGGCTTTAATGTCAAAGCCACAATCCAACATGGCCATTTCTGCGCCAGCAATCGCGCCTAGCATGGATACGTCGTTCATGTCGCCCATGTGGCCGATACGGAACACTTTGCCCATCACTTCGGACAAACCGCCGCCTAAAGAGATGTTGTAACGGTTAAACGCCGTGCTGATGACTTCGCGGGCATCTTTGTCGGCGGGTACGACCACTGCCGTGACGGTGTTGGAATGGAAACCTTCTTGGGCGCAGGTGGTCAAGCCCCAAGCCGCAACGGCACGGCGCACGCCTTCGCCTAGACGGTAGTGGCGGGCGTAAATGTTGTCCAAACCTTCGGCAAACATCATATCCAAGGATTTGCGCAAACCGTACAAAATCGGCAGGTTGGGCGTGTAAGGCGTGTAACCGGCGGCATTGTTGGTGATTTGGTCTTTCAAGTCCAAGAAACAACGCGGATAAGTTGAGGTTTCAACGGCTTTTAAGGCTTTTGCGCTAAAACCTAAAAACGCACCACCTGCGGGCAGCATAAAGCCTTTTTGTGAGCCGCTGATAATCGCGTCCACACCCCAGTCATCCATACGGAATTCAATACTGCCGACCGAGCTGACACCATCAACAAACAAAAAGGCCGGGTGGTTGGCTGCGTCCAAGGCTTTGCGGACACCGCCAATGTCGGAAGTCACACCCGTTGACGTTTCGTTATGGGTTGCCAAAACGGCTTTGATTTCGTGGTTGGTGTCTTCTTTAAGGCGGGCGGCCAGTTTGTCTAACGGAATGCCTTTGCCCCAGTCTTCTTGGTGGATTTCCACATCAAAGCCCAATCTTTTGCCCATTTCTGCCCACAAATGTGCGAATTGGCCAAAACGGTAGATCAGCACCTTATCGCCAGGATTTAACACGTTAGTGAACGCCACTTCCCAGCCAGCCGTACCTGTTGCGGGGAAAATAAAGGCTTGTCCAGTGGTTGTGTTAAAGACTTTTTTCAAATCTTCCAACAAAGGTTTCAGCAAGTTAGGGAAGACGGGAGAGCGGTGGTCTTCCATAGGGACGTGCATCGCGTTCAGCACTTCGTTGGGGACGTTGGTGGGGCCTGGGATATAAAGGTGGTTACGACCAGCCATAAAGATTCCTCGAGTGAAAGTTATAAGGGATAGGTTTTGGGGCAAATAAGTATTTGCGAAAGGTGGAGCTTAAAGGGGGCTAACGTTAAAAAACCGCTTAACCACTTTAAGTTAAGTGGCAAGATAAGCTGAGGTTTTGCTTAAAGTCCCAGCAAAAAAACGAGCAATCATGACATAGCCATTGATAATCGGCAAGATTTGATTGACGATTTATCGCGGTAAAAATTGACTTTATGGTGTCTGAAAGTAGAATGGGCGATTTATTTGTTTCTGGGCCATGCCAGAATTTATTTTTCAGGTACTGCCAGCCAGTACGTTAACACCACACATGTAGGGATGTACGAATGAGTCACACTTTATATACAGCATCAGTGCAACGGGTACAACGTTGTGAATTGGCTGTTCCGGGTTCTAATCCCGATATGTTTGAAAAAGCGATGAAGAGTGGCGCAGATTTTATTTTCTTGGACCTTGAAGATGCGGTCGCGCCTGACGACAAAATACGGGCCAGAAAAAACATCATAGAAGCCATCAACGATTTGGATTGGCAAGGCCACGGCGTGACCGTATCGGTGCGTATCAATGGCTTGGACACCCAATATATGGTGCGCGATGTCGTTGATTTGGTCGAACAAGCGGGCAGTAAAATTGACACCATCCTGATCCCTAAAGTAGGCGTGTATGCGGATGTCTATATGGTCGAAGCCATGCTCAACCAGCTCGAAATGCAGCAAGGCCTGAAAAACAAAATCGGCATTGAAGCCCTGATTGAAACCGCTTTAGGCATGGCGAACGTTGAAGACATTGCCCGCCAAGGCGCGCACGGACGTTTGGAAGCCCTGCATTTTGGCGTAGCTGATTATGCCGCCAGCAACCGCGCCCGCACCACCAATATCGGTGGTTTAAACCCTGATTATCCAGGCGACCAATGGCACGCCGCCATCAGCCGTATGACCGTGGCTTGCCGTGCTTACGGCCTACGTCCGATAGATGGCCCGTTCGGCGATTTTAAAGACCCTGATGGCTATATCATGGCCGCCAAACGGGCCGCTGCGTTAGGTTGTGAAGGCAAATGGGCGATCCATCCCTCTCAAGTCGCGTTGGCTAACGAAGTGTTCACGCCGCCTGCCGCCGAAGTCGATAAAGCCCGCCGGATTTTGGTTGCCCTGCAAGAAGCGGCGGCACAAGGCAAAGGTGCGGCGGCTTTAGATGGCCGTTTGATTGATGCCGCTTCAGAGCGTATGGCTAACAATATCGTTAGGGCCGCCGAAGCGATTGCTGCCAAAAACCAATAACTATTTTTCTGTAAACACCGCAATGCCGATGTTTGCATTCAACATCATTTAAAGGAGATGCTGTGGATATTCATGAGTATCAAGCAAAAGAAATTTTAAGCGGTTATGGTGTCAAAATCGCCGAAGGTGGCTTGGCTTATAGCCCCGAAGACGCGGTGCAACGTGCGCGTGAAATTGGCGGCCATATTTGGGCGGTCAAAGCCCAAATCCATTCCGGTGCGCGTGGTAAAGCGGGCGGCATCAAAATCTGCAAAACTCATGATGAAGTCGAAGCTGCCGCCGAAGCTTTATTGGGCAAACGTTTGGTGACTCACCAAACGGGAGCGGCGGGTAAAGTCTGTAACCGCCTGTATATCGAAGCAGGTACTGACATCGCTAAAGAAATTTATTTTTGCTTTTTGGTTGACCGTTGCGCCGAGCGCATTGTCATGGTCGGCTCCGCACAAGGCGGCATGGATATTGAAGAGTTGGCCGTCACCAACCCCGAAGCCATCACTAAGATCTACATCGAGCCAGCTGTGGGCCTGCAAGATTACCAAGCCCGTGAAATGGCCTTCAAATTGGGCTTGGATGCCGAAATTATCAGCCATGCCGTGAAAACCATCAAAGGTTGCTACCGTGCTTTGCGTGATTTGGACGCGAACATGCTGGAAATCAATCCATTAGTCGTTACCAAAAACAATGAGTTGGTCGCTTTGGATGCGAAAATGGGCTTTGACGAAAACGCTTTGTTCCGCCAACAAAAAATCTCCGAATTGCGCGACAAAACTCAAGAAGACGCCCGCGAAACCGCCGCTGCTGACCGTGGCTTAAGCTACGTCGGTTTAGATGGTGACATCGGCTGTATGATTAACGGTGCAGGTTTGGCAATGGCCACGATGGACATGATTAAACTAGCTGGTGGCGAACCTGCCAATTTCTTGGATGTGGGCGGTGGCGCATCGGCTGAACGCACTGAAAAAGCCTTCCGCTTGGTGTTGGCTGACCAAAATGTCAAAGCCATGTTGGTGAACATTTTCGCCGGTATCAACCGTTGCGATTGGATCGCCGAGGGCGTGGTGCAAGCGGTACGGAAAATCGACATGCAAGTGCCGTTGATCGTGCGTTTGTCCGGCACGAATGTTGAAGAAGGCCAACGTATCATCAGAGAAAGCGGTTTGCCTATCATCACCGCAGAAACGTTGGCGGAAGCGGCGGAAAAAGCCGTGCAAGCGCGTAATGAAGTTGTTGCCCGTTCTACCTCAGCGGCTTAAGGAACCCCATAATGGCTATTTTAATTAACGAAAACACCCGCATTATCGTCCAAGGATTCACTGGTAAAATCGGCAGTTTCCATGCCCAAGACATGATGAACTATGGTTCTAATGTCGTCGGCGGCGTGACCCCTGGCAAAGGCGGCCAAACCCATTTGGGCTTGCCCGTGTTCAATACCGTTAAAGAAGCGGTCGAACAGACTGGCGCGGATGCCAGCATTGTCTTCGTACCACCTGCCTTCGCCGCTGATTCGATTATGGAAGCCGCTGATGCGGGCATCAAATATTGCGTGTCCATCACCGACGGTATCCCAACCCAAGACATGATGACCGTCAAAAATTTCCTGCGCCGTTTCCCTGTTGAACAGCGCATGATTTTGACCGGCCCTAACTGTGCCGGGACTATCAGTCCGGGCCGTTCTATGTTGGGCATCATGCCAGGCCACATTTACATGCAAGGCAATGTCGGCATCGTAGGCCGTTCCGGCACATTAGGTTATGAAGCGGCTGACCAATTGAAACGCTTAGGATTAGGGATTTCCACGTCAGTCGGTATCGGCGGCGACCCAATCAACGGTAGTTCGCACCGCGACATTCTGGAGCATTTCGAAAATGATCCAGAAACTAAAGTCGTGATTATGATCGGCGAAATTGGCGGGCCACAAGAAGTGGAAGCAGGCCAATGGGCGAAAGATAACATGACCAAACCTGTGGTTGCCTACATCGCAGGTCTAACCGCTCCCGAAGGCCGCCGTATGGGTCATGCAGGCGCAATCATTTCCTCAGCAGGTGAAAGTGCGGCGGAAAAAGTCGCCATGTTGAAAGAACTGGGCGTGATTATCAGCCCAACCCCTTCGGCGATGGGTGAAACCGTCGCTCAGGTGTTGGCTACGTTGTAAAACGTCTAATCTGATGGTTTTAGCTTGCTAAAAAAAGGGGCCAAAAACTTGTTTTTGGCCCCTTTTTTATTTATCCGGTTTGGATGTTCGGGTATTCCATCACTTCACCGAAAAGCTTTCCCCACACCCACACATGCCTGTCACATTCGGGTTATTGAATTGGAAGGCTTCGTTGATGCCTTCGCGGCGGTAATCCAGCTCTATACCGTTAACCAATTCCAGGTCTTCTTCGCGCACGATCACTTTGACACCGTAATTTTCAAAGACTTTATCGGTTTCATTGAGTTGGTCGGCGTAATCGAGCGCGTAAGCGTAGCCGGAACAGCCGGATTTTTTCACGCCTAATTTTAAGCCTACGCCTTGGCCGCGTTTCGCCAATTGTTTTTGGATTTGCCTTGCGGCGCTTTCAGTGAGGGATACAGACATGATATTTCTCCTATGCTTGGCAAACCAAGTCTTTTAATACAGTGATAAATTGCAGGATTTGCGCTTCGGTGTTGCTGGTTCCTAAGCTAATCCGCAGCGCACTTTTGGCCAGAGCCGCGTCCACGCCCATGGCCAATAAAACCGGGCTGGGCTTGCCGCCACTGCTGGCACAGGCCGAACCGCTCGATACCGCGATATTTTTTTTGTCCAATTTCATCAGTAACATTTCGCCATCCATGCCAGCTACGCCAAATTGCACGGTGTTGGGCAAACGTGGGCTGTGTTGGGCGAAGAGGGTCAGGCTCGGAATGCTTGCCAAATGCTGTTCCAGCAACGTCCGCAAGGCAAGCAAATGCGCGGTGCGTCCGTCAAGCTCCGCTTTGGCCAATTCGGCGGCTTTGCCAAATCCGACAATCGCCGCGACATTTTCCGTGCCTGAGCGGACATCTTGCTCTTGCCCGCCGCCGACTTGCAACGGTTTGAGCGGGACGCTTTTGTCATAAACCAAGGCCCCGCAGCCTTTGGGGCCATAGAGTTTATGGCTGGACAGGCTCATTAACTGTACGCCCAGTTGCCTAAACGACACGGGGATTTTGCCTGCCGCTTGCACGGCATCGGTGTGGATGATGCAGCCCAGATCGCGCCAAATGTTGGCGTAACGGCCTATCGCTTGGATCACGCCTGTTTCATTATTCGCCAACATCACCGACACCAAGCCCGGTTTTGAGTTTGACACTTCGGCCAAAGCCCTATCGGTCAGTAAACCGTCACTATCCACATCCAATATGATCAGGTTATGGCCGGACTCCCCCAAGCGTTTGGCTGGTTCGGTGATTGCCGGGTGTTCGGTGGCGGCAATTGCCACAGGGCTATTGTTAGAGATTGCTGATAATGCGAGATTGTTGGCTTCCGTGCCGCCACTAGTGAAAATGATGGCTGAGGCGGGAGCATCCACTAACGCAGCCACTTGTTCGCGGGCAGTATCCAGTGCACTTCTGGCTAACCGCCCTTGGCGGTATAGGGAAGAAGGGTTGCCGTAAAAGGTGTGGAGAAAAGGCAGCATGGCCTCCAGCACCCGCCCATCGAGCGGGGTGGTGGCGTTATGATCGAAGTAGATCATGCAATTTCAGCATTGGCTCCATTGAGACGATGGATGTCGATGATGTGTTGTATTTCCATGTCTTGGCGTTTGGCAATCTCTTGGACATGATGTTTTTCCAGCAAATGGCCTAAGGTGATGCTTTTTAAATAATCCCGAATCTGCTCACTTAGCCCCATCCACAAATCATGGGTCAAACACGCCTGATGTTTTTGGCAATTGGCCTCACCGCCGCATTTGGTGGCATCGACTTGTTCATCAACGGCGGCAATAATGTCCGCGATATTAATTTCAGAAGCCTCGCCACACAGCGTGTAACCGCCACCGGGGCCGCGCACGCCTTTGACCATACCGGCACGGCGTAAACGGGCGAACAATTGTTCCAGATAAGACAATGAAATAGTTTGCCGGGCGGCAATTTCCGTCAAGGTAACGGGCTTAATTTGGCTGTGGAAAGCCAAGTCAAGCATGGCTGTCACGGCATAGCGACCTTTAGTTGTTAAGCGCACAATATTATCCTTTTAAAAATCAGTGAATTTTAATAACTATACTTAACCTACTGAAATAGTCAACTATTCTACATGTAATGATGGTGTATTAATCCCTTGAATTTACTAGTTTGTGTCGGGAAAACAAGGTTAAAACCTGTAATTTGATAAGGTTTTCTTTTTGGGGCCTAATGGGTGGTGATTGAATTTTGTTTTTGTCGGTATGCTGGAGTAAGGCGCACAACGTCATAACGGCTATGCAAAAGTTTCTGAATAATATCTGATGGCTTACAATAGCCGGACATGTAGGCTGTTGATGGGCAATTTTTCTGCTTTATGTGACAAGCCGTCATCAAATTATTCAAACTACCCACAACCCGTGGAAACAAGGAAACAACATGATACCAATGGTAAACCTCAAAGCCCAATACGCTGAAATAAAACAAGAAATAGAGCAGGGCTTGGCGCAGACGATAGACAACTGCTCGTTCATTTTAGGCCCGAACGTGCAAGCGTTTGAGCAAGAATGTGCCGCGTATTTGGGTGTTAAACATGCGATTGGCGTAGCTTCCGGCACGGATGCACTGCATTTGGCTTTGCTGGCCGAAGGCATCGGCAAAGGCGATGAAGTCATCACCACGGCATTTACCTTTATCGCCACGGCGGAAGCCATCAAATATGTGGGTGCTACACCTGTGTTTGTCGATATTGACCCGCGCACCTTCAATATTGCCCCGGATGCTATTCTAAAAGCCATCACCTCGCGCACCAAAGCCGTCATGCCTGTGCATCTGTTCGGCCAACCTGCCGACATGGAACAAATCGTCCAAATCTGCCAAGAACATGACCTAAAACTGATTGAAGATTGCTGCCAATCATTCGGTGCAAGCGTCAACGGCAAACAAACCGGTGCCATCGGCGATGCGGCGGGATTTAGTTTTTTCCCCAGTAAAAATTTAGGCGCGTTTGGTGATGGCGGTTTGGTGGTCACCAATTCTGATGCCACAGCGGCTACGCTCAAACAATTGCGTAACCACGGCTCTAATATCCGTTATTACCACGACATCATCGGCTATAACAGCCGTTTGGATGAAATGCAGGCAGTAATTTTGCGGGTCAAACTCAAACGCATCGACCAATACAACGCAGGCCGCCGCCGTGTCGCGCATTTGTATTCGCAGTTATTGGCGGATTTGCCGATTGCCACCCCGCTAGAAGACGGTGTGGGTGTGCATGTTTACCATCAATACACGTTGTTGTCAGAACGCCGTGATGAGATTATGCAAGCCTTACAAGCCAAGCAAATCGCCTGTGCGGTGTATTATCCCGTGCCGTTGCACCAACAGATTGCCTTTAAGGAAGAATGTGAAGGCTTGTCGTTGCCAGTCACCGAATCCGTGGCCGCCAACTGTTTCTCGCTGCCGATTTGCCCGTTCTTAACAGATGCAGAAATTCAGGAAATTGTCGGGGTTATCAAAAGCGTTTTCTAGCCTATACTTTTTACCGGGCGGACGAATCAGTCTGCCTTGTAGACTCAACCTAATTAAAAGAGATTGCTTATGAAACTATCCCACGCTTGGCTGTTTTCCTTATTGTCTTTATCGGGCATGGCCTTGGCTGCGCCAGCCCCGTTGTTAAAAGTTATCGTTGCTTCGCCCACCACGCCCACCAATAGCTACAGCAGTAGCTGTACTTTGGATGCTACCGGGCAAGTGATTATTGAACACACGACGACTTTATTCCCATCTGGCCCTAGCCTTAAATCCAAAGAAGTGCGGGCCGCCAGTTTATCCGTGAAAAACATAAAAACGGTGATTGCCGAGGCTGCACAAGGCACTATTACAGGTACGCCGATTGTTGGTGGTGTAACCCATCAGTATTTTGCGTATCAAAAGCAAGCAGGCCGTACCGAAGAAGTTTTCTTGTTAGATAAGCTCGCGGCAATTGAATCAGGGTTAGTGAACGATTCACCAATGGTGAAACCGCTGGTTAAATTTATTGATAGTGTGTGCGGTGATTTAACTACTGTTTTGTATCAAGATTTTGCAACAAAAGCTTTATTCTCAGAGGTGGTCTTAGCTACGTCGGGCGTAAAAGCCGCCATTGACGTTTGCGGCCAAACTCAGGCTGGTTTTGGCACGCCAGGTTCAGCGGAAGCTTGTGACGGGAAGGGCGATGGCAATGTGGTCGCCGCCCTGGATTATGTGGCCAAGATAATTGCGGCGACCCCGCCTGCTGATGCCAAGATAGCTTCGATTGCGGTTGCCCAGGCCGATGCCTCACATACCTCCATTGTAGCCACTGCCGTCAGCATGAATGGTTTGAATGGCGAAACCTATATCCTTAATGGCACTTATAATCCCGCTGGTTTTATTATTTGGACGGTAGACCCGGCATCTACCTGCAAAACGGCTGGCATTTGCTAATCTTTGCTTAAAACACTCAAAACCACCCCAATAAGCGGGCAACAACTTCAAAGCAGGCGCGTCAAGCGTCTGCTTTTTTTATAACCGCAGTCCCGCTTAATTTATTTTGCCCTTAGCCATGACCCAGCCACTAAAAATCCTCTTCAGTGCCGGTGAAGCCTCCGGCGACCAACACGCCGCCCATTTGTTTCTGGAGCTGAAAAAACAGCTTCCCGATATTCAAGGTATCGGCATGGGCAGCACCAAAATGGCCGAAGCGGGGATAGGCATACGCTATGACTCGGCCCATATCGCTGTCATCGGTGTCGTGGAAGTCATCAAGCATTATGGCGAAATCCGCCGTGCCTTAGGTTTAATGAAAAACCTCGTTGCCAGCGAACGCCCGGATTTGCTGGTGTGCGTCGATTACAAAGAATTCAATTACAAACTCGCCAAATTCGCCAAACAACAAGGCATCAAAGTCTTGTTTTATGTCAGCCCGCAAGTGTGGGCGTGGCGGCCTGGGCGGGTCAAGCAATACGGTAAAGTCATCGACATGATGGCGGTGATTTTCCCGTTTGAAACCGCCTATTACGAAGCCGAAAACGTCCCTGTGCGTTATGTCGGCCATCCGTCAGTTGATAAGGTCAAACCCTTACACAGCAAAACTGAAGATTTGCTGGCTTTTGGCTTGTCTGGAGATAAGCCCATTGTCGGATTATTGCCCGGTAGCCGCGCCAATGAAATCAAACGCCTATTGCCAGTTATGCTGGAAGCCGCCGAACAAGTGCAGAGGCAATTACCTGATGTGCAATTCATTTTGCCGCAAGCCGATGCCATCTCAGATGAGCTGTTAACAAGCTACCTATCACAAACCACGGTCAATGTGACCGTCATCAAGCATCAGCCCTACGATGTCATCCAATGTTGTGACGCGATTATGACCACGTCCGGCACAGCAACCCTAGAAATCGCTTTGCTGGGCGTACCGATGTTAATTTGCTACAAACTCGCCGCCATCACCTATTGGCTAGGCCGCTGGTTGGTCAAAACCCCCTTTATCGGTTTGCCGAACATCGTTGCAGGCCAGCCTATCATCAAAGAATTTATCCAACACGAAGCCAATGCCGATCATTTAGCTACCGAAGTCTTGCAAATGTTGACGGACAATCAATATGCCGGACAAATGCGTCAGAATTTAGCGAAAGTGAAAGCGGAATTGGGGCAGGGTGGTGCATCAAAGACTATGGCCGATTTGGTTGTACAGATGCTGTTAGGTGAAAACACCTAATCCTAAGCGATAGCTTTACGCTCCATTAATATGACATGGCCATCAATTTCCAACGCGGGCCTAAAAATTCTTACCTTGGTTTGAACCTTTGCGTGATGTTCTGCAATTAAGTGAACAGGCCATCCTCTGTTTTGCGCCGAAAAGGCCGGTCTGAGAAAACCATTTGACCTTGGAAATTATTTTGGAAATCAAGAGCAATGACGACAAGCTGGGATATAACGAAGAAACTGTTTTGATAATCCGCATTTGTAATGCGGACCAAAATGCGTTGGAGCGTTTATATCATCGGTATTATTCCAGGTTATACAGGTTTATTGGCCGTATGACTTGGCGCGAAGACATGATTGAAGAAATCATCAATGATGTCATGTACACCGTTTGGGAAAAAGCATCCAGCTATAACCACCAGTGCTTGCTGTCCACTTGGATTTTTGGCATTGCCTTCAACAAAGTCCGGCAAGCCTTGCGTAAAGATAAGCATTCTAAAGAAGATTCGCTGGATGATATGGACGTGGATAGCCTGGAATTTGGCAATCTGGATGTGGGTATTAAACAATTGGAAATGAGCGATTGGCTGGAGTCTGGCTTTAAGATGTTGTCCCCCGAACAACGGGCGGTTGTCGAGCTGACGTATGTTGAAGGCCTGCATTACAGCGAAATTGCTTTATTGATGGAATGCCCTGAAAACACCGTAAAAACCAGGATGTTCCATGCGCGTAAAATATTGGCGGCACATTTGACCCATTAAGGCCATGCCGATTGATAAAAGCTTTAAGTATTTGAGAGATTGACATGAACCGCAACGCCGAAAATCCTTATGCAAGCCATGATAATGTCGCTTTGTTATTGCCTTGGTATGCGAACAAAACCTTACGCGGCAGCGATTTGAATGCGGTGGAACAGCATTTGAAAATCTGTTTGGTGTGTAACCGCGAATTATTGGCATTGCAGCAGATTGCCAACTTGATCAAAGAACCCGCTGCCATTGATTCAAATGCACAGGTCTCTTTCTCCCGTTTCAAAAACAGGTTGTCAGCCATTGATAATGGCCCGTTGCCGATACTCTCAAAACCGTTGGATGGAGCAAAAACGTCACGGCCCCATTTTTCCCGTCCGGTGTTTGCGATGGTGGCGACAGTGTTGCTGACCGTGTTTTTAGCCCGTTTTGTTGATGTCCGGGACATGGTGGGCAATGATTACCGTACCTTGTCCAATGCCGAAACGCTGGCTACCAATGCTAACGAAGTCAAAGTCATTTTCAAACCCGAAGCATCCCGGCAAGCCATTGACGGCATTTTAGCGGCGATAGATGGCCATATCATTGGGGGTTCCGGTCAACAGTCGCTTTATATCATTGGTTTTAACGGCGCTATCCAAAAATCCGAAGTCTTGGATAAAATTTCATTTTTAAGAAAAAACGGGCTGGTGGCTTTTGCCGAACCTGCTTATGCGTTTTTTTCCGGGCCACAACCGGAACAGGCAAAATAATGAAAACATCCGTCAAGCTGCAATGTGCGATGCTAATATTGTCGGCAGTCATCATGCCTGTGCAAGCCGACAGTGTGCCTGCCAATTTGCTAGGGACTGATAGCGTACTTGGCCAAAACAATCCCGACCATTTGCTCTTAATTGCTTTTAAGGACGAATCCATCAACAAGATACCCAGTACAGCCAATGGTTACCGCAATCGCGGAGGGTATTCAAGCTCGAGTTGGAGCCAGCGGATCAGTGGCCAAATTGCCGATGAATACCACCTGCAAAAACTCAAAGAATGGCCGATGACCGAAGTGGACGAGCATTGTGTGGTTTATCGGGTGCCGGCGGATATGTCCGTGTCAGAAACTTTACAACGGTTAAGACAAGACAAACGGGTCGATATTGCCCAAAAAATGCACCTGTTCAATACCCAAGCCCAAGACCATCGCGGGCAGGATCCTTACGCAAACCTTCAAGCCAATTTGCACACGTTGCACATTGACCAAGCACATCATCAAAGCACAGGCAAAAACATCACCATTGCCATGATTGATACCGGAGTGGACTTGCAGCATCCTGATTTGGCCGGGCAAATTAGCCGGAATGAAAATTTTGCCGAATTTGTTTCCGCGAGTTTTTCAGAAGATAAGCATGGCACGGCGGTCGCCGGGGTTATGGTGGCGAAAAAAGATAATGCCACAGGTATTATGGGCATCGCACCGGATGCCAATCTGATGGCGTTAAAAGCCTGTTGGCCTACCGCAAAAGACGCGATGGCAGCGGTTTGCAATAGTTTTACCTTGGCATTGGCCGTCAATACCGCGATGAAAGCCGATGTCCAGATATTGAATATGAGCCTGACCGGGCCGCATGATGAACTGTTGGCATTATTGTTAAACAAAGCCATGGCCAAAGGGATGATTGTCGTGGCCGCCGATACGGGCCGCAATAAAAACGAAGATAATTTTCCCGCGTCATTGCCTAATGTGATTGTCGTGCAATCGCTTTCGGCTGAAAGCAAGCAGCCGGTGTTGGCTGCACCGGGAGAAAAAATTCTGACGACTTTGCCGCATGGCACGTATGATTTTATTTCCGGCAGCTCCATTGCTGCCGCCGAAGTGTCAGGGATTATTGCCCTGTTATTGGAGTTAAAAGGCGATTTGACCTTAACGGAAACTAAGGCATTGTTGCAACAAGCCAGTTTGCCGGGCAAAACAGGCTATTTCCCAGGTATTGATGCACACAACGCCGTATTGGCCTTATGCGGCAAAGCCGGGTGTGCTACGCCAAACGGATTAAGCCTGGTGTTAAAAAAAGCGGGTGATGAAATCGGTTATTTGACGCGGTAGATGGTTTTTCGAGGTATTAAATCTGTGTAAGCGGTGTTGGGACGGCAACGTCCCAACACGGATAAGGCATTAACCGAAGTTTTTGGAGTTTTTGCTGTTTCTGAAAACCAAGGGCTTTTCTTCTATTCCTAAAGCAGCTGTCCTGGCGGAGTCTATCGCCGAACCAATCACGCCATGATTGGGGGATTTGCTGCATACCGGGTCAGTGTTGTACATATCCCCCGTCAGCAAATACGCCTGACAACGGCAACCGCCGAAATCCTTTTCTTTCTCGTCGCAACTGCGGCAAGGTTCTTTCATCCACTCAAAGCCCCGGAAAAAATTGAAGGTTTTGGAGTCGTACCAAATGTCTTCAATGCTGTAATCCTTGACGTTGGGGCATTCCAAACCGGGCAACTCCCGCGCCGAATGGCAGGGCAGGGCGACACCATCGGGTGCAATCGTCAAAAAAGTCGTTCCCCAGCCATTCATACACGCTTTCGGGCGGTCTTCGTAAAAATCCGGCACGACGTAATAGATTTTCATCTTACCTGCGACTTTTTCCTTATAGGCTTGGGCTATCGCCTCGGCCTGTTCAAATTGTTCTTTAGTCGGCAACAACCTATCGCGGTTGACATGCGCCCAACCGTAATACTGCGTGTTCGCCAATTCCAAATAATCCGCCCCCAACTCTTCGGCCATGGCCAAAATTTCTGGCATTTGGTGGATATTTTCACGGTGGATCACCACGCATAACACCATCGGATAACCGTGCTTTTTCACTAAATGCGCGACTTGTTTCTTGTGCTCAAACGAAGCCGTTCCGGCGATATGGTCGTTCAATTCCTGCGTGCTGGCTTGGATGCTGACTTGGATATGGTCTAACCCAGCTTCTTTCAGTTGGACGATTTTTTCCTCCGTCATGCCGTAACCCGATGTGATCAGGTTCGAGTAATAACCTAAGTCACGGGCGTGTTTGACCAATTCCGGCAAATCCGGGCGCGTCAGCGGTTCGCCGCCCGAAAAACCGAGCTGCACCGCACCGAGTTTGCGGGCTTGGCTGAGCACCCGTTTCCAATCATCGGTGCTGAGTTCGGATTTGTGTTGGGCGTAATCCAAGGGGTTGGAGCAATACGGGCATTGTAACGGGCAAGCATAAGTGAGTTCTGCCAGTAACCAACGGGGTGGGGTGATTTTTTTATTCATGTCAGTCCGCTTATTGTTGTATCCAGCCGTTGCTTAACGCCACTTTGAGAAAAGCGGTGATGTCATTGCCTAAGCCCGTGGTGGCGAATTTGTCTTCCAGGTCGCTGATGATGTGTGCCAAATCACGGCTGCCATCGCAGCATTTTAAGATTTCCGCTGAACTTTGGTTAAGCTCGACCATGCCTTCTGGGTACAGGATGACGTATTTTTCTTGGGCGTCTTCCCATTGCAGGCGGTGAGTGTTGGAAAAACGGATGGGCAGTTGCGGGTTTAGGGTCATAGTGGCTAGGTGTCCGTAGGGTATGCCGCTTGAATCGGCAACCGGGTTGTTAATGGCGCGGCAATTTTAACAAAATCACCGGGGTTTATAACCTGAACATTTTTATTCTGGTCTTGCTTAGATTTTTTCGGGGGTCGGGCCGGGCTTTTTTCCTGTTTTTTTAGCCAAGCTTAGGGCTTATGCCTAAATTTTGTAAGGTTGGTATCAGTATTGCTCTAATTTGCTGTCGAAAAATTAAATAATTAAAAAACAATTGGTTTGCTGCCGATTGACATATGCCTGAGATTTCGATGAGGCATAACACTAGGTTATGTGTGGCATTTCACATGGTTTTATTGGTGTGTACAGCAAGCAGGCACTTTAACACAGGAAAACAGGCAATGAATAAAACTGACCTTATCAACATCATTTCCCGCAAAAGGCGGCATATGACAAAAAAAGAAGTCGAGCAAGCGGTGAATTGCATCCTTGAGCGCATCACCGAAGCCCTGATGTCCAAAGAACGCATAGAAATCCGCAATTTCGGTGTGTTTTCAGTGCATTACCGGATTTCTAGGAAAGGCCGGAATTTTGTTTCCGGCGAATCCCTGCATGTGCCACCGCGCTATGTCACGCATTTTAAAGTGGGTAAGGAGCTGCGCCAGCGGGTCGCCGCCTCCATCAAAAAATGCAAAGCCAGCTGAAAGGGCGGTTTTAGCTTTTGCGTAATATGCTTAGCGGGGCTTTATCCAAGACCCCGCGCAATCCCCAACAGCCCGCCAAACCAACACATAATGCCCCGACGGCAGGCATTATCAGCCAAGCATAAATATTGGGCCGGTAGCTGATGCCCATCAGATGCGTATAGAGCGCGTAGACAACGGCTTCTGAAATCACTACGGCAACAATACCGGAAGCCAGCCCTAACAAACCAAATTCAATGATTTGGTTTTTCCGCAACAAACCGCGCCCGGCACCTAAGGTGCGCATCAACGCGCCTTCGTAAATGCGGCTGTCCAAGGTCGCATAAACGGCGGCGAACAGCACGGTAAAGCCCGCCATTAAGGCAAAATACAGCAGATAATTAATCGCTTGCGTCAGTTGCGTGATGATGGTTTTGATTTGTAGCAATACCGCATCCACTTCTAGGATGGTCGTGTTGGGATAGCTTTTCAGCAACGCGTTAAGGCGGTTTTTTTCCGTTTTTGGCAAGTAAAAGCTGGTTAAGTAAGTGCTGGGATAGGCATCTAAGGTGCCTTTTGAGAAGATCATGTAAAAATTTGGTTTCATGGTATCCCAGCGCAAGCTGCGTAAACTGGCCACTGTCGCGGTGGTTTGTTGGCTACCGATGGTAAAGCTCAATTCATCGCCCACTTTAATTTTCAGGCTATCAGCGAGTTTTTGCTCAACGGACACCAAGCCGGGCTTGGCTTCAGTCCACCATTGTCCGGCGGTGATTTGGTTTTCTTCCGGTAACTGCTCTGTCCAAGTCAGGCTTAATTCGCGGTGGGTGGCGGCGTCGCCTTGCGTGTCTTTGCTGACCCGTTTTTGTACGGGGAGTTGGTTGATATGCGTCAAACGTCCACGCACCACAGGATAAAACGCGCTGCTGCTGATAGTGTTCTGGCGCAAGCTTTGGGCGAATTCGGCCTGTTGTTGCGGGAAAATGTTCAATGCAAAATGGTTGGGCGCGTTGTCCGGCAATTGTTTTTGCCAATCTTCCAATAAATTGTTGCGTACCGTCAGGCTTAACAACATCACGACTAAGGTCAGGCTGAACGCGAGAATTTGCGAGGTGCTGGCCAAACGGTTACGTGACAAGCCCTGTAAGCCAAACCGCCAACTTAAACTGGCTACGGGCAGGCGTTTAAGCACGGTCAGCAAGCCGTAAACGACTGCGCCTAACAGTAATAAACTTAGCGTACCGACTCCCAGCAAAATGCCAGTCATGGGCAGGTCATCGGTGTATTGCCACACTAAGCTGCCGATGATGGCAAAAGCCAAGCCGTACACTAGCCACGCGCTGGCGGGCAACGGCTCCAACTCCCGGCGCAGCACACGCAAGGGTGAGACTTGTTTGAGCCGTAATAAAGGCGGCAAGGCAAAGCCCAGCAATACCGCCAAACCAATGACAAAACCAAACAGTGCCGCCGCTAATCCGGGGGAGGCCAATTGTTTGGGCAACAAATCGCGTAGCAAATAAAATAATCCGGCTTGGGCAAACCAGCCCAACAGACAGCCCAGCCCGCTGGCGACGATGCCCAATATCAGGAATTGGCTGCCGTACAGCCATAAAATTTCCTGTTGCTTGCAGCCCATGCAACGCAACAAGGCCGTGCCGTCAAAATGCCGCTCGGAATAACGGCGGGTCGCCATCGCAATGGCTACACCGGAAATGATAATGACCAACAGGCTGGACAAGCCCAAATAGCGCTCCGCCCTGTCCAGTGCCGAACCGAGTTCCGGGCGGTCTTCATGGATGTCCATGAGGCGTTGCGAGGGGTTCAGTTGTGGTTTCAGCCAGTGTTTGAAGGCTTGTAAATCGCTGGTTTCGCCAATGAATTGGAAAAAATAATGCACATGGCTGCCGGGTTGGATGACCCGGCTGGCGGGCAAATCGGCGGCGTTCATCATGACACGGGGCGAAAAACTGTAAAAATCGCCTTTTTTGTCTGGTTCGTAAGTGAGGATACGGGTGATGGTCAACGGCTGTTCGCCGACGGTCAATTTATCGCCCAAGGCGAGTTTCAAGGCGGGCAAGACACGTTTTTCGACCCAAACTGTGCCGGGTGTCGGGCCTTGGTTATTGGCGGTTTCTTCGGCGTAATCGGTCGTGGTGGATTTGAGTTGCCCGCGCAATGGATAATTGTCGGTCACCGCTTTGATGCTGGCGAACAACATATCTTCATGTTCCAGCAGGACGCTGGAGAACTCGACGGTTTGTGCGCGTGACAAATGCCGTTGCGCGGCTTGTTCTGCCCAATCTTTAGGTAAGGCTTCGGAGCTGGTGACCACCAAATCCGCCGCCAGAAATTCGGCGGTTTGGTGGGTCATGGTGCGTTGCAGACGGTCAGAAAACAAGGCAATGGCTGTGGAGCTGGTCACGGCGATGATTAACGCCAGCAATAAAATCGTCAGTTCGCCGGAACGGCTATCGCGCCATAGCAGGCGCATGGCAAGGTTAAAACGCTTCATACCAGTTCCCCGGCTGACAAACGGATGGTGCGTTGGCAACGGGCGGCCAAGGCCAAATCGTGGGTGACCAGAATCAAGGTGGTCTGGTTTTCTTGGTTGAGTTCGAACAGCAAATCAATGATGGTCGCGCCCGTTTTGCTGTCCAGATTGCCCGTTGGCTCGTCGGCAAACAAAATTGCCGGGCGGGTCGCAAACGCCCGTGCCAAGGCGACCCGTTGCTGTTCACCGCCTGACAATTGTTTGGGAGTGTGCGTCAGCCGATGCGCCAAACCCACCCGTTCCAGCAAATGTTGGGCTAATGGCTTGGCTTGCGGGTTGCCGTTCAGTTCCAAAGGCAGCATGACATTTTCCAATGCGGTCAGCCCTGGCAGCAATTGGAAAGACTGGAACACAAAACCAATGAGTTGGCTGCGCACCGCTGCCCGCCCATCTTCATCCATGCTGGTCAAATTTTTTCCCTGCACATGGATAGAACCTGTCGTAGGCGTGTCCAAGCCGGCCAATAAGCTGATTAACGTCGATTTCCCGGAACCCGATTCGCCCACAACGGCTATGCTTTCGCCGGATTTGATTATCAAGTTTATTGCTGACAAGATATGTAAAGGTTTATCCCCTGTGGTCACGGATTTGCTTAAATTTTCCGCGACGATAATGTTGTTTAACAAGTCTGTTTGAGGGTGCATAATGTTCCGAGTGTGGGTTGCGGTAATAATGATGTTGATGTCACACGCCACGATGGCGAAATCTATTTTGGTTCTGGGCGATAGTATCAGCGCGGCCTATGGGATTGAGGTCGGCCAAGGTTGGGTCGCTTTGTTACAGGATAAACTGAAATTATCAAAAGGCCATAGTGATGCCATTGTGCATAACGAAAGCATCAGCGGTGACACCAGTGCGGGTGGTTTGGCGCGTATCGGCCCGGCTTTGGAAGCTTATAAACCTTCGTTCGTGTTGCTGGAGTTGGGGGCGAATGATGGATTACGCGGTCTGTCGCCCGTTGTCATGAAAAATAACCTCACCGAAATTATCCATCGTGCGCAAAAATCCGGTGCTAAAGTTTTGCTGTTAGGGATGAAAATCCCGCCCAATTACGGTAAACGCTATGTTGATATGTTTTACGATGTGTATCCGCAACTCGCTAAAGAGCTTAATATCCCTTTCATTCCGTTCATCCTCGAAGATGTCGCGCTTGACCCGTCCATGATGCAAGCCGATGGCCTGCATCCCAACGCAAAAGCCCAGCCGATTATCGCCGATAAAATAGCGGCCTATCTTTTTCCTTTACTGTAATTTAAGAGTTAAGACCATGAGTGACCTGACCCTGCAACAAGCCAATGCCATCATTAATCAAGCGATTGAAATGGCCCGCGAACTTAATTTAGCGCCGTTGACGGTGGTGGTGCTGGATGCCGCCGGGCATCTTAAAGCCTTGCAGCGCGAAGACGGTGCCAGCATGATCCGCCAACAAATCGCCACCGCCAAAGCCTGGGGGGCGGTGAATATGGGAGTGTCTTCACGGAGTCTGGCCGTTGTTGCCGAACAACGCCCCGATTTTATGAATGCCCTGATTGGCATCGCCCACGGCAATATTATGCCTGTCCCTGGTGGCGTGTTGATCCGCGATGCCGACAATAATTTGCTCGGTGCGGTGGGGATTAGCGGTGACAAATCCGACCAAGACGAGCGGTGTGCGATTGCCGGGATCGAGGCGGTCGGTTTTTTTGCGAGCATTTAGATACGTTAGCAATTGCGCCGAATGGCTATTTTTTGTGTTGTTTGCGTAAGGCTTCCGCACGTTGGTAATAGTTGTCAGATTGCATTTCCATAAGCCTGGAGATGGTGCGTTTGAATTCAAACGCACCATCTCCTTCCGGGTAAAGGTCTTGGGCGGGCACTTCCGCGCTGCACACCAGTTGGGTGGTATGCTCATAAAGCACGTCAATCAAGGTTAGGAAGCGTTTGGCCTCGTTGCGTTTTTCAGGGCCTAAACGGGGGATCGCAGCGATGATGATGACATTAAATTGTTTGGCAATCGCCAGATAATCGGCGGAACCCAGCGAATCGCCGCACAGTTCTTCAAACGAGGAGAATAAGATGTCTTCGTAAGCGGCGGACAATTCGATGTCGCGTCCTAAGACGTTCAAGTAAACACTTTGCAATAAAGCCCCGCCCGTCAATTCTTGGACATATTGCCAAAGAAATTCTTGCGCATGATCGGCCAGCAGTTGCGCGGTGTTGGGGGTGAGCGCGTCTAAAGGCTCGGCTAATGGGCAGTAGTAAGTAATGTTTTGTGTCGTTGGGAAACTCATGCGGTAATCTTGTCCTGCCGCCAATTCCATGATGTGCGCGGATTTTTCCAGCACTTCGACAAAAAACAGGAATTGTTCGCGTTGCAGGCCACCTTGGTACAAATCGGTCGGGTGGCGGTTGGACGTGATGACGACCACCAGTTTCAGTTCAAATAGCTTGCTGAACAAACGCCCTAAAATCATGGCATCGGCTATGTCGGTGACATGAAATTCGTCAAAGCACAGTAGCTTGGCCGATTCGCGGATAGTTTCCGCCAGAGCCGTAATGGCATCGGAGCGGTTTTGCAGCCGCCACGTATGGATGAAGGCGTGGACTTCCTGCATGAAGGTATTAAAATGCACCCGGCGTTTTTTACCAATCGGGCAGGCATCATAAAACAACGCCATTAACATTGATTTGCCGCGCCCGACACCGCCATACATATACAGGCTTTGGCAGGTTTTGGCAGAAACCATCCGGCTGTTGTGATCGGTCGCGACCAGCCATTCAAGGATCGTTTGCATACGTTCCAGGGCTTGAATTTGGACGGGGTCATATTCAATCTGTTTTTCGCCGACTTGCTGGATATACAGGTCTGTCAATAAACCCGTGACATCTAAGCTTGGCGGTGGGGGGGCTAGGTCGAATTGTTGGAAAAATTTTTTTAGCATGGTTGGCAGTGATTAACGAAGACACCGTCTTATGTGCATTTCTGGGGCGGTAAACAGATGTTAACTGCTAAGGGTAGCATTAATTGCCACGGCAAACTATCGGCAGGTATGGCAAATTGTAAAATACGCCTTGGCTTATTCCCGTCAATCGGGTGCAGGCGATGTTAACATTCTGCTTTACAGGCTAAATGTGATAATATTCACCGTTTTTGCTCCTTTCATTCGGAGTCCTGCATTTTATGATTAAACAGCGAACGTTAAAAAATACCATCCGCGCTACGGGTGTGGGTTTACATAGCGGGGAGAAAATCTATTTGACCTTGCGCCCTTCCGGCCCTAATACGGGCATCCGTTTCCGCCGCGTCGATTTACCGGAGCCTGTCGTTATCCAAGCATCGCCTGACAATGTCGGCGAAACCATCTTGTCTACGACGTTGGTGTCCGGCCCGGTCAAAATTTCTACCGTGGAGCATTTGCTGTCAGCGTTTGCCGGATTGGGCATTGATAACGCCATTATTGATGTCAGTGCCGCCGAAGTGCCGATCATGGATGGCAGTGCCGGGCCTTTTGTGTTTTTGCTGCAATCGGCGGGTGTTGAAGAGCAGGATAGCCCCAAACAATATATCCGTATCAAGCGCAGTGTCCGTGTCGAAGATGGTGACAAATGGGCGGCTTTTGAACCGTTTGATGGCTTTAAAGTGAGATTTACCATTGATTTTGAACATCCGGCCTTTGAGGAAGATGTCAAAACGGCGACGATGGATTTTTCATCGACCACGTTTGTGAAAGAAGTCAGCCGCGCCCGGACGTTTGGTTTCATGAAAGACATTGACATGTTGCGGCAGAACAATTTGGCCTTAGGCGGCAGTTTAGACAACGCGATCGTCGTTGATGACAGCAAAATCCTTAATGAAGAGGGCTTGCGTTGCGCCGATGAATTTGTAAAACACAAAATCCTGGATGCGATTGGCGATTTGTATTTGTTAGGCCATAGTTTGATTGGCGAATTTACGGGTTACAAATCAGGACATGGGCTCAATAACAAATTATTGCGCAAATTGCTTGAAGAAACAGATGCGTGGGAAATGGTCACTTTTGATGAAGAAGAAAACGCCCCCATTTCATTTATGCGTTCAGCCCAATCCCAACGGCCAGAAGCCTAAGCCTTAACTCGCAGGGGCGGTTTTTCCGCCCCTGCTCAATTTCCGCAGTTACCAGCACTTGCAGTTTTGCCTTGGGCAAAGTTTAAGGCAAAAAAAAACCTTCTGTTTGTTGCTTATCAGATGATCCTAAGAATCTTCTCAATAACCAACAACGCAGAAGGTCAGTGGGGGGGTCGATGAAAAATACAAACACGTTCCGGTTGGCACACTTAAGCAACATCGAAACATGTCCTTTATACCTTCTTGCCCGCTACAAAGTTCCCGTCGCCTCCTAAAAAATAGGCATTGCACCAAAGAAATACCTAAAACCATACCTGTTTCTAGGATTTAGTGCGCGAAATATTGGCATAAAGCAGTACAATAAATTCATTTTGAAGCGTATCAAAACAGTTATGTTTTTGCAGGATATTCAAAGATGAAAATTAGTACCTTAGGTTTCCCGTTGGCAGAAGAAAGCAAATTGGGCAAGATTCTGCCATTATCTAAAAACCAACAATACAGTTTGCACCCATTTGATTTGGCAACACTGGCCGATGCCGTATTAGTTTTTGGTGATACCGAAGCTTATGCCGCTGAACTCAATTGCTTATCCGATACACCAGTTAAAATAGCTGTTGTTGCCAAACAAGCCCCCACGCAAGCTGGATATTACCATTTGCCTTACCCGTTAGTTGCATCACGGGTGTTACGGGTGTTGGACACTTTGTTTGCGCCAGTTGATGGTCAGCAATCACCCTCTGATTTAGGGGGGGGCGTGCCTGAAACTGCCGCAACGGCAGTGCCTTTAGAGATAATCCCCGATTTGCAGAAACGTTCACCACCTCAAGAAGAAGCCCCTGCCGTCCTTGATGGTTTGCCCAATTACCAAGTTTTGGTGGTTGATGACAGTGTGCCTATGCAAAAAGCCTTGGAATTGGAATTGGCAAAACTTGAGGCCTGCGTACAGATTGATTTTGCAGGCAGCGGTGAAGAAGCGTTGGAGCTGACGGCAAACAAAGAATACGATTTTATTTTTCTGGACATCATGATGCCCGGCATTGACGGTTTTGAAGCCTGTAGCCAAATGCGCAAACGCCCCAACATGAAAAAAGTCCCAATCATTATGCTGTCTGCAAAAACCTCGCCTATGGACGAAGTGAGGGGAGTCATTTCAGGTTGTACAACCTACCTGGTCAAGCCTATAGTCCATGAGGAATTCCAAAAAGTGGTGCTCAGGATCACCAAATGGGTGGACAATTTCAGGATACAGCAAGGCCTAAGCAGCTAACGTAATATGGGGACTGGGGCAAACATGGTGGCCAAAAAAATCCTGATAGTTGAAGACAGCCCGATTGACCAACAAAGGATTTGTGGCATTTTGACCCAAGCCAATGTCAATGCCGCCATTTCCATCGCCCAAAATGGCCGGGAAGGTTTGGAAAAAGCCCGTAGCGAACGCCCTGACCTGATTTTTATGGATATTCTGATGCCGGAAATGGATGGTTTTTCAGCATGCCGCAAAATCACCACATCCCCTGACACCAAAGATATTCCGGTGGTCATCGTGTCCGTCAAAAACCAACCTGTCGATAAAGTATGGGCCACCTTGCAAGGCGCCGTGGCAATGATTGCCAAACCCTACACCGATGAAGAAATTCTCGAACAAGTTGCCAATTTCATTTAGTTTCATCTAAGCCGCCATGACCGGATCTAACCCAACTGACCCAACGCCCCCCGAAGACAACGTGATCGGAATCCGCCACGGTTTTGTGGTGGGTGATTTGCATCTTTTAATTCCGCAAGGGGTCGCTTGTGAATTGCTTGAAGATTGGGTGGTGTCGCCCATTCCGTTTGCCCCGTCTTGGTTTAAAGGTATGGCCAACCATCGTGGCGATGTAGTCCCGGTTTTTTCCCTGCCGGAATTATTGCTCCAAGACCCTCCGCCAAGCACGGCCAATAGCCGGGCGTGGCTGATTGTGCTGGACAAGCCGCCTGCCATGTCAGCCCTGTTGATTAACCGCTATCCGCAATTATTGAATGATGTCCAGGAAGTGCCGAAAATCGGCCTCGACGCGGCTCCAGGGTTAATAAGGCCGTATTTGACCCGCGCTTATGAAAGTGATGGCAAAATTTGGCTGGATTTCCAGCACGATGCGTGGTTGTCGTCAGTAAAGCGCTTGTTCCAAGATTACCAAACCCACCGTTGATGTGGGTGATGATTGTTTACTTGTAGGGGCTCCACATGGTGTTATTTGAACCGTTCCGAAATCTAAAACTGCCTGTCAAATTTCAGATTGTCACCGGGTTTTTAGGGATAGGTCTGCTATCGTTAGGCCTGAATTATTTCCAAACCGCCCAAATTGAAGCCCATATCCTGGAGCGCAACACCCAGTTGAGCACGCTTTCCAATTTGATCGACGCGGTGACGATTGACGTGCTAGAGGCCAGGGTTTACCAGAAAGATTTCCTGTTAAAACCTTCCCAGGTTGCCGTAGATAATGTTGATGAAAGCCTGTCATTGGCTAATGATGCATTGGTCGCCGTGGAATATTTTCTGCGTACCGATGATGATAGGAAACTCGTTGATGTCATCCAGACCCAACTTGTCCATTATCAGGACGAATTTCATAAGACCATTGATACCAACGTTTCCGCTGATAAACGGCAAGCGTCCCATGCCGCTCTCAACACGATCATTAAAGGCATGGAACCGTTGATGGACCGTTTTTATGCGATTAAGCAAGACTATCAGGCCCAAGACAAGATTGCCGTTGAGGCCGAACAGACCCTTAAATTCCGGTTGTTTGTCGTGTCTGTCGTGGTGATGCTGCTGTCTTTAGTCGCGACATTTTTTATATTGCGTTATGGTGTCTTAAAGCCTGTCGCCGCCATCCAAACCACGGTCAAGAAAATTTCTGCGGGCGATACAGAGGCCCGCAGCCGATTGCATAGCGCCGATGAATTGGGCTATTTGGCCACGACACTTGATAATTTGATGGACGAAAGGATGCTGGCCTTGGTTGTCAAACAACAGGAAAATGATGCCATCAATGCCTCGATTATGTCATTGATTCAGCAAATGTTCCTGTTAAGCCAACGCAATTTGACCGTGAGCCTGCCTGTTGCCCAAGACATTACCGGAGTCATTTCCGATTCGATCAACCAGTTGACCGACTCCATCCGTGAAGTGTTGGAAAACGTCCAGATTGTTGTCCAAAAAGTGGTCGCCACGTCTGATTTGGTCAAAACCCAATCGGGCATGGTCACGCAATCGGCACGGGAAGAGCAGCAAGAAATCGAAGAAACCTTGGCGGAATTGGAAAAAGCCATAGAAACCATGCAACTCATTTCCGAACTGGCTCAAGTCACCAATGACGGCTCGCTAAAAGCCATCAGCACCAGCGAAAACGCCGAATTCTCCGTATCGCAGACCATCGCCAGCATCAACCGTATCCGCAACGCCATCAATGATGCCGAGAAAAAAATCAAACGCTTAGGCGAGCGTTCGCAAGAAATTGGCGGTATCGTCAAGCTGCTCGACAGTTTCTCATCCCGTACCCATTTATTGGCGATGAACGCCAGTATGCATGCCTCTGCGGCAGGTGTGGCCGGAAAGGGGCTGATGGTGGTGGTAGAAGAAGTACAGCGATTGGCGGAAAGCTCCAGCGAGGCGGCCACGGAAATTGAACAACTCGTCCATACTATCCAGCAAGAAACCGCCGATACCATCCACACCATGAATACGGTCATCACCAATGTCGTTGAAGGCACCCAATTGGCCGGGCAAGCCGGGGAACGGATGCAGCAAACCCGCATGACCACCGAATTGCTGGTTGAATCCATCCAACGTATCGCCCGCCATTCGATTGCCCAAACGGCAGTCGCCGAGCAATTACGTTTCCGGGCGGTCAGCATTGATGCCAGCGCCCAATCAACTTATGAAAAAATGTCCGAACAAAGCCGCCTGTCTGATGAATTGGTGCATTCGGCGAAGCACTTGCAAGCGGCTATTGACGTGTTCAAACTGGCTTGAGCGGCGTTTTTGCCCAATCCAGTTTTTGCCTCAACCCCCTAATATTTTGCGCAGACTAACGGCAACCCAGGTAAATCCATGCAAGCCCCTATTGTTGAAGACATCATTACCGCCCTTGACCAAGAGCAACAAGCCCTCGCTAAGGCGTGGGACAAACAGGCTATGTTGGGGCGTTTGGAAGATGATTGGCAGGCGTTTGTCGTTGCATCCGCTGAATTGGAATGGCAAGGGTTGGCGGATTTATTGGTTTTTTATACTGAATTGCTTAATGATTTTATTGCCGACAAAGACACGTTGACCGATGCGGAATGGACGTTTTTGCTGCAAAGCATGGATATTCTGAAAACCTTCTTGCTGACGGGTAGCCCGGAAGCGATAGGGCAATTGTTGTCGCTTTTGC
Source organism: uncultured Methylocucumis sp. (assembly GCA_964446885.1). Lineage (GTDB taxonomy): Bacteria > Pseudomonadota > Gammaproteobacteria > Methylococcales > Methylomonadaceae > Methylovulum. Next base: position 40,583 of record CAYUQV010000026.1, read on the forward strand.
AACATCCGCATTGGCCTAATCCCGTGGCCGCCGAAGACATCCATTACCTGCAAGATTTACTTGAAGCGGATAGGCTCATTTTCGCCGCCCCACATGCCGTAGGCAGTGAAACCGTTGATGTCATGGATACGACGGATGACGACGGCCTTTTTGCCGACGATGATGACAGTTTCTGCCCTATTGACAATAACTTGCTACGTGAGGGCATGGTAAGTGTTGATGCCGGATTGGCGGCGATGATTGCCGGACAATGCGCTTTATTGCAAGAACAATGGCAAGCCCCTACGGATATGCCCGAAGTATTGGGGCAGACCGTGGAAGCTTTGCAACCGATTATCCGCGCTGTGGCCACGGTACGGCTGTCGGGCTGCGAATTGGCCTTGTCCGGTTTGGTGAAAAACCTGCAATGCTATCAGGATGACCCTGATTTGCTTACCGAGGAAACGCCGCCCTTATTAGTCCAAGCATTTGCTGCTTTAAGCGGTTATTTGCATCATATCGGCGACCCGGATGCATGCCAGCTACTGGTTGATGTCTTTGAAAATCCCGAATGGCCTTATTGCTTGGCATCTGAACAAAGTGCGTTTTTGCTGAAGCTATGTGGTTTGGCGCAGCTTGCCAAGGCAACGCCCGTCATTGCTGAAACCGTTGATGGCCAAGATTTGAGCTTGGATATTCCCGCTGATATTGATGCGCAATTGTTGGACATGGTGTTTAATGATTTGCCACGCTTAACTGAGGAATTTGCCAAATCCCTGCATCAGTTCCTGCACAGCCAAGATTTTGAAGCCTTACGCACTGCACAGCGCGGGGCGCATACCGTCAAAGGTTTGGCGAATATGATTGGCGTTAAAGGCCTTGCCAATTTGACCCACCGTCTGGAAGACTTGCTTGATTATATCTACCAACACGGCCAGATGCCCGATCGGGCCTTGTCTGTGGCCTTGATAGACGGGGCGGATTGTTTGGCTTTGATGTGCGAAGCCCTCCTGGCGCACGAACCGGCCCCCTCCATGTCCTTGGCGGTATTGCAGCAATTGGCCGACGGGCATTTTAGGCTCAAAACGGGCGTGGTGCTGGATGATGTGCCATCGTTGGCAACTCAGGTAGCTGCTGTATCGGCAACGGCTGCCGACACCGGCAACCGGGAAGAGGCGTTTGTCCGTGTGCCTAAGCCTTTATTGGATAACTTGTTCCGCATTGCCGGAGAAGTCAAAGTTTATGACGCGCAATTGGAAGAGCATTTCAAGCAAATCAAAAACTTGCTAAGGACAGGCGGGGAACGTCACCGCCGTGTGCAAAAAGTGCTCACCGATTTGGAAAACTTGCTGGATACGAGTTTGTATGCCGCCGCCGAATCCAGCACACCTGACCGTTTTGAAGACCGTTTTGACCATTTGGAAATGAACCGCCTGAATGAAATGCACAGCAGCATTTCCAGATTATACGAAGCCATTACCGATAGCCGGGAAATTGAGCGCAGCGTAGAAACTTACGTCCGGCAAATGCACAATACCGCCATCAATCTTGCGCATTTGCATAAAGACAGCCTCGATAACATTCTCGACACGCGTTTGCTGGCTGTCGAATCCATGATCCCACGCCTACAGCGCACTTTAAGGCAAGCCTGCCGTGTCGCCGACAAGCAAGCCGAATTGGCCGTGCTGGGTGCAGACACTTTGATTGATAGCCAAATCCTTAACCAGTTGGCAGACCCGCTGATGCACATCATCCGCAACGCGGTCGATCATGGCTTAGAAACCAGCGAACAGCGGTTACAAGGCGGTAAGCCAGCCGTGGGTCGGATCACGCTGAATTTTGTCGAAGAAACCGACATGATTGTGATGACTTGTGAAGATGACGGGCGCGGCATTAACCGCGAAGCCATCAAAAATATCGCCCTCAGCAAAGGCCTGATTGACAAGGAAACGGAGTTCACCGACCAGGACATTGACCGTATGATCCTGATCCCAGGTTTTTCCACCAGCACCACGGTCAGCCAATTGTCAGGCCGGGGCATTGGTATGGATGTGGTGTACCAGGAAGTCGTGCATCTGAAAGGCAAGCTCGATATTGCCTCCGTTCCTGGCCAAGGTTGTCGCTTCACTTTATCGATCCCGTCCAGTTCCCTGTTACTGAAAGCGACATTAGCGAAAGTCGGCGGCTACACCTTGTCGATTATCCAATATGGCATAGACAACATTTTCTTATCGCCTGACGGTAAACTAAACATCATCGCCGATGAAGTGTGGTTCGCTTATCAAGACCAACAATACAAAGCCTATAGCATTGAATCGCTGGTGGGTGTGCCGACACCCGATTACACGCGGATTACCGATTTCCACTTGTTGTTGGTGAATTTAGGCCAAGAAAAAGTGGTAGTAATGGTTTCCGAATTGCTCGATAACCGCGAATTGGTGTTTAAGGATATGGGCCGTTACGTGCCGCATAACGCCGCCATTCCGGGCGTGACGATTTTGCCGGACGGGCATTTGTCGCCTGTCTTGGATTTGCCGGAAGCCCTGAAAGATAAGAGCCTCTATAACCAACGGGTGATGGATTTTGTTGCGCAAACGGTGGTGAAAAAATTACCGAAAATTTTGGTGGTTGATGATTCGCTCAGCGCCCGCAAATCCTTGGCGACGCTCTTAAAAGACAGCGGTTACGAAATCGCCACCGCGATAGACGGACAAGACGCGTTAAGCCAAATAGAAGCCGGGCAACCCGATTTGGTGATTACCGACATGGAAATGCCGCGCATGAACGGCGTGGAACTGACGGCAGCCATCAAACAGCAACGCCGCACTGCAAAAATTCCCGTACTGATGATTACCTCACGTTCCACCGACAAACACCGTATGGAAGCGAGCATTGTCGGTGTCGATGCTTATTTGACCAAACCGTGGTCAGAAACCGAACTTTTGCAACAGATTGAGGCTTTATTATGAAAATTGGCATCCCGAAAGAAATTAAAGACCAAGAGGGCAGGGTGGCGATGACCCCGCAAGGTGTCCAAGCTGTCTGCGCACAAGGCCATACCGTTGTCGTGGAAACCGATGCCGGATTGGGCGCAGGTTTCAGCAACGCCCAATACCAAGCCGCAGGTGCGCAATTGGTGTCTGCCGCACAAGCTTGGGCCTTGGATTTGGTGGTCAAAGTCAAAGAACCTTTGCCCAGCGAATACCCTTACTTGGACACGCAAATGGTCTTCACCTTTTTCCATTTGGCCGGGGTCACGCCGACTTTGACCGAAGCTTTATTGGCCAAAGGCACGACAGCGATAGCTTATGAAACCCTGGAAGACGCGCAAGGCCGTTTGCCGATACTTGCTCCGATGAGCGCGATAGCGGGCAACATGGCGACTCTGATGGGCGGCTATTATCTGGCGCGTTTTAACCACGGCAAAGGCCTGCAATTGGGCAAAGTGCTGGGCAAGCCGCACGGTAAGGTCGTTGTGGTCGGTGACGGCGTGGTCGGGCAACATGCCGCGCAAGTGGCTTGTGGTATGGGTGCCGAAGTGTGGATTGCGGGTATCGACGAAGCGTTTATGGGCAAGCTGAAAGCCACAGTGTTGCCGGATGCACAGTTTTTCATGTCTACCCCCGACAATCTTAGCCACCACATCGCCGATGCCGATTTGGTGGTTGGTGCGGTGCTGTGCCGTGGCGCACAAGCCCCGAAACTCATCACCGAAACCATGATCCGTTCAATGGCGGAAGGTTCGGTGGTGGTGGATGTCAGTATCGACCAAGGCGGCTGCATCGCCACCTCAAAACCGACCAGCCATTCCCATCCGGTGTTTATCGAGCACGGTGTTGTCCATTATTGCGTCACCAACATGCCCGGCGCCTACCCTAGAACCGCCACCATCGCCTTGGAAGATGCCACGCTGCCTTATACGCTTGAAATCGCCGCGTTGGGCAAAGCAGGTTTACTGGCGCAGCCGCATTTTGCCAAAGCCGTGAATGTCATGGATGGCAAAATCACTTGCCCCGCTGTTGCGCAGGCTTTGGGGCTGTAGTTTTACGGCCAGGAGCCAAAAACCTATTTTGGCTCCTGGTGCTGTCCATCACTCCATTCGGTGTAAGGTTTTTTCTGTGGTATTTAGTGACCTTGCCACCCGGTCAAAAGCTTTCCAGAGTTCGTCAGTATCAGGTGCAACCGCTGTGGACAATTCACCTAATTCAATAGCCGCTTTTATAAGGCTAAACACCGGGCTGTATAAAGCCGGTTGTCCTTGCCCGCCGCGAAGGTTTTGCGCAATCCTGTTCAGTTCCTGCATTTCAGTTTGCCAGTTTTTCATGGCTTTTGGGGTTGTTATTTTCTGCTGTCCGATGTTGAAAGAGGCGATCACATTGCCGTTGTTTTTTGCAGTCAGATAAATTTCCTTGAATTCATTGCTCATTCCTTTGCCAAAATAAACCGAATATGTCAGCAACAAACCGTCATAGACAATTTTGTCAGCGAAAGGCAAAAGTACAGTATCAATAGCACTAGGCAATTCACCCGGATGGATTATTTCATAAAAGGGTTGTTGTAAGCCTTGGACGGCGTAGACTTTATCTTCCGGGCCGATAAATATGGCACATTTTTTCAAGTAGCGTTCGATATAAAACTTACCGGATACGAACTTTTTCCAATCGAGCACTTGCGCCAATTCTGGATCGGTGAATTGCTCTGGATTGTCGCTGACAAAGCCGTCAATTAAGCCGATATGTTCATATAAGGCATTCCTGACCGCTAATTTGTCCTTCATTTCTAGCGATATGTAATCTTCCAAGGACTTGATGTTAGGTATTATGTTAAGTTTTTGGTTGACATGGTGTTGTAATGCAAACATCAGTTTGTAAAACAACGTGCATTCCTGCGGGGCGAGTATCATGCTGGTTTCTCTTGAACGGTAAAAACCTAATAAAATAGAGGCTTATGGCCTAAAAAGTTAGCTATGGCAGTCTTGGGGATATGCCTCTTTTTGTGGGCAGATATTTATTTAGTGCTTGACCGAAAACAGAATTAATTATTAAATAACAATAAGTTACAGTATA
>CAYUQV010000027.1:0-45305 GCA_964446885.1 uncultured Methylocucumis sp.
GGCCAACTATGCTTATTTGACAGGCGGCTTGAGCTTCACGCATGACTTACCTTATGGCATGGAAGTGTTCAGCCGTGTGAACGGGCAAATTGCCGATTCTTTGTTGATCAGTAACGAGCAATTTTCATTGGGCGGCATGCAAAGTATCCGAGGTTATTATGAAACCCAAGCCTTGACCGATGACGGCATCATCGCCTCGGTGGAATTGCGTTCGCCGCGTTTGGTGTCCAGCAAAATCGATTATGTCAATAAATTGCAGGCTCTCATGTTTATTGATGCGGGCAAAGGTTGGACGCAAAAACCAGATGACGGGGTCGCACCCAGCAACGAATTGGCCAGCACGGGTTTAGGTGTGCGTTTTCAAATGTGGAAATACCTGATTGGGGCTTTGGATGTCGGCTTCCCGCTAATCGCCCTCCAACCCGTGCAACAAGGCGATCCTAAGGTGCATTTCAATATTGCGACAGAATTTTAAAGCCCCAGTCTTTTAGGCTGATGGCCCGATAGGCCACGACAAGCAAAAAACTTTAGCGGTCAGAAAACTGGCGGCAAACGGCTTAATTTATACGGTATGCAGGCGTAACTCATGGTAAGAACACAAGTTTTGACACAACAACACATTTCTGGCACTTTCAAAATGAAGCCGCTGTCGGCCTGCATACGGTTGGCGGTCGCAGGTGGTGTCCTGATCGGGCCGGTGTTTCCGGCCTATGCCGAATTGCCGATCCCAGCCCAAGCTTGGGTGTCTATGGGTCTGGTCGCTCCGCCGCAGATCACCGATAACGGCAGCACTATGCACATTGACCAGCAATCGCAAAATGCCGTTTTGAATTGGGACAAATTTAACGTCGGCAGTCAAAATAAAGTCGAATTCAACCAGCCTAACAGCAATGCCGTGGCCTTAAACCGCATTTTAGACGGCAATCCCAGTAATATTCTCGGTAAAGTCACCGCGAACGGGCAGATTTATCTCTATAACCCGAACGGTTTTGTGTTTGGCAAAGATTCAACGGTCAATGCCAATACCTTTGTCGCCTCAACGCTGAATATCGCTAAAGAAACCATTGAAACTGGCCTGAGCCAACAAAGTGCATTAGGTATCGACAAACCGGCCTTAGGTTCGGAAGAGGGCAAGTTAGCCGCCAAGGTCAGTGCTGACAAAATCAAAGTCCTGGTCGAGAAAGGCGCAAAAATCCACGCCCAAGGCGATGGCGACAATGATGGGATGGTGTTGTTGGCCGGCCCGAACGTTGAAAACAAAGGGGCTATCAGCACCAATGAATTTGGCCAAGTCATTTTAGTGGCCAGCCAAGACAAGGTTTATTTGCAACCTACCGATAACGAAAGCCCGTTTTCTGGGTTGCTGGTGGAAGTGGACACAGGCGGTAAAGTCGATAACGTCGGCGATATTTTAGTCCGCCAAGGCAACATCACCCTGGAAGGCTTCGCGGTCAACCAAGGTGGCCGCCTGACCGCCACCACATCCGTGAATGTCAACGGCTCGATCCGTTTGTTGGCACAAGAAAAACATGTCAATGACGGCGGCAAGCTATACGCCACCCAAACCACCCGCGACAATGAATGGGTGATTGGAAAAGACAAGGACGGCAAGGACATCACCGATGGTTTAGGCACCAAGTCCAAGGTCACGTTTAATCAGGGCAGCACCACCGCCATCATTGCCGATACCGAAAGCAAAGACACGGCGATAGACAACAAAGCCCAAGCCCAATCGTATATGGATGTGATTGGCGACCAAATCGAGATGAAAAGCGGCTCGGCCATCGTTGCGCCTTACGGCAACATCAATATGGTCGCCACCCATGATTTGAGCGTGATCGACCGCAACACCAACAAAGTGACCCTACCCACCACACCCGCCGACAGTGCCAAGCGGGGGCGTATCCTCATCGACAAAGATGCCGTGATAGACGTGTCCGGGATGCGCGGCATCAAAGTCGCGATGGAGCGCAATGTCGGCGAAGTGTCCGTGCAGACGAATGATTTGCGGGATTCACCCTTCCAAAAAGGCGGTGTGTTACAAGGCCAGACCATCCGGGTTGATGTCCGGGAAGACAACCCGATTGTTGACACGGCGGGTGCTAAAAACGGCATCCAACGTACGATTGAAGAACGCCTGACCCAAGGCGGCTCGGTCAATTTGTCAGCAAATGGCGATGTCGTCCTCAATAGTGGTGCAGTGGTCAATATCGCGGGCGGTAGCGTTGATTACCAAGATGGCTATCTCAACACCACAAAATTGCTGACCGATTATGGCAAAATTGTCGATATCAGCGATGCCGACCCTAACCAGCATTATGTGTCAGTGCTGGGCGTGGTCAGGCGGGAGCATAAGGACTTTTTGGGCAACCTCATTTCCACCGATGTTTGGGAAAATTCGGCTCTGTTGGGGCGTGGGCATTTTGAACAAGGTTACACAGAAGGCAAAAGCGCCGGGCAGGTCAATATCCAAGCGCCGTTACTGTCTTGGAACGCTAGCTTGATTGCAGGGGCGGTGGCCGGGGTCAATCAGCGGGATGTTACCGACCGTCCATTTGGCGGGTCATTGTCGCTTAACGAACAAGACGGCATTGGAGGGCGCGATTATGTGTCCTCGCAAGACGTGATTTTCCAAGCCAAAGGAAATTCTGTAGCGGTAAGCATCGACAGCCCATTTCCGACCCAAGCCAATGGCTCGGCGCAAAACTTGGTGTTGTCAAATGCCTTGATGAACAATTCCGGTTTGCAAAAACTGCTTATCAAGACCAAAGGTAGTGTGCAAATCGCCCAAAGTGCCGCGATTAACATCAAATCAGCAGGCAACCCAACACTGGCCGACAGCAAATCCGCCGATGGCTTAGGCGGCAATATCAGCTTGGATGCCGCCAGTTTTGACGTGCAAGGCCGTGTTTATGCGCCCGGTGGCAACATTACTTTAGCAACCAACACCTCTGACACGACCTTGGACAATTTAGGCGAAATCAAGCTCGGCAAGGATGCGGTGCTGGATGTGTCAGGCCGTTGGGTCAATGACTACGAACAGGGCTTTGCCGCCACACCGACCAGTGGCTTGCCGCTGGATGGCGGTACGGTCAATTTGAAGGCCAATGGCGATTTGACCTTGGCGGCAGGTTCGCACATCAAAGCCGATGGTGGTGCGCATTTGGCGATGGACAACCAATTGACCGAAGGTAAAGGCGGCAACATCAATTTGGCCGCCGTCGGTTTTGAGTTTCCAAGCACTGTGAAACTAAATGGCAAATTATCGGCTTGGGGTTTGTCCGAAGGGGGCGGTTTGGGCTTGACCAGCGGCAAAATCACCGTGGGTAGTGAAGCTTCAAACCCTAATACGGGCGGTGTGACCCCGCTGGTATTGGCGGTGAAAAACGGTGAACTTGCACAATTTTCTGATTCCGGTTTTAGCAAAATTAGCCTGAATAGCCATGATGACAATCTGACCGTGTCAGCAGGCACGAAACTGAATTTATTGGCCAAAAACCGCCAGTTCAATGATGGTTTCAATCTCCAGGCCAATGCCAACAATATCGCTGATATAACCCATACCGAAGTGTTGCCGGAACATTTACGCAGCCCGGTAGATTTGCACCTGTCCGCCTTGGATGATGTGGTCTTGGCAAAAGGCAGCGAGATTATCGGTGATACAGGCGCGGCGGTCAGCTTGGAATCCAGCCAGGGTGGCGTATATGTGGACGGTAAAATTTCCACGCCAGCAGGTTCTATTGATTTGACCATCAACACCCAATCAGAAATCTACGATGCCTCGCAAGCCATCTGGTTGGGAAGCCATGCGCAATTATTGGCAACGGGCGCAAGCAAAATGAACCCTGTTAATGCCTTAGGCCAGCGTACTGGCGATGTTCTGGCGGGTGGAGAAGTCAACCTGACCGCCAACCGGGGCTATGTGATCCAAGAAAAAGGCGCGGTGGTTGACGTGTCCGGCACCCACGCGGAATTGGACTTGCCTGTTGCTGGCGGCGATACCGGCATCACCTACCAAACCAAAACCATAGGCTCTGATGCCGGGACGATCAAGATTGCCGCCGGGGAAGGCATTGTCCTGCAAGGCACAATGAAAGGCAACGCTGGTTCCAAAACCAATGAAAAGGGGCGTTTTGACCTGAGTCTAAGGCCTGATTTGCGTAACTTCCCTTCCGATAACTTATTCATTCCTTCCAATCCCAAAGTCATCCATGTCACCCAGCATACTGACGACATCCTAAAAGGCCAGTACCAGTTTGGCGACAAACTCGATGATTTCACTGATCCAGCCATCCCTTTTGAAGAGGATAGCCTGAACGGCAAGGCGTTTGTGAGCAGTGACTTGATCCGTAATGGCGGGTTTTCTGATGTAAGCCTGACCAGCCCGGATGAAATACGCTTTGTTGGCGATGTCAAATTAGCGGCACAAGAACGTCTGGAATTGGTCACGCAAAAAGTTGCTTGGCAAGCCGACGCAACGGGCAAAGGCGGACAAGTGCAATTGGACACGGCGTTTTTGAAAGCCGGGTGGGAAGGCAGAACCCCTAATTCTGCCGCGTTTGATGCGCCATTAAAATCGGGGGCGGGCAAACTGACAGTTAACAGCCGCTGGACTGAACTGGTTGGCTCCACCCGTTGGGATGGTTTCAAACGAATCAATCTGCGTAGCCGTGAAGATTTGCGGGTACGCGGTGTGGAAACCTTGACCACCAGTCCGCGTGGCTATCAAGGCGGGTTGATGACGGCGGCTGACCTGAATTTAAAAGCCAGCCAAATTTATCCTAGCACCCTGACTGAATTTACCTTTAAAGTCGATAAAACCGTCAACCCGGACGGCAAAATAACCATCAGCGGCGAAAACACCACCGACACGCCGTTGTCCGCAAATGGTGTGCTGAATTTTATCGCTCCGATCATTAACCAAAATGGCGTCGTCAAAGCCCCGTTCGGCACAATCAATTTTGATGCCAGCACCCGCCTGAGTTTAGGCGGCAATAGCCTGACTTCGGTGTCCGCCGATGGCAAAACCATTCCGTTTGGCAACACCTTAGGTGGCTTGTTCTGGATTTATCCGTGGTTCGACAACAACAATTTGGTGTTCAACGCCGCCGCCCAAGGCTATCGGCCTATCCAAACCAAACAGGTGAACCTGACATCACCGGATGTGACTCTGGCCAAAGGCAGCAAAATCGACATTTCCGGGGGGGGCGACCTAAAAGCTGATGAGTTTATCGCCGGGCCAGGTGGCAGCAACGATTATCTGGACTTAAACAGCACCGCTTACCAAGGCGGTTTTGCCGTGGTGCCATCACAAACCTCGGCGCTGGCGCCTTCCGAACCCGCCAGGGAATTGGAAATAGCTAAAAATACTGCCAATTACGATGCCCATTACGCAGATTATTACCAAGTCGGCAAACAAGTTTACCTCAGTGGCAACGACCAATTGCCAGCAGGCACTTACACCATCATGCCCGCCCGTTATGCTTTGTTGCCCGGCGCATTTTTGGTCACGCCGCAAGCGGGTAGCCAAGATCAAGTGCTGGCAAGCAGCAATACCGCCGGGCAAGCGATTGTCGCAGGCTTTATCAGGAACGGCAGCACCGGAACCCGCGATTCCCGCACCAGCAGCTTTTTGATCGAATCAGGGGCTGATGTCCGCAAACGCTCGGAATATAAAGAAGTCACCGCCAACGCATTTTTTACTGCACAAGCCCTGGCAAACGGTTCCAGTGTGCCGTTAATCCCGAAAGACAGCGGCCAGGTGGCGATTGATGAAGTCAACAAACTGTTAATCGAAGGTTCGATCAATTCCACGCCAGCCACCGACAGCAACGGCACAGGCCGTGGCGGCAAATTGGATATTGCCACCACCAACACGATTGATGTCGTCAATCAATTAAGTGTGGACGGGGCAAGCAACACTTTAGAAATTAAGGCCGATGATTTGAATAACTTGAATCTCGACAGCTTATTTTTGGGTGGTGTCCGCAGCCGCAACAATGCCACAGGTGAAACTAATTTGGCCGTCAAAGCCAATGCCGTGACTATCGGTGACGGGGTCAAGCTCTCCGTTAAAGACATGCTGATTGCCGCGAAAAATAAAGTGGCGGTGAAAAGCGGCGCGGCCTTGACCGCTAGCGGCCCGGTCAACACGGGCGATACCGTGCTGAACGTCGAAAATTACGGCGCATTGCTGCGGGTATCCAGTGACCAACAAGTCAGTTTGAGCGACACCTCAACCCGCAACGCCACCAGCGGTGATTTGAGCATTGAAAAAGGCGCGGTCATCAGCGGTTTGGCGGCTGGTACAGGCTCAAGCTTAAAATCCGTATTGCTAGATGCCAGTAAATCCACGCAATTGGCGGGCGATATTCAAATGCAAGGCGGCTCCTTAAGCCTGAACGCCAACGCCATCAATATGGGTGAAGTCGATAGCACCCAAACCGATGCCCTGAACCTGTCCAACCAACAATTAAGCGCGTTGCGGGTGGATGAGTTGTTGCTGAACAGCCGCCAAGGCATTAATTTTTATGGCAATGTCGGCCAATCCGATGCACAAGGCAATGTCCTGAAAGAAAATGGCGTAGTCAAAGCCTTGCAATTTGACCATCTGGCAATCAATGCCGCCGGATTCTCAGGTGTTGCCAATGACGGCAAAGCCGCCCGTTTACAAGCGGACAGCCTAAGCATCAAAAACTCAGGAAAAGGCGGTGCGGGCGAAGGCACAGGCCACGGCCAATTGGATTTATTGACCAATGACTATACCCAAGGCGCGGGGCAATTTGCCATCAACGGTTTTGACAGTGTCAACATCACCCCAGCCTCTGACAGCGTCAGCCGTTTCCACGTCGAAGGCGAAAGCACTGTCACCGTGTCCGGCGACCTGAACATCAAAACCGATTACCTCACCGCAGCTGGGGGCGCAGATTTTAACGTCAACGCCCAAGGCCATAACATTGCCGTCAACACCGCCGGAAAAACGGGCGAAGGCATCGGCAGTGGTTTTGGCGCATCAGTGAGCTTGAACGCCAATGCAGTCAATTTCAACACCACAGCCTTATTGGCTTCTGGTGAGTTGTCGTTAATCGCCAACCAAGGCAATATCACGGTAGGCGACAAGGCCAATATTGATCTGTCCGGTAAAGCCGTGAAATTTGCCGATGCCATCGAATACACCCCAGGCGGCACATTCAATGCCGAAGCCAAAACCGGGAAAATCACCCTGGCGGCGGGTTCAAAATTGGATTTGAGCACTGGCGGCGGTACGGCGGCAGGCGGGCAACTCGTATTAAAAGCCCCGAAACAAACCATTGACTTGGCAGGCACGATCAAAGCCACGTCAGGCAGCGCCGTGGTTGACATGGCGCAATTCACATCCGCGACGAATTTTGATGCGTGGATGGGCAAACTGGCGCAAATCGGCATTAATGATTCTTTGTATTTCCGTTCGCGTGAAAGCGATTTGGTGCAAGCAGCGGGGCAAACTATCAAAGCCCATGAAGTGACCTTAGTAGCTGACCAAGGCAAGATTGATTTGTCCGGCACAGTCAACACCAACAACAGCCAAGACGCAGGCTCGATCAAGCTTTATGCAGGTGATACGGTGACACTGCGCAATGGCGCGTTGTTGTCGGCGAAATCCACTCAAGGCAAAGGCGGTGATGTGCTGTTGTCGTCGGTTGATTCGGATGGCGATGGGATCAGCGGCATTAACTTGCAGGCGGGTTCATCCATTGATGTCAGTGGCAGTGCCGCAAACCAAGGCGGCGATGTGATATTGCGGGCGTTACGCGATGATCAAAAAACCATCAAAATTGCCCCGATGGCTACCAATACCGTCAAAGGTGCCAATAATTATTACGCCGAAGGCGTGAAAAAATACACCCAAGACGACATCAGCAACGGTGTCATTGATGCAAACTTAATTGCTACCATCAAAGACGATACCGCCGCGTATATGGATGCAAACCTCACTAAAATCAATGCCATCGACAAAGGCATCCAACTACGCGCAGGTGTGGACATCGCGTATGAAGGCGATTTAAAAATAAAAGACACGTGGGATTTCGTAGATTGGCGTTATGGCAATGATTTGGCGGGCAATTTGGTGATCCGTGCATCCGGTAAACTGACAGTCGCCAATTCCCTCACCGATGCTTACAGAGTGGGTGACTTTGACCAACCGAAATTGCAAGGCGGTAATTCTTGGTCTTATCAATTGGTTGCAGGTGCCGATATGCAAGGGGCGGACGATTTCGCTACGATCAATACCGCCGGAAACGATTTACTGCTCCAATCCTCACAAAATAACCCAATCACCATCCGCACAGGTGTTGGCGACATCAAATTGGCGGCGGGTGGCGATGTGGTGTTTAAAGACCAATATGCCACCGTCTATAGCGCAGGGCGGCCTACTGAGACCAAGCGTTACGGGAGCTTAGGCGATTATTTGAATGATCCGGTTTCGGAATACTTCACGCTGTTCAATACAGAATACGCAGTCGATGGCGGCGATGTCACCATTAAAGCCGACAATTCCATTCAAGGTGCGGTCAGTGACCAATTCCTCACCACGTGGCTGTTGCGTTCAGGCGATTGGGGCAGCAACATCGACCCCAATACCCGCACCGCTACGGCCTGGGGTGTCGATGTCAGCCAATTCCAGCAAAATGTCGGTAACTTTGGCGGCGGCACGGTGACGGTTACCGCAGGCCAAAACATCAATGACTTGTCCGTGATGATGCCATCTACAGGCAAACAAAAGGGCGATGTCTTTCCAGGCCAGACTAAAGACGGTTTCAACCCGATTTTCGACAACAATGACGTTGACGTAGCCGGAGGCGGGCAAATGACCGTCAAAGCGGGTGGCGACATTGCCGGGGGCGCGTATCTGTTAGGCAAAGGCGATGGCCATTTGTCCGCTAACGGGCAAATCAAAGGCGGCAAAGAATTCACCGCCGGCCCACAATTGTTGATGGGCGACAGCCGTTTACAACTCGATTCAAAGCAAGACCTGAGCATCACCGCCGTTTCCGATGCGATGAGCTTGTCAAACGAGCGGCAATTTTATTCTTACACCGAAGACAGCGGCATTAGCATCAAATCCTTATCCGGTGACGTGCATTTGGGCGCGGATACGTCCATTGTCTTAAGCAAAATCGGCCTCGACCCAGTCAGTAGCGAAAACCGCCGTGAAACAGGCCTGTATCCTAGTGCTTTAGAAACCACGGCGTTTGGCGGCGACATTATCATTGACGAAATCAATTTGTTCCCGTCCAGTAAATCCAACGTGAACCTGTTCGCCAACCAAAATATCAGGCCGCATGAAGAAAGCGTCAACCCTGGCAACATTATTATGCTGGATGCCGATTTACGCCTGATTGCCACGGCCTTGACCCCTAAATTGGCAGGCGAAAGCATCGTGGAGCCACTGACCGGACACACGCCACGCATCGCCAGCAGTGTGGACTTGCTGCATAAAAACGACACGCAACCGGCCCGCATCGTCACCCAAGAAGGTGATATTGACAACATTAACGTCACCTTGGCGAAAAAAGCCATCATCCAAGCAGGCCGTGATTTAAGCAACGTGCGTTTGGACATCCAAAACATCAATGCCGATGACACCACTGTCTTGGCAGCAGGGCGTGACATCCGCTATTCCGTGAACCTGAATGAAATCGGCACATTGGACGTAGTCACCAACCTCAGCGCCGACTCCATGCAAATTTCCGGCCCGGGTAATGTGTTGGTCAAAACCGGACGCAATTTGGATTTGGGCGTATCGAACGGCCTATTGACAGTCGGTAACAAATACAACAGTAATCTGGACAGCAAAGGCGCGAACATCACCGTATTGGCGGGCCTGAACGGGCATGACCCGAATTATGCGGGCTTCATCAGCAAATACTTGACGGATTACCCGGCGGACAACAATTTCACCCAAGTCAGTGGCCTGATCACGGACTTTATGCGTGACCGCCTCAATATCAGCGATTTGTCCACAAAAGATGCGTTGAAATTGTTCAGCAATTTAAAACAAGAGGATTACGCCGCGATCAAAGGCAAGCTCAACGACCTGATCCTGCCTGTTTACCAAAACAACAGCCAATTGTCTTATCAAGGCATCAGCAACGAAAACATCATTGATTCCTTAAAAGGCACGGGAGACATCAGCTATGACGTGTTGATCGACAAATACCTGCAACATTTTGCCGTTGCCGGATCATTTAATACCGTCAACAGCATCGTCACCGACTTCATGCGCGGGCATACGAATAATCCTGACTTGACCGACGCGCAAGCCTTGGCCTTGTTCAAGACTTTAGATAGCGACAGTTATTTGAGTATCCAACAAAAGCTCAATAACGCGCTGTTGCCTGTGTACGTCAACGAACTCAAAGAATCCGGCACTGCCACGGCGATCAATCCCGATGCGGGTAACGACAAGGCGTTCACGGCCATTAACACCTTGTTTCCCGGCAGTGACCTGAAAACCACCGATGCCAATTTCCCTTGGTTGGGCGATGTCAACTTAACGTTCAGCACCTTGCAAACGGTGGAAGGCGGCAATATCGACCTGTTAGTGCCGGGCGGCAAAGTCACGGCGGGCTTAACGTTTGTGTTCCCTGGTTTGACAAAACAACCGTCGGAATTGGGAATCATCGCGCAAAAACAAGGCGATATTAACGCCGTTGTCAGGGACAATTTTGCCGTGAACTTGTCGCGGGTGTTCACGCAAGAAAGTGGCAACATCGCCATTTGGTCAACCGAAGGCGATATAGATGCCGGACGTGGCGCGAAAACCGCCTTGTCCGTACCGGAAACCGTCGTCAATTATGCCGGCAGCGGCAAGAAAACCATCGTCCGTCCCGCCGTATCCGGCAGTGGTGTCCGGGCGGCAGCGTCCCAAACCAGCTTGACAGGGCCGGGCGATGTCTTCCTGTTCGCGCCGGGTGGTGTGGTCGATGCGGGCGAAGCGGGTATCGGCGGCAGTAACGTGACCATTTCCGCCGTCGCTGTCCTAGGCTCGAACAACATTCAAGTGGGCGGGGTCAGTACCGGTGTGCCGTCCGGTTCGGTCGGCAGTTTGGCGGCAGGTTTGACAGGTGTCGGCAACTTAAACGCCAGCGTCAGCCAAATAGCCCAAGCGGTAGCCGATACGTCACAAAAAGACAGTGCCGATAAAGGTGCGGAAAAACCCGCCAAATTGGGCGTGTTGAGCGTGGACTTTATGGGGTATGGCGATGATTCTAGCAATAACAACAAGAAGAATAAGCCAGCTTCTTGATGTTATGTGATTTGGATACTGAGCACAGCATGGGATTTTAACGTTTTAACCCTGCTAAAAATTCCCTAAAACGTTTCGGAACGGGTAATAAACCCGTTCCGGCAATCTCCTCCCAACCCAGCCTCTATACTAATCGGTCGAGTTTTCGGTTTTTGGAGCACGGGCATCTTGCCCGCCAATTGCAGGCAGTCAGAGTATATACTCATACGAAAACCTACAGGGTTGTTACATTTTTCCCTGTGATTTGACCGCCTCGGCCATGAGTTCCCCATCCCTAAATCCACTACCCGTAAGCCCCTGAATAACGCCTGCCCGGTTTTCGGGTGGCTGGTTTTGGCTGATTTTCCATTTGCCAATTAGTTGGGTAATAACGATTTCAATGCCAACAATCGCCCCCATGAGCCTTTCCGTAAATTCAGGTGGGGCATCCGATACTTGCCACGGATCAGTAAATGAAGCCTCGTTATTGGCCGTCAATGCCTCAAGATTGGAACGTAGCCACGCGGCATCATCCACGACCTTGAGCGAGCCATAAGCATGGACCACCATATAATTCCAAGTTGGCACAACCTTACCCGTTTCTGCTTTTGTTGCGTACCAAGACGGGCTAATGTAAGCGTTCGGGCCGTGAAAGATTACCAACACCCCAACATCCTCGGAAAAATCATTCCAGATAGGATTGGCACGGGCAACATGGCCTTGCAAAAGGCCAAATGGCGTTGGCTCCACTGACAAATGGAACGGGATATGATTTGCGGTAAGCCCGTCCGATGACAACGTGACCACAGTAGCAAGTGGATATGCACGGATCAGTCCGTGCATATCCTGGATGGATGGCGCTTGAAATTGATTGGGTATGTACATGGTTTGTGGTTTTTAGCTTTACTATTAAGTGGTTATGCGTTTTAGAGGGTGGACTGTGCGCCACTACCATTAAGTTAAATGGGATGTTGCCCCTTCTCCTTGATGCCCTTGGGTGCAGAGGGAGAAGGGGCTTTGGGATTTATGTAGATACTTAGGGTTCATGGCGGGTATTTGTTTGGTTTTGGGCAAAAGAATAATCAAATTAATTGTTAGAATGAACAAGTTGGGGAATTTGTAGTAAATTAACACGCCGCTTGATCAATAGGCTTCGGTTTTATTGATTATAGGGCTTTCAAAACATAAATTTAAAATAACTGTTTTAACCAAAGAGGCGATTATGTTGCATATTAATTCTAAAAAAATCAGCTTGTCACTGTGCCTTTGCGCACTATCAGCACTGTCAGCCCCCGCTGTAACCCATGCAGAATCTGCGATGGTGTTGGCGGAATATGAAACGGGTTCGATAGCGGCTATCCGTGCGGCGGAACAAAAAGCCGCGTTAGCCCAAAAAGCCGCTGATAGGGCAGCCAAAAAAGCCGCCGAAGCCAAAGCCGCCGCCGAAGCTCAAGCGGGTGCAAATGCTCCAAAACCTGAATCTGAAGAAGTAAAAAAAGGGGAATAATTAGGGAAGTCAATGGGGTCAGATTGGAAGAACCGTCTGGCCCCGTTGCCAACTCACAATGAAGCGGCCTAATTTTGGCTGTTTCCCAAATTTCGGTTTACCCACGTTTTAGAAGCTCTAGCTTTGAGAATCACAGAAAGCTAGAGCTTCCAATCCTACATTCGCAAGCTCCGCTTGGAAACAAGCAAAGCAAAAAACACCCGTCTTCTGCCCCTATCTGGCAACCCATAAGTTATAAGCCGTAATATTCCTGTCATGAAGCCTTGCCATAATCTTGGCATTATTTATGAATTTGAGAGCACTGATGAAACGGTTTGGCTTTTTACTGATTTTATTGACACTTTTGCCGTCACTGGCGTTTGCTTGGTGGAGCGATGACTGGGGTTATAAGAAAAAAATCACCCTGGACACGAAAAAACTCCAACAAGATGGCGTGACGGTTCCTGAAGATGCTTTCGCGTTGGTGCGTTTGCATACCGGAAATTTTGGCTTTTTTCTTGACTTAGCTGAAAAAGGCAAAGACATCCGGGTCTTGGCGGGTGATGAAACCACGCCCTTGAAATTTTTCATCGAAAAACTCGACCCCGTCAATGAAATGGCGTTCATTTGGGTGAAATTGCCTAAAGACACCGCCACCCAACCGGAACCTGCCATTTGGTTGTATTACGGCAATGCCGAAGCGGTCGACGGCCAAGATGCCGCCGGAAGCTTTGATGCCAGCCAAGTCTTGGCGTTGCCATTTGACCAAGCCGCCGTTAAAGATTTGACCGCCTACGCCCACATCGCCTCAGAAGCGACCGCAACCAACACCGAAGGGGGGTTGATTGGCGGGGCGGCGGTGTTTCAAGGCAGCCAAATTATCCGTATCGCCGCCGCACCTTCCTTGGCGATGTCGCCAAGCACAGGCTGGACAGTTGAAACTTGGCTGAAATTTGACCAGACCCCAACCGATGCCGTGATTTTTCAACGCGGCAACCTCAGCCTGAATTTAAAAGGCCAAACCCCTTATGTACAAGTCGGCAAGCAAGAGTTTGCAAGCACCGTGCAACTGACCGCCGCCGCATGGCAACATCTGGCGGTTGCCGCTACGGCAAGCAATATCACGCTTTATGTCAATGGCGTGGCCGCCGGGACTTTTCCGGTCAGCCTGACGGAATTGACAGGTGATTTGACGATTGGTGCGGATATGGGAGGTGCACGCGGCTTTTCAGGCACGCTAGACCAATTGAGCGTCTACAAAGCCGCCCGTGATGCCAACACCATCAAATTCGATGCACAAATGCAAGGCGCGGCGTCAGCGGTGTTGACTTACGGCGAAGACACTACGCCCGACAGTGAAGAGGGCGAATCTTACATCATGGGTACGCTGAACAGCGTCACCATCGACGGTTGGGTGATTATTGGCATCTTGGGGGTCATGTTTGTGATTAGCTGGATGGTGATGATTTCCAAAGCAATCATCTTAAGCCGCACTGACCGCGAAAACCATAAATTCGAACAAGCGTTTGCCAAACTGAATTTGCAGGAATTGGATTCATTAAACCGTGAAGAAACGGAAGACGATGAAGATTACGAAGAATCACCAATGTTGCTGTCTTTAACGTCCACCGAAGGCGCGTTCCGTGGCTCGTCCATTTACAAGATTTACCATGTCGGCGTGGAAGAGATGAACCACCGTTTAAACGCTAAGAAAAGCATCGACGGTATCTTAAGCCCACAAGCCATGAACGCGGTTAAGGCTTCAATGGATGCGGTCATGGTGCGTGAACTGCAAAAACTCAATTCCCAAATGGTGTTATTGACCATCGCCATCAGTGGTGGCCCGTTCTTGGGGCTGTTAGGTACGGTGGTCGGGGTTATGATCACGTTCGCCGCGATTGCGGTCAGCGGCGAGGTCAACGTCAACTCTATCGCTCCCGGTATTGCCGCCGCTTTGACCGCCACCGTGGCGGGCCTGATGGTCGCGATTCCTTGCCTGTTTGGTTACAACTATTTAGGCGGGCGCATCAAATCCATCAGTGCCGACATGCACGTATTTGTCGATGAATTTATCGCCAAATTGACCGAACAACACACTGTCTAGGCCACACTGATGAAAGTACAAGAAGAAAATGCCGCGTATGACGAGATTAACGTCACGCCCATGTTGGATTTGGCTTATGTATTGTTGGTGGTGTTCATCCTGATGACCACGGCTTCCGTGCAAGGTATCACCGTCAATTTGCCGAAAGCCAGTGATTCGCCAAGTTTGGCCAAACCGCAAACCAAAGCCATCACCATCACCGCCGATGGCACGGTATTTTTGGACACCTATCCGGTGACGATGGAGCAACTGGAAAGCACTTTGCAGCAATACAAAGCCGTCAATCCGGCCTTGCCCGTGGTCATCAAAGGCGATGCCGCCGTGCAATACGTGAAAATCGTTGATGTCTTGGCTTTATTGGGCAAATTGGACATCACCCAAATCGGCTTGGTCACGCAAAATCTAGTCAAATAACCTCCGTAATGACAAAACATAAAAAACATTTCCGGGTTTATCTGCCGACCATTATTGGTGGCTTGATCGTCTTGGCAATCACCGTGCTGATTGTCAGGGCGATCAGCAACATGGAAGACAAACCTGAGAAAAAAGAACGCAAAATCCAAACCGTTACGTTAACCAAACCGCCGCCCCCTCCGCCGCCACCGCCCAAAGTGGAAAAACCACCTGAGCCGGAAGTGGAAGAGAAAATCGAGCAAGCCCCAGAACCCGAACCAGAGCCTTTACCGGATGTGGCCGACCAGCCACCGCCCGGCGATTTGGGCTTAGATGCCGAAGGTTCGGCAGGTTCGGATGGCTTTGGTTTGGCCGCCCGTAAAGGCGGCAAAGGTTTGTTAGGCGGCGGTGGCGGTGGTGATCCGTATGCGTGGTATGGCGGCATCATCAAAAGCGACATTGTTGAATTGCTGTCTGATAACGAAGAACTGCGCCGGAAAGGTTACACCGCCATCATTAAATTGTGGCTCGCCGAAGACGGTACGGTGCAACGCTTTGAATTGGCGAAAGGCAGCAATGACGCGGAAATTGATGAACTCATCAACCGCCTGCTGGGCAAATACCGGAAAGTGCAAGAACCGCTGCCGCCCGGTATGCCGCAACCGATCAAATATCGCATTACATCAAGACTTTAAATTAAACGCACAGGTAAAAGAATGGATAGTAAAAAGCTGATGGCCATGCTGCTTTGTAGCATGGTAGGTATGGCTCAGGCAGGCGAGAAGGAAGAAATGCTGAAGCTGCGCAACACCACCACCAACTTGATCAAAGAACTGGTCAAGCAAGGTGTGTTGACCGCTAAAGCCGCCGAAGACATGATTAAACGCGCCGAAGCGGATGCCGAACAACAAGTCGCCGAACAGGCCGCCAGCCAAGCCGCTGGTAAAGACATCCCTGCCGAACCGGGCGAAGTGCGTGTGCCGTATGTGCCAGAATTCATCAAAGACGAGTTGCGCAAACAAGTCCGTTCCGAACTCCGCGCCGATGTCGTCAAAGATGTCATGCAGGAAGCCAAAACCCAAAAATGGGGCGTGCCTGACGCGTTACCGGATTGGATCAGCCGATTCAAAATGTCCGGCGACCTGCGTTTGCGTTCGCAAAATGATTTTATGGCGGATGATAACGAACCCGGTTATTACCAAGACCCCATGGAAATTAACAACCGGGGCGGTGTTTCTGCCGCTGGTTTGAATGGTTTTGTGAATACCAATCATGACAGGCATCGGTTCCGTGAGCGGTTACGTCTGGCTTTAGATGTAAAAGTCGCGGAAGGTTTGAAAGCGGGTGTGCGTTTGGCGACCAGTAATCTGGTTGATCCAGTGTCCACAAACCAAACACTAGGCAATTCCGGTGGCCAATATCAGTTTAATATCGACCGGGCTTTCCTGAAATATGATGCTGTGGACAAAGAAGGCTTTAAATGGCTGACCGCCCAAGGTGGACGTATCGCTAACCCTTGGTATGTGGGGGGCGGGGAGTTCACGGGTGGTAGTGAATTGGTATGGGATACCGATTTGTCTTTTGAAGGCTTTGCGTTGACATTACGCCATTCACTAGGTGATAAAACTGACGATCATCATCGTCATGATGATGCCCATGTTCCGGCCCATACCGTTTTCGCCACAGCAGGCGTATTCCCCTTGCAAGAATCAGCTTTTAGTTCAAATGACAAATGGTTGCTAGGTTCACAAGTAGGTTTGGACTGGGGCTTTGAAAATCATGATGCAGTTAGGATGGGTCTTGGTTTTTATGATTACGAGAACATAACCGCCAATCAAAATACCAACAATCCCAACACCTGTGACACTAATAACCTAGCCAATACGCTGTCAGTGCCTCAATTTATGCAATTCGGCAACACAACTGCTGTCATTTGTAATCAAGGTACAGCCTCAAATCCAGGTGCTCTAGCCGGTTTATATGGCTTAGCCTCAGATTATAGGATTGTCAACGCATCTGCATCTTACGATATGGCCATGTTCGCGCCTTATCATTTAATCTTAGGTGGAGATTATGCAAAAAATATCGGTTTTAATGCAGATAGTGTCCGCCGATTGACGGGTACTAACGTTAGTGAACAAACTGATTCTTGGCAAGTCCGCGTCGATTTTGGCTGGCCGAAAGTCACCCACGCAGGTGAATGGAACGTCTTCTCGTTTTACAAATACGTCGAAGCCGATGCCGTGTTGGACGCTTACACCGATTCCGATTTCCACTTGGGCGGCACGAACGCCAAAGGTTGGGTGATCGGCGCGAACTATGGCCTGATGAAAAACGTCTGGGCAACAGGCCGCTGGTTAAGCACCGATGTCATCAATGGCCCCAAATACAGCAACGACATTTTGCAATTGGACTTGAACACGAGTTTCTGATGAGTTTGGATAACACCATGAAAAAAGCAATGCTGTTCGCGGTTTTGTTAGTCTCCGCCACGTCCTTGTCCGCCGCTCCACGCGATGCGGCCGGGGGCAGTGCCAAAATGGTCGGCAAATTGCAGGCGATGGTCAAAGAGGCCACCACCGAGCGCGATTTGCTGAAAACCGAAAATGCCAAAGTATCGGCGGAATTGGAAACCTTAAAAGGCCAGCTCAAGCAAAACGAACAAGACAAAGAATTGGCGAAAGCAGCCGAAGCC
This sequence comes from uncultured Methylocucumis sp., assembly GCA_964446885.1. Taxonomy (GTDB): domain Bacteria; phylum Pseudomonadota; class Gammaproteobacteria; order Methylococcales; family Methylomonadaceae; genus Methylovulum. The sequence goes on from CAYUQV010000027.1 coordinate 17,948, forward strand.
AAGTTGTCGGCGGATTTGGCCAGCCAAAAAACCGCCAGTGACGAAGTCCACAAGCGTCTTGACAACACCACGGCAAAATTGCGTGAAGTCATTGAAAAATACAACGCGCTCAACAAAGCCAAAACCGATTTGGAAGCCAGCTACGCCGCTTTGCAAAACAATCAGCAAGCAACCTCGTCAGAATTAAAATCCTGCGAAGCCAAAAACCTGAAAATGTTTGAAGGTGCAAAAGCGGTGATGGACGGCTACCAAAGCTGCCAACAACGTGGCGTAATGGATACATTGATCGGTTCCGAACCGTTTTCCCAAGTGAAAAACGTTGAATTCGAAACCGCCATGCAAGAGTATGAAGACAAGCTGAGAAAGCAAAAATACCAAAGCAACCCCGTCCCTCAAGCCGCGCCGGCACCTGCCAAACCGTAACCTACGCGTTGCAAAGCCTTTCCTCCAAAGTATCAGTTTCTATACCTTGAATGGCTAAGTTTTCAGGTTTGGGAGTGTGGTCATCTTGACCGCACTCCCAACCAAAAACGTGGCTGTTTTAAGTATCCACAAGCCTAAGTGCCAAACTGTATTTGCACCCAGTCTTTATCTTTTATTGCTCCTACAAATAACTGACGTTACGCATCGTCCACGAAAAGCACGAAAAAATTAGTTACACGATTGGCCTAATTGGGGTTCTTTATCCGGTAAAGGGGTGGATTTATAAATCCTGTCTTATGCAGGCGAACGGTTTGGCAGATGGCTTGCCAGAAAGCTACGCGCTTCCTTCACAACGGAAGTGTTTAGGCATTGGTTAACGATGATTGCCAATTTTTCTTGGTCTTGTGCGCTTAGATTTTGGTTTTTCTTTTTTAAATCCAACCAATCTGACAGTAAGCGGTATTCTTTTTCAAAATGATGGGGTTTGGGATCGAAGGGTTCTTGCACCAAACCTTCTGATACCAACCGTTGCGAAACGGCTTCAAAGTCCACTAATGATACCCTGACCGTGTTTTTGATAATTTTGTCGATGTATTCACCTTTGATTTCTAAGTATTTGTCTATTAAAGGAAATTGTGGGTTGACCACATCTTTTTTCCGGTGCAAATAAAAGATTTTTTCCGGTACGTCGGCGCAGAGCAATAAGGTATGGAAGCCACTGCCGACAAAGCCTACCATGTGACGCGCCGCGCAAAAGACACGGACTTGCTCCTTAACACTGAGGGATTCTGGGTGGATGACCAGAAAACCTTGGTCGCGCAAATAATTTTCAAATTCCGCTTCCCCGCAAATGATATTGCCATCGTGATTAGTGCTGAGTTTAGACCGGGATAAATAGACACGGGTGTCTTTGACAGTAGGATAGTCACATGCCTAATGTGGTTTTTACCTGCTTGGCCATGGCTTGGTAATGCACGGTATCCAAATAATCAAACCATCGCATCCCGACTTTCGGGATCACCAATTTTTTAATTGAGGTGGTCTCTTTTATCAAAACGATCCGCTCTAGCGAAATCCCTAACAGCTCAAACATGGCTTTAATAAAGCCAGGCAGTTCTTGGGCAACGTTTATTTCGGGATAAGGCAAGGTAAAAACGATGGGCGCATTGGGAAATTGCGCGAACGTCTGGAACCTTGCCAGGCCTTCAATAATAAAATGGCCGTAATGGTTCAATATCATCCCGCCATATAGGCAAACCGAGTCAATATGACGGGCAGGTTGCGTCGTAAGGGTTTTATCCGCAAGTTGGAACAGGCCTAACGCGCTCGTGCCTAAGGCCGCTTGTTCCAGAACGCCATCTTCACGGTAAATGCCGCCAATCACACGCGCCCGGATGACGGCCTTAAAAAAGGGCGGGAGGCGTTTGACGCTTTCGACAACGGCATTTTCTACGATCAGTTCGGTGCGTGGAAAAATGGCCGGATCGTCTTTCACCGCTATTTTTTTGGCAATAAATAAACTAGCGCCTTCTTTACCCGCTTTTTTCGGAGTATGAAATCCGGTTTGCCAAGGCTTTAATGACGCGATGGATAAGGTGGCGAGCGAGTCTTTGTTGAGTTTGAGCGGGCTATTGGGCAATTCAAATTTACCCGCCCCGTCAAAACAAACCCGCACACCGACCCCGACATGTAAATTCCGTAAAATTGACAAGGCCATAGGGTCTGAGAAAAAACCAATATGAGCGGTGCCACGTTCTGGCAACGCTTGGCCTTGGTAAGGCTGATTGGCGACTAATGCCATGATGGGTTGGTTGCCCACCAAAATGTAAACAGGCACTTGATAATCTGGATCAAACGGGTCAATTGCCCAGCCGTATAAATCACCTAAGGGGGTGATGCCGTCAAAATGGCCTAACAGGCGTTCCGGCCTTGGTTTTATAGATTCGGACATTACATTTGGGACATTATTGGACTGTTCTAAACAATAGCTGACCGATTTTTATATCGGGCTATTGCGTCATCAAATCGAATAAGGCGGATAAATCGTTGATGCGATTCATGTAAATAGTTGATAATCAAACCTAATACAAGCTTATCGTTGTCATCGGAAATCAATTCTTTGGCGATATTCAAAAAACTGCCTGAAGTATCACCGGTCTGTAAGAATTTTTCGCTGTTCAACACCCGGTTGCCATGCCGGAAATCACCTAACAACAAGAAAATTTGGTCAACATGGTCGGCCACCTTGTCTATGCCATGACGGATAAAATCCCCCCAAATCGGCATGGCTCCCAAGCCTATAAAGCTTATTTCATCAAATGGCTCAGGAATTTGCTGGGTTGCAATGGCGTGTTGCCACCATGACACATGAGATGACCCGACAACAGCGATTTTTTTTGGCTCGCGCATAGTGTGTATAAACTCCGGGGCGACTGGTTTTTTATCGAGGATGGGTGAGAGCGCCGCAGCCATTTGAAAACCGATCAAATGGCTGCGGCTAAGGATAGTTATCCTTATGGGTAAAATACTTAACCACGGGTGTGATTAAGTTAGAGGGTTATGCTTCCCGCTTGGATACGACGGACAGTTGCGACCAACAAGTCGATTTCCTCATAGGTGTTGTAAAACGCCAAAGAGGGGCGGACGGTGCTCTCCACGCCAAAGCGGCGCAAGATGGGCTGGGCGCAATGATGGCCTGAACGTACTGCAATGCCTTCTTTGTTTAAGGCCTTGCCAACCTGTTCAGTCGTCGTGCCATTCAAGACAAACGACAAGACGCTGGCTTTGTCAGGCGCCGTGCCGATCAAACGTAGGCCTGGAATGGCTTTTAGGCCTTTTGTGGCATACACCAGCAGGTCATGTTCATAGCGGTTGATGCTGTCAAGCCCCAGTTTTTCAACATAATCCAAGGCAGCGGCCAAACCCACGGCATCAGCGATATTGCCCGTACCGGCCTCAAAACGTGCAGGTGCGCCGTGATAACGGGTATGTTCAAAGGTCACGTCTTCGATCATGTTGCCGCCGCCTTGCCAAGGTTGGGTGGCATCCAGCAATTCACGTTTGCCGTACACCGCACCAATACCTGTGGGGCCAAAGATTTTATGGCCTGAAAACACAAACCAATCACAGTCCAAGGCTTGCACATCGACCCGCAAATGGGAAACCGATTGCGCCCCATCGACCAAGACCCGCGCCCCTTGACGATGGGCCATGTCAATCATTTGCCGGGCTGGTGTTATCGTGCCCAAGGCGTTCGACACTTGCGTGAAAGACACGAGCTTAGTGCGCGGGCCGAGCAGTTTTTCGTACTCATCCAACAACACTTGGCCGTTGTCATCAACCGGAACCACGCGCAAACGCGCTCCGGTTTCAGCACACAATTGTTGCCAAGGGACAATATTGGCGTGATGTTCCAACCAAGTAATGATGATTTCGTCGTCTTTACCAACGTTTTGGCGGCCCCATGATTGTGCGACCAAATTGATCGCTTCAGTGGCGCCACGGACAAACACAATTTCCTCACTGGCGGACGCATTCAGGAAACGCGCTACGGTATCGCGTGCGCCTTCATAGGCATCCGTGGCCCGTGCCGCCAATTCATGCGCGGCACGGTGGATATTGGAGTTTTCGTGTTGGTAAAAATGGCTCAACCTGTCAATGACGGCTTGGGGTTTTTGTGTGGTGGCGGCATTGTCCAGCCAAACCAGTTGCCGTCCATTGACACGCTCTTGCAGGATCGGAAAATCACGGCGTACGGCATGGACATCAAAGGCCGTTGGCGGTGTGATGATGTTTGTGCCATACAGGGCTTGGGCAAAAGCCGGAATTTCATCAAGGAAATAAAACGATTGTTTGGCTGCCGTAGGCGTGGGCAATTGCACGTTAGGTTGCGGGATGCCCGTCAACAGGGACTGCAAGTCCAAACCGCCTGTCAGTGCCGTTTCGGTGATAGCCCGTTCTGCTTGGCTAGCCAAATCAGCCAGACGTGTGGCACAAGCCAACGCCCTGGGATGGGCGTTAGCTTGCGTGTCTATTTGCTGATGCGCGAAACCGACCACATCATGGCCTGCTGCTCCGGGTAATGCCGAAAACAGTTCATTTGCCATCTGTTCCAGTTGTTGTACGGAAAAGTCAGGCGCAAACCCGCCCAAATCGCCAGTTAATCGATCAATGGCTTGGGTGTGGTCACTTGTAGTCATAGTAGTTATCCACGACAACGTTTTCGAGTACGGCAAGCGCATCATCAGTCAACACGGCCAGTGTGCAGTAAAGTGAAATCAGATAAGAAGCAATGGCTTTATGGTTGATGCCCATAAAACGTACGGACAAGCCCATGCTTTGCTCACCTGTCAGGTTCGGCTGGTAAAGCCCGACCACACCTTGGCGGCTTTCGCCAGTGCGTAACAACAGGATGTTGGTTTTGCCGTTGACGATTTTGACTTTGTCGGACGGGATCAGCGGGACGCCGCGCCATGTGATGAACGGGGATCCGAACAAGGTCACGGTCGCCGGTGGCACGCCACGGCGGGTGCATTCCCGGCCAAACGCCGCTATCGCTAAAGGGTGCGCCAAGAAAAATGCGGGCTGTTTCCAAACTTTGGTCAGCAATTCGTCAAGGTCATCCGGCGTTGGTGCGCCGTTGCGCGGCTGGACTTTATTTTCTGCCACCACGTTATGCAGCAGGCCATATTCGCTGTTATTAATCAGCTCACTTTCCTGGCGTTCTTTAATGGTTTCGATGGTCAGGCGCAGCTGTTCTTGGATTTGGTTATGCGGGCTGCTGTATAAATCAGACACGCGGGTATGGATGTCAACCACGCTATTGACCGCGCCCAGGCGATATTCGCGGCCCCATTCTTCATAATCAACAAACGTCTGTGGCAGCACGCGCTCATCAAGATTTGAACAGTCAACGGCGATACCTTTTTCATTTTTAACTTTATTGACGCGGTAAATACCTGCTTCAACCGGAACCCACTGTAATAAATGCACTAACCAACGTGGCGTGATGGTCGACATCATGGGGACAGTTTTGGTGGCATTCGCCAGGGTGCGGGCAGCAACGTCGCTTAACGCGGTATGGGCTTCATGAATATCAGACATGGATTTTCCTTTGTTGTGGTGGTGTTGAGGAAGTTGTAATGGTTAGGTTTGCGAAAGCCTTAATCGGCCACTGCAAGTTTATGGGCCGTAGATTCTGTATGGGCCTGCGATTGGGTGATCACGCTACCGGGTGCGACACTGTGGGTTAACCAGACATTACCGCCAATGGATGAGCCTTTACCAATGGTGATGCGCCCTAAAATGGTTGCACCTGCGTAAATGACCACATCGTCTTCAACGATAGGATGCCGGGCATTGCCTTTGACTAAGCTGCCGTCTTCTTCTTTTGGGAAACGTTTTGCCCCCAAGGTGACGGCTTGGTACAAACGTACATGCCGCCCGATGACCGCCGTTTCGCCAATCACCACGCCAGTGCCGTGGTCAATGAAAAAACTGGCGCCAATGTCCGCGCCCGGATGGATGTCAATGCCTGTCAATGAATGCGATATTTCGGAAATCATCCTCGCAACCAACGGCGAACCGAGCACATAGAGGGCGTGCGCAATACGGTGGTAAATCACTGCCGTCATGCCCGGATAACACACCAGCACTTCATCCAAACTGGTCGCCGCCGGGTCGCCTTCGAACGCGGCGGTCAGGTCGCTGTCCAACAAAGCCCGTATGGCGGGCAATTGGGCGGCAAAATTACGGGCGATAAAGGCCGCCTGTTTGGCGCAATCCACATCAAACAAGCCTTGCTGCTCGGATTTAAACCGGCATTCACGGCGCAGCTGTGCGTATAACGCCCGTATCGAGGCATCTAAGGTCGTGCCGACAAAATAATCGACGCTTTCATCGTTAAGCTCGCCTGAACCCAAACGGTTTGGGAACAATACCGCCGAAAAGCCTTCCAGAATGCCCAGCAAAGCCTTGCGTGACGGCAATTTGGGAGGCCGTCCTTGCCGATGCCGGGTTTCCAAAGATTTATTGCGCAGTACGCTAAGTTCGGAAACGATGCCTGCAATGTTCCAGCGTTCGTCGGTGTTTTGGATGGGTTGCATTTTGTAATCCCCCTTTACGTCAAGATTCCCCAAATCAGAATATGGCTTTAGTTGCCATTCCAACGGTTAGGTTGGATGTTGGCAAAGCCTATAGTGCATTTGTCGTGCCATTTATTAAGTAATTGAAATTAAAATTAAAAAAATCAAATAACATAATTTATTTGATGTTTTTTCAGCAGCAATTGGTGAAGTGGTGTTGATAAGGCAACAGTCAGTCTTATGAAAAGCCGAGGGTGGTGAAGGCAATTCAAATCTGTTTGCCTATCAACAGCGGATCAGCAGCTGTTTGCTGAAATGGCACACTGCTTATCAGGGATTTTACGGGGAGTAAGCGTCTGGAGTGGCGGCTTTAAGTGAATATTTTTTAAGAAAAATGAAGTGCTTGGGTATTAAGCTTTTAGTGGCCTCAGAGCTGGTATGTATTGTGCTTGGACGCAACGGGGCGGCTGTTTGCCTACTTTAGGGAGACAGGCCGCTTTAAGTGACGCTAACCTTTTTAGCGACCGTGTTTTAGCAAATCGAGGATTTCATGAACCATGCCAATAAAATCGCCATCATCGGGGCCGGCTATAGCGGCACTATGGTCGCCGTGCATCTGCTTAACCAAGCGGCAAGTCCGTTAACGGTCTATTTGATCGAGCCTAATCCGGGTCAATTTGGCCGTGGCGTGGCTTATAGCACCGATCAAGATTGCCATTTGTTGAATGTGCCCGCCATTAACATGGGCGCGTTTCCCGATGACCCTGGGCATTTTTATGCCTGGGCAAAAGCGCGGGAAAAAACTTTGCTGAATCCGCCTTGGCTGACTGAAATTACGCCGACGGCATTTTTGCCCAGGCGTGTTTATGGCGAGTATTTGGTTGATTTGTTAAATGATGCCGCGTCCTATTCGGCTGAAGGTGTACGTTTGCAACGGATAATAGACAGAGCCATAGCAATCGATGTCAGGGATGGGGTGGTTTCAGTCCAGCTATTAGGAGGACAACGTTTGCAGGTAAGCAAGGCTGTGTTGGCGATTGGCAATTTTCCGCCCGGCGACCCTGGGGTGCATGACCCCAGTTTTTATCAGGATGCCCGGTATTTCAGCAATCCCTGGTTGCCCGGCTTATTGCCCAAGCTGCTTGATACCCGGTCTTGCCTATTAATTGGAAGCGGCTTAAGTATGGTGGATTGGGCTGTTGCCTTGAAAAATTCGGGCTATCAAGGGTTTATCCATAGCATTTCAAGACGGGGTTTGCGCCCGCAAACCCATAGTGCGGCCAAGACAAAAGCACCGTTGATAGCGGCCAATCCGGCGGCAACTGTCCGTCAAGGCTTGCGGCAATTGCGCGAGCAGATTCAGGAGGTGGGCGGTGATTGGCGGGCTGTGATTGATAGCTTGCGGCCTGTCAGCCAAACAACGTGGTCTGAGTTGCCGTTGGCTGAGCAAAAACGCTTCCTGCGCCATTTGCGTAGCTACTGGGATGCCCATCGTCATCGCTTGGCCCCTAGCATAGGTGAAGTGTTAGCCAGTTTGCTTGATTCCGGGCAACTGCTTGCCCATGTTGGCCGGATAGCGTCTTATCAGGCAACGCCTACAGATGTTTATGTCACCCTGCAAACGCGCGGCAAGACCGGGCAACACACGTTGCAAGTCGATGCCGTGGTCAATTGCTCAGGATCAGAAAGCGATTACCGTAAATTGTCCTGTTCTTTGGTGAAAAACCTGCTGTCCCAGAATTTGGCAACCCCCGATGCTTTAAAGCTGGGTTTGGCCGTTTCCGAAGAGGGTGCATTGCTGGATACAGGCCATCGTGCGTCTGAGAGTTTGTTCACTTTAGGCCCGCCCCAAAAAGGCTTGTATTGGGAAACCACCGCCGTACCGGAAATCCGCGTCCAAGCCGCAAAACTCGCACGGCATTTATTGGCAGGGCTTTAAGGGCCATGTGATATGCGCTTTAAACATCAGTTTGTTTTGTCTTTATCGCCAATAAATTCCCTAGTGTTTCTGGTGAAACAGTAAAAAATCAGCGTGTTGCTGAAAGTGCAGGGCCAGGATTGTGGTTTTTTCTGGTAAGGCAAGAAAGTTATCAAGGCAGCTAATTTATAAATGCTTTTTATAAATATAACTATCTGTTTTTACTTGATTAATAAAATTAAAAACTGTTTAGGCAAGCAATTTTACGTATTTTCAGAAACATGGCATAGCCTGTGCTTTAAGCATATTAAGCCAATTGGGAATATTCCAAGTACCCGGCAAATAAAGATTTTCTCGCCAATTGATGATTGGTGCCTCGTGTGTCCTAAGAAAAGGGGTGAACCGGATGAACAAACCATTATTAAATTTCCAGCTTGTTGAAGCGGATAAAAAACCATTAGGTACTGGAAATACGGCAAAAGTGTTTCCATTTAAAGCCGCCGCGAATGAATTGGCGGCTGGTGTTTTGCCGACAACCGCCAGTGCCTTGATTTTGGGGCATTTGAAAAACGGTACGCAACAAAGCGACAGGCGTTTGTGGGATTACGTGCTGCTTGGGGCTTTGGCCTTGTGGGTACATGGGACTTTGGTCAGCCATTTGGACAAGGATATGTTTGCCCAAGAGCTGATTGAACCCGCCAAAGAGCCGCCTAAAGTGCAAATTAATCTGGTCAGGCCCCAGCCACCCAAGCCGATTGTCCAACCACCCCCACCGCCGCCCCCTAAAGCGAAAACACCCCCTAAACCCCCTGTACCTAAGGCAGTGCCGCTTAAGCCGAAACCCAAGCCCAAGCTACAGCCCAAACCAATTTTTGAGCAACCCATACCACAGCCTGCCCCTGCCGTCGAAAGCAAAGGCCCGGTCACACCTGCTGCGCCTCCGGTAGTCCAGCCGCCAGCACCGCCGCCTATCGAAGAAAAAGTGACCGAACCGAAAGCAGGCGCATCGTATTTGCATAATCCGGCGCCTGAATATCCAGAAGCGGCAATGGAGCGGGGTCTGGAAGGTAAAGTGCTGATGAAAGTGCATGTTATGCCGAACGGTAAACCCGACACGATTAACGTCACTAAATCCAGTGGCTATTCAATACTTGATGATGCCGCCATCGCCACCGTCAAACAGTGGTCGTTCGTCCCTGCCATGCGTGGCAAGACACCGATTGCGGGTTGGGTCAGCGTCCCCATTACTTTTAATTTACAAAACTGAGGTTTGTTTATGTCTGATATTACATCCACCGCCATTGTTGATGGCACGCTTTGGGCTTTGATCGGTTTTTCCATCGCCACTTGGTCACTGATTTTGGTTAAAGGTATCCAGCATGTGCGGATCGCCCATTCCAACCGGATTTTTAACAAGCAATTTTGGGGGGCTGCCGATTTGCAGGCGGCATCGGAACTGAACGTGTTCCAAGGCCCTTCGGCACGGGTTGCACAGGCCGGTTTCACCGCCTTGCTCGACACCGATACGGGCACCAGCACCCACGATTTGGAACACACGGGCGACCGCCAAGAGTTGTTGGATCGTAAATTGCGCCAACAAATGCAAAAAGAACGCGGCGCATTGGAAAGTGGTTTGGCTATTTTGGCCACCATCGGCAGCGTCTCGCCATTCGTCGGCCTGTTCGGTACGGTGTGGGGCATCATGGGCGCATTGACCAGCATCAGCAAGAGCGGTTCGGCCAGCTTGGAAGTGGTGGCCGGGCCCATCGGGGAGGCACTTATCGCCACGGCGGTCGGGATTGCCGTCGCTGTTCCGGCGGTGATTGCCTACAACTTTTTTATCCGCAGGAATAAGGTCATTTGGGCTTTATTGGATGATTTTGCGATTGATTTTGTCCATTTGGCTTTGAAAACCTCGTTCATCATCAAGCGTCCAGCACCCAAATTGGCCACTGCCCCACGGCTTAGCGAACCGGGCCATAAAGAAACCCACGGCAAACTAGAGGGTGATGACTTGGCGGCATCGAATGGGGCGCAAATCTGATGGCTTTTAAAACGCAAGATGAAGGTGATGATGTCATGGGTGAAATCAACGTCACCCCGCTGGTCGATGTGATGCTGGTGTTGCTGGTGGTGTTCATTGTCACCGCGCCGCTCTTGACCAACGCTATCCATGTCAATTTGCCCAAAACCGCCGAAACCGCACCGCCTGAGGAAAAAGACCCGCTGTATGTCAGTGTCAGTGCCGATGGCAAAGTGTATATCGACAAAACCGAAATAGCCTTGGATAGTTTTGAAAACGAACTTAAAAACCGCAAGGCGGCAGACCCTGAAATCGCCCTCAATTTGAACGCCGATGACGGTGTGCAATATGGCATTGTCGCCAAAGTCATGTCGGCGATAGAACGGGCCGGCATCAGCAAATTGTCCGTCCTGACTATAGCCCAGTAACCCCAAAAACTTACGGAATCTCTAAGCGGCCTTTTAGCCGCATCAGGATCACTTTGCCTGATGTTTTTCAAACTTACTCAAATTACTAAAAAATAGGTGCATAAAGATGAAAAAAAAACATAACAGGCGGCAGCCGAAACTGGCTTATATTGCCCATTTTCCAGCTTTAAACGCCGTCACCCGGCATGTCAGGTCTGGCGGTAAACAGGTTTTGTTAGGCAGTGCCGCCGCCATGATCGCCACATCTTGTTTGTTAGTGCCGGATAGTGGTTTTGCCGAGGAAAAACCCGACAATTACGGGTTGGAATATGAAAATAGCCGCTTGAAAGAAGAACTGGAAAAAGCCAGACAAGAAAGCGAACGTTTGAAAAAAGCCCTGTCTGAAAAACAAGGCACCTCAGCGGTACAAGCTCCAATACCGACTACCGAACCCGTGGTGCCGGCGCCTACCTTGCCCGTTGAAAGTGCCAAAACCGAAGAAAAAAAACCTGAATACACGGATGAGCCCAAAAATTTGTCGGAAGTGGTTGTCAACTCCCGCCGTCGGGAAGAAAAACTACAGGATGTGCCTATTCCCATTGCCGTGATCGGCGGCGAAATGATGAAACGCGACAATATCGTGACCGTGCAGGACATGTCACGGCGCGTCCCCAATTTGTCCGTGACCAGCGTGAACGTGAGGCAAACCAGTATCGCCTTAAGGGGTTTAGGCAAAAACAGCGGTAATGAATCTATGGAATCCAGTGTCGGCGTACAGGTCGATAATGTTTGGTCATCGTGGGTGGGTTCGACATGGGCCAATTATGTCGATATTGACCATGTTGAAGTCCTGCGCGGCCCGCAAGGCACGTTACAAGGAAAAAACAGCAATTTAGGCCTGATTAACGTGGTGACAAAAGCACCTTCATTCAAATCAGGATATTACGTTGATGGTTTTGCCGGGAACCGTGATGCCTTACAAGGCAGAGCCTCCGCGACTGGTGCTATTTTACCGGGATTGTTGGCGTATCGGGCATCCATGTATGTCGATAAACGCGATGGTTTTGTCGAAAACCTCGATGTCTCAAAGACCGTAGGGCATTTGGGCGAAACCAATGCCATGGGCGGGCGTATCCAGTTTTTGTTTACCCCGACAGATACCCTGTCGGCACGGATTATCGCCGACAGGTCTTCATCCACACAAACCCAAAGCGTCAGGCCACTGGTGGCTGATCCAGAGGCGTTTGCCGACGGTACTACCCGGACCACCACGTTCAGTTCACGCTTGTCCCGTGATTGGTTTGATTCACTGCGCAATTCCGGCCAGCCCATCACGTCGGTTGGTGATCCCCGAAAATTGGCCTTGGATAACCATCAAGTTTCGCGTGGCGACCAGGAAGGGGTTTCCGGGGAAATCAATTGGGATGTGTTAGGCCATAAGCTGACGTCCATTTCGGCCTACCGTTATTCCTTATTCGAACCCCATCATGATGGTGATTACACCACCGCCGATATTCACCACATCAATGGCTGGACGGTGCAAAATCGGCAATGGTCACAAGAATTGCGCCTGACATCTGATAAAACCGGGCCGATTGATTATCAAGTCGGGTTATTTGCCATGCACAGTGAAGCCGACACTTATAACCAACGCTTATACGGTTCTGATGCCGGGGCGTTTTTTGCCAGCAACTCAATTTATAACCGTCTGAACGGTTCGGCGGTGGGCAGGCAACTGATGAAAGATTCCTTGGACGGTGTCATGCAAACCGGCACGATGATGCCCCATGTCACCAGTTTGGCGGCATTTGGCCAAGCCAATTGGCATATCACCGACAAAGCCACATTGACCTTGGGCCTGCGGGAAACCTATGAGCAACGCGATAACCGGGGATCGGCAAATAATATTGGCGGGGCTGATTTGGGCAATTATGCGGGAGCTACGGCTGAGCAAATCGCCGATGCCATAACGATTCGCAAAGCGGCGACAGGCAATGTATGGAGTGCCGGGCGGCAAGGTTTTGACCAAGATTCACAAAACTGGCTGGTCAATCCCAGTTATAAGCTCAATAAGGACATGATGGTCTATTTCTCGGTGGCGGGCGGGCAAAAATCAGGTGCGGCGCAATTTGACAATGCCGGGAACATAGACAATGTCAATCCAGAAGACGTGATGGATTATGAATTGGGTATCAAAAGCACATGGTTTGACCGTAAATTGGCGGTTAACTTGAATTTGTACAACACGGATGTCGAAGGCTTCCAGTCCCAGTTGCTGGAAATAGACACCAGCCAAGCGTCAGGCTATCGGACTACCTTGGGCAATGTCAAAGGCATCCAATTGCAAGGTATTGAGTTGGAAACCAATTGGCAAGCATATCCTGGCCTAAGCCTGTTTTTGAATGGCTCTTATAACCACGGCGTTTATACCGATTTCAAAAACGCCACCTGCCCGCCAGAATTGAACACCTCGGAACCCTGCGATTTTACGGGCCGCACCTTGCCAAACGCACCCGAATTCACCGCCAACTTTGGGTTTGATTACCGCGTCCCACTCGGTTTTGGGGTTTGGAAAGACTATGGTTTGGAGTGGCACGCTTTCATGGTTGACAGTTTCAAATCACGTACCAACCTCAATGCCAACTTATCCGCGACAGGTATTCAGGATGCTTACCATGTCACCGATGGCGGCATTGGTGTCAGCACCAAAAATGGCAAATACAACCTGAACCTGATCGGCAAAAACATTTTCGACACGATTTATGCCACCGACTACGGCCAATACAGCAGTACTGCCGCCGTCAATGTCACGAATGGTGATGCCCGTTATTTTGGCGTTAACTTCCGCGCCAATTTTTGAGAAAAAACTAATCGGAGACCGCTATGAAATTTAAAACCCTTGTTCAGCGATTATTGCCCCTGGCCAGTGCAGTGATATTGGCAAACCCATTACACGCCGCCGAGCCAGTTATCCCTGAAGACACCTTTGCGCCTGCCATCGCTGGCGTGACCGCAGGGGGGGCACCCATCCACTTGATTAAAGAAGGTTTCGACGGTACCGAAGGGCCGATTGCCTTGCCGGATGGCAGCGGCAGTGTGGTGTTCACCGAAACTAAAGCCAACCGTATCACCCGGATTGCACCGGATGATGCTGTGTCAACGTTTTTGGAAAACAGCAACGGCGCGAATGGTTTGGCGTTTAATGCCAATGGCGAACTGTTTGCTGTGCAGACCTTAAAAACCAAAGTGGGCATCATTTATCCTGCTGGCAAAGAAAAAGTCCTGACCGAAAATTATCAAGGCACGGCTTACCAACGCCCGAATGATTTGGTGCTGGCGAAAAACGGCGGTGTTTATTTCACGGACAGCGGTACGCGCCCGTCTAAAGAAAACCCTAATCCGCCCGCATCCACGCCAGGCGTTTATCACATCAGCCCTGAAGGTGCAGTGCATCGGTTGGCCAATGACATCAAACGTCCGAATGGCATCCAGTTGAGCGTTGATGAAAAAGTCTTGTATGTCGCCAATACTGATGGCGAATACATCTTGGCTTACGACGTGGCCTCAGACGGTGGCGTGGGCCAGCCGAAAAACTTTGCCAAACTCGCAGGCTGGGCCAAATCTGATACAGGTGAATGGTCTAGCGGTGCCGATGGTTTGGCGGTGGATGCCAAAGGCCGTTTGTATGTCGCATCCAATGCAGGCATAGAGGTGTTCAGCGATAAGGGCGATGCCTTAGGCGCGATCCCCTTGCCTAAAAAGCCGCAAAACATCGCGTTTGCCGGTAAAGACAAAAAAACCTTGTACGCGGTAGGGCGGGGTGCGGCTTATAAGTTGGCCGTGCTGACTCCGGGTATTGAAAGCCGCGTGAAATAAGCCTGAATGGGCAGGAGAAATGTGATGACCCGTAAAACAGCTGATGACTTTGATCCTGAAGTTTTGCAATTGTTTGATAAATACGTCCACGGTGATCTTTCAAGGCGTGGTTTTTTAAGCGCGGCGGCTAAGTTCGCCGTGTTGGGGATGACCGCCGAAGGTTTGTTGGAAGCCTTGAACCCTAAGTTTGCGCAAGCCCAACAAGTTGCAGGCAATGACCCGCGTATTGCCGCCAAATATGTCGAATATGATTCGCCGGAAGGCAATGGCACGTTACGCGGCTATTTGGTGCAACCCGCCAAGTTTACAGGCAAATTGCCGACCGTTTTGGTGGTGCATGAGAACCGTGGCTTAAACCCGCATATTGAAGACATCGCAAGGCGTTTGGCGTTAGATAATTTTATCGCTTTTGCACCGGACGGGCTGGCCTCATTAGGCGGCTATCCGGGTGATGAAGACAAAGCGCGGGAGTTGTTCCAAAAACTCGACAAAACCAAGCTGCAAGCCGATTTTGTCAAAGCGGCTCAAGTCCTGAAAACCTTGCCGGACGGTAACGGCAAAGTCGGCGTGGTCGGTTTTTGCTATGGCGGAGGTATCGCCAATGTCTTGGCGACGCGTTTGCCTGATTTGGCCGCTGCCGTGCCGTTTTATGGCAGCCAACCCAGTGCCGAAGACACCGCAAAAATCAAAGCACCGTTGTTGATCCATTATGCGGGGGTTGATGAGCGGATTAACGCGGGCTGGCCTGCTTATGAAACCGCGTTGAAAGCGTCAGGGGTCAAGTACGAAGCCTTTATTTATCCCGGTGTCCAGCATGGTTTTAATAATGACACCACACCCCGTTTTGATGAAGCGGCGGCGAAATTGGCCTGGTAGAGAACCGTCAAGTTCTTTAACGTGCAGTTGCGTAGCCAACAATTCGTCAACGGCTTTTAAAGGGGAAGCAACATGAAAGTGACTGTCCGTATTTGGGATTTTCCGATCAGGTTATTTCATTGGTTGTTGGTGTTGGCGGTGCTTGCCGCCTACATCACGGCAACTTTGGGCGGTAGCCTGATGGATTGGCATGGGCGCATCGGTTCCTTGATCTTGGGATTGCTGGTGTTCCGGCTGATTTGGGGGTTCATTGGCACAACCTACGCCCGGTTCGGCAATTTTTTCCCCACCTTGCCTAGGGTTGTGGCGTATTTGAAAGGCCAATGGCAGGGTGCTGGCCATAATCCCTTAGGTGCATTTGCGGTGTTTGCCTTGCTGACCGTGTTGTCAGTGCTGGTCGGTACGGGTTTGTGCGCCAGTGATGACATTGCTTTTGAAGGGCCTTTGTACAGTTTGGTCGATGATGATGGTTTACGTGACAAATTAAGCGGCTGGCACGCCCAAGCGTTTAATGTCTTGTTAGGGCTGTTGGCGCTGCATCTGTCGGCCATTGTTTATTATCGTTGGATAAAGAAAACCAATCTTGTCGGCCCTATGCTGACGGGTAAAAAACAAATTTCTAAAACAGCGGCCACCCCAGTGACAGGCGGTGGCGTACTGCGGTTTTTTTCCACCGTCGTCATTTCTGGCGTGGCGGTTTGGGCCGTTTGGGGCGGCGTGGAATTTATCCGCCCTGTCGCCAGTGCGCCCGCACCATTGGCGGCAGCCCCCAGCTTTTAATGCAACACTATTTTTAAACTATGAGGATTGGACTATGAAAGAAAAACTCGCTTTAACGGCGGCCTTGGCCGCCGCCACCTTTGCCGCCTTCGCAGGCCCGATTGAAGAGCAAATCCGCTTCCGGCAATCCGCTTATTCATTTATCGGCTGGAACACGGCTAAGATCAAAAAACAGGTCGTCGATCATCCTGAAACCTTCAACAAAGACTATGTCGCCGCTGCCGCCAATGCCATTGCGGCGGTTGCCAACTCCGGCCTAGGCGAACTGTACGGGGCTGGTACGGATCAAGGCACTGGCTGGAAAACCACCCGGCTGAAACCTGAATTTTTCCAAAAAAAGGATGAAGTGACGGTGATTGCCAACAATTTCAACACGGCGGCCAATGAACTGGCCAAAGTCGCGGCAACAGGCGATGTCGCCGCGATCAAAACCCAGTTCGGCAAATTGGGCGAAACGTGCAAAAGTTGCCATGATTTGATCCGTATCAAAGAATAAAGCTTAATTTCAAGGAACTGCATATGCCCCCTTATCCTTATACCCGCCGTGATTTTTTGGCCCGTACCTCGGCAGGTGCAACATTGCTTGCTGTGTCCTTGGACAGCCTTGCAGAAACGGGCGGTACAGCGTCGGATTTGTCGCTGGCATCTTCATTTACTACCGGCCATGACGTTAAGCCTTTGCCGTTTAACCCGGCCAAACTGACTGGCATTTCTGAAAAACTGATCCGTTCGCATTGGGAAAACAATTACAGCGGTGCGGTGAAAGCCTTAAACATCACCAAACAACGCCTTGCCGCGGCGTTGGCGGATGCCGAAACTCCGCCATACCTTTACAACGAACTCAAACGCGAACACTTGGCTCGGAACGGTTCCGTTGTTTTACATGAATTGTATTTCCACAATCTGGGCGGTTCGGGCAATGCCAGTGAAAGTGTGCAAAAAGCCTTGGCAGCGGCGTTTGGCAGTTACGCACTTTGGGAAAAAGAGTTCCGGCGGATAGGGGCAGGGTTAGGGGGCGGTTCCGGCTGGGTGGTGCTTGGCTATAACCTGCACACCGGATTCCTGGAAAATTATTGGCTGGCCGACCATCTGCATTCACCTGCCGCCACCTTGCCGATTTTGGTCATGGACATGTACGAACATGCCTACCAAATGGATTATGGCGCAGCAGCGGCACAGTATGTGGACGCGTTTTTCCTGAATATCCAATGGGACGTGGTCGCCGCCAGATTAGCAAAAACGTCAAAAATACAAGCACTTTAATTGAGGGGTAAGGCATGAGTTCCGATGAAAAATGTTTGATTGAAGAAACGAACACCTACACCAAAGGCCAATCGGAATTACAGTCCGGATCGTCCATAGAATTGCGCGGCACGAACAACCGTGTGCAACTTGGCGACAAGGTCAGGGGTAAGCTGACCGTCAACATCATCGGCCATAACAATCAAGTGCTGATTGCCGATAATGTCTTTATGGTCAGTGGCTTGCAGATTGCTATCCGGCGCAGCAACAGCATCATACGCATCGGTGCGGGCAGCACTTTTCAGGGTATTGTCAGATTGTCCAGCCATGAACCCAGTTCGATTGAAATCGGCGCCGATTGCATGTTTTCTTCGGACATCATTGCATCGACCAGTGATGTCCACGCCATCTATGACCAGGACAATGTCCGTATCAACCCGGCCCAAGCGATCATCATCGGCGATCATGTGTGGATCGGCAATGGCGTAAAACTGTTGAAAGGCGTCAATATCGGCGGCGGTTCGGTGGTCGGGATGGCCTCAGTGGTCACCCGTGGCCACTATCCCGAAAACTGCATCCTTGCAGGCAGCCCGGCCAAGGTCGTACGGGAGAATATCCGCTGGACTAGGGACTTACCGTAATTTGGGTTATAGCAGATATAAAATAAGGCTCTTGTGGGTGGATTCGAATTTCACGTCATTCCGGCAATCCCTGCCGAAATGACAGCGTTTTTTGTGTTTTAAAGAAGACCTCAACGCTCATAAAGAGCTTAAATCATTCTCCAGGTGTCCTGGCATAGGCCCTGCGACTCGTACCCTCACTGAAAAGCCTTAAGTCCGCGTCAATTGTCGCCGTTGCCTTAAGGCTACGTTCTCAAAACATCCCCACCACCCGTTTCGGCAGAATCTAAGCAAATTAGGTTCTGCCGATTGTCTAGCCATTTTTTTTTCGAAAATTTGTTCGCGCCATTGCTTATTGGGCAGGGCGGAATAAGCCTTTGGGATCAATGATTTTGGCACCTATCACCCTATAGAAAAAACGTCTGAACATCGTTTTTTAAGATATTGATTATTATATTATTTTTTCGCTTTCACCCATATACCCGGCCAGCATTTTTGAATTTAGCAATACTCTAACTGCTTATTTTTTAACATCACTGTTGCTGGCCTATATGAATATCAACACCTGCTTATCGACTAGGTCTGTTTAATGCTTAGATTGCTGGGTATGGCAACCCGATATGAATATTTATTATATTTTAAATCAATAAGATAAGTATTTTTAAAATAATTCTGTAAAGTCTGGCACGGTAGGTGCTAAAACCCTAATGAAAGACGTTTATGGACAAACATAAGCGTCCCAAACATTCCAGCCATCATTAAGGAAACTGATCTACCATGAAAAATTCTTCAAAACTGTTGTTGGCGTTTATCGCCCTTTCCGCCCCTGTCGCCTTTAGCGCAACTGACCTGCACGCGGATCATGCCGCTAAGGTTCAAGAAACTGCAACTGCACCACGGCCTTACACCGCCAAGACCCCTAAATTGGATAAAGCCGGATTGGATGCTTGGTTGGCAAAACCTGAAAAAGTGCTCTTAATTGATGTGCGCCGTCCTGAGGAAATCTCAGCGATTGGCGGTTTCGCGGCTTATTTGAGCATTCAAGCCGATGCCATCGGGCAACAGTTGGCGGCTATCCCTAGAGACCGGGCGATCATCACGGTTTCCAACCACGCTGGACGTGCCGGTAAGGCAGCGGATTTGCTGGCATCAAAAGGCTTTAACGTGGTAGGTGCTGTCGGTGCGCAAAATTATGAAGAAGAAGGTGGCAAGCTGGTGAAAATTGTCCCGCCAGCCTCTAAAGCCGCCACTGAAACCCAGCCTAAATCCTAATTGCCTTAATTTTGGGAGCCGCCAATGAAAAACAAACTTTATCTTGCCATTCTATGGGCACTTGCCAGCCCAATGCCTCAGCAAGCCTCGGCAGCCGTAGATTTGTTCAATAATCCAGTGGGTGTGATTGGGGAAACCAAGCCTGCGGATTTGTTTAACCATCCGGTCGCTACTGTTGCATCAACCCCTAAAGCCGAATCTGCTGCTGAAAATAAAGCAACGGATGCGCAGGCAACTGCTGATGCCAAGCCACAGCCAACGGCAAAATCCAACCATTGGGCTTATAAGCCTGTGACACGTCCGGCTGATCCGGTTGTGAATGACAAAAGCTGGGTGCGCAATCCGATTGATGCGTTTGTGTTGGCCAAATTGGAAGCTAAAAACTTAAAGCCATCGCCCGATGCTGACCGCGCCGCGTTCATCCGTCGCGCCACCTTAGATGCGTGGGGCATTATCCCCACGCCGGAACAAGTGAAGGCCTTTGTGGAAGACACGGCGCCTGATGCTTATGAAAAACTCGCTGACCGTTTGTTGTCATCGCCCAAATACGGCGAACGCCAAGCCCGCCGCTGGTTGGATTTGGCGCGTTATGCCGACAGTACGGGATTTCAAAATGACGACACCCGGCCTAATTTATGGCGTTACCGTGATTATGTCATCAGCTCGTTCAACCAAGACAAGCCGTATTCGCAGTTCATCCAAGAACAATTGGCAGGTGACGAGATATGGCCTGACAACCAAGATGCCCTGATCGCCACGGGTTATATGGCCAATTTCCCTGACAACCATAACTCGCGTGACTTGATCCAGCGCAAGTACCAGATCACTACCGACATCACTGATACGGTCGGTAAGGTATTTTTGGGGCAAACCGTCGAGTGCGCACGTTGCCATAACCACAAATTCGACAAAATTAGCCAGAAAGATTATTTCTCTTTGCAATCGTTTTTTGCCAACGTCAGCGCGGTTGACAATATTCCAGCGGCTAAGAAAGGTGAGATTGAACACAATTACGAAGCGGCGTTGCGTAAATGGGAGGAGGCGACTAAAGACATTCGTGCCAAGCAGAAAGCGATTATAGATACAGTCCGTGAAGATGCCTTAAAGCATCATAAAGAGCGTTATGTCACAGATAGCCGGGAAGCGATATTTAAGCCCAAAGACCAATGGAATGCCCAAGACCGCTGGGTAAACCACCGTCTAGCCTATGTCACGGACGAACGGAGTTTGGCCGCTTATCTTGAAGATGTCACTGACAGCAAAGGCAATCATAAAAACTATAGCAAGGACATTGTCGAAAAATGGCAAGAATACGATAAATTGTCTGAAGAACTAAAAAAATTCAATGACTTGAAGCCAAAATCAGGGTCAACTGAAATTTCGGCCATGACGGAGTTGGGCCATTCTGATACACCACCTAGCTATGTTTACTTTGGTGGGGATCATGAGAAACCGTTGGAAGAAGTCAAGCCAGCCTTCCCGGAAGCCATTACCGACGAAAAACCTGACATTAAACCTACGCCTTTCTCTTCAGGCAGACGGGCGGCGTTGGCGAAATGGATTGCCAGTGATGCTAACCCGCTGACAGCCCGTGTATTTGTCAACCGTGTTTGGGAAGAATATTTTGGCCGGGGTATTGTCGAAACCGTCAGTGATTTTGGTAAAGCCGGACAAAAGCCTAGCAACCCAGAATTGCTGGATTATTTGGCTGACAATTTTGTTAAACAAGGTTGGAGCATCAAGAAATTGCACCGCGACATCCTGTCATCCAGTGTTTACCGCCAATCATCAGCGTTCCGTGAAGATCTTGTTCAAGCCGATCCAGAAAACAAACTGCTGGCGGTGTTCCCCAGAAAACGTCTCGAAGCCGAACAAATCCGCGATTCCTTGTTGGCGGCATCCGGCAAATTGCAGGACAAAGTCGGCGGCCCTAGCGTGTTTCCACCAGTTCCGGCCAACTTAGGCGCAGGTAACTTGTGGCAAGTGTCCAAAGAGGAAAGCGACCAGAACCGCCGTAGTTTGTATATCTTTACCCGCCGCAGTGTGCCTTATCCCTTGTTGGACACGTTCAACATGGCCTCGGCCCAAGAAGCGCATAGCAAACGTGAAGTCACGACATCGCCTTTGCAATCGCTGGCGTTGTTCAATAGCGATGTTGTTTTTGGGTGGTCACAAGCGTTGGCAGGCCGGGTCATTAATGAAGCGGGCCAAGAAGAGGCAGCGCAATTGGATCGCTTGTATCAAATCTTGTTCGCCCGTAGCGCGACTGAATCAGAGAAACACATTTTGCAGACGTTTTTGGATAGCCACGAAAAGACGGTCAGGGAAAAAACCTCGGAAGGAAAGTTTGCCGTCAGTATTCCAACGGGTTTGAAAGACGCTAAAAAAATCGATCCGATCCGTGCCGCCGCTTTTGTTGACTTAGTGCACACCGTGGCGAACTCCAATGAATTTATCTACCGTTTCTAACGACTTTCCTAGAGGCTATTAAAATGAACAATCAAACAAGAAGAGATTTTTTGCTAAAAACGGGTTATGGCTTGGGTGGCTTGGCCTTAGGCAATTTAGTGCCCGGTTTGGGTGGTGGTTTTATCTCCAGTGCCATGGCTTCTGAATTGGCCGATCCATTGATACCTAAACAACCGCACTTTCCGGGCAAGGTCAAATCGGTCATCTGGCTGCATCAGCACGGCGCACCCAGCACCTTGGACTTATACGACTACAAACCCGAACTGGTCAAATTAGCGGGTCAAGAAGTGCCCGCGTCTTTCTTGAAAGGCATTAAAACCAGTACCCAAGGCGGTTTGGGCAAATTGTACGCCTCTAACCGGACTTGGAAACAACATGGCCAAAGTGGCGCGTGGTTTTCCGATTTGTTGCCGAACCTGGCCCAACACGCCGATGACATTGCGTTCATTAAATCCAGTGTCACCATCGGCGCAACCCATGACATTTCCATCTTGAAATTGAATTCAGGCGGCTTGAACCCAGGCCGTCCGACACTGGGTGCTTGGATACAATACGCCTTAGGCACGGCCAACCCTGATTTGCCAGCCTATGTGGTGCTTTATAACGGCAAAAAAGAACCGACAGGGGGTGCCATCAACTGGAGTTCAGGTTTCTTGCCTGCGGTTTATCAAGGCACGGCCTTCCGTTCCGGTAAATCACCTATCTTGCATTTGGAACGCCCTGAATTGATTGCCGCCTCACAACAGCACGAAAATTTGGGTCTGTTAAAACAATTGAACGAACTGAAAGACCAGGCTTATCCGCAAGATTCCGAATTGCAAGCCCGTGTCCGTGCCTATGAATTGGCTGAACGTATGCAAACTTCCGCCCCGGAAGCCGTTGATTTGAGCAAAGAATCAGATGCCACCAAAGCCTTATACGGTTTGAATGATGACATCACTAAAGAATATGGCACTGACTTGCTGCGGGCGCGGCGTTTGGTGGAACGTGGCGTACGCTTTATCCAAGTCGTCAGTGGCCCTGTGGATGTCGATGGTGATGAACGCAACTGGGATGCCCATACCAAATTGGAAGAAAACCACGGCAAACATGGCCGTATTGTCGACAAACCTATCGCAGGTTTGCTGACTGACCTGAAAGCCTTAGGTTTGCTGGATTCCACGTTGGTGGTCTGGACATCCGAATTTGGCCGTACCTCGTGGGGCGAAAGCGGCACAGGCCGTGACCATAACCCTTGGGGCTATACGCAATGGCTGGCGGGTGGCGGTGTCAAAGCCGGCACAACCTACGGCGCGACCGATGAAATTGGCTTGCAAGTCGCTGATAAAGCGACAGCCGTTGACACTTACGATTTGCACGCGACGGTGTTGAACCAAATGGGTCTGGATCATTTGAAATTGATTTACAAATATCAAGGCCGTTCGGAACGCCCGACCGTGGTTTATGGCAAGGTCATTAAGGAATTGATCGCTTAACTGGCCCCCAGACAAGGATCACCGGCCCCTTAAGCCCTTCCGGGCGGTACACACTGGAGGGGATTTTAAGCATCGGTGCCAGAACATTAGGAAAACATAAGCTATGCGTAACAAAATTAATCTTTTCGGGCTAATGTTTATATTAGCGACAGGCGGGGTTTACGCCGAAGCCGAATTCGATTTTGAGGAGCTGATGGAGACTATCGACACTAACTCCCATAACTTGCAAGACAATATCACCAATAAAAATGCCGAGGGAACAGTGGCCTTGGCCAAAGACATCCAAAACGGCTTTAAGTTAGTGGAGGGCTATTTTGAAAAACGCGGTAATGCCGCCGATGCCGTCACCGATGCCAAACGCTATGAAGACATGGCGGCGGAAATCATCAAATTTGTTGAAACCAACGATTTTGATGCCGCTTCGAATAAAGCCATAGAAATTTCCAAAGCCTGTGACACGGCTTGCCACGACACCTATAAACCCCTCTGAAACAGGACAAGACACATGAAAAAAATCGTATGGGCCGTGCTGTTGGCGGGCGTTTCTTTAACCGCTGAAGCCGCGTTACAAACAGGTGATCAAGCCCCTGATTTTAACGCCCCGGCCTCATTGGCAGGCAAGACCTTAGATTATTCCTTGCAAGCCGCCCTGAAAAAAGGTCCTGTAGTGGTGTACTTCTATCCGTCTGCCTACACCAACGGCTGTAATCTCCAAGCACATACCTTTGCCGCCCATTACGACCAATTTGCCGCCGCCGGAGCCAGCATTATTGGGGTTTCGCTAGATGACATCAAACGGCTTAATGATTTTTCTGCCGACCCAGAATTTTGTGCGGGCAAGTTTCCAGTCGCTTCGGATGCGGACGGGAAAATCAGCAAAGCCTATGGCTTGACGGTAAAAGACGCTGCACCGGGCAAAAAAGACAGCCGGGGGCAAGACATCACGCACGGTTTCGCCGAGCGCACCACGTTTTTGGTCACGCCTGACGGCAAAATTGCTGCGAGTATCGGCGGCCTGAAAGCGAAGGAAAATGTCGATAAAACGCTGGAGCTGATCCGACAGCTTCCTCAAGGACATGAATAGGCAGGGACTCATTTGTCGTTTTTTGTATTATCCAACACCTTAAACCACTATTTTTTTACCCCAGCGATTATCCAATGGTTTCATGTTAGTGCCTCTCAAAAGCAAGGACGCTTCTTTTTATTCCATTTAACCGTGCTGTTGGCGGTGCTTGGGACAGGTGAGGCGAAAGCGGAACCGACTGTGGACGGCGGCGACCCCATTATTGGCAAAGTCGTGTCCGAATCGGAGCGTTGTCAAGAGTGCCACGGTGCAACGGGTGACAGTACCGATGCCAGGACGCCTAAACATACCGGACAAATCGGGGCTTATCTGATTAAGCAATTGCATGATTTCCAAACTGGGCAACGCCAACATGCGGTGATGAGCGTCATGGCAGAAGACTTGGGCGGCGATGATATCAAGCACATTGCCGCTTATTTTTCTAGCAAGCCCCTGATGCAGGGCGATTCTTCGGGTGATTACCCGATTGCCAAACGTTTGTTTTTTGAAGGCGACCCAAGCAGAGGGGTCAAGCCGTGCAGCCAATGCCACGGCAAAACTGGAAAGGGCGGGCAAACCGATAATACGGTGTATCCGGTCATCGGCGGGCAGAATACCATTTACTTACGTGTCCAATTGGTCAATTGGAAACTCGGCGAACGCACCAACAGCCCAGGCGGTGTCATGAACACGATTGCCAAAAACTTGACCGATGAAGAAATCGACGCATTGGTCAATTACCTGTCTGGGTTGTAAAGGTCTGTCAGTGTGCCGACATAGGTATCTTATTTATGATGATGTAGAGAACAACATGAAAAAACTACTACGTTTGCTATTTTGGTTTCATCGCTGGGTTGGGGTTGCCTTGGCCTTGTTTATGTCCTTATGGTTTTTTTCTGGGTTGGTGATCATGTATTCGCCAACCATCACCCAAACCCGTAGCGAACAATTGGCCCATGCGGAAACCTTATCGCCCGAAATGGGCTGGTTGAGTGTGGGGGAAGCTTGGGAGCGTAGTGCCGAACAACGCAAAGCCGCTGCCAAACCCAAAGCGACGGAAGGTAAAGCGGCTGATGACAACCCCAGTATCATTGATGCCCGCCTGGTGCGTATTGCTGGTGCGCCATTATGGTTAGTTGAAGACTCGGCAGGGGGACGTTTCGCCTTGTCGGCATTGGATGGAGCGGTGCAAAAAATAGCTTCGGATCAAGCCCTGCAAATCGCCGGGAATTGGTTCACCGCAGAATATGGCATAAAACCTAGCCAAGTGGCTTTTCTGGAAACCTTAGACAAAACTATTTTGTTGCGCAACCAAGATGCACTTAGCCCGTTCCACCGTATCAGCGTCGGTGATGACGGCGGCGAATTGCTGATTTCTTCGCGTACTGGTGAGGTTTTACACGCATCAACCCGGTACGCACGGGCTTTTTATTGGGCGGGTAATTGGCTACATTTGCTCAAACCGTTAGAAGGCGTGGGGTTGGGGCATATCCGTAGTGATGTGCAAATGTGGTTAGGTCTGTCTGCGACGTTAGCAAGCTTGACTGGATTGGTAGTCGGTTGGTTGCGCTGGCGGCCTGGATTCGGCGGCAAACCGACTTATTCTCAAGGCCGCACCCAACCTTACCGAGAATTTTGGTTTAAATGGCATTTCTGGAGCGGTTTGTTAGGTGGCGGTTTTGCTTTTTTGTGGGCGTTAAGCGGCTTTCTGGATACTAATCCGGGGAAAATATTCTCCCAAACCACTGCCAACCGCCAAGAAATTAACCTCTATTTAGGCAAGGGCTTGCCCCAAGCCATGCGTGATTGGCAACCGGTTTTGCCGCTTGATTTGGCAGCGGCGGTGGAAGGTGGCGAAGTCGTTGAATTGGCCTGGAAACGCTTGGGCAATGATGCCGTGTTATTGGCCAATACCCGTGACGGGCATCGTTTGCCGCAAACTGCCGAAGGCGTACAAACCCGGTTTGACGGCTCTGCGGTAGTGGCCGCAGTCGGGCGTGTCGATGCCCAATCAGCGATAGCCAGTCAAACTTTATTAAGCGATTACGACAGTTATTATTATCCAAGACATGACCAAAACCCGATTGAAAAACCCTTGCCCGTATGGTTAGTGAGCTTAGCGGATAAAGCCGGGACGCGGTTTTATGTCGATCCGCAAGACGGTAAATTGTTGGCGAAAGTAGACCAAAGTGCCAGGGTTATGCGTTGGGCTTATTCAGCTTTACACCATTGGGATTTTGGTTGGCTTAAATATCGGCCCTTATGGGATATATGGCTGCTGACCTGGGTGTCGTTAGGTTTGGTGCTAGGTATCAGCTCGGTGGTGATGGCTTGGAAACTCCTTAACAAAACCTTAGGCTTGAAAAAACCAAAAGCCACCTCGCGCAAATCGCGTTATCCTGTCCAATCAACTTTGGAAGAAACGGGCGCGTGATTTTAAATCCAATCATTTAGCTGCATAAATGCTTATCTTTGTGGCCACCCATCTTTTGGCAGATGGGCAGCCGTTGATAGCTCATGCCAGCTTGTCACCCTGTCACTTACCCTAGCTTTTTCGTGGCTTTAGTAGATGGCCTGTTATATTGGTTACAATATCCTGCTCATCATGCTGTCCAATGTGGGCATTTTTATAATGCCTTGCTTAAAAAAACGCTTAACAAATTGATTAACTCACGTTACGCAGTAACGTGGTGTTATCCCGTTTGCCGCGTCGAGCACCGCAGTACAAGTGCCCCTTGTGGGTATTTGGCGGGAATGGCCCGGAGGGGTGCGGCAGGGATGCCGCACGGCGGCAGATGGGCAGGAAGCCCATTCTGCCGTCCCCCGACAAA
>CAYUQV010000028.1:0-44763 GCA_964446885.1 uncultured Methylocucumis sp.
CCCAGCCTTCTCCCTCAAGGGAGAAGGAGTGCCCACTTGTGTAGATACCTATGCTCAGCGGGGCGGGGTTTGCAACCCCGCACTTAACGTTTTACAGAACCCGCAGGCAACCTAAACGTTACGGAACGGCTAACAAACCCGTTCCAGCTTAAGCACCAAGCTCCCTCTCCTGCTGGAGAGGGTTGGGGAGAGGAGAATAAAATCAACTGGTTATATTCCCCCTCATCCCAGCCTTCTCCCTCAAGGGAGAAGGAGTGCCCACTTGTGTAGATACCTATGCTCAGCGGGGCGGGGTTTGTAACCCCGCCCTTAACGTTTTACACAACCCGCAGGCAACCTAAACGTTACGGAACGGGTAACAAACCCGTTCCGGCGTAGCAATCAAAAATAATCTAATAAGGACTGCGCGTCCTCGAAGGACGGGCAGTCCTAGCTCTTGTGCCCCTTGTGGATAATCGTCTTTTTGACACTATCAATTTATATCGGATTGGCTATATGCGTTATTTAACTTAATTAACCAAGTTATTTAACACACCTTCTGGTCAAATATCACATCCCTCCCCTCGCTTCGCCTTTTTATTTTCCCTGTTGATCTCACTAGCCATCTATAAATCCCTTTAAATCAATCAGGTAGAATTTTTATCATCATCTGCCAGCCTGTAGCCTTATATCACGGTACATTTATTGCTTTAAGTGCCAAAACAACTCGCTAGTTAAGTAGGTAGGTGTCCATAACTTTTTTAACATTTATAAAATAACGCAGGCTGGAACGGGTTTATGACCCGTTCCGTAACGTTTTCAGTACCTATAGCGTCTTTGAAACATTAAGGACGGGGTATTGAAACCCCGTCCCGCCCCCGTTACTTATGTTAAAAGATTTTTGCACCACTACTTAGGGTAAGCGTTGCCGCCCTTAGGATTTGGCCATTCATAATTTCCCTGCATGAAGCCTTGGATTTTAAAACCTGCCCGGTCTGTACGGTTGCCAATGATCCAGGGTGACGCTTTGAAGGCTTGATAGTGCGTTCTTCTGCTTTGTAAAAAACCAGGACGCTTTAACCGTTATTTTGATTTCCTAGCACCTAGCCGGCCCACTTTTTACTTTGAACGTGTATGACTTTATTAAACAACCCTTTATTGATCTTATTGCCGCTCTTATTGATTGCCACTTGGATTGACCTGCTCAAACACCGCATACCTAACTGGCTGACCCTCAGCGGAGTATTGTTAGGGGTTGGCGGGCAATCTTTGTTGGCGGGCTGGAGCGGTGTTGCCGATAGTTTGGCAGGGCTAGTGGTCGGTTTGGTGATGTTATTGCCGTTTTATTTGGCCCGTGGCATGGGCGCGGGTGATGTCAAGCTGATGGCGGCGGTCGGGTGCTTTTTGAATGCCCAACTGACCGTTTATGCGGTTGCGGCAACCCTGATTTCGGGTGGCGTGTTGGCGGTGTGTGTATTGCTTGCAAAAGGTGGCGTGTCACGCCTGTTTAAGCGTTATCTGCAAATGTTCAAAACCTTTGTTTATGCCAGACAATGGGTTGCCATCGCCCCTGCCGAAGATGAGCCTGCACGTATCCGCTTCCCTTATGCGGCGGCGATTGCCACTGGCACTATTTTTGTTTTATGGCAACAACACAAACTGGACAGCACGCTTTGGCAAACGGCCTTGAGCGGTCTTTTAAACTAAGCATTAACAATCATGGAGAAATTTGATGTTTAGCAAAAGAACGCTGATGGTGTTAGGTGTCGCCCTTTTCATGGCTTTGATTGCCGTCTGGCTTGCCAAGCGTTGGGTGGAAAAATCCTTGCCTGCCACCACTGTCAAGACCGTGAAAGTCGTTGTGGCTAACGATGAAATACCCTTCGCATCGCGCATAAGCGAATCCCAGTTAAAGATAATGGAATGGCCTAAAAGCAATTTGCCTGCCTCTTATCTCTCTGACCCTAAAGAAATTGTCAATAAAATCAGTACCCGCGTGATTTCTTCCGGGGAAGTGATCAATAAGGTGCAAATCCGTGAGCATCTCGGCGGCAGTCCTTTATCGGCTCTGATCGAGCAGAACATGCGGGCTATGACCGTGCGGGTCAATGATGTGGTCGGCGTGTCCGGTTTTATTTTGCCAGGCAATTCTGTGGATGTGCTGGCAACCCCCAAACCTAAGGCCCATTATGCGCTTGATCCGACCAGAAGCCGCGAAAACCAAAACCACCAAAAAACTTACGTTGCGGTGCAAAACGTGAAAGTTTTGGCGGTTGACCAAGATGCTTGGTTTGATAAAGACAAGCCGACCGTCAGAAAGAGCGTGACTTTACAAGTATCGCCTGATCAGGCCGAAAAATTGGCTACGGCTACGGCTGAAGGTACCATCCAATTGATGTTGCGCAACCCTTTGGACAAATCCGTAAAAGCGGAGCCGCCAGCCCCCGAAGAGGCCGCTCCGCCCCCCCCTCCAGCAGAACCTAAGCAAACTGCCGTTCCCGAACCTATTGCCACCCCAGCGCCTGTTATTACGGCACCAACTACAGAGGACAAATCGTTGCTGATCATTAAAGGCACGACCAAAAAAACGGTGAGTTGTAATGAACAGAAATGTGAATCCAGTGGAAGCGGACAACTACAACCTCCCTACAGGATGCCATTGTCCACCAGCCCCCGTTCCGCATTATAAGCAGCCATTAAACTATTGTTTATTAAGATGAAATACCGACAATCAAAATGCCTGGCCTTGCGCACCTTGTCTTTATTGGCTTTGTTGCCTTACTTACAGCCACTCAATGCCTTGCAAACCGAGCGGGCTTTACATATTGCCATCAACAAATCGCGCTTCATTGAATTGAACAAAAACATGGACAGTTTTACGGTGGCTAATCCTGAGATCGCGGATATTGAATTATTAGATGCCAACCATTTATATATCTTAGGCCGCCATTTGGGCAGCACCAATGTCACGTTAAACAATTCCAAGCTCAATTTGTTTGATACGCTGAACATTGAAGTGACCCATGACATTGACGGCCTCAAAGCCAAGCTGCATGAATTGGTGCCTTCTGAAAATCCTGGCGTTTATTCGTCGCAAGGCTCGATTGTCCTGAATGGCCAAGTGTCGAGCACGGAAAAAATGGATGACATCATTTCGATTGCAAAAACTTTTTTGCACAGTGACAAAGGCAAAAAGGATGAATACACCACTAACGAAAAGACCAGCGATGTATCGGTCATTAACATGATGCAAGTGGGCGGGCCCCAACAAGTCATGCTAGAAGTCAAGGTTGCCGAAATGAACCGTTCCTTGGCGAAAAATTTTAAAGTGGACTTCAGTATGATGGGGTCTAACGGGCAGTTTTCTGGTGGGGGCATCTCTGGTAATAGCGCCATTTTCCCAACATTAAGCCCGTCACTTGACAGCCAAATGCTTGAAGGAGCGATTGCGTCTGCGGCTAGTGTCATAACCCCTTTTGGGCTATTTGGACGGTTTATTGGCCATGATGCCCAAGTCAACACGATCATTAATGCCTCACGTAACCAAGGTTTAATCAAAATCCTCGCCGAACCTACCTTGACGACCATTTCAGGGCAAACCGCCGACTTTCTTTCTGGCGGCGAATTTCCTATCCCTGTGCAAAAAAACGCGACGGGCGGCATTTCCGTTTCTTATAAGGAATTTGGGGTCGCCACTAAATTTTTGCCCGTGGTTTTGGATTCAGGGCGCATCAGCTTAAAAATTTCTGTTGATGTCAGTGAACTGAGCAATGTCAATGCCGTAGTCGCGGCGGTCAATAGCACCCAAAATTCTTTCATCATCCCAGCTTTGAGCAAACGCCGCGCCAATTCTTCGGTGGAACTTGAAGATGGCCAAACGATTGGCCTTGCAGGTTTGATCAGTGAAAATCTGCGGGATAACGTCAATAAGTTTCCGGGGCTAGGCGAAATCCCGGTATTGGGCCAATTGTTCACTAGCCAAGAGTTTTTGAAAAAACAGACGGAACTGGTCATTTTTGTCACGCCGCGTTTGGCAAAACCGATGCCGACTTCCACGCCCCAATTGCCCACCGACCATTTTGTGGAACCTTCTGACATTGATTTTTATTTGTTGGGGCGCACCGAAGCGCGGGTGCGCCGTACCTCTGGCAAAGCCAGTATGGGTGCGGGCGGCATGAAAGGCGTTTTTGGCCAAAAACCTTAACAGGAGCCGATTTATGAAATATTTTTTTAAGTCTTTTATCTTGATCACCGCTCTTTTTTGCCTATCAGCTTGTAGCAAATTCAGCAGCAAACCTAGCCAAGTGGACGCGCACTTTGGCGAGGCTGTCCATGCCATGCAGTTGGCCCAAACTTATCACCCGGAAACCAGAAGGCAGCCTAACGATAAGGTGCTCTTAAGCCGGGATGGCAAAAAGCAGCAACAAATCCTCAATTCGACTTACCGCCAAGATGTCTGGCAAATTGAGTTAAAGCGGCGTGATGCTGATAACAATAAGTTTTTCCCTGGCATGGGCGATACGGACAATTGACCGGATGCATTAGACGGATGATGTTTTTGGAAACCCCATTTATCCATCGGATCAAACTGCAAAACGGCATCATCTTGCCGTTAATGGTCATTTCAATCCCTGTTTTTATGATTATGGCGGGTTTAGTTTTGGATATAGGCCATCTTTATGTCAACAAATCCCGCTTACAGAATGCGGTCGATGCCGCCGCCTTGAGTGCCGCCGAAACCTTAATAACCAACGATCCTGGCAAAGACCCGACCGATTATGGTTTTGCAGCGTTTGTGCAAACCTTGGAAGGTGATGGCAATCAGGAATTGGCCAGTACGGCCATTATCCCAAGCTTTGAATATTCTTATAAAGCCATCCCGTTTGTTGATACAGCCATAGGCGGTGTGCCATCGCCTAATTTTGTCAGGGTCACGGCCAACTATAACCAACCGAGCATCATCATCCATATGATAGGTTTTGATACATTGGACATCACGGTCACGGCAATGGCGGGGCCTAGCACCTTTACCGCCGGGCCTTTACCCAATTTTCCTGCGGTATTGTATCCCGATTTAAATTAAGCAAATTGATACCAAAATGCCTAAAAAATTAATCACCTACAAACATATGACAGGGCTGGCCATGATTGAATTGGCCATAGCAACGCCATTTGTGTTGCTGATGATTTTGGGGTCAGCGGAAATAGGCAGGGCCTTATATCAATACAATATTTTGGCCAACGCCGTCCGTAGCGGCACCCGTTATTATGCCGCCAATTCAACAGATGACACCGGGGCAAAAAACTTGGTGGTTTATGGTGACATTTTCGGCGCGGGCGATGCCCTGCTTCCTGACTTAACGACAGGCACTATCAACACTAACGCTGACGTTGAATTCGTCACGGTTGATGCCAGCTATGCTTTCCAATTTTTATCCGGTAATCCGTTACATGGCTTACGGGGCTTGTTTGGCTATAGTGGCAGCGATTTGTTGACACTACGCGCTTCATTGACCATGCAAATCGCCTCGCCATGATGATCGCCAAGCAAAAAGGCATGGCCACCGTCGAAATTGCCATCACCAGCAGCTTATTTTTTTTATTGCTGTTTGCCGCCGTTGATGTCAGCCGGATGCTGTTTGTCTGGAATAGCCTTGCTGACATGGCACAACGCGGTGCCAGGGCGGCGGCGGTTTGCTCTGAAAATGACCCGGCCATCGCGAATATCGCCGTCTTCAATGACCCTAATAGTTCGGGTTTCAGTACTATTGTCAACGGTTTAGAAACGGGGAACATTGACATTGACTATTTGAATGCCGTCGGTGTAGGTGGAGCATCGGGAGCTGCCATAGCTTATGTCCAAGTCAGCATTAATGGCTATGTTTACAATCCGGTGTTGCCCGGCTTGTTCGGCCTGAATGCCGCTATTGCCGCGCCGTCTTTCAAAACAACCTTGCCGCGTGAAAGTTTAGGTAAAATCCCCGACCCGGATGACCCTGCCCCGCCACCAGACCCTAATCTGCTACCGGACACACCTTGTTCCTGACAATAAACCCATCGGTGACTTATGGGAACACCGATGGGTTGAGCCAAATTACGATTGACCATTCTTAAACAATCATGCAAACAAAATTACGCGTATTGCTGACCAGCCGTTCCAAACCCGAATTGGAGGCACTAAAAATCATGTTATCGAATATGTCGGGTTTCGAATTAAATGCCCTCTTGTCGGATAAGCATCATATTGACCCGCTTCATGGCCTAACCGTGTTACCTGATGTTTTGATCGTCCATTTGGACGATCAAGCAGAAGCCGTCCTAAAAGCACTGGCCAATAAACCTGCCCACACACGCCCAGTGACGTTGGCCATCAGTTCATGCGGCGACAATACCCAGTTAATGAGGCTGGCCATGCAAGCCGGGGTACGCGATTTTTACCCTTATCCAGTCCCTGAGCGGGAAATTGCCGATACCTTACGGCAAATCGCACGCGAACAATCGGCAAAATTCGCCAATAACGACACCCAATTGACCGTGATGCTCAATG
Organism: uncultured Methylocucumis sp.; assembly: GCA_964446885.1. Taxonomy (GTDB): domain Bacteria; phylum Pseudomonadota; class Gammaproteobacteria; order Methylococcales; family Methylomonadaceae; genus Methylovulum. The sequence continues at coordinate 6,527 of CAYUQV010000028.1, forward strand.
CCAAAAATGGCTCAGGCGCATCAACCTTAGCCTGCAATGTCGCCCATATATTGGCTACCCAAGCCAATACAAAAGTTTCATTGTTGGATATGGACATGCAATTTGGCACGCAAATACTGAATTTTGATCTGCACCCGCAACAAGGCTTTTTTGAAGCCCTTCCTTTAATTGAAACGCTGGATGTGGTTGCCCTCAATACTTTTTTGACCGCCCATAAAAGCGGTGTGCATTTATTGGCCGCGTTACCGGATCAAATTGCATTACCAGGTGAAGTGCCAGTCAATCAATTTAAGCAATTACTGGATTTGTTACGGAACGGCTATGACCATATCCTGATTGACCTGCCACGGATAATCGACCCGTTGATGGGTTCGACCATCGACCACGCCGATAAAGTTGTCATTTGTGTACAACAAAATGTCGCCAATTTACGCGATGCCCAACGCCTGTTGAGGGTCTTAAAACAAGATATGGACGTTTCAGATGACCGTATCCTCATTGCTGTCAACCGTTACCAAAACAATATCCAAATTCAGTTAAGTGATATTGAGAAAACTTTACAAACTGAAAACATCATTTGCATTCCTAATGATTTTGTCAGGGTCAGCCATTCCTTAAATTTAGGTGTGCCTTTATTGGAATCCGCACCCGGCACTCAAGTCAGCCAAGCCCTAATGAAATTGACAAACGCCATCATAGGCATCAAAGAACCTGAGAAAAAACAGTCTTTACGCGATTGGTTTAGCCGCATTTCCAAACAAGAAAAATAACTATGGACCTTAAAACCCGTCTAAAAACCCGTTTCACTGGTATTCCAGACCCTAAGCCCGCTGTCAGCCCGGAACCCGCCAGCCAATCAGCCACGCCCAAACGCCCGGTTGAACCTATGAACTTGCGTTCTATGAGCCCTACCGAGCAAGATTGGATGCACCGCGTCCACCAAAAGCTGCTCAGTATTGCCGACCTGTCTTTGCTCGGTGAGCTGGACGACAAAAACGCCCGTTTGCAAGTGCGTGAATTGGCGCAAAAAATTCTTGATGAGGACGGTGCTCCATTGACCATGCCGGAACGGCAACACGTCACCCGCACCATTGAAGATGAAATTTTAGGCTTGGGGCCTTTGGAGCCTCTGCTGGCAGACCCGAATGTCTCAGACATTATGGTCAATGGCCATAACCAAGTTTACATCGAACGTTTTGGTAAGCTGGAGCTAACTTCGGTGCGTTTCCAAAACGAGTCACATTTGCTTAACGTCATTGACCGGATTGTCTCCAGTGTCGGACGACGGGTTGACGAGTCCGTGCCGATGGTCGATGCCCGCCTGAAAGACGGTTCGCGTGTCAACGCGATTGTTCCGCCCCTAGCCTTGGACGGTTCGGCTTTGTCCATCCGCCGTGCCAAAGCCGACCATTTGCGCACCCAAGATTTGATAGGGTTTAAGGCATTGACTCCGATGATGGCGGCTGTCCTCGCCGCCGCCGTGGAAGCCCGTCTGAACATTATTGTCTCAGGCGGCACAGGTTCCGGTAAGACGACGATGCTGAACGCGTTATCCTCCAGCATCCCTGAAGACGAGCGGATTGTGACCATTGAAGATGCCGCCGAATTGCGTTTGCAACAAACCCACATCGTCCGCTTAGAAACCCGCCCGCCCAATATCGAAGGCCGAGGCGAAGTCACCGCCCGCGATTTGGTGCGCAACTGTCTGCGGATGCGGCCTGACCGTATCGTGATTGGTGAGTGTCGGGGCGAAGAGGCGTTTGACATGTTACAGGCCATGAACACAGGCCATGACGGTTCATTGACCACCGTCCACGCCAACACTCCCCGCGATGCCATCGCCCGTATCGAAAACTTAGTGGCCATGGCCGGGCTGGATTTGCCGACCCGTGCCATCCGTGCGCAAATTGCGTCGGCGGTGAATTTGGTGGTGCAGGTTTCCCGCTTGGAAGACGGCAAACGCAAAGTCGTCAGCGTCCAAGAAATCAATGGTATGGAAGGCGACATTATCACCATGAGCGAAATTTTTACTTTCCAACGGCGCGGTGTCGATGAATCGGGCAATGTCATTGGGCGGTTCCGTGCGACCGGAACCGTCCCCAAGTTTTTTGAATTGGTCAAAAAACGGGGCATTGGTTTGGATTTGTCGGCGTTTGATATGCAACGCGATGAAGGTTGGGATGACGTGTTATGAACCCAACAACCCTTTACATTTTTCTGGCCATTTTCTTTATCGCCGTGCTGATTATCGGCTTTATTGTCGCCAATGCCGTTGATGACAAGCAGCAAGAAAATAAACGTGTCCATCAACGCTTGACGGATATTGAAGATGAACTCAAGCCAGGTTTGGGCATTTCTTTAATCCGGCAAAAATATCTGACTAGCTTGTCTCCTGTTGAACAAGCCTTAGAAGCCCTGCCGGGGATGTTGAAATTGGAGCAAATCATCGAACAATCCGGGCGTTTTTTCCCGGCCTACCGTTTGATTATGGTCAGTTTAGGTTTAGGGCTGGCTTCTAGTTTTACAGCAGGCCTTTACACCCAACAACTGCCTGTGGTCGTTTTGGCGTTTGCGCTGGCGTTTTGGCTACCGATTGCGTTATTGAAGTATTCCCGTGACAGACGTTTAGCTAAATTTGAGGAACAATTGCCTGATGCCTTGGACATGATGGTGCGTGCCATGCGGGCCGGACACCGTTTTAACGACACTTTAAGTCTGGTGGCTTATGAATTGCCCGACCCGATTGGTTCGGAATTTGGCATTACCTTTGACGAGCTTAATTTTGGCGTGGATGTCCGCATCGCGTTTAGGAATTTATTAAGCCGGGTTCCAAGCATTTCATTGATGGCCATGGTGACTTCCGTTTTGGTGCAAAGGGAAAGCGGCGGCAATCTCGCGGAAATCCTGCAAAGCATCAGTAGGGTGGTGCGTAACCGTTTTAAATTCGAACGTAAAGTCAAAACCCTGACCGCCGAAGGCCGCGCTTCCGTCTGGGTGTTGGCACTCATGCCATTTGGTTTGTTTATTTTATTGAAAATAACCAGCCCCAATTATATTGACGCACTGTTTATCCATCCTCTAGGCCCTAAAATTATTGGCGCAGGCCTGTTTATGATGTTTTTAGGCGGCTTGTGGATCAACAAAATGATGAAAATCCAAATTTAAAGGGCCATTTATGGAAGAACTACTCAACACGCTTTCCAGTTCAGCAGGCAGTTTCGATTTTGCAAAAAGCTTACTGATCGGCTCAATCACCCTGACCCTGCTCCTTATCATCATCGGTATCGTGATGCTTTACCGGGGCATGTCCGATCCTGTCCGTAGGCGTTTATACAACACGCTGGGCAGGTCAAGTTCGGAAACGTTTTCTGAGCAATTGGCCAAGGTTTTGGAAGCCGCCAAACCTTACATCACCCCCCAAGACACCAAAGAATTATCGGGCATCGAAGAACGTTTGATCCATGCGGGCTTCCGCTCCCCATCAAGCCTAAAAAACTATTACGGTATCAAAACACTGATGCTGATAGGTTTTCCTGCCATAGTTTTGCTGACATTGCCTTGGCTGCCCTCGCTCACGACTAACCAAATTGCGTTTACGGCCTTATTCGGTTCGGCGTTAGGGATTTTTTTGCCCAGTTATTATCTGGACAAAAAAATCAGTGAGCGGCAACACCTCATCATGAATGGTTTTCCTGATGCCCTGGATTTATTGGTGGTCTGCGCCGAAGCGGGTTTGGGCCTAGGAGCGGCGATGCAACGCGTCGCCCTTGAACTCAACAACATCCATCCGTTACTCGCCACTGAACTGAGCATTGTCAACGCCGAAACCCGTGCGGGCGTGGAACGTGTTGAAGCCTTATACGGCTTGGCCAAACGCACAGGGATTGATGACATCCGGGGCTTGGTCGGCCTTTTGGCGCAAAGCATCACATTGGGGACTAGCATTGCCGAAGCCTTGCGAGTGTATTCGGAAGATTTCCGTGACAAACGCATGCAACGTGCCGAAGAAATGGCCGCCAAATTAGGCACTAAGATGATTTTTCCGATGGTATTTTGTTTTTTCCCCGGTTTTTTCTGCATCGCCCTGGGGCCTGCGGCAATCAAGCTAATGATTATATTTGGCAATTAACCCCACCCATTTCATCCACTTACTTTATGACCATGTCCAGCAAACAGCGGCTGCCCCTTCAACCCTTAGCCTTACTATTAGCCGTTTTATTGGGCGGATGCAGTGCCTTGTCGGATTTGACGCATCAAGATAATGCCGACAGTACGCCCAAAACGTGGCAAGAAACCCTATCAGAAGGTGATGGCGCATTATTGGAAGGCAATCGGGACCAAGCCCTCGCGGCGTATGTCAATGCCTTAAACTTAAACCCCAAAAGCCATGAAACCTTACATAAAATCGCCCTGATCCATACCGACAAAGGCAATCCCGATTTGGCATACGATGCTTTCCGCATGGCTTTGAAATTAAGCCCCAATTATGCGCCGTCCCTAGAAGGCCTAGGTTTGTTGCTGTTACAACAGCGGCAATTTGACAAAGCCCGGCAACAGTTTCTGGCGGCCACCAAAACCGACCCTAAACGCTGGCGTTCTTATAACGGTTTAGGCCTGATCGCCGACCAGCAAAAACAATTCCAAGCGGCACTGGCCTATTACAATCAGGCCTTGTCATTAAACCCCACGGCGATGTTGTTTAACAACCGGGGTTACTCAAACTATCTGGCGGGGCATTGGGATGTCGCCGAACAAGATTATTTACGTTCCTTACGCGTTGACGAAAAATATGACCGGGCCCTTTATAACTTAGGTTTGTTGCAGACTCGCCAAGGCAAAGAATTGGAAGCCTTGGGAACGTTTAAGAAAACGCTTGATGAAGCGGCCGCTTATAACAACATGGGCTACATCTATATGCTGGATGGCAAATACGCCGAAGCCGATGCCTATTTGCAACGCGCCATTTCTTCGTCACCGACATACCATGTCCAAGCGAACTTAAATATGCAAAGATTGCATGAATTATGGAAAAAATAGCTTTTCATAAAAACAACAAACGATTAAATATCATATAGTTAAACATACATTATAGATGTTGTGACATATTTACCTGCACGGCGGTAATACTTAATTTCTTTTGCATCCATTCATTGCTATTCTGTACCCGCAGTTCTGATAACCCATTGACAAATGACTGCTAAAAAATGAGATTGACTTCACACTTATAACATCCGACTTTTACGAGGATTAATAACATGAAAAAATTACACACACTTCCAAAAACTAGCCTGCTTTGCGCCGCAATCGGTTTGGCAATTGCCAGCAATGCAATGGCTGGCGGCTCTGCTGCAACCCAATCACCTAGCGTACAGCCACAATCAGCGGCCAGCATTGACTTTGCCAACGCGATCCCTATGCCGCTACCTAAAAACCCTAACAGTTCCAGTGGCTTCGCACCGCAAGTAGCCCCACAATTCACAGGTGTCCCTGGTTTTTCAGCAGGTGGTTCGGGCGATGGCGAAAAATCACCAACCTTCGTCCCTAAATCAAACTTTATTGAAGAAGATAACAGTATTTCATCGCAAGACTTTGGTGCAACAAACCATCCATTTTCCACGGCACAGGTCAATGCGTTTGGCAACCAAACATCTAAGTATTTCCCTTATAGCCCAACCGGAAAGCTATACTTCAACAAAGGTGATTTATCCTATGTCTGCTCAGCTTCGCTGATCAAACCCGGAGTGATTGTCACTGCGGCGCATTGTGTGGCTGATTTTGGCGGTAACTTTTATTCCAATTGGACGTTTGTACCCGCGTTGAATGGCACCAAAGCCCCTTATGGCTCTTGGAAAACACAAGATGCTTGGGTTATGACTTCATACCTAGACGGTAGTGAAGCTTGTGCCGTCACGGGTGTCGTCTGCCCTAACGATGTCGCAGTCATCAGGCTCGCACCTAAAAGGACTCGGACAGGTTCTTATTACGCAGGCAATAAAACAGGCTGGTACGGCTATGGCTGGAATGGTTATGGCTACACCAGTGGATTTGGCCAAACGGTCAGCCAAGTTTCCCAATTAGGTTATCCGCAGGCTATTGATAGCGGCACTATCATGCAAAGAAATGATTCCATGGGTTATGTTGATGCCGGTTCGTCCAATAACTTAGTGATCGGTTCATTGATGACAGGCGGATCTAGCGGCGGCCCTTGGTTGGTCAACTTGGGGATGGCCCCTTCATTGAGCGGCATCAGCTTCGGTTCGGCTCCCGCTTACAATGTTGTCACCAACGTAACCAGCTGGGGTTACACCGATCAGGTTTGGAAACAAATGGGCGCCAGTACATTTACTGATGGCAACATCATCACTTTGGTCAACGCCGTCTGCTCATCAGCAACCAGCCCTGGCTGCTAATAAACGCTTGTTAGGGCTATATACTCCATAAAAGTATAAATCCATAAAAAACATGTTGTTAGATTTCCTGCCAAGTCATCTTGGCAGGAAGTTTCCCCGTAAGATAGTCATTCTCCTGCATTCCATCAGTTTCATTTGCGCACCATTATGTGGCGGCGACTTATTCAAAACGGTAGCCAAAATCTTCAAAAAAATCCTCATACGGCGAACACTTGCCTTTCCTGTTAAAATAGCCCATATTTTAACGACACCAGTTGTTTTCCCCGACTGACCCAACACCTGTCCTGAATAGATCGGATTCCCTCCCTAATGAGCACATTACTTAAACTTTTCCAAGATTCATCTTCTTTATATGGCAGCAACGCCCATTTTATTGAAGATTTGTACGAGCGCTATCTGGAAGACCCAGATTCTATTGACCCCAGTTGGCGGCAACATTTTAAAAGCTTGCATCCCAACACCGATTTTGAAACGCCCCATAGCCCGATTGTGGCCCGCTTTGCCCAGCTTGCCATCAAATCCCCCAACCGTTTGGCGCAAATCCAGGGCTTTACCGAACAAAGCGTCAAAAAACAATCTGCCGTCGCAAGGCTTATCAACCATTACCGGGTGCGCGGCCACCAAATCGCCAACAATAATCCGCTAGGCAAAACCGCGCCGCCCCCGTTGGATATGGATCCGTCTTACTACGGCCTGTCTGAGCCGGACATGGACACCTTGTTTGACACGGGCGCCTTATACGGTAATGACCGCCTGCCGCTGCGTGACATTATCACCAACCTCAAGGCCATCTACTGCGGCAGCATCGGCTCCGAGTACATGCACATTGATGACACGCATATCCGGCGCTGGCTAATCAACCGTTTAGAAAGCACCAAAGCCCAGCTGACCTTGGATGCCGAGAAAAAACGTTGGCTGCTGAAATTGCTGACTTCCGCCGAAGGCATCGAAAGCCATTTGCAAAATAAATTCGTCGGCCAAAAACGCTTTTCCTTAGAAGGCGGCGAAGCGTTGATCCCGATCTTGGATGAACTCATCCAACGCTCAGGCGCACAAGGCGTTAAGGAAATCGTCATCGGCATGGCGCACCGGGGCCGTTTGAACGTGTTGGTGAACATCTTAGGCAAAAGCCCGGCCAGTTTGTTTGAAGAATTCGCCGGAAACTTCACGCTCGTGCCTGGGATGCGTTCAGGCGATGTCAAATACCACATGGGCTTTTCATCAAACTTAGCCACGCCCGGCGGCCCGGTGCATTTAGCCTTGGCCTTCAATCCGTCACATTTGGAAATCATCAACCCCGTCGTCGAAGGCTCAGTAAAAGCCCGTCAAGACCGTGCCGGAAAAGAAGGTAAAGACACGGTCATTCCGGTGCTGATCCACGGTGATGCGGCGTTTTCAGGGCAAGGGATCGTCATGGAAACCTTGAACATGTCCCAAACCCGCGCCTTTTCCACGGGCGGGACTATCCATGTCGTCATCAACAACCAAATCGGCTTCACCACCAGCAACCCGCTGGATGCGCGTTCCACGCCGTATTGCACCGATGTCGCCCGGATGATCCAAGCCCCCGTGTTCCACGTCAACGGCGATGACCCGGAAGCCGTGCTGTTTGTCACACAACTGGCCGTTGATTTCCGCATGACGTTTAATAAAGATGTCGTGATCGACCTGATTTGTTACCGCCGTTTGGGCCACAACGAAGCCGATGAACCGGCGGCGACCCAACCGATGATGTACAAAAAAATCCGCCAACACAAAACCACCCGCAAGCTCTACGCCGAACAGCTGATTGCCGAAGGTGTCATTTCTACCGAACATGCCCAAGCGATAGCGCAAGATTACCAAAACTTATTGGAAGCCGGAAAAATCGTCTCGCGCCCCGTTTTGGACAGCCGCAGTTATTCCTACTCGACGCAATGGAACCAATTTATCAACAAACAATGGGACATGCCTTGCAATACGGCAGTGCCGTTGGATCATATCCGGTTTTGCAACGATAGGATGCAACGCCTGCCTGCGGGTTTTGAGCTGCATCCACGGGTTGCCAAAGTCATGGAAAACCGCCGCAAAATGGCGGCTGGCGCAATGCCCTTAGATTGGGGTTTTGCCGAAAACATAGCGTATGCAACGCTGTTGATCGAAAAACATAACATCCGCCTGACCGGACAAGATGTCGGACGTGGCACGTTTGTGCATCGCCACGCCGTGCTGCATAACCAAATGAACCACAAAACGTACACGCCGCTTAAGCATTTAGATAATGACCAAGGCAACGCGCAAATTTATGACTCGCTGTTGTCAGAAGCGGGCGTTTTGGGTTTTGAATACGGTTACAGCACCACCACCCCGAATACGTTGGTGATTTGGGAAGCGCAATTTGGTGATTTCGCCAACGGGGCGCAAGTATTGATTGACCAGTTCATCAGCTCCGGCGAAACCAAATGGGGACGTTTATGTGGTTTGGTGATGCTGTTGCCGCATGGTTTTGAAGGCCAAGGCCCGGAACATTCCTCCGCCCGGTTGGAACGTTACCTGCAATTGTGCGCCGAGCATAATATGCAAGTGTGCTACCCGACCACGCCCGCGCAAATCTTCCATCTGTTACGCCGCCAAGTGTTGCGCCCCTACCGCAAACCCTTGGTCGTGATGAGCCCGAAAAGCCTGTTGCGGCATAAATTGGCGGTATCGACTTTGGAAGATTTGACCAAAGGCCACTTCCAAACCATTATCGGGGAAGTCGATACCATTAATGCCAAAAAAGTCACCCGCCTGATTTTATGTTCCGGCAAGGTTTATTATGATTTGCTCGAAGCACGTCGTGAGGCCGACCTCAAACATGTGGTGATTGCCCGGCTTGAGCAGCTCTACCCATTCCCGCTGGAAGTGTTCAAGGCAGAAATCGCCAAATACCCGCATTTGCAAGAATTTGTCTGGTGCCAGGAAGAACCCAAAAACCAAGGGGCCTGGTATAACTCCAGCCACCATTTTATCGACAATCTGCCCGCCGCAATCAAAGTCATTTACGCAGGCCGTGAACCCTCCGCGTCACCCGCTGTCGGCAGCTTCCATGTTCATATCGAACAGCAAAAAGCCGTCGTCCAGTCAGCCCTTTATGGAAAACCCTCAGGAAAATAAACATGAGCATTGAAGTACTTGTCCCCAACCTGCCCGAATCTGTAGCCGATGCCACCTTAATCACTTGGCACAAAAAAGTCGGTGATAGCGTCAACAAAAATGAAAACTTGGTTGATCTGGAAACCGATAAAGTCGTCCTCGAAGTCACCGCACCCGAAGCAGGCATTATCAGCGAACTGCTGAAAGAAGATGGCGCGGTCGTCACCAGCGGTGAATTGTTGGCAAAAATCAGCACGTCCCAAAGTGCAGCCGCCCCCGCGCCCGCGCAAAGCGCCGCTGAAGATAAAGCCGCCGCGATTCCGCTAAGCCCGTCCGTGCGCCGCCTAATCAGCGAAAACACCTTAGACCCGGCACAAATTACCGGCACAGGCAAAAGTGGCCGCTTGACCAAAACCGATGTGCTTGACCATTTGCACAAACAAACACCGCCTGCGGCCACACCTGCACCTGTTGTTGTGCAAGAAAGCCCCGCACCTGCCACGCAACCAGCACCGCAAATCGAATTGGCTACGGCCACAACCGTCGCGCCTTCCAATTTGCGCCCGGAACAACGCGTGGCCATGACCCGCTTGCGGGCCAAAGTCGCCGAACGCTTGTTGCAGGCACAGCAAAACGCCGCGATGTTGACTACGTTCAACGAAGTGAACATGCAAAATGTCATTGATTTGCGCAACCAATACAAAGGCCGTTTTGAACAGAAACATAAAGTCAAACTGGGCTTCATGTCATTTTTCGTCAAAGCCTCCGTCGAAGCCTTGAAAAAATTCCCCGCCATCAATGCCTCCATTGACGGCAGCGACATCATTTACCACGGCTATTACGATTTGGGTATCGCCGTCAGCACACCGCGCGGCCTGATCGTCCCGGTCTTACATGATGTTGACCAACTGGACTTTGCTGGCATTGAAAAAAGCATCGTCGATTATGGCGAAAAGGCCCGTGCCGGGACATTAAGCTATGATGATTTGAAAGGTGGCACGTTCACCATCACCAATGGCGGCGTGTTCGGCTCGATGCTGTCAACCCCCATCTTAAACCCGCCACAATGCGCGATTTTAGGAATGCACGCCATTAAAGAACGTGCCGTCGTTGAAAATGGCCAAATCGTCATCCGTCCGATTATGTACTTGGCATTGTCTTATGACCACCGCTTGGTGGATGGCCGTGAAGCCGTACAATTTTTAGTGACCATTAAAGAATGCTTGGAAGCTCCCGCCCACCTTCTCTTGAATATCTAAGACTATGCCAAAAACTCCTCCTATTTATGATGTCGTTGTCATCGGTGCTGGCCCTGCGGGTTATTCCAGCGCCATCCGCTCGGCCCAATTGGGTTTGAAAACTGCTTGTATTGATAATTGGCGAAATAAACAGGGGCAGCGCATCTTGGGCGGTGCGCACCTGAATTCCGGGTGCGTCGCGTCGATCACCTTGCTGGAATCGGCAAAGCTTTACGATTCCTTGCATCATGACTTAAAAAAACGCGGTATCCACGCTGACAATATCAGCGTCGATATTGCGGCGATGATTGACCATAAAGATAAGGTCATAGACGCGCTAGGCCATCGGATCACCGACCTGTTCAACCACCACAAAATTGACAGCATCCACGCCACCGCGAAATTAATGAACGCCCGGCAAATCCGCATCACGCCTGTGGACGGTTCGCCCGCGTCAATTGTCGAAGCCAAGCACATCATTTTGGCGACGGGCTCATCCCCGATCCAATTGCCGTATGCGAAAGTGGACAACGAATTTATCATCGACTCGTTTGCCGCCTTAAATTTGACCACGTTGCCGAAAAAACTGGCGATTATCGGCGCGGGTGTCATTGGTTTGGAATTGGCCAGCATCTGGCGCCGCTTGGGTTCAGATACCGTGTTGCTGGACGCGCAAGAAGCGTTTTTGTCCTTACCAGACCAGCAAATCTCGCGTGAAGCCTACCGCATTTATAACCAGCAAGGTTTGGATTTGCGCTTGGGCGCACGGGTCACGTCCGCGAAAAAGACGGGAAAAAAAGTCGTGGTCGAATACCAAGACCCCGAAGGTTCTCACCATCTGCGGGTAGACCAATTGATTGTCGCCTCAGGCCGCAAACCCAACACCGAGAACTTAGCCGCACCGGAAGCCAATTTGTTGTTGGATGAGAACGGTTATGTCCATGTCGATGAAAATTGCCGCACCAATTTGCCGGGCGTTTATGCGATAGGCGACCTCAATTTGTTAGGCCCCATGCTCGCGCACAAAGGCATCGAAGAAGGCGTGTTTGTCGCCGAACAAATCGCCGGACAACGCAGCGCCATCAATTACGACACTTTGCCCAGCGTCATTTACACTGACCCGGAAATCGCCTGGGTGGGGCAAACAGAACAAGCCTTGCGGGCTTTAGGCGAACCCATCAAAATCGGCATTTTCCCGTTCCATGCCACAGCACGGGCGAATACCTCCGGCAAAACCGAAGGCCTAATCAAGCTCATCGCCCACGCTGACAGCGATGCACTATTGGGCGTGCATATCATTGGCGCACACGCCTCAGAACTGATCGCCGAAGCGGTGTTGGCCATGGAGTTTTCGGCCAGCAGCGAAGATTTTGCCCGTACCATCCACGCCCATCCGACCCGCTCGGAAGCATTCCACGAAGCGGCCTTATCGTTTAAGAAAAATCCGCTTTACACTATTTAGGACATGGCAGCACCGATCCGCTTTCATATCACGGCCAGCCCATTAGGGCCGATGCTCGTTGCGGTCAGCGGATACGGCGTGTGTTTCGTGGCTTTTGATGATGATCCTGATGCCCTCACCCACGCCTTACATGCCCTATTCCCATCTGCCCTAACGGTGGCTGATGATCCGCAACTCAATGTAGCCATTACCGCCGTGTTAGCGGCCATTAACTCACCGTCCCCGCATCACGATGTGCCGTTGGATCTGCAAGGCACAGCTTTTCAGCAACGTGTTTGGCAAACATTACGTGAAATCCCTCCCGGCTCAACCCTCAGCTATGCCGAACTGGCACAACGTATCGGCGCACCTACAGCCATCCGTGCCGTAGCCAATGCCTGTGCCGCCAACAAACTTGCCGTGCTGATCCCTTGCCATCGGGTGGTCGGCAAAAATGGCCAATTGACGGGCTATCGGTGGGGCGTTAAACGAAAAGCAGCACTATTACGCAGGGAAGCTTAGTTTCTAATAACGGCTTATAATGCCGCCAAGGTGACTCGCAATAAACAGCCTCCCGGAATGCCGTTGCCTATACAACAACCAAACCACTACACTCTGTTATGGCCGAATCTTTGACATTGCAAGCTTGGGCTACCTGTACACCTATCTCCACAATCGCCAACACAACGGTAATGACTTTAAGTCTGGACGATTGTTTGGGAACGGCAGCCAAGCTCATCAACGCAACGCCTGATAGTGCCGTCATTATTGCCAACCCAGCCAACCAGCCCCACTACATCATTACCGGACAGGATATTGTCTTGGCCATCGCCCAAGAGCGGCCCCTAAATACCCGATTGGCCGAGTTTATGCCCGCCTCCGCCATTTGCGTTCCGGCCAATCTCAGCATCCAAGCGGCGGCACAGCTTGCCATCAGGCACGGTATTGGACATCTGTTGGTTTTGGATGATAAAGGGCAGCTTTATGGCATAGCCAGCGGCACTGATTTTTGCCGGGCACTCATCACCCTATTGCCGCCTAAAACGGTATCCATCACCAGTTTCTTCAACCCAAGCGTGCCGCAAGCGGCTGTTGGTGCTACAGGTTTTGACATCGCCCGGTTGCTAGTCCAACGCGCCAGCCGTTGCGCCTTGATTGGCACAGTGGGTTACGTCACCGCCCAAGACCTTAGCCACCTTTACGCCAATGGAACACTTCAAGACCCTATCATTGAATCCGTTTTACAGCCTGTTGCCGGCATCCCCTTAGCAACATGCGCCCACAATGCCTTAAAAACATTTTTGGCAAGCCCCGCCCGACATGTGTTGGTTATGAACGCAACCGGACAAACGCAAGGCTTCATGGACGGTCAATGTTTCCTGAAACTTATCGCCGGGCTACCTGCGGCAATCGCCCATATCGGCAATGCCCATGCGCGGATTTTGTTGGATCAGATACCCGATCTGGTTTGGCTGAAAGATAGTGAAGGCGTTTACCTCGCTTGTAATGGCCGTTTTGAACAGCTGTACGGCGCAACCGAAGCACAAATCATCGGCAAAACAGACTATGATTTCGTCAAACCGGAAATCGCCGATTTTTTCCGTGCGCATGACCGGACTGCCATCGAACAAGGTGAAGCCTGCAAAAATGAAGAATGGCTGGACTTTGCCGCCAATGGTTATCGCGGCCTGTTCGAAACCATCAAAACGACAGTGCATGATAACAACGGCAATGTGGTCGGAGTATTGGGCATTGCCCGTGACATCACCGAACGCAAACAATTGGAACAAAGTCTTAGGGAAGCGGAGGCCAAATTCCACGGCCTCGCAGAACAGTCGTTGGTGGGTATTTATATTATCCAGAATGATAAGTTTTGTTATGCCAGCCCAGGTTTTGCGAAATTGTTCGGCTATCCATCGGTCAAAGACCTTATCCATAAAATGCCAGTCCACGCTTTAGTTGCCCAAGACTCAAGGCAATTGGTCAGCGACAACATCAATCTCCACCTAACCGGAAAAACGCCAGAATTGACTTATAGCTTCAAAGGCTTGCGAAAAGATGGCCGTATCATCGACATTGATGTCCACGGCCATACCTTTGAATTTAACGGCCAACCCGCCATTATCGGTTTGTGTGTTGACACCTCGGAGCGGCAACGCTGGCAAAGGCGCGAACGTAGCCGAGTCCATTTTCTCGACGCGATGGCACAGGGAATTAGTTTGCCCGAATTGCTGGAACGGTTAGTGCTTACGATTGAGGAACAAATACCGGACTGCTATTGTTCGGTATTGCTCCTAGACCCTAAAACTCAGCGGCTTCAATATGGCGCGGCTCCGCATTTGCCGACATTTTACAACGAGGCCATTAATGGCTTGGCCATAGGCCCTGGCATAGGTTCGTGCGGCACAGCGGCCTATGAAAAACGCCGGGTTATCGCCGAAGACATCCCAAACCATCCGTATTGGCAAGATTTTAAAAAACTGGCTGCCGATGCGGGCCTTTCTGCTTGTTGGTCTGAACCTATCTTTAATAGCCAAGGGGACGTGTTGGGAACATTTGCCATTTATTGGCCACATCCCCACATCAGTTCACCCGATTTGGAAGAATTGGATGCTTTAAGTGATGCCGGGCATCTGGCCAGCATCGCCATTGAACGCCGTGCGATGGAAACCCAGTTGGCCGAGAATGAACTGCATTTCCGTACCTTGGCAGATTCAGGGCAAGCCTTGATATGGACAGCAGGGCCAGATAAGGGCTGCGATTATTTCAATCAAGTTTGGCTCGATTTCACAGGCAGGTCATTGGCGCAAGAATTGGGCAACGGCTGGGTCGAAGGTGTGCATCCTGATGACGTGGCTGATTGCTTCCGCATATATGCAGAAGCGTTTGATCAACAAGAACGCTTCAGTATGGATTATCGGTTGCGCCGTGCCGATGGCGAATACCGCTGGCTCCAAGATAACGGCACCCCCCGCTACAATAGCCAAGGCGAGTTTATCGGTTATATAGGCCACTGCCTGGACATCACCGAACGTAAACAAGCCGAACAAGAATTGCGCAAATTCCGCACCATCGCTGACAAGGCCAACTATGGCAACGCCATCACTGCAATGGATGGCCAGTTGTTGTATGTCAACCCAACCATGGCACACATGCACGGTTGGGAAGAAAAGGATTTAGTGGGGCAGCCACTGAGCATTTTACACAATCAGGAGCAAATGCCCAGAATCAAGGAACTGCTGGAAAAAATCGGGCAAAATGATGGCTTTATTGCCGAAGAAGTCTGGCATCAGCACCGCGACGGCTCGGTTTTTCCGACACTGATGAATACCGTGCT
This sequence comes from uncultured Methylocucumis sp., assembly GCA_964446885.1. Lineage (GTDB taxonomy): Bacteria > Pseudomonadota > Gammaproteobacteria > Methylococcales > Methylomonadaceae > Methylovulum. The sequence continues at coordinate 22,067 of CAYUQV010000028.1, forward strand.
GATTAGGGATGACCAAGGACACCCCCAATTTATGGCGGCGACTGCCATCCATATCGGGCAACGCAAACGCACCGAAATGGCCTTGGAGAAAAGTGAAAGTCGCCTGCGCGAAGCCCAGCATCTGGCGCATATCGGCAATTGGGAACTGGATTTGCGGGACAATTATTTGTACTGGTCAGATGAGATTTACCACATTTTTGAAATCGGCCCAGGCGAATTCGGGGCTTCCTATGAAGCCTTTTTGGAACGGATACATCCTGACGACCGTGAACTGGTCAACCAAGCCTATTCGGCATCCGTCCGCGACCATTCGCCTTATGAAATAGCCCACCGCCTGTTGTTTGCCGATGGCCGCATCAAATACGTGCACGAACAAGGGTTCACGTATTATGACGACAATGGCAGGCCGTCGCGCTCGGTCGGCACAGTGCAAGACGTGACCCAACAAAGCCTGTCCGAACAGCGTATCCGGCAATTGGCGCAAGCGGTCGAGCAAAGCCCTGCGAGCATTGTAATAACAGGCCGCGATGGCAACATTGAATATGTCAATGAATCATTTTGCCGTGTGACAGGCTATCCGCGTGATGAAGTGACGGGGCAAAACCCACGTTTCTTAAGTGCCCAAACCACGCCGGACAGCACGTTTAAAGCCTTGTGGAACACGCTTTTGCAAGGCAAAGGCTGGAGGGGGGAATTTCACAACCGCCGAAAAAACGGCGAGACTTATATTGACCTGGCCCATATCGTCCCGCTCCGCCAGCAGGACGGCACCATCACCCACTATGTCAGCGTCCAGGAAGACATCACCGAAAAAAAACGCGTCGCCGAAGAACTGGAACAATACCGCCATCGGCTGGAAGAATTGGTCGAGCAACGCACGGCGGATTTGGCAAATGCCCATCGGCAACTGGGCGAAACCTTTGATGCGATGAGCCGGGCGGGTATTGCCATCCATTGGGTGCTGGCCGAAACGGGGCAACTGATTGATGCCAACCAACAAGCTTGCGACATGCTCGGTTACAGCCGCGAAGAAATACTGGGGCTATCCATTGCTGACATTGACCCTAATTTTGACAAACCCCATTATCAGGCGATAAGCCAACGTTTGCGGGAACAACGGCAACACCGCTTTGAAAGCGTCAACAAACATAAAGATGGCCATTTTATTGCTGTCGAAGCAACGGTCTATTATCTGGAAGCATCACGGCAAGAACCTGCGCGTATCGTTGGTTTTTTGACCGACATCAGCCCCCGTAAACACGCCGAAGAAGAATTGCTCAAATCCAAACGCTTGGCGGAAGCCGCCAACCAAGCCAAAAGCGATTTCCTGGCCAACATGAGCCATGAAATCCGCACACCGATGAACGCCATTTTAGGCTTGACCCACTTGCTAGGCCAAAAGAACCTCACACCCAATGAACATGATTTGGTGCATAAAATCCAGATGGCGAGCAATTCCCTGCTCAGCATCATCAATGATATTCTGGATTTTTCCAAGATTGAAGCGGGACACTTGGAGATTGAACACAGCCCATTTCGGCTTAGCGCCATCTTGGACAAAATCGCCATCATCACCTCAACGGCCATCAACAAAAAAGCCATCGAATTTGTCATCAGCCCCATTCCTGAAGAGGCCGATTTCTTGCAAGGCGACGGGCTGAGGCTAGAGCAAATCCTCATCAACCTGACGTGCAATGCGGTCAAGTTTACCGAACACGGCATGATTGCCTTAGAAATCAGCATCGTACGGAACTGGAACAACCATATCGAACTGCGCTTTGCCGTACATGACACGGGAATTGGCATCGCTGCCGACAAACAACAACAGATTTTTACGGCCTTTTCCCAAGCGGACACCTCAACCACACGGCATTTTGGCGGCACAGGCTTAGGTTTGAGCATTTGCCAGCGTCTGGTGACGCTCATGGGCGGTGTCATCGGCGTTAATAGCAAACTCGGTGAAGGCAGCGAATTTTGGTTTGCCTTACCGTTTGCCAAAGCCCCTACCGACAGCTATTCGCCGCCTAAGTTGACCGGGCAACGCTTATTGATTGTTGATGACAACGACATCGCCAGGGAAACCCTGGCCACCATCACCCAACACTTAGGCTGGCAAGCCGAACTTGCCCATTCCGGGCAAGAAGCAGTGACAAAATTCCGGCAAGCCCTTAGCGAAAGCCGCCCTTTTGATATTATCCTCATGGACTGGCAAATGCCCGGCATGGACGGCCTGGCCACTAGCGAGAGCATACGCTCACTTTGCCATGACAGGCCAGCCCCGATCATTATCATGGTCACCGCCTATGAACATGGGCAACTCATGGAAAACCCCAAGCGGCATGTGGTCAACGCAGTCCTTAACAAACCCGTCACCACCTCCTCGCTGTATGATGCCGTCATCACCATTAAAGCCAAAGTGATGCGCAGTGCATTGACACACGGCATCCCGCCCGACCTGGACAGCAACCCGGTAGGCGCACGCTTGTCAGGCCTGCGCATTCTGGTCGCGGATGATAATGAAATAAACCGCGAAGTGGCCCAACTCAATCTCGAAGCGGAAGGGGCCATCGTCGCCGTGGCGGACAATGGTGCCGAAGCCATCGCTTGGCTACAAGCCCATCCGAATACCGCCGATGTGGTCTTGATGGATGTGCAAATGCCGATTATGGACGGTTATGAAGCCACCCGACACATCCGGGATAAGCTGAATTTGCCTGATTTGCCTATCATCGCCCTGACCGCAGGCGTTTTCAAAAACCAGCAGGACACAGCCATTGCATCGGGCATGGACGCGTTTATCGGCAAGCCCTTTAATATCGACAGCATGGTCGCGCTTTTACAACAACTGACGCACCATGCCAGCATTACGCCCGCTTTGACCGCCGACAGCACACCCGCACCAACCGCCCTGCCGTCATTGGATGCCGCTAAGGGCCTGTTGCTATGGCGGAATATCCATAAATACCACGAATACTTAGGCCGCTTTATCAGCAATTATGCCGCTAATAGCGATGACATTGCCAAGCTGGTGGAAACAGGACGATTAGAAGATGCCGCCGCGATGGCCCATAAACTCAAAGGCGCGGCCAGTTCCTTGGCGTTATTGAAGTTGGCCGATTACGCCGGGCTGCTCGAAAGCCAACTAAGGCAAGGCTTTAATACCACCAATGCCGTCCAACAGCTCACCCAAGCCATGAACCATGCCGTACAGGCTATCCAGACTTACACGGGTATCCGTTTGGAAACGCCTTCCCCCAAAAATGGGGTGGTGGACATCGAAGGGTCGGCACCACTCTTGCGGCAATTGCTAAAGGCATTGGATCAGGACACCCCGGACGAAGCTGAACGGCTGTTAGGGGCATTGGCGGAAAAACTGCCGTGGACGTATCTGCAAGCGATACGCAAAGCCATAGAGGATTTTGATTTCCGTCAGGCAGAAAAGCAAACTATCGCGTTGGCAGAAGAATTGCTCATCCGTCTGGACGACCCATTGTGAGCATCGGATTGACGCAACATTACGCACCAGACACCAACAGGACATCATGACCGAACTGACCATTGAAATTTTCCCTTGGAACGACAATTTCCAAACCCATATCAAGGACATTGACGACCAACACAAGCAATTGATCAAATTGCTCAACCAATTGGTCAGCCACTTGGCCTTCCAAGCCGATGTACCGACTTTAAATGACATTTTCGGACAACTGGCCGACTACGCCTCATTCCATTTCACAACTGAAGAAGCCATTTGGCACCGTTATTTCCAGGGTGACGCTTGGGAAACGTGGCATCAGCAAGCCCATGTCAGTTTTATTGATGAAGTCATCCGCCTCAAAGCCGAAGAATCCCATAAGCCGCTGGATGATGTGATTGAGTCGATTGTCTCGTTCCTGACCCATTGGTTAGCCTTCCATATCCTCGAATCCGACCGCCGGTTGGCCAAAGTCGCCTTGGCCTTGCCTTCGGGCATGTCATTGGCACAGGCCAAAGACATGGCTGACAAGGAAATGTCAGGTGCGACGAAGGTCTTGATCGACACGGTCATGACCATGTACGACAGCCTGGCCAACCGCACCGTGCAACTGACACGGGAGATGAACAAACGTCATGTCATCGAACAAGAATTGCAAATTGCCAATTTGGTCTACCAAAACACCAGCGAAGCTATGCTGATGGCCGATGCCGACAACCGCATCATCGCCATCAACCCGGCATTTACCGACATGTCAGGTTTTACCTTGGACGATATTAAAGGCCAAGATCCTAAACTATTGGCTTCCGGCTACCATGATGGCCTATTTTTCCAAAACCTGTGGGAAACGCTCGAAAGCACGGGCAAATGGCAAGGCGAATTATGGAACCGCCACAAAAATGGAAACGATTACGCGGTTTTGCTAACCATCAACAGCATTTACAGCAAGGACGGGAAAGTATACCGCCGTGTCGCCTTGTATCTGGACATCACAGAACGTAAACATAGGGATCAGGCCCTGGAATTGGCCCGCAAACAAGCTGATGCCGCCAACCGCGCCAAGTCTGAATTCATTGCTAACATGAGCCATGAAATCCGCACCCCGATGAACGCGATCATTGGCCTAAGCCATTTGTTACAACACGACATAAAAGACCCGCTAGGCCAACAAAAACTGCAAAAAATCCAAAATTCGGCACACTATTTATTGCAAATCCTCAACGGTGTGTTGGACATTTCCAAAATTGAAGCAGGCAAGCTAATACTGGAAACTACGCCCTTCGATTTGGAACAATTGGTCATCCAAACCTGGGATTTGTTGTCTGAACAGGCCGAAAGCAAAGGTCTGGAGATCATCGTCGATATGGCAAGCGAGGTGTCCGGCACTTACTTGGGCGATGCGTTACGGTTACGGCAAATTTTGCTTAATCTGCTCAGTAACGCCTTAAAGTTCACCGATCAAGGCTATATTTTGCTGAAAGTGCGGCCTCTTGAGGCGGACGCGGACGCAGGGTCACTGCGTTTTGAAGTCGAGGACAGCGGCATAGGTATCGCACCTGAAAACCAATCCCGATTGTTTGAAAGCTTTGAGCAGGCAAATTCCGCCACGGCACGCCGCCACGGGGGCACAGGCTTAGGCTTGGCGATTGCCAAACAACTGGCCTTGCTGATGGGCGGTGATATCGGCGTTGAGAGCCAAATCGGCGTTGGCAGCCGATTTTGGTTTACTTTACGCACAACCAAAACCGGACAGCCTGAGGCAACCCCAGCGTTGTCCACCGATTGGCAAGGCAGCCGGGCGTTGCTGGTCAACCAACTACCACAGGCCAACCAAGCATTGGCCAGTTTATTACGGGCATTCGGCATCCAAACCCAAACCGCCGGGTCAGGACAAGAGGCACAGGCCATCATGGAGGCTGCAAACAACAGCGGCAAAGTGTTCAGGCTGATGTTCATAACGCCTGAAAACCTGCGGGAATTGGGACTGGTGACGCGTTCAAACACACCCTGTCCGTCCGTAATCTGTCTGGCCGCAGAACAGACAAGCCAGCCAGCCACTACCGGACAAATTGATTATCTACTCAGCAAACCTGTCACGCCAAGCAAATTACACGCCTGTTTGCAAAGTCTGGGCCAACAAAACGGCAACACCCGCTGGCCAACGGCACACGCGTTACCGTTGGCCAGCGCGGAATCGGCACTGTCCCGTCAATATCGCGGAACCCGTGTGCTGTTGGCGGAAGATGACCCGATCAACCAAGAAGTGGCGCGTGATCTGTTACAACTGACAGGCTTGGCCGTGGATGTGGTGGAACACGGCAAAGCCGCAGTGGCTAAAGCCGAACACACCCAGTACGCCTTAATTTTGATGGACATTCATATGCCTGTGATGGATGGCTTAGTTGCGGCACGGGCTATCCGTGCCCTGCCCGGCTATGCCTCAACGCCGATACTGGCGATGACCGCCAGCACGTTTGACACTGACCGCGAAGCCGCATTACAGGCTGGCATGAATGGCCAAATAGACAAACCCGTCAATCCCCAGACCTTATATGCCACGCTGCTCCAATGGTTGTCCAAACCCACCCTGCCTAACCCGGTTGTGGCAGAACCGCCCAAACCTCAGCCCGCTTTGGCAAAACAAGGCAATCTAAGCCAATACCAACCCATCCACACGAATTTCCTGCCCCATATCACCAACCTTATCCTGTGTGTTGATGATGACCCCAATAATTTGGCGGTGCTGCGGGGCATTTTAAATGACCATTACAAATTGGTGTTTGCCCGCAGTGGCGAAGAAGCCTTGCAGGCGGTCAATAAACACAATCCGTCATTGATTTTACTGGATATTCAAATGCCAGGGATGGACGGTTATGAAGTATGCCGACAACTCAAGAAAAATCCCGCGCATGAAGACATCCCGGTGATTTTTGTTTCCGCCTTAGCCGATAATATTGATGAAACGACAGGTTTTGATGCCGGGTGCGTGGATTACATCACCAAACCGATCTCGCCGCCGATTGTCCGGGCACGGGTACGCACCCATTTGTCATTGGTGCATACCGCCAAATTGGAAACCAGTTACCGTGATGCGATTTACATGCTCGGTGAAGCCGGACATTACAATGATAACGACACGGGGGCACATATCTGGCGGATGGCGGCCTATTGCCGGGCGTTGGCGGCAGCGTTGGGTTGGCCTGAAGAGCGTTGCCATTTGCTCGAATTGGCCGCTGCCATGCACGATACCGGAAAAATTGGCATTCCCGATGTGATTTTGAAAAAACCTGGCAAATTGACCCCGGAAGAATTTAAAACCATGCAGGAACATTCGCGCATCGGTTATGAAATTCTCAGCCGGAGCGACGCGCCAGTGTTCCAATTGGCGGCGGAGATTGCCTTATATCATCATGAACATTGGGATGGCAGCGGCTACCCGTGCGGTTTAGCGGGCTTGGACATTCCAGAACCCGCACGTATCGCCGCAATTGCCGATGTCTTTGATGCCTTATCCATGAAACGGCCTTACAAAGACCCGTGGCCAACGGAACAAATATTGGCCGCTTTACAAGAAGGCAAGGGAAAACATTTTGACCCCCAACTGGTGGACGTGTTTTTGGGTATTGCGCCGGAGATTTTGCAGATCAAACAACAGTGGGATGCGAAAGCCTAAAATAAACTCGCTGGAAAAAGGAAAAACATTGTCCACGAAAAACACAAAAAGCACGAAAAACATCACAAATCGAAACGTTTGATTGGCTTTCCGGCCACCTTTTCGTGGACAAAGATAGTGCAGGAGTTGGCGGGCCAACGCGGGACTGGGTTTGCAACCCAGTCCTTAATATTTTTATGGTGCGCAAGTTTCCGAAACGTTACGGAACGGGCTACAAACCCGTTTCGGCTAGTGCCCGACAAGTTAAAAACGTGACGGGCTAAGGCGGTCAGCCCATCTAACGGGTTTCAAAAACCGCAACACTGTGGGCGGCGGCTTGATAAGCCAATTTGCCGACCCGTTTTTGGTCTTTAGGATGGATGATGTCACGGGGCGAAGGCAAGGATGTGTCCACCGCCAAACACCAATAGCGGCCTTTGATGGTCGGCAACCTGATCTGGGCGGGCGTGCTGGCCATATTCATGACTACGTGCAAATCGGCTTCAAGGCCATCGATGCTGGTGAGCGTAAACCTTAACAGCTGCGCTTCTGGGTCATCCCAGCACTCGACCTCATCTGAGTTTGACCAATGCCAAATGATGTCCGGCAATTGCCGCTCACCAGAAGGCTTGCCGGTCAGGAAATGGCGGCGCATCAGCGACGGGTGGCGTTTGCGCAAGGCGATCATGTGTTGGACAAAACGCACAATATCGGTGTTTTTTTCCGCCAATCCCCAGTCCAGCCAAGATAAGGCGTTGTCTTGGCAATAACAATTGTTGTTGCCTTGCTGGCTGTTCAAAAACTCATCGCCCGCCAACAACATCGGCACGCCTTGGCTCAACAACAATATCGCCAAGGCATTTTTCGCCTGGATGCGGCGCAAAGCCAAAATCGCCGGATTATCGGTTTCCCCTTCGGCACCACAATTGCTGCTCAGGCTATTGTTGCAACCGTCTTGGTTGTTTTCGCCGTTCGCTTCGTTGTGTTTGTGGTTATAGCTGAACAAATCATAGAGCGTAAAACCATCGTGGCAGGTAATAAAATTGATGCTGCAGATGGGCAGGCGGCCATGTGGTTCATACAAGTCACTGCTGCCGCAGACACGGGTGGCGACTTCACTGATGACGCCTTTGTCGCCCCGTAAAAACCGCCGCACACTGTCACGGTAACGCCCGTTCCATTCCCCCCAGCGGTAGCCGGGAAAACTACCGACTTGATACAGGCCCGCCGCATCCCAGGCTTCGGCGATCAATTTGGTTTTTGCCAATTGTTCGGACAATTCTATGCCCCACAACACGGGCGGGTTATGCAGCACTTCGCCGCCTTCACCCCGTGCCAACGCACTGGCCAAATCAAATCGGAACCCATCGACGTGCATTTCCCGCACCCAATATTCCAAACAACCGATAATGAACCGTGACACTAGCGGATGGTTGGCGTTAACCGTGTTGCCGCACCCGGTATAGTCATGAAAAATGCTTTTGTCGTAAGGGTCCAGATGATAAAAAATATCCCCGGAAATGCCTTTAAAATTGATGACCGGGCCGTGCGAACCGGCTTCTGAGGTATGATTGAACACCACATCCAAAATCACCCCTATCCCAGCCTTGTGTAAGGCTTTGACCAAATCGCGGAATTCTTGGATATGGGTGGCCTGTTCCGGCGTGACACAAAAGCCCGGATGCGGGCTGAAAAAGCTGTGTGTGCTATAACCCCAATAATTTTTCAGCCCCAAATCCGCCGTATGTTGCGGCACGTCTTGTTCATCAAAGGCCATGACGGGCAATAATTCGACATGGGTGATGCCCAGTTCCGCCAAATAGGGGATTTTTTCTATCAATCCGGCAAACGTGCCCGGATGTTTGACGCTAGAAGATTGATGGCGGGTAAAACCGCCGACGTGCATTTCATAGACAATCGCTTTTTCGCTGCTGATACGCAAGGTCGTGTCGCCTTCCCAATCATAATTCAGGTCAACGACGGCACAGCGCATGGAAGTTTGGCTATTGTCACCTTCAACACACGCCGCCCCGCGCTGCCAACGTTTGTGGCTGACCGCTTTTGCCCAAGGGTCGAGCAAGTGTTTGTGCTTATCAAACCGCAAACCGGATTGCTGGGGTTCGTAAGGCCCGTCCAACCGCCAGCAATACCAAGTGCCTGGTGGCAAATCTTTGACAAACACATGCCAGGAAAAAAAAGTCCGGTTTTTTTCTTTATGCAAATGAATCGATTGGAAAGGGGTATGGCTATCTGATGAGGAGAACAACAACAGTTCAACAGCCGTGGCATGGCGGCTAAAAATTGAAAAGTTGACCCCTCCAGCCGTCACGCTACAGCCAGGCGGATAAGGATTACCATGTTTTAGCTTATATTCAATTTTGTGCATATTTTCTGGAGGCGGATATTTTTTTATCAATTTATTACAAAAAGTGAAATAGTTCACTGTGTTCCTAATTTCGTTCCGTTATCATTGTAGCCGTTTGTAGGAAATTAACTAACATTTGAATTTTGTGGTTATTTTGAAAACCGCCTTAAAACGGCCTCTCCCTCAGACATTTAGTATCCGCCAAGTTACATTTTTTGAACAACCTAACGTGGCGGGCCTACTCAATTCAGCTAGGAGCAAGCAGTGGCAAGCAACTCATCAGGACAGCCCATTTCCCGGCATACGGTATTGGTCGTTGATGACACGCCCGAAAACCTTGCCATCTTAGGCGGAATCCTAGTGCCTGCCTACGGCAACCTGACACCCAACCCGAATACGGCGATGTCCAGCATAACATTGTTGACCCATCTGAGTTCCAAGAAGTGCCTGAAACGGGCACGCGCTATTACCGTAAGCTTGCAAAATACCGCACTGTCAATATCACTTGGAAGCATTTGAGCGCTGAAGAGGCGTGGGCGGGGCTTAACGATGCCCGGCAGTTTGAGGGGGTCACGGGCGAGCTGTTGTATGCGTTCACTAAAACGCGGACTGACCAAAATTATTATGCCAACACGTTCATGTGCCAATTTGAAGCCCTTGACCCGATTACTTATCCTTATGCCTTGCATTACCAAGGCAGTGCCAATTTACGGGAAATTTTATGACTGACCAAGTGACGTTTGACGAAAGTGTGGGCGGTGACGGCACGGTCATCACCAATGACCGCAACCCGACCACCGGGATTAAAGGCGGTGGCCACATTTATCGGTTTGTTAAGGCTCTGTCGCAATTGGTGGCGGTATGCGCATTTACGGTAGGCAAGTGTGCCGATGCGGTCTCAGCGGCCGCTACAGCTGTTAATGCCAAGCTGGCAGCCGAACAGGCCGCCGCTGACGCCACGGCAGCGGCGGAAGGCCTGGAAGCGGCGGTGCTGGCAGTTGAAAACAAGCTGGATGATGATTTTGGCAATGTGGCTGGGACGTTGGCCGTGGCCAATGGCGGCACGGGTGAAACCAGTTTGGCGGCTTTTAAAACGGCGTTGGATTTGGATGCGGTGGACAACACGGCGGATGCTGACAAGCCTGTTTCAACATTGCAGGCGGCGGCGGATGCGGCGGTGTTGTCGTCTGCACAAAGCTACGCCGATGGCCTAGTGGTCGGATTAGTGGAAGACAGGGGCAGTTATGACCCGGCTGCTGGTACCGCGCTGGGTTATCCTATTTCAACGAGCGGACGGGGCGGCTCAGGTGCTGGAGGGGCAATAAAACAAGGCGATTTATGGTTTTGTTCCTCTGCCGGTACGGTTAACGGCGAGTCGGTGCAGGTAGGCACGTCTGTGCGGGCATTGGTGGACAATCCGGGTAACACCCCGGCAAATTGGAGCACTATCAGTACAACTCTGGGGTTTACGCCCGAAAACAGTGCCAACAAGTCAACGTCTTAAGCGCTGCCTAAATTGGGATTCAACGGGAAGAACTCACTAAATTGCAAACCGGCATCGCTAGGCTTGAACAACGAGAGTAAATAACACGCTAACAATAAGCTTAACAAACCAAAACCATTTGCCAGCCAACGTATACCACGCACCTGATGAGAGGGAAAAAACACTAACAGCAACGCCCCAACAGCAGGTGTCCATAGTAAAAGACTCAATATGCCCATAAGCGAATTGCAGAATAAATAAAAAGGTGATGACTCAAAAACGTTAGGTCTCTATAGCTACCTAAAGATTTTAGCGTTTCAATATCTTTAATTCTGTCAAAAGCGGGTATTTTGGAGCGTCTATTAGCAATCAAATGTTTCTGCATATCTCAATTCAGTGGTGTAAGGCACAATGTGTTTTACCGCATATACTCCCGAGCGGTCAAGTTTACGGTCTGTAGCAAGCTAGTGATAAGTAAAGCAGGATTTAGAATACTGAACGCACAGGGTTTATCAATAAGAATAGAATGAAGTCCTAAAATTAATGGGATAGTCATGTGGTAATGCAACCCATAACGCTATGTCTAACCCTGTAATTATTAGGTAAAAATTTTTCGTGTGCGTTAATAGCAGTTTGAATTTGTATTTGCCGGTAGGTGAGCAATTGATGCTCAGCCTGCAAACAAAGCTCACAGGCTGTATTGCGTAATAATTTTTACATTTTAACCAGTGGTTGTTGAAGGTAAGTTGGCCTCTGCAAATTGCCAATTAATTAAATTATCTAACACAGCAGTTAGATAATTGGCACGGCTATTTTGATAATCTAAGTAATAAGCGTGTTCCCATACATCAATCACTAACAAAGGTGTCATTTTCATCGTTAGCGGCGTATCCGCATTTTTAGTAGTTATAATTTCCAATTTATTGTGTCGTGTTAACACTAACCACGCCCAGCCACTAGCAAAATGATTTTTAGCAGCATCAAATAATTTTTGTTTAAGCCCTGGGTTTACCCAAGCGCCGTTGGCATCTTTGCTAGCATCGGAAAAATGGCCAAATTGTTCATTAATCAACGTCGATAATTTGCCAGGAAACAATGTTGCATCGCCGCCACCTGCCGTTAAACATTGCCAATAAAAACTATGATTCCAAGTCTGCGCCGCATTGTTATATATCGGCGTCAATAGAAAATCTTTTTGTGTTAATTTAATAATGCGTTCCAACGACATGTTGGCATACTTAGTATCTTTGACATAATTATTAAGATTCTTAACGTAGCCCGCATGATGCTTGCCATAATGAAAACTTAAGGTGTTGGCACTGATATAAGGCTCAAGCGCTGTTTGCTCATAAGGTAGCGGCTCAAGAACAAAAGGGTATTTAGCTTTTGTTTCGACAAAACCGCTAGCTATTGCTTCAGCACGCGGGCTAATACCGATAAGACCTAAAGCAGCAGCCCCTGTAGCAACACTGCTAAGCATCAAAAATTGTCTGCGTTTAATGAATTGATTTGTCATAGTTATCTCCTCGTTAACATATTAAAAATCTCTGTCTAAGCTGAAAAACAACATAGCCTAGCAACAGAGACTTTAAATACTAGCACTAATCCAAAAAATTACAATTTTCTGCTATCTAACTAGAAAATAATATCTGTTACGCACTATATCAACCAGCGTTAAATAACCACACAAGATGAAATTAGACAGTATAAATCGAATGAATTACTATAAATATCATTTCGTAATTCAATGGAAACCTACTCATGAGAAGCACGATTACTGCTAGAGGACAAACCGTTATCCCCGCTGAAATACGTCAACAGTTCCGTTTGTTGTTAGTGATGCTAGCAGCAATATTAAGTTTCCAAGCGTCAAGGCGGTGTTTGATTGGGTGACAAGCTTAATAAATTCACGGGGTATTCGGCCAGGCGGCACAGCTGGGCAAGTGTACACTAAAGTTGACGGCGACGATTATAACGCCGGGTGGGCAACCCCGGCTGCTGGCGGTGGTACGTCTGATATACAGGTTTTTACGTCTAGCGGGACATGGACAAAACCAGCGGGCAAAACCCTTTTCTACGCAATCGTAATCGGCGGTGGTGGCGGTGGTGGTTCCGGGTGCTCAAGATATTCAGCATCAGGGAATACGTCCGGCGGCGGTGGCGGCGGTGGCGGCGGTTGCACTATTCTTCCTGCTTTGCCGATTTCCAACATCCCGACTACTTTAGCGATCACAGTGGGCACGGGCGGGGCAGGTGGAGCGCCGAAGTTTGCAACACCGTTGCCCGGCGGAAGTCCGGTTTACGGTGAAGCTGGTTCCTCAGGTGGACTAAGTTCTATTAAAGCTACGGGTTCATACCCACATGTTTTTGCCTATGCAAACGGGGGCGCAGGTGGCATTGGCGGTGGGAATTCTGTAACCGCCGGAGGTACAGGCGGCGTTGCAATGTACGCTGGCGGTACAGGCGGCAGTTCAAGCAATACAAATTCTGTGACAGCAGGGGCTAGGCCTTTTTTAGCACCGCATGGCGGTGCGGGCGGCTGTTATTTTGTAAGTTCTACTGCGTATGATCCGATACTTATGACAGGAGGCGGCGGCGGTGAACAGATGTTTTGGGATTATCGTGATGCTAGTCTTGCAAACCCTGACAGATCAAACACGGCGGCAGTTTTTGGATATATTGGGCATGGAGCCGCTGGAGGGACGTTTGCTAGTCTGAACGGCACTAATGGGGGGTTGTATGGCTCTGGTGGTGGCGGTGGTGGTGGCAAAATAACAGGTGGCTCAGGCGCGGGTGGCAACGGTGCTAACGGGGTTGTTGTCATAATTAGTTTTTAACTAATTTGACTGTTTGATTGTGTGATTTTGCAATTACCTTGCATTATTTGAAAGTCGCTTAAAGCATATTTATCTCGCGTTTTGCCTTTCAAATATCTAGCCCCGTTTTTTACAAAAATACATCAATAAAAAAGTATCAAACAAATGCAATCTTGTATCACTTTAATGCAATTTTTGTATCATGTTTTTTGCAATTTGCTTCTATCCGTTGTGCTGATCGGTTTAATGGTATGGCATTATATCCAGACACAAGCCGGACAACGTTTATTGCAATATACGTTACTGGCTTTAGTCATGGCACTGCTTATGGTGAGCAATGCCATCCTGGCGATGTCCTTACGCGGCACCGAAAATCTCCAACTTAAACAACAAAACGATGCCGCCCGCTTTGCCAGAGCCATGCGTGGCACTAGCGATGGTTTATGGGAATGGGACATTTCAGCCAATACCGCTTATTTTTCCCCACAATGGAAAGCCTTATTGGGGTTTGCCGATGACGAATTGCCCAACCATCCTGACAGTTTTCTCAAACGTTTACATCCCAATGACGAAGGGTTGGCCAACGATGTTTTGACAACACATAGCGCATTTGACACCGAAGCGCGTCTGCAATGCAAAAACGGCGGCTACCGCTGGTTCCGAATCCGTAGTGTGACCGAAAAAGCCCCCCAAAATGGCCATTTGCTGATGTCCGGTGGACTGACTGACATCAACAGCCAAAAAATGGCCGAAGCGTCCTTAAAACAATCGGTGGAATTGCTAAAAATATCCCAAGCAGACACCGCCCGCCTGCTGGCCGAAGCCGAGCAAAACAGGCAGGTTTTGCTTAGCGTGATAGAAGACCAAAAACTCACCGAACAGGCCTTACATGAAAGGGAAGAATTGTTCCACACCATCGTTGACCAATCCGTAGATGCGATAGCGTTGGTTGACATGGAAACCGGAGAATTGGTCGAATTTAACCAATCCGCCCACAATAACTTAGGTTACACCCGTGAGGAATTCGCAAAATTCAAAATCCTTGATTTTGAAAGCATGATGGACGAAGCAGAAATCAAACGATACTTCGCAATGATCAAAAAACAAGGTTATGCCATTTTTGAAACAGGCCACCGTCACCGTAACGGTAAAATTCGTGACGTAAGGGTCAGTTGCCGGGCGCTGCGTATCCGCAACCATGACTATTTATCTGCGGTATGGGTGGACATCACCGAAAACAAAAAAGTTGAACAACAACTCCGCCAATTGTCATTAGCCGTCGAACAAAGCCCCGCCAGCATCATCATCACCGATTTAAACGGCAACATCGAATACGTCAACCAAGCCTTTGTCGAAAATTCCGGCTATAGCGTCGAAGAAGCCATAGGCCAAAACCCACGTTTTTTACAATCCGGGAAAACCTCGTCGGCAATTTATGGCGAACTTTGGCAATGCCTGCAACGCGGCGAAATTTGGAGCGGACAATTTGTCAACCAAACCAAGCAAGGCGAAGAATATACCGAACATGTCCAGATCGGCCCCATCCGCCAAACAGATGGCACGATCACCCACTATTTGGCGATAAAAGAAAACATTTCCGAACAGATACGCATCAATGAAGAACTCGAAAGATACCGCCTGCATTTGGAAGAGCTGGTAGACCAACGCACTTGGCAGCTAGAACAGGCCAAACTGGCCGCAGAATCGGCAAACTCGGCCAAAAGTACCTTTGTCGCCAATATGAGCCACGAAATCCGCACGCCCATGAATGCGATCATTGGTTTGGCGCATTTGCTGCAACGCTCGCAACTGTCGCCGATACAACATGATTATTTAAAAAAGATCAATGATTCCGCGCATCATTTATTGGCGATCATCAACGATATTTTGGACATCTCTAAAATTGAAGCGGGCAAGTTCAACTTAGAATCGGTCGAATTTGATTTGGAACACATCCTGACCAATGTCGCCAACCTGATTTTGGACAAAGCCATTGCCAAAAACTTAGAAGTCGTGGTCAACCATACCCATAGCGTCCCCCATATTCTCAAAGGAGACCCGACCCGTCTAACCCAGGCTCTCTTAAACTACGCCAGCAATGCCGTCAAATTCACGGAACAAGGCTCGATTGTCCTATCGACACAATTACTGGAAGAAACCGACCAAGACGTATTGCTGCGGCTTGAAGTGAGGGACACAGGCCCTGGCATTTCGCCGGAGGCCATACAACGCCTGTTCCAGCCGTTTGAACAAGCCGACAATTCCACCACCCGGCGTTATGGCGGGTCAGGATTGGGCTTAAACATCACCCGGCGTTTGGCGGAAATGATGGGCGGGCATATTGGGGTCAGCAGCCAATTGGGGACAGGCAGCCGTTTTTGGTTTACGGCCTGTTTAAAAAAATCCCGTCATTTTACCGTTGAGAAACACCATGAAATCCTCCACGGCTTAAAGGTGCTGGTCGCTGATGACTGCGAAGAAGCCCGGTTCGTGCTTGCGAATATGATGCTTGCATTAAATATGGACGTTACCCAAACAGAGTCCGGCAATACCGCACTAGCTGCGGTTGTAGAAGCCGATGACAACCAGCAACCCTTTGAGCTAGTGGTGCTCGATTGGAGTATGCCCGGATTAAATGGCATCGCCACGGCCAGACGCATCCAAGCACTGCCATTGTCGCGCCAACCCATCCGTTTATTAGTGACCGCATATGACCAACCAGAATTAAAAAAACAGGCGCAAATGGCCGGTTTCCATGCCGTATTAATCAAACCCGTCACGCCCTCAACACTTTATGAAACCTTGCTCAGCACCCTGCTTGATGATTTGGCCAATGTCACCCCAACTTACCTTGAAGACACTTCTGATATTCAAAAGGCACTTAAAGGCCATTACCAAAATGTTAAGGTGTTGTTATGTGAAGACAATCCCATCAACCAAGAAGTGGCTTTGGAGCTATTGAATGAAGTGGGCTTGGCCACCGATCTGGCAGAAAATGGTGCGGAAGCCGTAAGTAAAGCAGAACACAATTCATATGACTTAATTTTGATGGACATACAAATGCCCGTCATGGACGGCTTGGAAGCGGCGATTGCCATCCGTAACTTGCCCAACTACCAAACCGTGCCGATTTTGGCGATGACAGCCAATGCGTTTGATGAAGACCGCCAACGCTGTATGGAGGCGGGAATGAATGCGCATATTGCCAAACCCGTTGATCCTGAGAAGCTATTTTCCACCTTACAAACATGGCTACCCCATTGCCATGACCAATTGGCCCAAGCCATAAGCCAAAATGCCAGCCAAGCGAATGACAAGCAATCCATCCCAGCCTATCTTAGCTTAGTTGAAGGCTTGGATGTTGGCGCAGGCCTAAAAGTTGTTAGTGGTGAAGCCAACAAGCTACTGTCTTTATTAAGGATGTTCGTCGAACATCACCAATACGATATGGGCCAAGTCCGTTCTTCTCTCGATAGCGGCGACTTATCAACGGCAGAACGTTTTGCCCATAGCCTGAAAGGGGCGGCCGGAACCTTGGGGCTAAAAAAATTACACCAATTGGCCTCCGAGCTGAACCGGGCCATCCAAGCAAAACACGGCACGGAGGCACAACTTGCCTGTATCGCGGCTTTTGAAAAAGAATGGCTAGTGTTTGCCGAAACAGTCGCCGCGTTACCAGACAATACCCCCGGCAATTTTGAACAACCAGACACCGAAAAATTGACAGAAACGCTCATACAGCTCATTGAATTGCTGGACAAAGGTGATTTGACGGCCAGAGACCTTATGCTGGAATCGGAATCTTTGCTACGTGCCAGTTTTGGCAAAAATGCCGATGCCTTAATAGGGCAAATCAATACGTTCATGTTTGAACAGGCACTCGTCACAGCCAAACAATGGCTTATGGACTTAAAATCCCAAACAGATTAGACGGCTAACCCTAATAAATACTAAGACCGGGTGTAAAAATGCAAACAAATGAATTTTCAGATAGATACAATCAGTGGACTCTAACCGTCATCACCGCTATACTTTGGAGAATTTCGCCGACAGTGCAGTTATTAAATACGTTTTAAAATTCCAGTACTTGTCCATATTTTACTTGGCAGGTATCTGTTAACCACCATTTGTTTTATACGCCCATTTCCTGGTGAACCCTCATGAACAATCAAGAATTAGAAAATCAACCTAAAGCAAAAGTTGATGTGACCAAAAGACGACGCTTTTTGCAAAAAGCGGGCATTGTCGCTCCAGTTATTTTAACCTTTAGCAGCCGGAGCGTATTTGGAGAACAGCTTCCCTGTGGCTCAGGAACGCTATCTGGCGACATTTCACATCACGCTCCATTATGTGACCGGGGGTCTTTCAATACATCTTCGTTTATATCGACCAAATCATTGGGAGCCAAATCGGACAAATCGTCACAATTTGAACTGTTAAACTTCCCTTCGATTAATGGCTACGATCAAAATACCGTATTCAATGATGTGTTCCCAGGCAGCAAAAACTATTCTACATTTGCACAAACCATCGCTACGAACGCCACTTCAAGGGATTCTATTTATATAGTTGCGTTTATGAACGCACAAATATCTAACAGCTATGTATTAAGACCCGCGCAACTGACAGCTTTATATTCTTATCCTGCTAACCGCCCGACCGGTTATGCCAGTGACACGGACTTTTTGTTGTCCACTTTTGCACAATAGGAATTTGCCTATTTTGCTCTCCAAACCATCCGGCATAAGCCCAGAAACCATACCATCACTTTTTTCAGGTTATCTTTATCAGTCATACTGATTATGATAGAAAACAAAAAAGATTTTTTGATAAGGCAAAATAACGCCATCACCTGCCATTATTGGCCTGATGGATGCGTTGTTTTTAATGGACGTAGCGGCCAAACGCATTTGCTAAACGAAATGGGCAGCGAATTGTTTTCCGTGCTATCCCGGCAACCTATTACGTTCGCGCAATTTTTAACCCATTTGGACAGCACTTTTGAAGCTCCCGAAAATGTTCGTTGGGATATATCCCTTGATGAGTTAATTGCCGAATATCAAAATATTGGCTTACTGGCAGTGACGGAACACCACCCATCGTGAAACTATCGGCTTTAACCCAAAAACGTTTGTCGCAATCCATTAAAGGTCAAGGTTTAGCTTTTAGGATAGGCCCGTTCAACATCAGGCTATCATCCCCGATTGCCCATGTTTCTGAACACATAGGATGTCTCTACGGTGGATTTGATACAGTCAGCGATGAGGAATTCATTGACTTTAATGTCACAGTTCAAGCCCCTTTCTCAATACGCCGCTATTTTCGCCCTCAAGTGAATTTTTCATTTGACGGATTTTCCCCATTCAAACCACTGCCTTATACCCAAGCCGCAGCATTTTTTGAATGGGGCTTAAATTGGTGCGTTGCCAATCACTCGCACCAATTCTTGATAATCCATGCCGCTGTCGTGGAACTGAACGGACAAGCCTTCATTTTTCCTGGCACGCCAGGCAGCGGCAAAAGCACCTTATGTGCAGCGTTGGTTTGCCGTGGTTGGCGGTTGCTGTCCGATGAAATGGCTTTATTGTCCTTATCTGACCATTTGGTTTACCCGATCCCGCGCCCGGTCAGCCTTAAAAATGAATCTTTGGATGTCATCCAGCGTTTTTCCGAATCCGCAATTATCGGCCCGATAGTCCAAGACACAACAAAAGGCACAATAGGCCACATGCGGCCTCCTGATGATAGCGTCAATCTCAGCACCCTACCCGCCCAACCCTACAAAGTGATCTTCCCTAAATATAAGCAAGGTGCGCACACCGAATTGACACCCTTATCAAAAGGCCGGACATTGCTTAAATTGGCGGAAAACAGTTTCAATTATTCAGCGTTAGGCGTGACAGGATTTACAAGCTTAGTCAAACTGTGCGACACATCAGATTGCTTTGAATTCAGTTACAGCAACCTTGACGAGGCGATTGCCTTATTTACTGACTTGGCGGTTTGCAAGCCTTGAAAACGTCCCTTTTATGCGCCGCATTCCGCAACCCGGAATCAGTACTGGCTTTAACCCTACAGGAATGGAGCTTGTTGATACGTCAAGCAAGACGTAGCAATGTCCTGGCAAGGCTAGGCCATCTCCTTGAAGCTGCCGATATTTTGGCAAAAACCCCAAACCAACCTGTATTACATATCCAATCTGGCTTAATGTTTGCCAAACGTTTTGAAACGGCTTTGGGCTGGGAAATCGACTGTATCGAAAAAGCTCTGGAAACGTTGGGCTTACCCTTAGTGTTTCTCAAAGGTTCGGCTTACCATATCGCCGGAAACCATGCGGCAAAAGGGCGGATTTTTTCCGATGTTGACATTTTAGTCCCTGAACACCAGTTGCCGGACGTTGAAGTCGCTTTGATCAAAGCGGGCTGGATGTCCAGCACCTTAGACCCTTACGACCAAAAATATTATCGGCAATGGATGCACGAAATCCCGCCCATGCGGAATTTGCAAAGGCAAACATCCATTGATGTACATCACAACATTTTGCCTAAATCCTGCAAATTTAGCCCCGATGCAAGACTTTTGCTCGCTAACATTGTCAACATCCCCGGCACAAAAACCTGGGTCTTGTCACCCGAAGACCGGGTACTGCACAGTGCCAGCCACTTGTTCCACGGCGGCGAATTTGAACAAGGTTTCCGGGATTTGTCGGACTTGGATTTATTGCTCAAAGAATTTTCTGTAACGGAAGGGTTTTGGGACAACTTGCTACAACGCGCCCAAATCCTCAAACAGCAAGAAGCCTTGTGTTACGCATTACGTTATACCCACGCAATCCTCGGCACACCCATCCCTAAAGAAACCCTCCAAACCGCCAACACCCAAGCTACAACAAAAATGCCCAGGTTCCTGGCCGATTGGCTGTTTCTCCGAGCCTTACAGCCCCATCACAGCAGCTGTATCACCACCTCAACGCATGTCGCCTATTTTGTGCTGTATATCCGCTCGCATTGGCTAAAAATGCCATTGCATTTGTTAATTCCGCATTTGCTGAAAAAAGCCCTAAAACCCTTAGAGCCACTCTTTAAAAAGACATAAAAAAACCAGGCCATAAGCCTGGTTTGGTGAAAATTGACAGACGTGTGCCGTTTATTCGGCGGGTTGTTGGGACGATGGTGGCATATGTCCTGGTGCTGGAAAGCTGTGGCGTGGCGGGTGCATGGCTTCCAGTTTTTTCAATTGCTCAGGTGTCAGCACTGCTTGCAGCCGGGTTTGGGTTTCGTCGTGGACAACTTTAAACTTGTTCCGTTGCTCTTCAAAAATAGCGTCAACTTTGGTTTGTTGTTCTGCGGTCAAACCCAATTCTTTAGCCATCATCGCCATTTTGTGCTCATGATGTTTTCTAAATCCGGCTTCAGTTTGTGTATCTGGCGGGCTTGGCGGCATCCCAGGATCGGCAAGCACCACCGATACCATACCTACAGCCAACACCGAGCTTATCAATAATCTCTTCATAAAAATTTCCTTAGGGTTGTTGTTCAGATTAAAAACGGCATATCGCCGTTCTTGGGACATACTATAAGGGTAAACTTAGCAAGCATGATGGAACAATTGTGCAAACACGGTGAAAGCCTGACATCAAAAGACCGCTTCCAGCTCAAACTTTTCTTGTGGCGCATAGCGATACCCTTCCCCATATACCGAATGGATCAATTCCATATCAGGCAACAATTCCAAAAGTTTTTTGCGCAATTTTTTAATATGGCTGTCCACCGTCCGGTCTGAGACAATCCGATGATCTTGGTAAATTTTATCAATCAATTGCACCCTAGAAAAAATACGCCCTGGTTGCCGGTACATGACATGCAGCAAATGAAATTCGACGCTAGTCAAAACCACCTCCCGACCACGCGCTGCAACCCCAAAACTACCACCATCCAAAACCAATTGAGCCGAAACGGGCGGCGGAACCGCCATATCCGTATGGCTACGGCGTAAAACCGCTTTGCTTCGGGCAACCACCTCTCGCGGGCTAAACGGCTTGCAAATATAATCGTCGGCCCCCAATTCCAGGCCCAACAAGCGGTCTATTTCCTCAACCCGTGCGGTAATCATGATGATAGGCACGGCACTGACCCGGCGGATTTGTTTGACAATCTCCAAACCATCCAATCCTGGCAGCATCAGATCCAATAAAATCAAGTCAACCGGGTGTCCGGTAAACCAAGGCAATACCTCCAAACCATTTGCCAAACTCTGCACTTTAAAGCCAGCGGCTTGTAAATAATCAACCAAAAGCTGTGCCAATTTGGCCTCATCTTCGACAATCAAAATGCTTTTGTTCATGTTCATAGGCTTATCGGAAAAGTGATGCGGATGTTCAGGCCTCCCCATTGGGAATGGTGGGCGGTAATCGTGCCATTGTGGGCTTGGACAATATTGCGGCAAATCGCCAAACCCAAACCCGCACCACCCAAACTACGGTTAAGGGAACTGTCAAGACGGTAAAACCGCTCGAATAACTTCGGTAAGGCTTCTTCCGGCAACCCCGGTGCGCTATCGGCAAAATCCAGTACCCAACAATCATTTTGTTTAGTGGCGGTAATGCGCAACTGGCCTTCACTGTCGGTGTAGAGCAAGGCATTGTTCAACAAATTCCGGTACAGTTGCGACAAACGGTCAGCATCGGCGACAGCATCACAGGCTTGGGCAATTGGTCATCCAGGCTTATCAGCAAGGATTTGCGCCGGAACTCGCCTGCCAAAACCTGCATATCCTGTTTCAGGATAGGAAGGGAGTCAGTAAGGGATTTCCGGTAACTTAACGCGCCTTGATCGGACAAAGCCAATTGGTATTAGGACTTTCGCTGACCTGAAAGGATTAGTGTATGTTATGCCTCATGATAACAA
>CAYUQV010000029.1:0-18195 GCA_964446885.1 uncultured Methylocucumis sp.
CGCCGTTCTTTAGGTCAACTTTGATGATGTGGAAATTTAGCATCTGTGTATCCTCGTGCTGAGGGTAATAAAACAAGACTACTATTAAAATCACTGTAGTCGATGGTTTAGTACACAGTTACCAAAGCTTTTTCATCCTTAAAAAGCCATTTATTTCAAAGTGTTAAGTGGTGGGTCGCATGCGATTCGAACGCATGACCATCGCATTAAAAGTGCATGCCCAACGGATTGAAGCAACCTGAAACTGCACTTTACTCCTTATATATACATCGTTTCAAGTTGTTTCGATATTGCTTGGATTTGTGTCGGTGTAGTTTGACTACTGCGCCTAAATTTACGCCTAGCTTTTACAACCCAAAATATAAATCCGACGTTGCAACAAGCTAAATCAGATCAATATAATCGCGTAAAACCGATACAGTTTGCGGTAGCTGTTGTTTCTGTAGGATTGCTAAAAATTCATCTTTGGCTTTCGGTGGGTTTTTCAATGATTCCCGTTGCCGTTTGATTGCCCCGCAAGCAGTGGCTGGGGCTAAGCCTATTTGGTTAAAAATGAATTCATCGGGATGTATGGCTTCTATATCGTATTTGGCTAACACATCGCTGGGAAAGTCTTTTAGGTTGAAAGTGATAATCGCTTCGCGCCGGATTTAATGGCGGCAGCTAAAACATGTCGGTCATCTGGGTCGGGCAACACTAACGCTTCAATTAAGTTTTCATAACCAAACACTTTGGCATCACGCACACTGGCATCCATTAGATCGCGTGTCCGTTCTAAAATCTTTCTGTCGTATTTATTCCTTCTCAATAAGGCTTCAATCCATTCCTCATGGATGTGGTCTGTCCATCGCGCCTTGAACAAATCGGTTAAAGCCAATTCCATCAACAAATCCCTCACGGGGGCGGGATATAAAACACAGGCATCATAAATAACTGAAAACTTCGCCACTATTCATATCCCATGCCCAGTTCTTGGGCTTGGGCGGCTAATTCATCCAGTGCTTCCAAGCGGCCTGCGTCAATGCGTTGCTTATAGTCAAAAACATCTTTAGCTAAAACCCTGCGGTGCGTACCGACTTTTCTAAAGGGGATTTTGCCTTGCTCCAGCAACTCAACCAAATGCGGACGGCTTACATTTAAGAGTTCGGCAGTTTCTTGCGTAGTCAGTTCTGCATGAATTGGCATCACTGTTATCGCGTTGCCCTTGGACATTTCGGTCAGGATGTCCAGCAACAAGTTAATGGAATAGCCCGGCAAGATTAAGTCATCAGAGTCATTACTTTGGTTGGCAATTTTTAAATGCAGCCGATCATTGTGGGCGTATTTTGATAAGGCTCGACTGGTGATTTTGGCCTCCTCTGCTTCTTGCGGTGTCGGCAGGTGGGCAATGTTGGATACAGTCATTTTATTGTTCCCATTGTCGTCATAGTTATTCTGGCAACATTATAAACGAAATAAACGAAAATTAGATGAAATCTTCCTTTAGCAAATTAAGTTTAAAAAAAACAGCCAATAAGGGATATGCCGCTAACGAAAGCGAAACGAAGCCGCCAAACCCTGATAAAAACAGAACTTCAAAACCGCCAATGGGTGGCGCGTCCCTGACCGAATTGTTGGGCATGGTTAAGGGGCATTTAGGCTCGAACCCAAACGCCACGCTATACTGAGAACTGCCATACAACGAGAAATACACGACTGAAATAGCCTAGCAAATATCAGGCTAAAAAAGAATGTCTTTAGAATTAGATAGAACACTAACCATAGCGTCAGCAAGTTTGTTCATATTCCACCCAGTTTCAGCACTATATGGAATAATATTATTAATTGGTTTAAAGATACTTTTGACAGAACTTACCTTCTTAGCAATGTTGTTCATTTGCTCAAAATTTGGCTCAAATGAATAATTTCTGCTAATGGGTTCTATTTTGTCACAACAATTTAAAGCAAAAATGACTTTGTTTTTATCGGTATTCGTCGGAAATACTTTCTGATACGCTAATTCATCAATTGAATAATCTCTGGTGTCAGCACGAATAACGTAAACCACTACTGTGGAAGCTGCTAAAAAATCTTTGTACATTTTGAGATACTCTTTATCCCGATATTCGCTTTCACCGATACCAGGAAAATCGGCAAGTGACAAATAACAATCAAGTGAAAGCTTAAAATCTAAACTCTGACATTCTCTGGTACAAGCGGCTACATCACTGGTTTTTAGAATAGAATTACCGAAAAAAGCATTGACTGTTGACGATTTGCCATAGCCCGACTTACCAAAAAATGCTACTTGTGCATGATAAGAAATAGCACCATCTTGTTCGTTTTGCCATTTTAAATGCGATGATTTTATTTTGGCGTGCTTGAGCTTGGCAAAAGCCTGATAACGGCTGGAAATTTCATCTATGTGTCCGCGATGATGATAATATTTGATGATCTCCATAATAATTACTACCCAAAGATAGATTTCAATCCACTCCAAACGGATTTAGCAACTGATACGGCAGTATCCCAGAAACCACTGTCAGCCTCTTGTTCAGAACGTGTTGATGTTCGTCTTGTACGTTCGCGTTCGGCTTCCTCTTCTGCTATTGCCCGTTTTTTATCTGCTTCTGCCGCCTCCGCTCTTGCTTTAGCTATTTCGGCCTCAGCTTTAGCTCGTATCATTGCAATTTCACCTTCTTTTTCGGCGGCTTTTCTTCTTTCCTCAGCGTCTTCCGCTTCTGCTTTGGCTTTTTTAGCATTCTCCTCAGCTATGGCAGTTGCATGTTTAGCTTGTTCAATTTCTTCCTCTTGAACGTGTTTAATTTTATCTAAAACTATAAATTTTTGGTCGTTTGGTAAAGCATGGATAATCGCATCAACTAACTCAACAAGGTGATACCTTTCATTTGCAGAAACTGTAATAACTTGCTCCAATGGACGATCAAAAATGCCAGCTACTATTTTATGTTTTTCCTCAATATTAATGGCTTGCTTACCAGCGGGTCTATTATTTTCAACATCCCATTCTCGAAACGGTTCAACTTTATCGACTTGGTTAATAACAATAAGAAAAGGTTTACCAGCACTTATATAAGGACGAATTAATCTATTATAAAATTGTTCATCTGAGGAAAATGCTCGGTCATCGCCTTTAAGAACCCAGAGAATTAAATCAAGCTCAGGCAGTAAGTTTTGATACAACTCATTATATTCCTTGTCGCGCTCGCTATTTTCGCCTACGCCTGGAACATCAAGTAATTTTAAGCCTTTACCTCCAATAGACAATAAAACCTTTTTAGGGTCTCGGGTACAGCCTTTTACATCGCTAATTTCGCAAAGGTCTTCCCCAAATAACGCATTACATAGACTTGACTTGCCCACGCCTGTTTTACCAAAAACACCAATAGTTGGCTCATAATTTAATTTTTGATTAAGTGCAGCCTCAATTCTCTTTTTAAATTCAGGAGGGATTTTCACGCCAAGGGTGCTTTCGATACGTTTAAAAAAATCTTTTATTCTGCTCATGCTTTCACTCTGTAAATGATAAAAAACGCTTTTAGAGCCAACGTTAAGGTAAGGCTTTTCCTGCATGATGGCCTACAGCAAAGCCGCTTGCCTGTGAAAAAAACTGACTTTGCCAGCCGGAACGGCGGGCAGTTCCTTTGACTGGTTTGTTTAGCATGGTTGTCAATATTGCCCGCCCCGATTTAGCTAATCATCATTCATTAAAATGATCTTCAATAGCCTGTCCACTCTCAAACTGTCCATCCTTTTGGCTAACAGCGAATATAATGACCTTTTTCCCTTCAATTCTTGCTTTATATCTCCACCATAATGGTACTGGAGCGGAGGTGCTTGTGATGCGAAAACCACCTTTGCGGTCACATCGAATTATGAGCATGGAATCACTTTCATATGCCTTGCAAATATTGACAACAGGACTACCCTTCTCAGAATCTAGGAAATACTTTCTAGTTCCTCCGTCAATTTCATATAGATTTCTCTCGTTTCCCTCAATAAAAAGCTTGGTCTTTGAGTCAAATAATATTTTTACCTTTCTCCATGGGATGAATTCGCTTGCTTGCGCCGTATAAATACTGCTTAACATTACCAGCAGTGCAAAAAGCATAAATGACAATCGCGATACTTTCATTGGAAACTTCTCTATTATGGTTTTTGGATTTTACCTAACATTATTGTTAAGGCAAGACGCTAAAAATGATAGTTTTTTATAGGTATAAAACAGCGTGCGTTCACCCTTAATAACTAATATTTCCAAGTGCAATAGTCTGGAAACTCCCGTAATGCACCAATTGCATCAGGATTTCCTTCTAACGCCTGTTTTGCCAGCTTGCCACAAGGTGAAGATGGCTTTTTTGTGTAATGCTGGGCAACATTGTCTGCGCAAGCACTACACAACCCCATATTTACAAATTTATCCTTTGAATAACCATAGCTTTCACCTACCTCTGACCGTTTTTTGGTTTTGTATGCCTTGCCTAGAATTTTGGAAATAGCTTTAATATCTTTAGCATCAACGTATCCATCATCAATTAAGCCATTAACTGTTTCGACATCACCTTTACACAAGGCACTGACAGCGTCCTCGTGATACCTGCTAAAATTATTACCAGGAAACTTTGCTATTTTGGCTAACTCCTCCATTTTTTCTGAATAGTTGTCGTTGCCATATTTGACATCGCTACATCGAATACCAGCGAATACAGAAGAAGATATTAATGCAGTAAATAAAATTAGAACTTGTAACAGTTTCATAGTTGTTTCCGGTTGGTGAAAAATGCCTAACGTTACGGGGCTAAACGCCTCGCATAAGCTAGTTTTGTCTTTGCTTTTATTGCGTGTACCCTTTATTCATTCGTAGTCTTTCATTTTTTATGGTTTACCTCCTGGTCTGTGGCATTTTCATACGCATAGACGTAAGCCATAGAATCAAACAGTTCCATGAATACCGTCTTTGATTGTAATGAAGCCTAACATAACTGCAAGATAGCATTTAAGCCCACATAAAAAATATTAACTATTACCTGAATAATAGTGAATTTTCCACTAATCTTGAAAGGCTATTGTTTTTCATCAGGCTTTTTATTGTAATTTTTTGATGTTACTTGGTTTTTTTGGCAAACAAATTGAAATCCAACTGAAAAACGCAATATTTCATGCACCGGAAAACCCCAACTCCAACAACTCCCATGCTGCTTTAACCAGTCCTTGGCCTTCTGGTAATGCGCCGTGTTGGTTTTACTATCCGCCAAAAGTACGGTGTATCATCGGGTTCAATCACGACGTTGATAAGGAAAAAGTGACAACCTTGTAAGTGATTTTCACTTTAGGCCGATTTTCTTATCCGCCTCCAAGCGGCTTGCATTTTCGCCATATCGGATTCATCACCTTTTACAAAATTCGGCTTCCCAACAAAATCCCACACCAAAAACCCCCGCCGCCCGTGGTATGCTAGAAAAAAACACTAAACACCAGCAATTGAAGCAATGGAAAGACACAACGAAATATCAGAATTTATCTGGGGCATAAAAGAACATATCCGCGATGAATATAAAGAAAAAGAGTACGAAGAAGTCATCCTGCCCTTTACCTTGTTGCGGCGGATAGATTGCGTACTGGAACAAACCCACAAACAAGTCGAAAAAACCTATCTGCAATACAAAGACCAAGCTAATCCAGACGTATTGGAACAACTGCTAAAAAAAGCCTCAGGCCAAAATTTCTACAATATTTCCGGCTATACCCTGCTAAGTCTTGTTAAAGACAGTGACCACCTTGGCGACAACTTTAAAGCCTATCTGAACGGTTATAGCGACAATATCAAAGACATTCTGCTTAACTTTAGCGGAGGCCCTGAAAAAGGTCTCGCCCCGATTTATGAAACCCTGCTCAGAAAAGAGTTGCTGTACATCGTCACCTTTGAATTCACCAAACTGGATTTAAGCCCCGATAGCATCAGCAATCACGACATGGGGACGATCTTTGAAATCCTGATCCGTAAATCCAAAGAAGCCTCCAACGAAAAAGCCGGACAGTTTTATACCCCGCGTGAAATTGTGCGTCTGATGGTCAACCTCGTTTTTTCGCATGACACCCACGAACTCAAGCAACCAGGGAAAATTGTCAGCATCTATGACCCGTGTTGCGGCACGGGTGGAATGCTCACCACCGCTAAAGATTACCTGCAAGAAAGCGTCAACCCTAACCTGAGCGTTTACACCTTCGGGCAAGAGATCAACGAACAAACCTACGCTATCGCCAAATCAGACATCTTGATGAAAGGCGAAAACACCGACAACATCAAACATGGCAACACCTTAACCAAAGACAAGCTGATCGGTAAGACCTTCAACTACATGCTCACCAATCCGCCTTTCGGTGATGATTGGAAGAATATCCGTAAGATTATTGAAGATGAGGCCGAAGAAAAAGGCTATGAAGGCCGTTTCGGTGCAGGTACACCCGACGTGAGCGACGGCTCGTTATTATTCCTGCAACACATGGTCAGCAAGATGAATCCGCAAGGCAGCATTATCGGCATCGTCTTTAATGGCTCACCCTTATTCAATGGTGATGCGGGAGGCGGTTGGAGCACTATTCGCGGCTGGCTAATGGACGAACCGAACGACTTGCTCGATTGCATTGTCGCCCTGCCCAAAGATTTGTTTTACGGCACGGGCATTGGCACTTACATCTGGATTTTAAACAACAAAAAACCTGCCAACCGCAAAAACCAAGTGCAATTAATCAATGCCGTACATCCGCAATTCACCAAAAAAATTAAATCCTTAGGCAAAAAACAATACGAAATCAGCGATGACGGCATCCGCCACATCACCGACATTTACAAAGCCTACCAGCCTTACAGCATCCGCGTGGACGAAGGCGGCACACAACGTCAACTTGAAATCAGCAAAATTTATGACGTGGCGGATTTTAAATACACCAAAGTCATCTTAGATCGGCCTTTGCGCTTGGCGTATGAAATAACCGCCGACAAACTCGCTACACTTAAATCGCACCCTAAGTTTATCGAATTGGCGACCAGCAAAAAAAAGGACAAAACCGCCGCCGCAGCCGACATAGCTAAAGGCAAAGCCTTACAAGCCAAAATCATCACAACGCTGGAAAACTTTATAGGCCAAGCCCGAATTATGGACGATGCCCATTTTTTTGCCGCGTTTGCCAAAGCGTTCGGCAGCAAACCCAATAAAAACCTGTTAAAAATGTTCAGGGATAGCCTAGGTGAAAAAGACGAAGCGGCAACCGAAGTGTTTGCCGACCCGTTTGCCGTGCCAGCGCAAACAGGCCGAGTGTGTGATTGGCACGAAAAACCGCTGTGTGACACCGATTTGCGCGATAGCGAAAGCATCAAATGGAAAGACAATATCGAAGACTATTTCGAACGTGAAGTTTTGCCGTTTGCCCCAGATGCTTGGATGGACAGGGACAAAGATAAAATCGGCTATGAAATCCCTTTCACCAAGTTCTTTTACGAATACAAGCCTTTGCGGGATTTAAGCCTGATCATGCGCGACATCGAAGCCTTGGAACAGGAAACCGAAGACCTGTTGGACGAAATCAAGGAGGATTTTTAATGTCCCTACCGACAGCCAGCTACACTCAACTGCTGGGCAACATTTCTGACAAACTCCACCAAGGCAGACAACAAGCGGCGTTAAGCGTCAATACCCTGTTAGTGCAAACTTACTGGCAGATTGAGCAGCACATAGTCGAATACGAACAACAAGGCCACGAAAAAGCCGAGTACGGCAGCGGCCTGCTAGACAAGTTGTCCAAAGACTTAAGCGCACAGCATGGCAAAGGCTTTAGCCGTTCCAATATTTTCTACATGCGCAAGTTCTATAGCTGTTTTCCAAATCGTGAGACGCTGTCTCACAAATTGACCTGGAGCCACTATTTTGAAATTTTAAAAGCCGATAAGTTACATTTACCGGACAAGGAAACCTTAACAGCTAGGCTGAATGCTTTATTGGCGCAGGATAGGGATGACGAGGTACAGGAATGAGGGAGTATCCAGCTTATAAGACGAGTGGTGTGGAATGGCTTGAGAAAATTCCAAGCGTCTGGTATTTAAAAAAGTTGAAGTTTAAAGCGTCTATTCAATTTAGTAACGTGGATAAGCTATCTGACGAATCAGAAACTCCAGTTTTTCTTTGCAATTATGTTGATGTTTATAAAAATGAAAAAATTCACAGTGGGCTTAATTTCATGCAAGCCACTGCAAATGTGCATGAAATTAAGAAATTCCGAATAGCAAAAGGAGACGTAATAATAACTAAAGACTCAGAAAGTGTAGATGATATAGCTGTACCTGCATTAGTTATTGAGGATTTTGAAAATGTGTTATGTGGATACCATTTAGCGCAAATAAAATCAAAAAAGGATTTGTCTGGTGAATATTTATTCAGGTTGTTTCAATCAAAAAATTTCAATCAAAATTTTGAGTCATCAGCAAATGGAATGACAAGGTATGGATTAAGTGTTTATTCGATAAAGAATGTTTTTGTTCCAATTCCTTCACTTGAAGAACAAAAATCCATCGTCAATTTTCTCGATTACAAAACAGGGCTGATAGATAAGTTTATTGCCAACCGCCAAAAGCAGCAGCAATTTTTAAAAGAACAAAAAGCCGCCCTTATCAACAAAGCGGTCACTAAAGGTATTAACCAAAATGCCAAGATGAAGCCAAGCGGGATTGAATGGATTGGTGATGTGCCGGAAAAATGGCAGCTAATGAAATTAAAATTTACCGCCAAGATGATGAGAGGAAAATTCTCACATCGCCCCAGAAATGATGCAAGGCTATATGGAGGAAAATATCCTTTTATTCAAACGGGTGACGTAACAAAAACTGAAAAATATATATCCACCTACAGCCAAACGCTCAATGAATGGGGATACAGCGTTAGTAAGGAATTTCCCTGTGGAACAGTTGTAATTACAATCTCTGCTAATATCGGCGATATTGCTATCCTAAATTTTAATGGCTGCTTTCCTGATAGCGTGGTAGGGTTTTTCTCGAACACCAATGTAAACGAATACTTGTTTTATTTACTAAAATCAATGAAATACGTTTTTATAAGTGAAAGCATTGAAGGTACTCAGCTTAATCTAAATGTTGAAAGGTTATCGAGTATTAAAGTTGCCCTTCCTGAGCCAATGGAACAACAAGCCATATTAGACTTCATCAAAACCGAAACCGCCACCATCGACACCCTTATCACCAAATACCAAAAACAAATCGAACTAATGCAAGAATACCGAACTGCATTAATCAGCCAAGCGGTCACGGGCAAGATTGATGTGCGGGTGTGGCAACCGAAAAAGACAACCGCCCTATGAAAATTTATAAGTACCGGGGGTTTGAAAAATGGGCAAAAAAACAGGGTTTAAGCGATGATGACCTAAAAAAATCCATTATTGAAATAGAAAATGGCTTGATTGACGCTAATTTAGGTGGCAATGTTTATAAAAAACGCATAGCCAAACTTGGGCAAGGAAAACGCGGTTCATACAGAACCATTCTTTTAATGAAGCTCAGTGATAAAGTCATTTTTGCACACGGCTTTGCGAAGGGTGAAAAAGACAATGTTACCCAAAACGAACTTGAAGGTTTTAAGATCATGGCAGAGGCTTTTCTCAATTTAAGCAATGAGCAAATAAAAACCTTAATTGACAACCAAAAATTAATCGAGCTTGCAAATGACTAAAGTCCAAGAAACCCTCAGCGAAATGGCAAAAGACCTTTATGATCTTGGCGCAATAGATAAAAGGATCTTAAAACGCTTTGACATCAATACATTGCCGCCAGTACCCCACTATACAGCCAGCCAAATTACGACCATTAGACAGAAACTGGGCGTAAGCCAGCATGTTTTTGCAGCTTATTTAAATGTATCGGACAGGGCAGTACAAAAATGGGAACAAGGCAAAGCGAAACCGAATGGCGCAACCCTTAAATTACTGTCTATTGTGGATAGAAAAGGGCTTGATGTGATTGCTTAACCGATATTGGCTTATCGGCTTAAAATATCTTTAAGTAATAAAATCAATAGATTAACCGGAAATAAAGATGAGCCAAACCAAAGAAATACACTTTGAAGACACCGTGTTTGATTTCCTTAAAGATAGCCCGCTTTACACGGAACGGTTCAGCTCCCATTTCAACCTTGAACCTGTTTTGGATGTTGCGTTATTTGAACAATTCCTGCGCCAAACCCAGCCGGAAAGCTGGCGTAAATTAGAAAAACAATTCCCTGAACAACCTATGGCGGCGGTGGTTGCCGAATACGCCAAACTGCGTGATAAACGCGGCATCCTGAATTTGCTACGTGAAGGCTTTGTGTTGCAGGGCGCAAGCATTAAGTTGGTGTTCTTCAAGCCTTCGTCTGGTTTAAATTCTGAGCATCAGCAACACTATGCCGCCAATCAGTTTTCTGTGATCCGGCAAGTCCATTACAGCAGCCGATTTCCTGATAAAAGTTTGGATTTGGTGATTGCCGTCAATGGCATTCCGATTATCACCCTGGAATTAAAAAACGAGTTTACCGGACAAAACATCACCCATGCGGTTGAGCAATACTGCAAGCGGCGGGATGGCAAAGACCCGTTTTTAAAAAACTGCCTTGTCCATTTCGCGGTTGATAACAATACAGTGTTAATGACGACCAAGCTGGAAAATGGTGACACCCGATTTTTGCCGTTTAACCGTGATACGAAAAACCCAGTTATTGCCGATAAGTTTGCCAGCAGTTATTTATGGGAAGATGTTTTACAAGCCGATAGCTTGCTAGAGATCATCAACCATTATGTGTTTTATGAGTTTGATGAAAAAACCAAAGTGCCTAGCACGATATTTCCCCGTTACCATCAACGCGATTGTGTCCGCCAGTTGGTGACGGCGGTCAGGCATAACGGTACAGGACATAATTATCTTATCCAGCACAGCGCAGGCAGCGGCAAAAGCAAAACGATTGCCTGGCTGGCTCATCAGTTGTCTAATTTGTTTGGGGCTGACCATCAGCCGATATTCGACAGTATTATCGTCATTACCGACCGTATTGTGCTGGACAAGCAATTGCAAAAACAAATCTCCGCGTTTGAAAAAACCAAGGGAACGGTAAAAACCATCACCAAAGGCAGTAAGCAATTGATTAACGCCTTGACCGATGGCGATAAAATTATTATCACGACCTTGCAGAAGTTTGGCTTTGTCGGGGATTTGGCTAATCTGAATGGCAAACGCTTCGCCATTATTGTCGATGAAGCCCATAGCAGCCAAAGCGGTGAGAATGTCAAAGATTTAAAATTAACGCTGACGACTGATGAAGCGTTAAAAGCCATTATTCAACAGGATGATGAAAACCGCGAACCGAAAGATACGGTAGAAAATCAGCTTGAAAAAATCATGGCAAGCCGTCAAAAATTGCCACACCTTTCCTTTTTTGCCTTTACCGCCACGCCTAAACCTAAAACCTTGGAATTGTTCGGTATCCCTGATGCCACGCAAAAATCAGGTTTTCGGGCTTTTCATGAATATTCAATGCGCCAAGCGATTGAAGAGGGTTTTATCCTGAATGTCTTGGATAACTATATTACCCACAGCAGTTATTTTGAGTTAATCGAAAATGAGCAAGCCGAGGATGACAAGGCGTTTGAAAAATTAAAGGCCAAGTGCTTGCTGATTAAAGAGGTTAGCTTACATCCTTTTGCTATCGCTAAAAAAAGCCATCTTATGCTGGCGCATTTCATGGAAAAAACCGTCCATAAAATCGCGGGTAACGCCAAGGCGATGTTAGTCACCAGCTCCAGAGCCCATGCCGTGCTGTATAAAAATGCCTTTGACAGCATTATTAAGGAACAAGGCTACGACATAAAAACCTTGGTGGCTTTTTCAGGTACGGTGGAATTGGATGGCGAAAAATACACCGAAGAAAGTATGAACGATGCAAAAGCTAAGGATATTGCCGAGACGTTTAAAAAGCCCAGCTACAAAATTTTAATCGTTGCCAACAAATTTCAAACCGGATTTGACCAGCCGCTATTGCACACTATGTACGTCGATAAGACGTTAGGCGGCGTTGCCACGGTACAAACCCTCAACCGCTTAAACCGGACAGCCAAACATAAACAGGACACCTTTATCATCGACTTTGTGAACAAGCACGAGGATATTCAAAACGATTTCCAAAATTATTATCAAAGCACCCGCCTTGATAAAGCCACCGACCCGCAGAAGCTTTATAACCTAAAGTATGAAATTGAACAGGCGGCGGTGTTTACCACGGAGCAGGTAAATTATTTTATTGAGCTGTTTGTCAGGGACAAAGTAAAGTCGGAAGTGCTTTCGCCCTTCTTTAAAAAGCTAGTCGATGACAACTACCTTGCCCTAGAGCCGGAAGAAAAGGACAAATTTAGGAAAAACCTGAATAAATACATCCGGCAGTATTCGTTTATTTCGCAAATCATCACCTTTGTCGATACCGATCTGGAAAAGTTTTATCTGTTTGCCAAGCTGTTGTTCAAATATCTGCCTTATGAAAAGGCAAGCTTGCCACTTGAGGTTATCCAAATGGTGGATATGGATAAGTACAAAATTCAAGAGCAGGAAAACGGCAGCATCGCCCTTAAGCCTGAAGATGCCACATTGGAAAATCAGCAAGGTGACGGCAATGGCGGCAAGCCAGTAGACCCCAAAGAGCTATTGGCGGTTATTGTTAAGGAAATCAATGACAAGTACGCCATTGAATTGGGCGATGATGATAAGGTTGTAAAAGACATGTACGAGTCATTAAAAAAAGATGATGATTTAATGGCAAGCCTACGCGCTGATAGTATTGAAGATTTGAAAAGGATGAAATTGCGCGAATGTATGGATCAGGCTTTATTAAAAAATGCCGAACCGCCCATTGAGTTTATGAACCGATTATCCAAAGATAAAGGCTTGGCAAATTACGTGGTTGGGCAGTTCTTTAATTTGCTAATGGATGAAGTCAATAGAGGCCGTCCAGGACTTTAAACACAACTAGGGTTGGAGCCGTTCGGTCTTATACTTGCAACAGGATAATTTTTACTTGCTGTTCATAATATATTGTATTAGTGATTAATTTTTACTTTCTGTGTGTTTGGGACACACAGTGAATGCACTAAGATTATTTTGAAGTCTATCAAGTAATCTCTCTTTCCCCTTCCTTCCGTTTTATATCTGTCTTTCCTTTCTGTTGTTTACCCTATTCTCTGGTTATCTAGTTTGGGACTAGATAACAGTCTGATTATGTTAAAGAACTACTTTCTAATCATATAAATTAACCAGAATTAAAATAACAAAAAAAATCATAAGGTTATCATTTGCGATACCGCGAAATACCTAAGGTTAAGCACGACGGAATCAACGATAATGCAATATAAATCATATACATACTTAGTCATCAGGAGTTTCATTTTTTAGCATGGGGACAAAAGGGATTTTCTTTAAGGCCAAACTGCCCATCGACTTCGATTTGGATGTTGAAAATGGGTATTGGTGATTTCGGTTGGGTCACTGTGCAAGGGCTGTTTTTCCCCTTCAGGTTGTTAAACTATCAGGGCATGGAGAAATGCGTCCCCTTCCATTGCCGCAAATTTTAGCTTAGGCCAGCAAATAAAATCGGCTGTTTTCCGAGGCGACTGAATGAATGTTGATTGGGTTGAAACATCACTGCCGTGATCTGCCATCTTCAAAATCAGGTTGCGCTGTGCTGTTTATAACCTGGTTCGGGAACATGAAAATGGCGATGAACAGTGTTTCTATGCCGGACTAGTTTTCCTGTCCGAAAGCCTCAGAAACCAACTCAGAAATAACCCAAATAAATCGTTAAAAAAGACATACGGACTTGTCCCTAAAGCCAGTATTCATGAGGGCTAGCGACTGGATAACGTGCGGATGAAAAACCCGCATGTTGAAGTGTCCTTCCCATAGCAAAGGAGGGGAGGAAATACGAAAATATTAGGCGATGTGGTGGTGGTTTGCCAAGCATCAATATTGTTAAACGAAAGCGTTAAAATTGAAACACTAAGAGGAATTCTGGATATACCAGAGGGTTTTAGGCTTAGCGGAAATTTCACTATATTGGGGAGGTGTCAGGCCAAAACTGAATAGATACACACTTAACCAGACATGGTATTAGCTTCAAGCCGATACCATGTCCAGTGAACTGGTTATTCCTTTCTGATCACGAGATTGAAGATTTTGAAACGATTCCCGTGGTTGCTTAAGTCCGTGCCCTGTAGTTGAATTAAGAGAAAATCATTCACTTCAGCCCTTTGGCGGCGCATACCTTCGAGAAGGTACTCGTTCAGTATAGCCGACACCAACTCGCCAGATTCCAATTCGACAATCACGGTTTCCTGCTTCCCGTACTTGTTATGTTGAAAACTACTGAACTCCTTGATTCTGCCAATCAAGGGCTTGTCCATTTCATGATTCCAAATTGTGGGTAAGGGACGTGGCATTCCGCCTGCTGCAATGGTCTTTAATGTTGCAAAAATATTGTTGTTCATGGTTGATATTACCTTTGTAAAATGTTTATAACAGGACACCAATGTTTGAATTCGTCAATCTGACTCAGTGGTGATATGGATTTGGATGATTTATCCATACCATTGGTTACGCGAGTAAAATTTTAGAAACGGCAATACCGCTGCCCCTATATACTTACTATTATTGATGTGGGGGACAGGCCAACCTAGCCACACGAAAATCTGCTACGCTAAACCCAAATCAAAGCTATACGGCACGAAGTAAGCGTGGTCTTGGCATCTGTTTGGGCAGGCAATGCGGAGGTCATGGATGAAATTGAGGTTTTTTAACCGACGCTACAAAAAAATATCCAAGATAGGCAAGAAGAAAACCTTGTAAAAACAAGTGGTTTTATTGGTAGTGGAAAATGCACTATTTTTTAGGTAATAGTTAATATTTTTTGTGACTCTTAAATGCTACTGTTTGAAACATTTTTGGAACCAAAAATGGGAATAAGCGGCTCCGCTCAAGTTATCCAAGCGGGCAGCCCCGCCGTAACGTTGAGCAATTAACCGATTCGGCAATTGAAGCATTTTTTAACAACAGGAAAAATCAGCATGTCCATAATATTAAAAATTCCTACCCTAATAGGTTTGCTTACAGCTTCATTACTTGCAGGCTGTCAAAATGCCGCTTCTCATCGAGCAGACGTTCAAAATGATTCCGGTGACAGAATGACTGTCGGCAAGGTTCAGAGAGAAATTAGAGTTGGGATGAGTAGTGCTGATGTGGCTCAAATACTAGGCTCTCCTAATATTGTGTCAACTGACGAAGAACGCAGGGAGGTTTGGATTTACGACAAAATAGCAACTGATAAGGCCTATTCATCAAGCGCAGGCGGTGTGAATGCTTTAATTCTCGGCTTTGGCTCTTCATCGGAAGCATCTTCGACAAGCCAACGTACATTGACTGTCGTTATTAAATTCGATAATAACGGAAGAGTTCGTGACTTTGCTTACAACACATCAAGGTTTTAATGATGAAGAAGTTATCCCTATTATTCATTACGCTTTCTTTGATTGGGTGTGTAACCATACCACCAAACACTTTTGTTACCACGCCAGAGCTTTTACAGCAACGGCAGCTCGAAACTCGACGTTATGATGGTATTAAAGAAGCTGATCTAATTTCGGCAAGTGCTAATGTACTTCAAGACCTTGGTTTTAATCTTGAAAATTCAGAAACTAAACTCGGAGTATTAACAGCTAATAAACAAAGAGATGCAACTAATGGATACGAAGTAGCGGGTGCGGTTGTTCTCGCTTTGCTTGGCGGCGGAGCAACACCGATTAGTAAAGACCAAACTATCCGAGTTTCCCTTGTTGTTCGACCTGTTAATGACAGTACCGGCAAGCCAATACCGGACAGTAATTTTGTCAGGGTTTCTTTTCAGCGTGTTGTTCGCCGTACAGACAACAGCGAAATTGCCGAAACGCTTCGGGACGCGCAACTCTACCAAGATTTCTATGAACGGGTTTCAAAATCCGTGTTTATTGAGGCTCAAAAAATATGAAAGCACTATTTACAATACTTATGCTAACCAGTTTTCTGTTATGTGGTTGCGCCACTACCAATGAGCGCGTCCTTGATATGGGTGATGAAACTCAATTACAAAAACGTAGCTATCAGTCACGCATATTCGATACAGCGGATAAGGAAAAAGTGCTTAGAGCAACTCTTTCAACCCTTCAAGACCTTGGCTTTATAATTGACCGTGCAGATTTAACGCTTGGGAGCGTAAGCGGTACAAAACTAGACTTGGATCAAGTTGTCAAGATTACCGTTTCAGTAAGACCGAAGGGAGCTGACCGCATGTTGGTAAGAGCGAATGCTCAATTCAACGTAACGCCAGTCGAAGATCCAAAGCAATATCAGAATTTTTTTACCTCACTTGAAAAATCACTATTTCTTACCGCCCATGCTGGTGAATAGTCACTTTAGCTGCAAGCCACTTACCGTAACTTGGGGCAAACTACACCGTGGGAGATAGTTTTAATGAATGCACAAACTTTAACACCCGCGCAAGCTGAATTTAAGCTGGCATTAATGAATGCGGAAGCGGATTCTATTTCGGGTAGTGACCTTTATCTGTGGTTATGTGAACAAGGGTTGCCCAGTGAGGTAGCCATCCGATTAAGAGAGCTGATTGATGCTACCGCTCCAGTTGCTGACCGTGTCATTAATATCGGGAAAATCATCCTGATTAAAATCATCGAGTTTGTAAAGGCGCATCCTAATCTGGCCATTGGCATTGCAGTGGGTGCAGCAATTGGTGCATTAGTCAGTATGATTCCCTTTCTAGGCGTTTATTTGGCGCCTGTTGCTACGGCAATTTCAGTGTCTGTTGGAGCAATCGCAGGGCATCGGCTCGATAAAATGGAACAAGGACAAAACGTCAACACCAGTAGTGGTTTAATTGCTATAGGACAAGACCTTATCGAAATAGCCAAAGTATTTTTTGGCCTGCTCATTGATATTTTCAATTCGGTCTTTGATAAACAGCTAATATGCTAGGTGCGATATGTCTGCGAAATCGAAGCCCGCAAAAGAACAATTGCTTAAAATGATTGATAAGTTAGAGCGGAATCCAGATGACAGAGTACGCATCTTGGGTGATGCAGGTATTACAATGGTTGGCGCGGGATTAGGTGCGGCGGCGGCAGGGACTTTGGCAAGTGTAGCGGGGGCAACGTCAATTTTCGGACTTACCACGGCGGCAAGTTGGCTTGGAGTGTCAGTAGTGGCGGCAACGCCTGTGGGTTGGTTCATTGGCTGCGCTGCACTAGCGGGTGTGGCAGTTTATAGGGTTTCAAGAATAATTCATGGCGGTGGATTAGCAGAAGGCCGTAAATTGGAGTTGTTACAACAATACCGTGAAGCCGCCAATAACATGGAAGCTAAAGAAAGGGCGGGGAGTATTACAGAGACAGACAAGATAGAGTTTATTGTCTCTATCAGGGAGCTGATTCAAAAAAATGTGGTTTCCCCCGAAGAGGTTTTTGAATTGATAGAGTATGTGGAACAAGGGCGTATTCCTATTGCCCAGGCTTATTTGATGATTCAAAATTTATTGGAAGAACATAACCCGTGACTTCCAGTAACAGCGTGTGACATCAAACCTAAGGGTAATTTTTTAGCTGGCACAAATTTAGATTAATAAACCAATCATTTAATCAGTAGGTTATACGAAGAAATCAAAGTGATGTATTGGGGCTTACCCATCTGGAGAGTGAATGATGAATAGAGTACATGACAAGATAGCAAAACGCACCGAGGATGTTTCGATGGCTACGACGATTGCATCCGCTGCTGTCAGCGTCGGTGCAACCCTAGCGGCACCGACAGGTTTATCGGCGATTGGTGTCGCTCTGGGCATTACAAGCGCACCCTTAATCGTTACTGCCGCGCCGATCATCGCCGCTGTCGCAACGGTGACTGGTGTTGTTTCAGGAGGGGCATACTTTTATGCTAAGTGGAAAAATCGACAACATCCTGAAAACCGCTGAAAAAATTTTGTTAAAGAGCGGTTTGTCAAAAATACAATTTAAAATGATTCAAATGATTCAAATGATTCAAATGATTCAAATGATTCAAATGATTCAAATGATTCA
>CAYUQV010000029.1:18295-44285 GCA_964446885.1 uncultured Methylocucumis sp.
AATGGTTGAAACGTGTGGACTAGGATTCGCAAGCTTATACCAGCAAAACACCATGCCATTATGTTGGGTGACAGTTTAGTTCTGGCGTTACCCGCGCCCAATAAGTCGGCCTGGGATTGCCCGCCGTTCCGGCTGGCAAAGTTTTTAGTTTTTATAGGTAAGCGGCTTCGCTGTAGGCCATCGGGCGGGCGGCCCTCCCTCCCTTACTGTAACGTTGGGCGTCTGAAAAAGGTTGGCTGATGATCAAGGTGCTTTTCACAGTTCTATCTGTCGTTCGCCGAACTGCCATAGCAGCACTTATAATAATTTTAATCGTCACTAACGTTCTATCGGTGACGAGCGCTGCATTCGGCGAAATGTTGCACGATATTATCTCATTGTCACCAGTCAAACAGCTGCTAAGGAATAGTCCCGTAACAAAAGCTCGCCGCATTCAGGCTGAGAATGGAGAAATCAAAAAAATGAATCGAGAGCTTTTAGAAAAACAGGGAATTCAGACGATCAAGGTTCTTGAAGCTAGAAAAATTTCAAAAGGTATCGCGGAGAGAGTGGCCAATAATGTGGCTAAAAACGTGGCTTCAATCCCGACCGAGGCCGTTCCATATCTGGGTGCTGCGGTTGTCGTCACGGTCACTGCCCTTGATGTGAAAGATGGTTGCGATACGGTTCGTGATGTCAATGAAATGATGAAGATACTAGAAGTCGAACCAACTGACGTAGACGAACGCGAAGTTTGCGGTATTAAAGTGCCTAGTTCTGAAGAAATCCTTTCCAGCATCAAGCAGGATATTGGAGGAACAATTTACTCTGCGAAGGAAAGAACCAAGGAGAACGCTCAGAAATTTTATGATGATCTAGGCGGAACTTTGAATGAAATGTTCAACAAATGAGGGCTTTAGTGCGACGACACCCAACCCCAACATCTTAATGAATGCAGGGAAAATAAAACGGTACTTTATGAACAAAATTGTTTCTGTGTTACTGGCAACTACTCTGCTAAACGGTTGTGCATTAGACCATACTTATCAGCTTGACCTTATTTCAAGAGATAAAAGCGGTAATGGATTTGGAAATGCTCAAACGTTAAGGAAGCAAATAAAGATCAATCTCAACGGTCAAATGTATCAAGGCACATATGTATACGACGGAATGAAAGTTATCAATACAACAAGTTCAGCCTCTGCTAACGCTTATAGCGGATTAGCAACTGCCACAGCTTATGGAAATGGGCATTCATCAACTTATATACCAGGCTCTGGTAATGGTAGAGTTCTAGCAACCTCCGGTAATAACTCAATACGCTGTGATTTTAACTATAGCGGCGGTACTGGAATTGGTTATTGCCAAGATAACTCTGGCAAAGAATACGACCTAATCATTCACTAACTATTTAATTTTCAAAATAATTCTCTATAAGTGATTCGTTATTTATTTAAAGATGGTAGCAATACAATTTTTCCCATATCGGTTATTGTTATTAGGTGGTAGTTTGGCTTTTGGTGATTATTACAAGCCCAACAAGTCAGTCAGGGATGCGCCGCCCGTTGGCGGTTTTGAAGTTTGGTTTTTTATCAAGGTTCAGCGACTTCGTTTAACCATGACGGCAAAAAAAAACGCCTCCCTGCGCTTTTTTGTTTCATCCCCTAACGGATCGACAACCGAGTGCCATTGGTCAACCGTGCGCCCTGTACGGCCTTGCCTTTAGTCAATGCCGCCTTGACCGCCACCTTGTCGATATGCTCGATGGTGACGGTTTCGGTGCTTTTGTATTCGGCGGGGATTGCCGCCTCGTCGAACACGTCCAAGGCGGTGGGGTTCTTGGCGATGGACAGTTTGAAATACGGGCATTCGATCTCGCTGATGCCCGTGGCTTCCATGTTGTCCTTGATATAGCCCTTGAGCCAGTTGACCCGTGCTTCAAAGGCTTTGCGGCGTTTCGCCATTGACTCTTCGGCAGTCTTAATCGCTTTGGCGGTGGCTTCCATATTCCGCAAGAACTTGGCGACGTTTACCGCTTTGTCTTCCAGTTCCCCGCTTAAGCCTTCCAGCGTGTCGTTGATGGCTTCCATCGGCACATCCATTTCAGGATCAGTCAGAAAATCCAACGCCTGTAAGTAATTGCCGCTGAGTTGGTATAAAGAGACTCCCATGATCTTGCTCCTGTTGATAGTCGTGTGTTTATTCAGGTTTGTTGATGTTACGTGGTCAGTCTGTAGCTTTTTTGGGCTTAACTTGCTTATGCTGGCTGACCGCGTGGGTTGTAATGGTTACGATTGTTCAGTTTGGTTACGTTACGTTTGGTTTGTAGTTGACGTTAAAAGTTGACCACATCGCGGCTTAACGCGGCGGCGGCTTCCGATTTGGCGTATTCCTGGCTTGCCCATTTTTCCAGTTGCAGCAGCAGCTTTTCAAACTGCGGCAATGACAATTCCGACAATAGGGCAATCTTCCACGCCGCCTTCACCGAGGCTTCCACCCGCCCACGGTCTAGCCCGTAATCACGGATTTGCGCCTCCAGCAATTTGAGCTGGCTGGCACTGATCCGCAACGGCGGCGGTGGCTCATCGATTTGCCCGGAGGCCACCAGCGGGGTCATCTCTTCGACGGGTGTCACTTCATAGCCCGCCAGCGACATAATCCAACTGAACGCCAAACGGCAGGCTTTGCCCGTGGCGCGGGTCTGTGCCATCGAACGGCGGGCATATCGGGGGCGGGTTGACCAGACAGGCTTGCCGTATTTGTCAAGCTCATCTGGCGAGCCACATTCGGCACTGGCACGGCTGATACATGCCCCGTCCGACATCCGCACCAGTTCCACCGTGGCGGTGTAAACGCCTTCCACCTCGACCGTGAACACCTCGCGTGCGGTCACGCCCAACATCGTCGCCAAGGTTGTCCAACCCTCGACATTCACGAAGCGTCTGCCCTTAATCACCGTCGCCAACTGTTGCTTGTCGATGACGGCAGCCAACTGGCAGGCCAATTCCGCCGCGCCCGACACTAAAGCAGCGGGGCTGGTGGCTTGCAACGTCCCCAATGACACGATGGACGATGTAACTGGGTTACTGGGCATAACCGCGAGTGCTTGGGCAGCATCTACATGCTCCAAGCCACCGTGAGGATGCGGATGGGCATTGACCAACCTCGTTTTCATTTCTGTGTGGGTAACTGACATAATGTTTGCTCCTAAAAAAGCTGTCCCCTATTAGCAGTCCGCTACGGTGGCTAAGACCGTAGTGGACAGGATTGTTAAGGGAATTATTGAACAGGATGATGGCCAAAAGGCTTGAAACCCTCACCGTGTG
Organism: uncultured Methylocucumis sp.; assembly: GCA_964446885.1. Taxonomy (GTDB): domain Bacteria; phylum Pseudomonadota; class Gammaproteobacteria; order Methylococcales; family Methylomonadaceae; genus Methylovulum. The sequence continues at coordinate 21,601 of CAYUQV010000029.1, forward strand.
AATGAACGGCAGGACGGCCTGCCATCACACCAGCGTCGCCATTTCCTCAGCCAGTGTCCACAAGGCACGATTCAGACGGACAGTTTCACCCAACCCAGTAACTTTGCGGGTGGTGACTTTGCCGCCATTACGGTTAACGCCCTGCAAACCGCCTTGGAGGATGTTTTCTTGGACACGGTTGAAGGTGCGCCACAAATCGTTGCCCCGATCATCGGTACGGCGGGGCTGGTTAAGCTGGTGCGCCAAGATGGGGACGTTTTCATCCAGGTCATAACGCAATTGCAGCGCGGCATTGGCGAAGGCGTTTTGTTGCCGTGGCTTCAGCTCAATACCTTGCATCAGCTCCTTGGCGGCATCGACTTGTTCGAACTCACTGACAATCCGGTAAGCCCCTTCGATGACATTACCCAAGACATCGCCCGAATGCCTGACCCGCAAATCTTCCACGGTGTCGCCGCAAATCAGGCCGTTCTGGCAGACAAAGCGGAAACAGCCCGCCAGCATCTGGTAGCTGGACGTGCCGTCGTGGGAATTGACTAAAATGATCTCGTTAGCGGTTTCGCCATTGATGTAGCTTTCAAAGCGGAAACGCAGCATGTGCTTGGTGAACTCGGTTTTGCCTTCAATGCGCGAGCGGGCTTGGCAAGCCATGAAGGGCATGAAGCCTTCGCCCCGCAAGCCGTTGACAATATCCGCCGTCGGGATATAGGCATACCGTGCCGACCGTGAACCGTGAGGCGCATCGGCAAACACCGAAGGCGCAGCGCGTAAGATTTGGTCATTGGTGAGCGGCCTATCGGAACGGATCAGGCCGGAAATATTTTTGAAAGACGTGGCTAGACTGGCCATGATGAATACTCCGTGGGGTTAAGTCCCAGTATAAGCACACAGGGACGGTTAAAAAAAGCAATCCCGCCACCGCAAGGCAAACCAAGGGCACATTTATACCGGGGTTTGACGGTTACGGCAGTCGGGAAGGCTAAGCAATGAAATAGGTGGCCTAAAAGGTAGCGACCCTCTTAAGCCGATCAAGCACCTGCCCAAGGCTGGGGATCAGTAAACGGCACGCAGGGATTGATGACACCGAACTTCAGGCAACCTGACCGTATGAACAGCCAAGGGCAAGTTTTGCGATTTTTTCATATTTAACGCCACCAAACAGATCGCCTAAAGTGGCGGATGTCAATTGAATGACACCGCGTTGTATCTAGCAGACAAAAGCAGGTGCTTAAAGGTGGACGCGGAAGAGGAACGGGAACGGGCTAACCAACCACCCAGACTCCATGAAGTGAAGGCTTATTCCGCCGATTGGCTAAACTGGTAGCCGCAGTCCAGACATTCAAAATTGTCCAGAATGTTGTCATCGACCACTTCACCCAGTTTTGAACCCGCCACACATCCGGCTGCCCCCCCGACCAGCGCACCGAAGAAAGCCCCCGCCAAGCCACCGATCAGCACTCCGGCAGGGCCTGCTATTATCCCTACCGTCGCGCCTAGCTCCGCACCACCTAATGTGCCGACCGTACCGCTGGCAGCACCGCCAACCATACCTAGCACCCCTCCTGTTTTCTTCGCAATATCTTTCGTGGCAACCCGTTGGGATTCGCAATTTGGACATGTTATCGTCATTTTGGTACTCCTGTTTTGAATGGAAACGTTTGTCTAAGGCGCATCCATAACGGCTACGCACCTAAATGATATATAAATGAAAAATGTTTGAATGTGAGGCAGGGCAGATAAAAGTCTGTAGGTATTTATCAGATTTCCATAGCCTGAACACCTTGTGTGTAAAGGCGTTCAAGAGGTATAGCGGGGGCGGACGAGGGGAATGTTTAACATTCCCCTGTTTACTCAGTGGCAGATTAAAGTGAAACGAATAGATATGTTAAGTTTTTAAGCCAAAAAATGGTTATTCGCTTGCCAGTCTAATGGTTGCTTAAAAATAGGGGGCGAGAACATTTGAGGCTTGTCAGCAAGCAAAGTAGGCAATTTTCCCATACCTACGTGATCACATTTTGGACTACGTTCGAGCCTCAGATAAATGTCGCGCATCAACATGCGTTGGATGCTTGACAAAAGCAAATCCCGATTATCGAAGCCTGCTTGTGGTAGAAGCCCGCAGCGTTGATAGTCCCTATCTGGAACGATGGGAGTGAAAGTTAAGCCTTGCTCATGGGTGACTTCAAGCCAATGCCGTTGTAAATCCAAGAAAATTGAGGGCAGCGGACAGGATTGGCCATCAAAAAAAAGGATCAGGTAATGGCGATAGCCAACCTCGGTCATGTATTCACGCTTCCACCACCAACCGACGGGAGATATTTTCCATAAATTCTTTTCGAAGGGTTCAAAAAACTTCATGAGATCGGCGTTCGCCCTTTCCAGTGGCATGGCTGCATATTGCTTTCCATAACCAATAGCAATCCGCACGCTAAATAAAGACGGGCTATTTTCATAAAGACGGTCTAGGTAGCGTTGTGATTTGGCGAAATGGTGGGTGAACTCTTTTTTCCGTGCCGCCTTGTTCGATTTGAAGCCTTTTCGATTGATCGCTTCCCGTAGGCGGATGACAAAGCTATTGATTAATTCGCCTTCACGTACCCCGTCATTGCTCATTACAGACATCGGATTGAATGTGAAAGAAATCTGGTTAAAATTCAAGGTGCTGGCAACGGAGTAAAGGCTTTTCAGATTTTCACTGACTTCATATCGATGTTGCGTGCCAGTGCCGATTTTATAAGAAGCTGGAGGCATTAAATTCCGATTAAATCCGTCTGGAATGAATGCGGAACCATATTGTGGCATTAACAAGTCATAGAAAAGCCGCCCAAGGCGATTTTTCTTTTTGAGAATCGTGCCTTGCAGGGTCTTGTCGAATACAAACGGCAATTCTGTCGATTTTGCGACATGATCGACAAATTCTTCCCATTGTTTCATGCACACGAGAGATTGCCCGCCTTTAAAATCTTGGCTGAGTATCCAGTCAGTGGCATTGGTCATCAGGTTTGCGATTGGATACTGGTATTCGTTAGAGAGGGGTGCAAACACATCGTTGGGGCTAGGTTTTTCAATTTCTTTCATCATCGTCTTAATTCCTAATCGCGTGGGTTATGGCTATGTCACAAGGGGGCGGCAGGTATATTTACCAGCCTTGGGTTGGGTGCGGAATGGTTTCCCAGATCCTTACGTGGCTTACCCCGCCTTTTATCGGGAATTGTCGGGAAGTTTCCCCTTCGAAAGAGCCTTGCTTTAGTGCCAAATTTAGGCCGGATAAACTGATCCGTCTTGCATAAATACTTAACTACGTGTTCTTTCAGGTTCATCCGTAAATCTGTGCTATACCAATCGATAGGCCCTACGCCGAGTCTTTTTAACTTTTCATAATTTGCTGCTGCGCGTCTATTGACATTCCAGTAAGCCCCTCGGCCTTTTGTGATGGTGTGTGTCCAATATTCGCCAATCTCTTCTGCCAAATGGCTATGGCTAGTATTGTTTCTTACCGAACCATCGAAGAGCAACAGGACATGCCAATGCAGCCCTTTATCGACACCGTATTCCAGCTTTGCGATGTAACCCTTCATGAAACTAAAGAGTGAATTACCGCGTTTGTTTTCAAACAAATGGTTCAAATCTTTTGTAATCTCAGCCATCTTGACATCGTTCTTGACATCGTTGGAACAGTCTTTTTGGTAGTACAGGTCAATTCGCAAGACCACTAGCCGGGCACAGTCATTGAAGAGCGCATCGACATATCGGCAATAATCCACATACCGCCTATTGGTCTCATTTTTTCGGGCATTCACTTTTGCCTGGATGTTTTTTTGTTTCCACTCGTCACGTATGGCTTTTACCAACGCATTGACTATTTCGGCGGCAGAAATGCCACCCATGTGGGGAAAGGTTTTTTTCGGATCAGAATAATGGTTCCCCCATTCAAGCTGTTCACTTGACAAGACCATTGAACGGCAAACGGCAATGAAAACATTGACGCGCTCGCTATATTCATATCTGGGCGACAAGATGCTGACGACATGAATAAAATCGGGAACACACCGAAAATATTTCCTAGCCAAAGGGGACTGGGCATATTCGCTTTTACCATTGCCGCTCAGGTGTGGCACAAAGGGAATATCATCATTTGCCAGTAAATCATCAACAAAGCACTCTAACGTGTGTAGTTGAAAGGCGTGTAAACTAGCAAGCTTGTTGTTGGTAGGTTCAAACATGGTGCCGCAAAAATCATCGTAGTATGCTCGACGTGCGTTTCTATCATAATGATCCGTTTTTTCATTTTTTTTCATCGTTAATTCTCATTGTAAATTTGTTTGGATGTGGGATGCCACGCAAGCCCAAGCCTTAGAAATCAGTATCCTGTTGTCTAGTTTGAGGTTAATGGCTTAATTTAAAATTGGATCACCTTTTAATGCTGTTTTTTGTCCGATAGTGTTCCCCTGCGAATACAACTAGATGGATTCAAAATTAATGCCGCTACGAGATTGCCTCCGTCAAGCTCGAAGAAATTTTGGCATAGATTTTGGGGTAGACGCTTTAAGCGAAAAGTCGCATTCGTTACCGGAAAAATAGTGTTGTTTAAAGCCAGCAACACTTATGCGTTGCTGGTTCACTAGTAGTAAGTAGCTAGCTATCTTTAGACGCATTCACGGTCGAGTGCCCGTCGAATTGAAGACTTTGTTAAAAGCTTAGTGTTTGCGCCAAGATAGTGCTTGTAGAAGTTACGCGTGGGTAGCAGTAACTTTAATAAATGAGTATCCTTGCTACTTATTTATAAAAATCAAAGTAACCAAGAATCTTAGTGGAGCTAAATATTTACAATAATAATCATCCATTGATTCTAAATATGTAATCATCCATTGATTGTTAATATGCGAAGCTATTTATCTTGCGTCACATTGGTAAGGTTTAAAAAAACCTATCTGTTTAATACGAGCTAATAATTTTATGTATTGAAAGGCCTTATGCCGGGCGGTCAATTTTCAGTCTGGTTGTCGATACACTCCGCCAGCACCGCTGTGTTCACAAACAATTTTTTGCCGACTTTGCGGAAGGCTTTAGCTAGCCCGTTATGCTGGCGTTGTTTGGCTGCCCATTCCCAACTCGCCTTGCTGTACAAGTGTGGGAATCTATCAGGGATGGCTTGATAAGGGATCAAGTCTGCCAAAGTAATTGGAGGTTGGGTCTGCATGGTTTTAATCTCCCTAGGGTTGGTTTCAAAGTACCGTTCAGCAAAAGCGGCAAAGCTAATTTATACAGAAATATCGACCATTTCCAGTTGATAATGGGGGAACATTTAATAGTACCAATCTACACCAGAGGTCATATGCCAAAACCAAAACCAAAACAAGGGCAAGAACAAAAATACGTTATTGATATTTTTGATCGAATAATTACCTTCTCGTATGCTTACGAATGGCAAAAATCTAATGGTGATGGGATTGATAGACTTACAGAATTATTTGATGCCGTTGCTGCCCATATTAAAAATGAAGGCTCTGATTTAATTTCCAATGAGGGGATAGATGAAGCGGTTCAAAGAACCTTGAGTATGCTTAGTGAAGTTGTAGACAATGGCTGCTGTCCAGAACCCGTGGATTTCGATGATGTTTGGCTTAATAAGCCTAAAAAGTTTGATTACAGGTTTTTGAAAGAAAAAAGTTTTCAACAGGTTATGCCGCTCATGGAATTAGCTGAACAGGTTATTAAGAGTTTAAATGAATCTTTAGCAGATGAATTGAAACCTTATGTGACAATGGAGCAAGTCAATGCGACTTTCCTAAAAAAATATAATGAAAAGCGTACGGGCATTGAGTTAACAATCCATACAGAATCGTTTGTAGACAAAATTCACGAGCACTATTTAGGGACGTATGCCAATAATCCAGATACATCAAAAAACGCTGAACAACTGACTGAATTGATCACAAGGTATAACTGTGATGCCGAAAATCAGTTTATTTGCCTGTTACAAGATAATTTTATTACAAATTCTGTAATCAAATTTTTTACTCAGGCGCAAAACATAAGCCTTGAAATTGACAGGTATTATTCTTGGGAGTTGATTGCTGGTTGCCATATTGATTATAACGACTTGCTTGAATTGTATTCCTTTGCTAATGAACGCGATCTAGTCAAAGATGGCCACCATAAAAAAAATAAATACCTTTTTGACGATGAAAGAATGAATGATTGGCTAGAATGGGTGCTTAATAATAATGAAACCTACAGATGGTTTCCTTACGTTAAAGGAACGGCTGCGATAAGGTATCTTTTTGACACAAGGTACGACCCTGTTCTGATAGATGGCAAGCCATTACAGAACCATTGTGTGTTGGCTCTCCCCTATGACAAGCCCCTGCCTGATTTTTCCGGCAAAATGTATGATTTCCAAAAATTTTTTGCTGAATCCGTGGAAGTTTATTCGCGGGTCTACGGCTCTACAGTGAGAGATGAAAATCAGATAAACAACATAACCAAACTACTAATGTCATCAAAGCCCTATAAAAGGATTTGTCTAACTAATGTAGGTAGTGTGTTAGAGCATATTTGTACGTTATTATGTTTGCAGTACGAACGGACTGGCGATAACGCAGATAAATTAAAAAAATTGTGCTCGATGGAGGTGTTGAAGTTGATTAACAATCACGGGTTTATCTACAGTATTGAGACTGTTGAATCAAAGCGTAAATCAAAACAAGCTGAAATGCTTAAAACGGTCAAAAAACTCCAAGTCGCATATTCAGAAAACGACATGTCAAAGCGGACAGGTTAACCCCTCAGAAAGTTTACGGCACAGTCCACCTGTAAACTTCCTTGGATTGAGTATAACGAATTACAAACTAAACGCCTGCGCCAATTCATTGACGATCTGGCGTTTTTGCTCGCGGCCTTGGTGGATGTAGCGCAGCGTGGTTTGGATGCTTTTATGCCCCGCCAGCTTGGCGATTTGGTTGATTTCCTTGCCTGAGTCGGACAGTGCCGAACAAAAGCCGTGCCGCAAGCAATGGAAAGTGAATTTTTCGACTTTGACGCTGCCATCAGAATTCAGGATGTCCTTTTCTGAAATGCCCGCCACCTTTAATGCCTTGCTCCAGGCTTTACGGAAATCCATCGCTTGGTTGGGTTTTTCATCGGAAGGGAATATCAGCCCCGTGCCGATCTCAGGGAAGCGTTTTAGCTCCGCCATCACCACGGGTGCAAAGTGCAAGGTACGGCTTGTGCCGTTCTTGCTGTCGCCCAAATAACCCGCGCTATCCTTAAAATCCACATCACACCAGCGCAGTTTCAACAATTCGCCTTTACGCGCCCCAGTGGTCATTGCCATCAGCACCAACAAATATAGTTTGTTCCAGTGTGATTCCTGACACGCCTTCAGCAAGCGTTGCCGCTCGTCATCCGTCAACACGCGGTCACGGCGTTTGGTGTCGTCATCGACAACGACGCTGGTGACGATATTGCTGTCAACATAGCCACGGCTGAGGGCGAACTTATAAACGCTGGATAGCACGGCTTTTTTACGGTTGATGGTGGTGGCACGTTGGCCTTCATCGACCATATTGTCGATATGATCGCGAAGGTCAAAAATATCAATGTCGGTCATGATACGGTCGCCAAATAGGCTGCACCAGTAATTGACGCGTTGCATCTGGCCTTGGTAGTCTTTTTTGTTCCAGCGGGATAGGTATTCGGTGCAGACTTCACGGAAGGTTTTGTAACGGATGCGCTTGCCCGCCTGTAAAAACAGCTCAGCACCGCCCATACGCTCAATATCTTGCGGGGACAGTTGCAACAGCTCCTTTTTGTTGAGGGCGTTAATGGCCTCCAAACGGGCGTGGTTACGGATGGCAAACAAATCAACATCCAATTGCCTGAACAATTCTTCGCCGCCCATGTGGTCAATATCAGCCTCGGACAAGGCCAGCAATTGCGTTGGGGTCAGGTTCGGAATGGCCTTGATGCTGTGTTCGATAGTATCTGCCCAAGTTTGGGCGAGTGATAGGGTAGGGAAGGTCTTGTTTTTGAGAATGCCCTTCATGCGGACATCCGCACGGAAATTGCCGTTTGCTAAGGGACGGATATAAGCCATTAGGCAACCCTCCCAAATACGGTGGACAGGTGACCAATGTTTAAAGCAGCAGATACCTGACAGGCATCAAATAAAAATGATTTATTGTGGGGTTTGTTGTCAATAACTCGGCAACGGTTGCCGGAAAAGACGGGGTAGATGTCAGCCGGAAATTGGCTGGTTTTGACGGTTTCTTGCGGGTTCATTACGCCACCTCATTGAGCAAATAATGCAGAGTGCGCCTAAATTTGCGCCTTGCTGCGGTTATGTTGCTTCAACTCGACGGGCAATCATGTTGAAATGCTTTATAAACCAAATGGTTAAGTGGTGGGTCGCATGCGATTCGAACGCATGACCATCGCATTAAAAGTTCGAGTTTAACTTCTATCAGATAACTGCATACTACGTATAACTCCCTATAATCAAAAGGATAGCGCACATTAACGGGCGTGTAAAGTCATTATAAGTAGTATGGGGGATTATAAACCACTGTAGTTTTTACTGTAGTTTTCAGACAATAAAAAGCCGGGATCCCCCGGCCTTGAATTTCGTTGATTGCTTTCTCAATTGCCACCTATTACGGAGTAGTGAATTAAATCTCCCCTTGTTTAACTAATAGGACTTCGTATTGTTCCCGACTCAATGGGCAATCAATCAAATTGTTAAAATCCTGTTTATTCAGGCCGCATTGTTTCGCCATTTGAGCGAGAAGCCCGTCGCCGATTTCTTTCATTTTTGGCGTATGGCTGGTTTTGGTTCTGATACTGGATTTCTTGCCTTGCAGGGTGTGGTATATAAAAAAATGATGGTCGCCTTCCTGACTTTTAAAACCTTTTTTAAGCAATCCATCCTCAACCTTACGCTTATCCTTGGGCATGGGTATAATCCTCGACCTGACATTTTTCCAAGAGTGCTGCTTTTAATGCCTGGGCTTTAATGGTCAAATTTTCCAAATCTTCCTGTGCGTACTCATCCCATAAAAAGAATAGTTCAGCGGTTAAGTCATCCACCAATATTTCCCTGTTTTGGGCGTAAACATGAATCCCTAAAATTTTATCCTCAATCACCAAAAGCTGTGAGGTTTCCTCATCTAAAAACGGCTCTACTATCAACTTAGAGCTAAAACGCATAACACGCCCGCCTAACTCCAAACAGTCAAACACCATTGGGCTTAAGTCAACGGGTTCAATGCGGGTGACATCGGTCAAACTTTTAGGGTGTCCCTGTTCGTCTAAAATGAAGCGTCCCGTAACTTGAATCAATTCCCGCTTATTTTCAATGATCGTATCTTCAATATCCTGAAAATAACTGCATTCCAGCTCGCGGCTATTGGGTGGATAACGCAAAGTCACTATGTTTTTACTAAAGTCGATACGGATCAACTCGCCTGTGACTGTCATAACGGCATCTTGCTCTTCAGGTCTGGCTAACCAGGATTCAACGCTACGAATAGCATGACCATCTAAAGTAACCGCCACACAATTGCCATGCTGGAAACGCATACCCCATGAACTGCCCACTTTGGGTAAAAAGCGTAACGCCTCCCTCAACACTTTTTCACAAAAATGGGAGTCGGGTATTAATTGTTGTAGTTCGTCTCTGGAATTAGTCGAGATTGCTTCAAACAGAGTATTAATATCCGCCAAAATATCATCATCTTCAAAAAGCCCTCCCGATGAAGGTTGGGCAATAGGCATTAAATAACTGCCCGGCGCAGGAACGCCACATTGCAAGGCATAGCGTTTTTTTATGTCTTTATTCAAGGTAAAACGTTTTTGGAGCGGTTGTTGAAGTTTTGCTGAGGCTAATAAATAAGCAGTCTTTTGAATGCCTGTTAAAACCGTGGTCATCGTTTCAATAGAAACGCTATGCTCTTCGGTTTCAGTGCCAGTAATGTAAAGCTTATTGATGCTTATGGCGCGTTGCATAACGATTGCCTGCTAATCACAAGATTTATTTGATTTTGATAACATTTTTCTAATGCCTAGTTTAATACCAGAAAATTCATTTTTTAGCCATCACCGTTTTCACGCTTTTATCAAAATCACTTTCAAAATTAACATCTTGCACGACCCTAAACTTATCATATTCCTGATGTGCCAACCGTTCCGCAACCGCATGGCTAACCTTTCCCGCATCCTGCAATATCTCATAGCCATTAAACGCTAAAAAAGCATCCAATTTTTCTACCCAATCCGCCATTTTCATGGGGATATTACGGGAGGCTTGGAGTTCGGCATAGTCAAGGTACATGGACACTATCCGTTCCAGCTCCTTAATTTCCTTCTCGATTAGGTAGTTTTTGGCAACCGATACGTCACTTTTTAACACCTTGCCTGTCGGCGCATGTTTCCATGCCTGCAAGCCCATATTGGGCTGTTCCGCATTGGCGCGGGATTGGATGATTTCAGCGGCGGTTTTGCCCGTGATTGCCCATTCCAACTTGTTTTGCACGGTTTTATAAAACGTCAGCGTTTGCGGATCATCTTTTGCATAATCCATGCTGCATTCTTTGTAAATGTCAGTGATTTTCTGATAAAACCGCCGTTCACTGGCGCGTATTTCCCGAATCCGTTCCAATAACTCATCAAAATAATCCTTACCAAACCGCTTGCCTTGCTTAAGCCGTTCATCATCCAGTACAAAGCCTTTGATAATAAATTCTTTTAGCGTTGCCGTTGCCCAAATCCTAAATTGCGTGGCGTGGTGGCTGTTGACGCGGTAGCCCACGGCGATAATGGCATCCAGGTTATAAAAATCAATCTCACGATTTACATCGCGGTTGCCTTCGCGTTGAACTACTCGAAATTTTCGAGTAGTTGCCTCTGCCATCAACTCGCCGCTTTGATAGATTTCTTTAAGGTGGTAAGTAACTGTATGGCTTTCAACATCAAATAACTCAGCCATTTTCTTTTGGCTTAACCAGAATGTTTCTTCTTCAAAAATGACTTCTATCTTCACCTTACCGTTGGTGTCGGTATAAAGCAAAATATCGTTAAATTCTAGTGACATGACAAAATTCCTTGTTTTAATAGGCTGAATAACGCCAGTGCAAACATTTACGAATGGATTAATTCATCAATCTGCTGAAAAACAGTCCTGCCCTGGACATCTTTCTTTACCGCCATTAAAAATAAACAGCGTCCGCCGCTTTTTCTGGCCCATAACTCGCCAATACGTTCTTTGTCACCAGATTCAAGAATGAGATGCTGGCCTTTGTATTCGATAACCATCCGCCTGCCATCCATTAACTCAACGATAAAATCAGGGTAAAACCTGCCTTTTGCCAGAGGCAAGCAGAACGATGCGCTACCGCGATCCACTAAATTCCGAATCCAATACCTAACTTTAGGGTGGCTGTCGATAATTTTGGCGCATTCAAATTCTTCGCCATCATCTTTTTTAAAGCTCTCAATTTCAGGGTAAAAGTGCTTGGAAAATAGATAACGTCCCTCATAAAAAGGTGGTCTTGCCGGATAATAGCCGGGGGAAAAGTCATACACAGGGTCAAAACGGGTTTCCATTAAATCGTCATCCTCAAGCAAAGCATAATTAAACCCTTGCTTTGCTGCTTGTTGCCGATAGTCTTCAATAAGTTCACGCACTGCCCGCGCCAGAATATATTTACAGCGTATCAGCCCCGTCAATGGCAAGCCCCGCCTTTGCGTTAAGTAGCTAATCAGTCGGCCTAAGAAGGCGCGTAACTGAGCGGGTATCAAGCCGATTTGCCTAACTTCGCGTTCTAACCAAAATAGCAAATCGTTTTCCGTAAAGCCGCCGTCCACCCAATCATTGTTGTATGCGGAATTTTGGTCAATATGGCGGTAAATCAGTTTTTTACCGTTCAAATCCACTTCAAAGGTGTCGGCAGTTTGTTCCAATTTAAAACTAGGCAATTCCGCCGGAAAATCCAACAATGACCATTCTTTGCGCCAGTCCAAAAACTTATCGCTGTCCAGCAAATTCCACAAGTCGCCTTGTTTGACGAAAAGTTGGGGCAGAGGTGCAAATGTTTTCCCGTTTAGCGAAGGTGCACGGTTTGCCACGATACGCAAATTATGCTGTTCAATTTGTACGCTTAGGTGCTGCTTCTCTTTGCCAGTGACCCCTTGCAACAATTGGTTTTTTGTTTCTGGCGACACTTCGCCTTTAATTTCAACGCTAAAAGTATTGTTTGCCGTGGGCGTTATGACCACGTTTGTTGATGTGTCCGGTGTCAGTTCCGGCGGTGTGGTCAGTTCCAGGCGTAAACTGGGTTCTGTCCGTTCGACTGGGCCGGCATCATCAAATAAGTCATTTTGAGCCGTGTTGCCTTGGGTAATGCCGCTTGCGGCTTCCAAAGGCTCAAAGCCCATATCAATCAGCTTATCGGTCAATTGCTTGGCAACGGCTGAAAAATCCGGCGAAGCCAAATGCGCGTAAGCACAATTTAAAGCCTCATGGTTACGGCGTTTGGCGTGGGGCATACGCAACACCCGCCCTAATAGCTGTTCGGCATCCTTACTGGATTTCACGTCCTTGACCGAACAAAATACATAAGCAAAAGAACAGTCCCAACCTTCTTTTAACGCTTCAATGGTGATGATGTACTTAATCAGGCAAGCGGGTGAAAACAGGTTTAGGCCGTCCAATTCCCGTTGCTTGCCCGTGGCTATGGCGACTTCCCGCTCATCGACATGCAGTTGTTCCAGCAAATGCGCTTTTAACACCTCAACCGGAACATCGCCGTTTTTGGCATCGGCCTGAAACAACACAATAGGCCGGACAAAATCACTTTCGTGTTGCGCTGCCAAATTCAGTTTTTTACCCGTCAATACCGCATCCCGCACCGCTGCTTGCCAGTCCTTATGCTCGGTCAATACAATGGGCAGTTTAATCATGTTTTCGGCTTTTAACTCCGAAGCCGAACAACGATACAAAATATTCGAAGCCGATGTCGCGCTGGTGTCCGGTGTCGCGGTAAACTCCACGATACAGGCCGGATGCAGCCGCTTTAAGGTGTCAAAAGTTAGTTTTGTACGCGCGTTATGCGCCTCGTCCATAATCACTAAAGGCTTATGTAAGGCCAGCAAATTGGCAAATGAATATTTTATTTTGCCGATGTCTTCCCGCCGTAAACCATTTTCTTCCAGCAAGTCCTTTTCGCTAATACGCTCCAGTTGCCTATCCGGGTCTGTCATGCCGACAAAATGCACATCAAAATCCTCATGATGCACATACACCTTACGCCCGCTGGTGTCTTCCACCCGCAACGCCGCCAGTGTGCCTACGATAACCAAAGCCTTTCGGCCTATGTCCTGGCGACGGATTTGTATTACCTCACCCACATCAAATACGCGCAAGCGGTCTAAGCCGAATTCATTTTCTAACGCTTGCCGATACGGATGGCCCACCGTTTTTAAAGCATCTAAGGTTTGTTCGCGGATGGTGTTGGTGGGGACTAGCCACAACACGATTGGATAATCCTGCTCCAGATAGGCTTTTTGCACCACACTGACTGAATAAGAAGCAAGTACTGTTTTACCGCCACCCGTTGGTAAGCGCAAACAGATGTACGGCATTTCACCAAAACCGTGGTCATGGTACAGAACGGGCTTGTCTATGCCTTGGTCGCGTTGTGCTTGCAGGAACGCATCCTCTACCGAACCGCCACGCGCCGCTATTAAAAATTCCGACAAGGCCGCCAAGGCGCGATTTTGATAATCCTTTAACTCAAACATCACACGGCCCTCACGTCATAAGGAATTTGCTTAAAGGTAATATTTTCAGCCTCTAAGCGCGGTTTGCCGAAACGGCTGGCTTCACCGTAAATAATTTTGCGTCCGTGATGCTTGGGTAACAGGTCTAGTACGGCTTGGGTCAGCACGTTGCCGCTGTGTGGCCTACGGTCACCTAAGATGCCGTTATAAAGCAGGTAATAGGCGGTGTCGTTGTGGATGCCCAAAAGCGGCGAGTCGGCGAGTTTGGGCAAGGGTACGCGGGTTTCACAAAACCAGATATGCGCCGCCAAGGCCGCAAAGCGCACGTTGGGATGAATCGAGCCGTATTCATCAAAAATGGTTTCACCTAAGCGGAAATAATGGAAACCACCGCCCCCTTGCCAGTTGACGGCTTTGGAAATGCCGCCCTGTTCGCCGTCAATGACTTTTTTTAAACGCGGCTGGCAATGGGTTTGCGCGTGGTCGCCCATTTCGATGCCGATATAGCGGCGGTTCATTTTGTGGGCTACTGCGGCAGTTGTGCCTGAACCTAGGAAACTGTCTAGTATGAGGTCATTTTCATTAGTGGCGATATGTAAAATGCGTTGAAGTAATCGTTCTGGTTTAGGCGTATCAAAGGAGTTATCTTTCCCAAACAAGGTTGAAATTTCTTTTTTAGCTTCGTCTGTGTGCCCTGCGTCTTCGTGCTGCCACCAAGTATTAGGCACAATGGCAGACGACTCTTCAAGAAATTGTTTAAATGAAGGTGCGCCGTCACCCGATTTTCCAAAATATGCCAAACCCACATCAACAATTTCCTGCCATTGTGCTTCGGTGCGTGACCAATGCCGACCTTCTGGTGGAAAGCGAACTTTGCCTGTTGGCGTGGTTATCGGATAACTTAAGTTTTCTCGAATGTTGGGCGCATCCCAAGGAATAGCCCGCCACGCACCACGCGGATCGTTATCGGGATTTTTATATTGTTTGGCCTGTTCTTCAGTGCGATGAAGACGATTACGGATATTTTTCCAACGGTTTGGGTTAGCTGCATAAACAAGGATATGGTTATGCGATAACGAAAAAATCGCATCATTTGAACGTGAATAACGGCTTTCCCAAGGGATATTTGCAATAAAATTTCCCCGTCCAAACACCTCATCCATGACCACCTTCAAATAATGCGCTTCGTTGTCGTCTATCGTCACCCAAATACTGCCATCCTCACTAAGCAATTCCCGCAATAACTCCAAACGAGGGTACATCAGGCTCAACCACAAGGAATGTTCCAGATTGTCGTCATAATGGGTGAAGGCGGAACGGGTGTTATAAGGCGGGTCGATAAACACACATTTAACTTTACCTGCATACAGCGGCAACAAGGCTTTCAAGGCTTCCAGGTTATCGCCTTGAATCAGCATATTTTCGGTATCAGGATCGCCCGCGCTTAAGTCCGGCACGGCTTCCAGCAAGCGGTAAGGCACTTTCTGCACGGTACGCACCGCGTCCTGTTTGTTTAACCAGTCGAGTAAGGGCATCGGTTTTCTTTATTGTTAAATGTTTGTCGTCCAGATTGGCAGTTGTAGCCAATGACCTGGAAAACCCATCAGCTGTGGGTTGATGGAATGGTTTTTGATCAATTTGAGTAACTGTTTTTTCCAGTGATGGCCTGGACTTATCAAATCCATCAAATAAGCCAGCAAGACTACCGTATTGTAAAGCTTTCGCCCGCTGTATGGCTGAGAGTTAAAGCTGCTAACTAATGATGCAGGGCGTTTGTTGGGGATTTTTAGGGTGACGGTATAGTCCCGGTTCCAAACTCTTGCGTGGTGGGCGCAATGGTTACGGAGGGTTGTCAGGTGATGTAAAAAGGTTCTCAGGTTCTTTTCGTCTATATCGTAAATGTCGGCAATGATTTTGCGGTCTTGTCGGTTTTGTAAGTTGTCGTACCACTGGGAAAGCTGACCAATGCTCATCAGTTCAACTATCGCCCAAATAGGCGGCAGTGGTTCTTGGTACTTTTGTGTTAGGTGCTTAATAAATTCCTCGCCACTTTGTCTGACTTCATTTTCCAGTTTGCTGTACGCCCTGCTGTAGCGGGCGGGGTCATGGAATAGGGCTTGGTTTAAATGGGGGTGAGTGCCGTAGCGCAAGCTGAGCTGGTAGGCAAATTGGGTGCGTAACGAAACTTCAATACGTTCAATGGCATCCATCAGCCACAAGCGTAGTTCCCTATCAAAAATATAGAGGTTTAGGGCATCGTCAAACTGTGTTCCAGGGCGAAATTGATGGCTGTTGTGATGTTGTTCAAACGGCAACCAATAAGCACCTAGACGATAGTAGTTAAGATGGCCTAGGTAATGGATTGCTAATGCTTCATTAGCGACTTGCATTCCCCTGCTTTTAAGTTGTTGTAGCTGATCGTTTAGAGCTAATGGGGGCTTGGTGTAGGGGATTTTTGATGACATGCTGGAGGTGTTCACTTTTCATACCCCCAGAAACAAGTAACCCTCCGGGGTGCGCTGTTCTTATGGGAAGCGTGGAGGGTGTTGTTGGGCAGTATTATATTGCTTGCCGAGAATAAAGCAAGGTTGGGGTTAATCAAATAACGGGAGCTTGGTTTCATCAAAGCCCCTGTTTTTTGCTCAGTTTGGTTACGGTTTCAGGCCGCATATTTAATAAGCTGGCGGCTTCCCGCATTAAAATGTTACCGCTGATAGCCGAAGCCACTAGGGTGCAGATTAAGGTTTTCATGTTTTTTAGGTTTGCCGACTAAATCCACAAGCGCATCCATGCTAACGCCGCGTTGGTCGGCGGCCCAGGGTGAGATGTTTGGGAGTTGCATTGCATTAGGAGGTTGGTTTGCTTGCGGTCATTATAGTGAGCTTTGTTGGCCTATCAACCCCTCAGTGAATTTTATATTTTAGCGAGTGATGAAATGGTGTCATCAAACGGTATCAGTTCCGCTTGCCGCCGTTTTTGTTCAGGTGTCCATTTTCTGGCTGCCATCTTTGTCTTTGAGCCAATGGTTTTTTTCAGATTAGTGCGTATTTAACGGTCATCGGGTTGGGACAAAAAGCGGTCAAACCTGCGCACCGTCTGGTTTTTCTTGTGACACTGCTGTGCAAATCAGGTTGACGGTATTGTTACGCTGTTTTGTGCGGTAATTTTCCGAAATCATTAGGCAATTTTTACCAATAATTTTCAAAAATAAGCTGTAAACCTTGCCAGACAAGGGCTGTAGGCGGGTAGCTTCTGTTGATTTTGTTGCATTTTTAGGTTGGGGGGTGAATTGGCTATCACCGTTAATGTTTTATTGCCACCAGCCTTTTTTCTGTCATCCCCAATTGCGCCATCATGCCTTCATACGCCAAATTGACATAATGGTTATCCGCCGATGTTATTTGACCTTTTTTTTCCGAAATCATTAGCCAAGTTCACCTTGACAGTTTCTGTTAAATGCCCTGTAAGCCTAGTCGTGTCTGGCCTGTAGGTAATTTTGACGGGTTGGCATTTTAGCTAATTTAGTAGCGATAATTGCCCGTACTAGGGCGTAAAAGCCGTCGTTTTCCTGCGGATTCTGGTCTTTTCGCTTAGCAACCGCTGTTTTTAATCAGCTATTGACAGCTGAAATGCCACTTTTAAGCGGTTGTTTTGGCGTTTTAGCCCATTTTGCGAAACAGATTTCCGCCATCGGCGGGTTTCCGGCTATCCGTGCCGTTTTGCCAATGCCATTATTGGCGTAGCTCTTTCATTTTTAACAGCATGGCTAACGTGCGTTCAAATTTGCGGTCTAGGTGCGTTTCGTAACGGTTCAGTTTTTCCAGCTTATGTGCTTGTAGCCCTTCGCCCAAGGTTTGTGCTTTGATTGCTGGTTGGTTACTGGCCTCAAATTTCATTTGGTAGCAAATGGGTTCCAATGTTTCCCTGATATAGTGCGCCAGCCCTTCTGCGGTTGCCGGATAATTGTTTTCCTCGACATGATCATCCCAACAATCGCGGGAATCCGGGAGCAATGCCCGCCGGGCTTTTTCATAGGCTTTGTCACCACCTTTGCGGAGGATGGCGGCGGCTTTGCGGGTTGCCGCCAGATCAATCTCGGCTTCCCGCCGCTGTTCCGTGATTTCCTCCGGTGTCGCCAACATCAGGTCGGGCAAGTCGATGTCTTCCGTTGATGGCCTGCGCTGGAATGGCATAGCCGATTTGATTGTGCTGTTTTGCGTATTTTGTACTACAGATTGTAATCCCCGGTTGATGTTCGCACCTTCTGCCAACAATACCCGGCGTTTGCGCCAAATGACCGCCGCCAGCTCTTCAACCAAATGCTGTTCGGTCATGCATTTTGGTTGGTGTTCCTCCACCAAAGCGGCGAGCAAGTCTGCAAATTCTCCGGCATCTTCATGGGCCAATACCGCCAGTTTGGACAGGATGCCATGTTTCATGGCGTTAAAGCGCACGGCCTCATAACCCGAAGTTAAGGGTAGGGGTGGGCCATTTGTCGGAAGGTCTAACTCAGCGTGGTTGTTTTTTGCATTGGGATCATCTGTTGTCATGGTTTGTCCCTTTATCAGTCTTGGGGGTA
The DNA here is from genome assembly GCA_964446885.1 of uncultured Methylocucumis sp. GTDB lineage: Bacteria > Pseudomonadota > Gammaproteobacteria > Methylococcales > Methylomonadaceae > Methylovulum. The sequence goes on from CAYUQV010000029.1 coordinate 39,956, forward strand.
GGGGATTTAAGATAAGTTGTTTGTCGTCCTGGTGGTTTACTTGGCGGATTTAGCATGGGCCAGCGTTGTATGCCTGTCCGTTGGTCGGGATCATTGGCTTTGGGGGCGTAACCTTCACAGCGTCTGGGTAAGTCGTCCAAGGGCTTATACAACTTTGCCGCCTTTATTTCGCCCCGCCATGCCGCCAGACAGCGGCCTGCCGATAAGTTGGCACATTCGGCACAATGCCGTCGGTCATCCATAAATAACGCGGCATCGGTTTGAAGTTTGGTTTGGGAGTTAAAGGCAGGGTCAACCGTCGTGTCGGCAAAAAAGGCATGATGGATTTCAGGGGTTGCGACAGTGACAGTTGCGACTGTTGCGACAGTGTCTGGTAGGGGGGCTTGATTTGTCGCAGGTGTCGCAACTGTCAGCGTCGCAAGTTGGCGTAAACCGTTTTTTTGGATCAGGGTGGCTAAGGTCATACGGCCACCCCGTTGAGCAATTGCGGGTTGACCTGCACCTCTTTTCTTCGGCCTTCTTGGATGACACGCACCCGGCTTAGCTCTTCAAGCTCACGTAGGGCATTTTTCAGGGGGTCTTTATCTCGCACCGGCCCCAGCCTTTGCAATTCCCGGCGGGGGACAAAACGGGTGCGCTGTTTTTTGCAATGATCGAGCAACCAGTTGTCCAAGCGTACAGCGTTTGCCACATCAATCGGCAAGGCCAGTTCGCCAAAAAACCGCCGGGCTTCATGCAAATGCCACGCGGCAATCCGGCTGGCACTCTCGAAAGCCTCAATGCCGACAGCACCGTCAAAGCCATGTGCAAAGGCATGGAACAACGCCGCCAACCGTGCGGCATTGTCGGCGGTTTTGCTGGCGACATCGCGGACATCGTACAATTCGCCACCACTACGAAGTTCCACCTCCAAGGCATCGTGAAATGTAATCCAAGCCGTTTTGGCTTCGGGTGTGAACGTCAACATTGCCGGATTTAACCCGCCTTCCTCGGCAATCGGGACGGCGATATTAAGGATTTCAGTGATACGCCGTTGGAACATGGCTAATTTGGGCCAGTGTTCCGGGGCTTCGGTGAATAGCCTTGAACCTTGGGTGGATTCAGGCCACGCCACCAGAAAACGCGCCAGGAATCCCGTACCACGCGCCAATCCGCCGGAACGGTCAAAAAAGCTCCGTAACGTGCTTTCCTGTACCTGTAAAGCGACGGTCAGCCGTGCGCCTCGGACGGTAAACGATTCGGAGGAACGCCGCCCCACCGACAGCTCGCCACCATCCCATAGGATGTTCAGCAAGCCTAGGTTGCGCATGATCGACTCTTTACCCATGCCATGCGCACCAAACACCACACCCGCCTCGCTGGATAGCACACCACCGGAAGGCCATTGTTTAGCCAACACATAGGCGAGGTTTTCCGGGGTTTCATCGCCACGCATCAGTTTTGGGATAGGGGGCGGTTCCGGTCTGTCATGTTCGAGTAGGGTCAGGTTGGCGCGTAATTCCTCGGTGGTTTTACCCTTTTTTGCGGTGTCTTTGATGGCTGACAAAATACCGTCGCGCTCTGCATTCCAAGCGGCAATGGCGGCGGCGTAGTCTGCCAACAACGGTTTGGCCAGTTCCGCTTGTTCTTGCTCATAACACTTGATGGCTTGGGTAAAAAAACCATCGCAGGTGGATTTGCGTTCGCCAGAATCGGCAATCGTCAACAGAAACAGCCCTGTGGGGCCTGCCAGCTTATCCGCCCGTTTCATGTCGGCATGGGCTTGGCAAGCCAGCGACAATGCCGCCAAAGCGGAGGAGGCCACCAGCACCACCGGGGCTTTCGTGAAGCCCAGCACCTCGTCAACGGCAAACCGGATCATGTCCGGCAACGCATCCAAGGGGTATGCTAAGGCGGCAATCTTTTCGGTCAACGGTTGCGGGTCTGGCCACGGTGCGAAGGGGTCATCAATACCCAGTTTGTCCAATTTATCCTGCAAACTCATTTGGACACCTCCCCATGCAGGCGCATCACGCATTGGTAGGCTTGTTGGGTGCGCCGTTTGTCCGCTTCGGACATTCCGCCGTTGCTAAGCACGTCCTGCCACGCCAACGCCAAAATCACCGCTTCCTGGACTAACAGTGGAAACAATTCATACGCGCTGAATTTTGGGATTCTGGAAGATGGCGCATCGGGGTTAGGCGCACGGTCTGGGAACAAATCCGCCAAATCCAAGCCGACTGCATTCAGCACGTCAAGCACGCCGCATCCGGCAAAGCAATGGATCAGAATCCGGTCATCCACTTCCTTAATGCCCAAAGACGGTGAGCGGTCATCATGGGCAGGGCAACGCGCCAGCCATTTGCCTGATCCGGTCGGTTTGACACGCTCCAGCCGGGCAAGGAATTGTTCCGTTTTTGGTGAAATGGTATTCAGCATAAGCCACCCACCACCATGCTTAACCAAGTGGCTGCCCGAAAAAACCAAGCTTTAAATGCTAGGGCCAGTCGGTTAAAATGGACTGCGAAAATGATTAGTTGAGCCGCTTGGGTGTCCCCACACCCGGCGGCTTTGTTGTTTTTAGGCATTGATACCTCTTTGCGCCTAATACGCTTTGAGTTGTGATAAAACGGTTATAAAACCAACGTAAATTAGGAATCTGACGTTGCTTTTTATAAATTCACTGTAGTTTTTAGCGGCAAGCCGCGTAATTACTAAAGATCATCCGCATATCCAATGCGATAACGGCTATCTGTGCCCGATTATCCGAATCGGTAGCCGCTGGCATGGGGGCGGATAACTTTAGAATCACGCGCCCCTACGTTGGGCTAAACATTGGACAAAGGTCGGGACATGCACCAGGAAATTCCGGGCGGTCACTTTGACAAACGCTTCCTTAAAGCCGTTGGCCTCACGGTTTTTGAACAGCCAGTTAAATTCTGACTCTTTCAGCGGGTTGTCGGGGTGGGTGGCAAAAATGCCTTTTGGGCAGAAGTCGCCCAAGGTGGTTTGGGTGGGGGTATCGGTCATAAAAAAGCCTCACGGTTTGGTTAAACATCGTGAGGCTATTGTGAAGTGAGGATAGGGGCTTTTCGAGGGATGTGGTGTCCTGATTTTAATTCCGGCGTGGTTTAATAGGACTGCTCATACCGGAACGATTTTAAGGGTTTTTCATTCCATTCTCTTTTCATAAGAATACTGTGTGATCAGTGCTATAAAAATCTCATTTGTTGTTAACCATTCTGCTGTTGGCTTGGTGACTTTGCGAACTCGCTCAACAACATCAACTTCATATTCATTAGGAAAAATCAGCCGCGCCAATTTATTTTGGGTGATTTTTTTTCCTTCGATTTTCGCTATAAATATCAAGTCCATATAAGGAATAACACTATATTCAATCCAGTAATTAAAATCAGTCTGGGAAAATAACTTTCTTTTGTTCTGATATTGAATTTCTTGTCGGAAATGCTTCAGCCAGTGAGAAAAATCCATTTTGATTTGTTCATCAGTTGCTGAGAGATCGACAACAAGATGTGCCGATGTGTGAATATAAACGCCAGCACCAGGGGTCATAGATTCCCTAATGTGAAAGTCAATCGGAGTGGAAGCAATTTTACTTGATAAAACAGTCTTTGGATCATCTTCAACTGGCGTGCAAGCAACTGTTGATAAATCATCATCGAAAGGCACATCGTCCGAAAAAAGAAACTCATCCACATGCTGACAAGCATCCCATACATGTTTAAGCTTTTCATGAGTTGCCAGATACCATAATCCTTTAGAAGTAAGGCTATCAACCGAAGTGGTGGAAAAGGTATGTTCTCCACAATTAGCTTTAAAAGCAAGGCTCTCTGGGGGCATTTGAGGTATATTGGGAATAACTCCAGACTTAAGAGTTGTTGCGAGTGATAACAAAAATCCCGCAGTATCTTCCCTATCAGGGTTAGAAACACGTACAGCATCCATGTAATCATGTCGCTTCATAAGCTGCCATATCCAGCCAGAAATAGGCATTGTTTTAAATGCTTCATAATTCTTTAAATCGAACCAGCTTGTATCGAACTCTTTTGACATCCAGTATCTTCCCACTCATTGTAAATTTGCCAATCGTTTTCAGTCAGGCTGCGGCTTAGATAGGCTAAAACGGATTATAAATTGATGGCTTTCGCCATCGTATCATTCAGCACTTGGGATTTATGCGCGGTTGACAAGTGCGTGTAGCGGTCGGTGCTGGCAAGGCTTTTATGGCCTAATATTTCGGCTATTTCCTTCATGGTCTTACCATCCATTGCCAATGTTGATGCGGTGTCATGGCGCATGTCATGCCATCGGAAATTGTGGATGTTTGCCG
>CAYUQV010000030.1:0-43321 GCA_964446885.1 uncultured Methylocucumis sp.
TGAATTAGATAACCCTAGGATTACGGCTTATTCTGGGGTGTAGCGAAAGTCCTAGGTATAAATCTTCGGCAAGACGGTTCAAGCGCATCACATCGGCATACAGAGAATCGACCGCCACGGCATTTAAGGGGCGTACCCCATCCTGCAAGGCTTCCAGTTCTCCCCTCAACACCGCCAAAGGGGTGCGCAATTCGTGTGATATATCAGCCATCCAGCGTTGCCGGGATTGTTCGGCCTGCCCTAACGCACTTGCCAAACCATTAAAATCACGCGCCAATTGCCCCAGCTCATCATTGCCGCTGTCAGGCAAACGGGTTTGGTAATGGCCTGCGGCCAATTCCTTGGAAGCGGCGGTGATGCGTTTTAAGGGCTTGCCCAAAAAATAAGCGATCAGCAACGCCAATCCCGCCGACAACAGTACCATAGACAAAGCAATCCAAACCAAAGCCTTGGCTTGTTGCTCCATAAATTGGATATCCCCTAATTGATTGAGCGGTTTTCCCGGCAATACACCCAAATAACCGACAGCTTGCCCGGCATGGCGGATAGGGATCAAAGATAACTGGCTGATTAATCCAGGGCGGCCAAACAGCACCTGTTTATCCGCATCCAATAACATAACGCGCATTTCCAAAGGCACTAAAGGTGGCCTGAACCTATCACCGGGAGCGGGGGGAGGACCCTGCTCAAATTCCTCAGGCAAACGGGGTGGCCAAACCGTGTCGTCAGAAGCCAAGGCTTCGCCCAGCCACGGTGGCGGATGTGGATGTGGATGTGGATGTGGATGTGGATGTGGATGGTCATCCACTTGCCATAAAATGCTCAGCCACTTTTTTTTATTGTTAGATAAAGCACGCCATCCCTGATGGTTTTCGTAATGCTCGGTCAACGCGGTAGCCAAGTGGTCAAGTTGCTTTTGTTGGCGCAATTCCACAAAACCCATAAAGCCGCGTTCAAAAGAAACCCGCATAAAACAATACATGCCCGCAACCACCAACAAGGTTGTCAGCAACAATGTTAAAAATAATTTTACCCGTATTGATTTAAACATCTGCCCCACTACGCCGTTTATTGCATTATCGGCACTAAATGTGCAAAAAATATGGCATTTTCTAAGCAATTACAAATAGTATTAGTTGACATTGCAAAGCGTTGCCTATATTCTGACCCCAGCTTGAAATTGATTTACCGTTATGCTTATCTCTACGAAGTTTTTTCTGTATTGCTCGTCCTGTTTATCATCCGTAAGTTTCAAATTTCCTTGCTCCATCAGCCCGACAGGGCTTTATTTATTTTAATTTTTATTTAGGTTCCAACATGACAACAGGTACAGTTAAGTGGTTTAACGCAGAAAAAGGTTTCGGTTTCATCCAACAAGAAAACGGCCCAGACGTATTCGTACATTTCCGTAACATCAACAGCTCAGGTTTCAAATCCCTGGACGAAGGCCAAAAAGTCCAATTCACAGTGACTCAAGGTCAAAAAGGTCCACAAGCAGAAGAAGTTACCATCGTCTAATGCGTTGGCTGCAATCCTAAACCTAGGATTGCAGCCTTTACCGCTCCCCGCCCTGCCCCGCTGTTACTCAAACAGCAAATACCCCCCCAGCAAGACCATCACCGAACCGCTGACCAGTTTCAACCAACGCCCTTCTTTTTCCTGCAACCTGCGTTGGCTTAAGGTAATCACTCCGACACTCAGCACTATGATGTCATCCAGCATATAAGCCAGATTGTAAAGCAACAAATAACCGTAATAGCCCACACCGCTAGTTTGCCGCAAGGTCAAAATCCGCGTGTACAAAGCCGGAAAGCCGGACGTGCATAAAAACTCGACCATCTGCACCATCACCGCCAACAGCACCGCCCCCACCATTGCGCCCCAAAGGTTTTCAGCCTGTAAAATTCCTCGGATACGCGCATAAATCCCAGGTTTTGCCGATTGCGGGATAGACAAAGACACGCCCCAACCAAAAGCCCAAAAATCTTTCAAATTAATCGCCCCGGCTACTATCGCAATCGCCGCGATAATGATTTGGGAAATGCGCGACAGGCCAATGAACAAAAACAAATTCAGCCAAGCCGCCATAAACACAAAATACGCCAAGCCCTCGACCGCTACAAACGTCCCGGCCACCACCAGCATCCGCTTGCGGTCACGCATCGGTGCCAACAAGGAAATCATCAAGATCAATACCCACATCGAACACGGGTTAAAACCATCCAATACCCCCATCGTAACCGTAAACAGCGGCAAACCGACTTCTGTCAAAGAAACGCGCTGGCCAAACAAGTTCAAGTCATAATCCGGCACTGGCGCGGGCGCAACCGGATTGTCCCCCGTACAAGACAATGATTCATCAACCGCCTCACAACTGCCCGCACTATCAACCGAAGACGCTTTACCAGCACTACGTTGCGCCAATTCCTCTTTAAGCAGCTTGCCTGTGGTCGCTTCATCCGCGTAACCGATCAGCAAATGGCCATTCAAATAAAAAGCAGGAACCCTCGCCACTTGCTGCTGCGCTTCAGCCAGCGTTTTTAACCGCTCCAAAGCCCCGGCCTCTTTTTCAATATCGTGTGCCACAATGCGCAGCTGTGGCCGCTCCTGCTGCAAAGTTTGCAAAAATAGTTTGGCCTTGGCGCAATGCGGGCAACCTTCACGGACAAACACCTCAATATCTGCGGTAGCGATGGGCACGGCGGATAGGCCACTATCAGCACGGGCCATACCGGCAAACACCATCACAATCCATATCAATAAAGCAGAAAGCCAATAACGCCGGACTGATTGACAAAAGAAAACGCGGGGAGACTTGGAAAATACAGCGACTTGATGCACTACTATGGTCATATTGAAAACCCTCAATATCGGGTAAGGGAACAAAAACGGCGGCCCAACACGGAGAGCCGCACGTGGGATACGAAAGCCTAGTAAGGCTGCCAAACCATAGTGTAACAGGCTTGGCGGTTAGCTTGGATAATTACCCTTAAAACTATCCAAGATTAAACCGGGCACACCCCGGAACCGCGCAGCACCGCCATCAAGCCATCCGAAAAACCCGCTTCCCGGCCATCAGTGATGAACACCAACCGCCCTAAGCCGTCATCATTAGCCTTGGCGGATAAGCGCACCGCCGGAAACAACACACTGCCTGCCGCCTGCACCAACAATGGCCTACTGTCATCCGGTGTATAAACCAGCCCTTTGATCCGCACCAACCGCCCGGCATAACGCTGTAACAAAGCCTCCAAAACAGCTTGCAAACGCTCCCAGACCACTTGCTCCAATTGCAGGCTGACGCTGTAGAACGGATGTTCCGGCATCGCTAAACTCGATTTCAAGCGATAACGTGCGGGTGCAGAAGTCATGACGGATTCCAGGTCAACCTCTCCCTGCACGGCCTGCAAACGCACACTGGCTGGGGCTAAACGCGCCAATTCTGCCAATAACGATTCCGTTTGCCCCGCCGCTGCCAAATCGGTTTGCGTGATGACCAGCGTATCCGCCCAAGCCACTTGCGCTTGGGCTTCTGGGAAACGGTTCAAGACCTCCAAACCATTCACCGCCGACACCGTGGTAATCATGCCCTCCAATCGGTAACGCGCCGCCAGCCACCGATCCCGCAGCAAGGTATCCAACACCGGTTCAGGATTCGCCACGCCGCTGGTTTCGATAAAAATCCGCGAAAACGGTTTTTCTGCTTTACTCTCCCACGCCATCCGCAGGTTTTTTAACAACGGCGATAACGAGCCTATCACCTGACAGCACAAACACCCGCCCGCCAAGGTGCTGACCGGAATCTGATGTTCCCTCAGCAATTGCTGGTCAATCGGCGTACTGCCAAATTCATTGATAATCACCGCCGAATGCGGTTCCTGGGCTAATAAGCGGTTTAGCAAGGTGGTTTTGCCGCTGCCTAGGAAACCGCTTAGGAGAGTTACGGGGATGGGGTGGATAGGATTCATCAGATTATAATATTTGGATCAAAAAAATGGGGGCGGCATTATTTTCAATACCCGAATTAAAACGGCCTAAGTACATGAGCAAAAATTTTAGAGCTACGACTGCCCGTCCTCGAAGGACGCGCAGTCGTTATATACCGAAAAACTTATACATCATTGCTTATAGCCTTGATTGCCATAGCCGCCGGGATGTGTTATCAAAGCCGCCACATTGTCATTTAAATCAGGCTCAAACAGTAGGTTCACATCATGACCGATGCTTTCATCACTGCCATCCATGTCAAAAAAGTTTGTAATATTGAGGATTTCACTATTCCGTTAAGCGAGACCGAACGCAAACATTTGGTTATTACTGGGAAAAATGGGAGTGGTAAGACCAGTTTATTGAGAGAGATTAATAAATTTATTCATGAAATTATAATTAATCCACATGGTTGGTACGAAAGGTGTATTAAAGAGATAAATCAATTCAAAGAACAATTACTAAACACCCGAAATGTGAATGAACGACTTAATTTGGAGCAAGTCTTAAAACAAAGGGAATTTATTGTAGCCAAATATGGAAATATCAAACTTACCTTTTATAAATTAGAGAGCTTGCATAAAGACTTAATTAACGTTTTTTTCGAAGCAAAACGGGTTATTGCACCTCTTATCCCGCAAGGAATCAACAAAGTTAATTTGCTTGAACATTATCAATCGACAGATAACGCCAACAAAGACTTCATCCAATACATCGTCAACCTAAAAGCCGAACGCTCTTTCGCCAAAGACGATAATGATTTGGAAGCTGTAGAACGCATAGACGTATGGTTTGCCAATTTTGAAAACCAATTAAAAAACTTGTTCGATGCGCCAGATTTACAGCTAATCTTTGACCGCCAAAACTACAATTTCCATATCCAAATCGGCGACCACGAACCCTTCACTTTCACCCAATTATCCGACGGCTATTCTGCCGTCATCAGCATTGTCACTGAATTAATTATGCGTATGGAGGCGTTGGGCAACAAACGTTATGACCAGCAAGGCATTGTCTTGGTGGATGAAATAGAAACCCATTTGCATGTGGCCCTGCAAAAAAAGATCATGCCGTTTTTATGCGCGTTTTTCCCGAACATCCAATTTATCGTCACCACCCATTCGCCGTTTGTGCTTTCTTCGCTCAGCAATGCCGTGGTATGCGATTTAGAAAGCCGCGAGGTCATCACCGATTTGTCGGGTTATTCTTACGAAGCCTTGGTGGAAGGCTATTTTGAAGCCGATAAATATTCTGAAATCCTTAAAGCCAAATTGGCGCGGTTTGAGGCATTATCCGCACAAGCGCAGGAAAATGATGAATACCGCGAGTTAAAACGCTATTTTGATAATTTGCCGCTATTTTTTGCCGATGAACTGGCCGTTAAACTGCAACAAATCAAACTGCAAAAACTGGCGCGTAAAGGATGATGCCCGATGATTTACATGAAAAAATCCCAACCCGCTCCCGATTGTCTTGAACACGAAAAACACAAGGCTAATGGCGATTACAAATGTGGTTGTGTGCTGGAACAGCTAAAAACCGATTTCAAAAACAAATGTTACATTTGCGGAAGCAAAGAGCCGACCAGCATTAATGTCGAACATTTCACGCCGCATCGGGGTGATAAAGCGTTAATGTTCGACTGGCTCAATTTGTTTTGGTCATGCGCCCATTGCAATAACACCAAATTGGACAAATTCGAACCGATTTTAAATTGCACGGACTTGGACGAAGCCCTTATGTTAGTGCAGCAATTGCGTTTTGAATTTAAGCCCTTCCCACATGAAAAAGTGCATATTGCAACCGACAGTAACGATACAAAAGTGCTAAACACCAAGGATTTATTATTAGCGGTTTTTAACGGCACAACCAAACTCAAAAATATTGAAGCCGATAATTTACGCAACCAATTGTTAAAAGAAGTTAAAAACTATCAAGATCAATTGATTGAGTATTACGAAGCGCATGATGGCGAGGATAAAAACTACCATTTGCTTAAAATCAAATCCCATTTAAATTCCGCGTCTGCTTTCACGGCTTTTAAACGCCAAATCATCAAAGATAATTCAATGTTATGGGCTGAATTTTGGGCTTACTTAAAGGATTGACACGCCTTACGCGCTAACAAACATATTGCTTCACCTGACCCAACACGAATCCAAAGCTTCCCTAATTTCAGTTTCCGGCAGGTTGCGGCCTATGAACACCAACACCGATTCCCGCTTGACGTTGGGTGGCCAAGGTACGCCGATATGGTCGGCGAGCAGCATGTGCACGCCTTGGTAAATGACCTTGCGGTCACAGCCTTGGATATGCAAGATACCTTTGTAACGCAACAAATCCACACCGTAATCCCGCACCATGACATCCATAAAGGCAATAATCCGTGCGGCATCGAAAGCTTGTTCGGTACGGTAAACAAATGAGCGGATGTCGTCGTCATGTTCGTGGCTGACATCCTGTAAAAAATCCGGCTCGATGTCTAAAATGGCGTTCAAGCTAAAGCCGTGGATGTCCAAAATATCACTGATGTCGGCCTCACCAAAATGCGCGGCGGCGATGGGTGCGCGGGCGTTGATGGTACGCAGCCGCGCTTCCAATTGCTGGCGTTCGGCTTCGCTGACTAAATCGGTTTTCGATAACAACAAACGGTCAGCAAAACCGACTTGTTCTTGGGCTTCGTGATGTTCATCCAATTGCTGCTGGGCATGTTTGGCATCAACTACGGTGATGATGGCATCTAGGCGATAGTATTCGCCGATGTCCGGCTCGACAAAAAAAGTCTGGGCGACGGGAGCGGGATCGGCTAACCCTGTGGTTTCGATGACCACGCGGTCAAAATGAATGCGCCCGTCTTCGCGTTGGGCGGACAAATCGCCCAAAATCCGCACCAAATCGCCGCGTACCGTACAACAGATACAGCCGTTGTTCATTTCGACAATTTGCTCGCGTTCATTAATCAGCAAATCATTGTCGATACCCGCTTCGCCAAATTCGTTTTCAATCACGGCGATACGCAAGCCGTGATCTTCCGATAGGATACGGTTGAGTAACGTCGTTTTTCCTGCGCCTAAAAATCCGGTGAGAATGGTGACGGGCACGGGGATTGATCGATTAAGGTCAGCCATAGATAAGTCCTGATAAAAAATGAAGGTAAAAATAAGATATGACGCAACTATTCTTGCTAAGGATTTGGTCGATATTAACGTCCTGATTTAAGGCAGGTCTGTAGGGGGAAGTTATTTTTAGCCAAATCCTAAGCACTATTACAAGCATGGCCATAAAATCGTCCGTTGTCACTTTGCCCAAAAGCTACGTCGTCAACTTTAAAATTGCTTAACGCCAAGCTGTAATAACGGTCAAAATACGCCTGAATGTCGCGTTCGATGCGGGTGTCAAATGCGGGTGTTATAACTTGTGCCTGACCTACGGGTTTTGACAGCACCTCGCCGTCCTTAACGACCAATTCGCCATTCTTAAATAGCAACGCAGCTGAGGCAAACATAGCCTGTTTATCCGCCTGTTCACGATAAACGGCAATATCAGCAATCGCCCCCGGCATTAAATGGCCACGATCAGCCAGTCCCAGCAATCGTGCCGCTGCCGTGCGGGTCATAATGGCGATGTCGGAAAGGGAAAATTCTTTCTTTAAGTCTTTGACTAAGCTCATGGCAACTGCGTCCGGGTGTAAGGCGGTGAGGCAGTGCGCACGGTAATCCGCATCCATGAGCAAACGAATTAAAGTCGGATAGCAAGTAAACGGCGCACCATTCGGATGGTCGGTGGTAAAAAACAAGCGCCACGGGTCTTCCGCCAACAAGAATATTTCCAAACCAATCAGCCATTGCAAACTGTTGACAAAACTGCGGGCTTGGTAACGGTAAGGCACGATGCCGCCGCTGCCTTCACATTCGGCATCCCAAACCACCCATTTTTTTGGGTTGGCATCGTGACGGCGGCTATATTGGGCAATGACATCACCGGACAGCGTGACAGTTTGCCCAAACAATACTTGCCCCACGTCCATCGTGATATTGGGGTGCTTTTTAAAGCCGTCGATCAATTTAGCCGCCGCCGATGAGAAACCTCTGTCACCCTCACTGCCATAGCCGTAAAACTGGATATGCGCCAAGTGCATGGGCAAACCTTGTGCCGCTTCCATGGTGGCCAAAGCGGTGTCGATATTGCCTGGCACACCTAAATTATTGCAATGGACATGCACCGGATGCGGCACATGCAATTCACAGACCGCCCGCTGTAGGGCTTGGAGAATGGCCCTCGAACTGAGTCCGTAATCCGGCACTTCATCATCCAAACCAAATTGGCGGACATTCTGTTTAAATGCTTCACCACCGCCAGCATTAATGACTTTTAGCCCCAGGCAACGGGTTGCTTGTAAAGTCCAAGCGACGTAATCATTGATCTGCCCTTGACTGGCTTTGTTGTGGAGTAAGCGCAATAAAAAATTGTCGTTGCCTAAAATAGCCAGACCTGCCGTGTCAATAATGGGGATGTCCGCCATTTGCAAATGGGCATCCAAGGCATTGGCGGGCAGCACAGCCGGTTCAACGACTGTGGTATAGCCCATTTTGGCGTATTGGTAGCCCGTTTCCGTAGTTGACCATTTTGCCGTGCTAAAAGCATGACCGAGCTTTCTTGCCATGAAATTGCGATGTTGTTCAGGCAACAGCAGACGGGCGGTGTTGACGTTGCCACCCGCAATATGGCTGTGTATGTCAATCGCCCCCGCCATCACTACCAGGCCAGAAGCATCAAATTCCCTATCAATTTTAAGGCTAGGGTCTGAGGCAATAATACGCCCATCACGGAAATAAATATCAACGGGGTCACCCGCCAAGTTTTGGGCAGGATCAAAGACTCTTCCGCCTGTTAATTTGTAAATTGGCATTGTTTGGTTAACTTTAGGCAAAATCCAGCGTCAACAATAATCGACGGGGTGCTTCGGGTGAAAGTTGCGGCGAGCGGTGGACTAGGCCGTGCTGTTCGTTACCTTCCCAGCCGCTGCCTTTGAGCAAAGCCAAGGCATCAGTGGGTACTGTTTGGATTGGTGCATGTGTTTTGAACAAACCGGATGCCGAATCAGCCAAACCGTTTGCGCCCAAACCCAATTTGCTGCGGTCAATATCGTTATCCCGCAACCACTCGGTGCCTGTTCCACCGTAAGTGCAAGTCAAACGGCATGGCACTTTATCGACATGAAATTTCGGACACATCGCTTTATCCAGCGTGTGCAGGCGCAGGCCCACTTGCGGCAAATCGAATAAATCGCTGAATAGAGAGCTAATGTTTTCAATATCTTGGCAAAACTCATGGTATCCAGCCAAATGTGCGTGTTGCGGGAGCAGTTGTTGAAAATCAAACGCACCGATGGTCACGGTTTGCAAAACGCTGGTGTCGCGGGGTTGTTGTAACAGTTGCCGGACAAATCCTCCGATTTGCTCAGAGACAGTCCGCTGCACGACGCACATATGGATGTCGTCAGCATAAATTTTGCTTAAATCAGCGAGGTTGTCGCTAATGACGGCTTGGGCGGTGTAGTTTGTAAATCGAGGCTGTAAAACGGCTGACATAGCATTCCTCAGGTCAGTAAAAATTGTTCAAAAATGACGATAAGCTGCATAAAGCCCACGCCAACGGCAAAAATCAGAGTTTGCCCGATCAGATGGCTGAGCGATGAGTGTTCATGTAATACCGGAATAAAATCGGTGGCAGCGATGTAAATAAAGCCGCCTGCCGCGATGGGCAGTAAAAACACCAGCGAGGCTTCGGCGATACTGCCCAACAACAGGGTAAACAAGGCTCCCATGATGACGGTCAACGAACAGTAAAAGTTATAGCGCAAAGCTTGCTTAGGCGAATAGCCACCGTAAACCAAGGCTCCGACATCGCCGATTTCTTGCGGGATTTCATGGACGACAATCGCCAAGGTGCTGGTATAGCCCAGTACAGGATCAACCAAAAAACTGCCCGCGATTAAAATGCCATCGACAAAATTATGGATGGCATCGCCCAGTAAATTCATTTGGGCTAAGGGACGGATGTCGTTCGTTGCGCTTGTCCGGTCGCTGTTAAGCACATGGTGATCATGCCGCCAGCGAACGAATTTTTCCAAGACAAAAAAGCCAAAGACCCCAGCCAAGGTCAAGAAACAGACACTGGACACCGAGCCTTGGCGTTTGACGGCATCGGGGATCAAATGGATAAAGGCATCACCCAACAATACGCCCACCGCTAAGGCGACTAAATAGGGGATCAGCCGCTGCAAAGTTTCCGCTTTTAGCCACAAGGCAAACACACCGCTCAACGACACCGCACTGACAAGCAGGCTGGCGGCTAAGGTTTCGGTGAGGACATTAAGAACGGGCGTAGTCATGATGTTTCAACGCTAAAATCTTTTGCGGTGCGGTAGGCAGGTGTGAACGGTAAATAAAACTGGCAATACTCTGAGGAAGCCGATAAAAACAAACGTCCGCTATGATGGCTGTCAGCACAATAGCCATCAGACGGGTGAGCATTTTTTTAAGGATTGGCGTTTGAATTGACATCATCATCATTCTCCTCAAAACGTGATGGAACGGGTAATAAAACCGTTCCGGCAAGCCGTTAACAGTAACGTTTACTTAATAAACTGCTGGACAAATCCTTATCCCCAGCCCTATGCCCAGAGAGAGGGACGTTTTTGATTTAAGCGGCACTTTCTTAAAAATCAAGCAGGCTCATCTAACAACCAAACCGGAAACTCATCCGGGTAGGTTTGCCAGATGGCGGAGCCTTGCGCGAGTTCGGCATCGGTCAGCAAGCAGCTGTCCAATTCTGCCGCGACTTGGGCAAAACGGATATTTTGGCCAATGAACACCAGTTCTTGGCGGCAATCGCCATACGGGTCTTGCCATTGCGCCAAGATGTCGTCGGTATAATCTTGAGGCCATTCGGTTTTGGGTACGGCGGCCCACCAGCGTCCGGCACAACCGTGCTGCATCATGCCACCTGCCTGTGACCACTGCCCTGCCCATTCGGGGCGCGAGGCCAACCAGAAAAAGCCTTTTGAGCGCAATAAAGTGCCGTTATCCCAACCGCTTTGGTGCAAATATTCATAAAAACGTTGCGGATGGAAGGGGCGGCGGGCGCGGTACACAAAACTGGCGATGCCGTACTCTTCGGTTTCCGGCGAGTGTGTGCCGCGCAGTTCCTGTAACCAACCCGGCGCAAGTGCGGCTTGGTCAAAATCAAAGCGCCCGGTGGCAAGCACCCTTTCTAAGGGCACTTGCCCCATGACCATCGGGATAATGTCCGCGTCACGGTTGAGGCTGGCCAACAAGGCTTTCAGCTCGGCCAATTCGGCACTGCTGACCAAATCGGCTTTGGAAATCAGGATGACATTACTGAATTCGATTTGGTCAACCAGCAAATCGGCGATATTGCGTGCGTCATCCTCGCCTAAGGCTTGGCCGATTTCGGCAAGGTAAGGCGCTTCCAAATACTGGTTCATGAAATTCAGCGCGTCCACGACCGTGACCATGGTGTCCAGCTTGGCCACATCTGCCAAGCACACGCCGTTTTCATCACGGAAAGTAAAGGTTTCGGCAATCGGCAACGGTTCGGCGATGCCTGTGGATTCGATAAGCAAATAATCAAAGCACCCCGATTGTGCCAAGGCACTGACTTCAATCAACAAATCTTCACGCAAGGTACAGCAAATGCAGCCGTTGCTCATTTCCACCAATTTTTCTTCGGTGCGGTTTAGCGACATGCCGTTTTTGACCAAAGCGGCATCAATATTGATTTCGCTCATGTCGTTGACGATGACGGCAATTTTCAGCTCCTCGCGGTTGGCGAGGATTTGATTCAATAAGGTGGTTTTGCCTGCGCCTAAAAAGCCGGACAGGACGGTGACAGGTAAAGGCTGTGTGGTCATGGGTGGGTAACAGGTAAAAATCAAAGCGACGGCAATTCAGCTTGGGCTTGGCGAAACCAAGCCAGCACATTCTGCCAATGGGGGTCTCCGTACAAACGCCGGAACCTTTCGGTTTCTTCGCTTCCGGCGGTACTCAAGGCGTGGATACGGCTCTGGATATAATCCGGCGACAAAGCCAGCCCGCACTGCACAGTAATGCAATACCGCCAATCGGCATAGGTTTGGGGAATGACGTTAGCCATGCGCCGATACCCCTAACGCAAGGCCACCCCATTTTTTGGCCAGCACCCAGGCAGTATAAGGTGCTCCACAACTTGGCTTTTTGGCGGTGGGAAGGATCAGTCTCTGGTTTATTTTGGTTATGTTCATGGTCATATCGGATTGATGTATTAATACCGGGACTAAGCGGGTCACTTTCCACGCACAAGCTTTGTAACCGGAGAGAAACAGGCTTGTTGCGCAAAAAAGTAACCCGCTTAGCCCCGGATAGCGAGGCTTATTCTGAAAAGCTTGGAAGTTGTCCCCAAAGCGGGTTGGAGACAAACCTTGGTTGGGTCTAGTAATTCACCCTAAGCCCGATCTCCGCACCCCTGCCCGGCTCCGGCGCAAAATTGCGTAAATAAGACGTAGAATTGCGGATATTTTCGTCCAGCAAATTGTTGGCTTTGGCGAACACCAGCACATCCACGTCTTTGATTTGCTTGATGTGGTATTGGGTGCTTAAGTTAAGCTGGACATAGCTGTCCGTGGCGGTGTCAAAAGCACCCGGATGGTCTTGGGCTTCGCCACGGGTCAGGCGCAGGTTACTGGCCCACTCCCCTCTTACGTGGTCGAGCTGGAAGCCAAAACGCAGGGGCGGCATTCGCGGCACATCACCGCCGTTCACGAATTGCCCACGGGTGTAATCGCTGAATAAGGTCAAATCGACTAGGCCATAATGGCTTTCCATGAGCGGGAAAATCAGCTTGCTTTCATAGCCCATGAAGGTGGCATCAGCCTGGCGGCTTTCGACCACCGGAAAGCAATCGGTGCCCGCCGTACAATCAAGACCTTCTTCATCGACAAATTGTCCGGTGCGCTGCTGATAAATGTAAGCATTCGCCCAGTTGTGGAACAGGTCAATTTCGGCACGGAAGCCATTGCCATTAAATTTGTAGCCTAAATCCAAGTTGTACGAGGTTTCTTCTTGTAAATCAGCGCTGCCGACCTCAAAACTGCGGGTCGCGTGGTGAAAACCGTTGGACAATAATTCTTGCACTTGCGGGGCGCGGGATGAGCGTGTGCCCGCCAAGTTAAAGCTGTTTTGGCTGTTTAGTTTCCACAATGCCGACGCGGACGCGCTCACTGGCGTGTAGCTAAAACCGTTCATGCCAACCGGGTTAATGTCGGCTTGTTCAACACGGGTACCGAATTGATAAGCCACTGGGCCGGCATTGAATGATTCGACCGCAAACACGCCGAAATTAGTGATTTGTGAGCGAGGCACTAAGGCTTCGGCTTCGGCTTCAACTTCTTCCTCTTCGTGATGTTCGCCCTCTTCTTCATGCTCTTCTTCCTCGTGGTGGTGATGATGGAAGTGAGTGCCCTGAAAATCACTGCTCTGGGCTTGGAAACCAACCACACCGCGCAACGGGCCAATATCCTGATGCGTCAGTTCCAAGCGGCTTTCCCAGGTTTCATTGGTAAATAATGCACCCACTTCGCCATCGGCAATTTCTTGATGCTGGTAATCGGTAAAACCGAGTTTGGCCCGTAGGGATTTGGCAAAACTAAAAGGATTTTTCAATTCGCTTTTAAAATCGTACTTGGTTTGCCGCAATTCAATATGGGTGATTTCACCGCCACTGCCATCGGGGGCGATACCGTAATTGTTTTCCAAGCGGTTGATCGACGCACCAGCAAAACCAGGGTCGCCAATTAAGGATAAGCCCGCCGAACCACTGATTGCGTCACTGCCGGTATTGGCGATAAAGCCACGGGTGTTTTGCAAGGTTGCAGGCAAAGTGGGGTCAGCTTGTTGAGCGGCCTTAGTATCTATGGCGTTACCACCAATATCAACATTGCCCCGGTCACGAAAAAAGCCGTCGATATGGTAGGCGATAGAGCCTTTGCCGCCTTCCAGTTTCATCGTAGTGGCGGTTTCATCGGAAACCGAATCAAAGCGTTGCTCTAAAGCACCGCCTAGAAGTTTCTCTGGCAGCTGTTCAGCGATGCGGTTGTCTATCACATTGACCACGCCGCCTATCGCGCCGCTGCCATATAATAAAGTTGCAGGGCCGCGCAGCACTTCTATACGTTCGGCCAGTAACGGCTCGACGCTGGTGGCATGGTCAGGGCTGATCGCGGACATATCGTTGCTGCCGATGCCGTTTGCCAAAACCCGCACCCTAGGGCCGCTTTGCCCCCGGATGACTGGCGTTCCCACCCCTGGGCCAAAGGATTGGCTGGTAATGCCCAATTCATTTTTTAGCGTTTCGCCGATGCTATGGCCGACTTTGAGGCGCAATTCGTCCTCACTCAAAATGGTGACCGGAACAGCGGAGTCGGATATCGTTTCTTGTAGCGGGGCGGTGACGATCACTTCCTGCAATTCGGTGACGGGGGCAGGGTCTGCATGAATGGCCGTGCCGATTGTCGATAGGCATAGCATGGCGAGTTTTTTGTTCATTATAGAATTCTGGGTAAGGGTTGGAAGCTGGCAAACGTTATGTTAAAGGCGCAACGTGACAAAACTATGCGTCTAAGCCCTTATATGTGTATTACTGTCACATCATCATGCGGCTTTGACAAAAACGACATTTATTGGCCTCGTTTTGATGGTGTATAAGGTATGTTATAACATAACATATTGCAATCAAATTTTTTCCGCTACCCCCTTCACTTTAAGGGAACGATGCCCAATGATTTCCTTAGCTTGCCTCATATACCTTGATAGGCTAGTATCTCCCCATAATTTCTTCTTTTAACAAAAATTTGCCCTGCTAAGGAAAATATCATGCTAAAACTCCCTACCCTCATCATTCCGGTTTTGCTTGCGGCAAGCCTGAGTGGCTGTGGAATGTTCCGTAACTATGAAGTTAAAGATGCTAATTTAGTTGATGTCAGTTATGACGCAGTGGATGAATTACAGCAGCGCCTAACCCGCAAGATACCTAAAAATTCGTTGATTATTGTCACCACCTTATTGAATGTGGACAACCTCAACAAAACGTCGGCGTTTGGGCGTATTGTTTCCGACCAAATCGCATCGGCGTTCCATAAGGCGGGTTATCAGATTGTTGGCATGGAATTGCCGATTGACTTATTTGTGATGAAGGAAGACGGCACGTTGTTGTTGCCTGAAGACACCAAAAAAATGCTTAAACGCTATTATTCAGGCGTTATTGTTGGTGGTGTTTACGCCCCTGGCAAAAAGAATTCTTATGTTTCGTTGCGTGTGATCGAAACTGCCACGAAAAGCTTGATTTCATCCGCTGATTTTTCAATCCCGATGGGGCCTGATGCAAAAATGCTGATGACCCCTATTGAAGTCGGTTCACCAGGCACACGTGGCGAAACTGTCGCGGCAGAAGGAAGTGATACCGCCAGCACCGATGAAGCTAAAGCCCCTGTAGCCGAAGAAACCAGCAAGCCAGCTGCGGAAAAAAGCTCTACCAGTACCCTTGAATAAATCTTCTACCGTTTAATGTTCGCGCACTAACCTAAAACCCAGATTCGCCTGCCGTGCCCAAGCCGTGCTCCAATTACGGTAAGCGGCGCGGACTCTGGGCGGATCAGCGTTCCATCCGCCGCCACGCATCACCACCAAATCGTCAAAATCCAGTTTGCTTTTGATGCAAGCGTCTTCAGAGCCGTTATAGTGTTCCTCGTAACGCGAGCACGTCCATTCCCAAACATTGCCCAACATGTCATGCAACCCCCAGGCATTGGCATGTAATGTCCCGACTTCCGCAGAAAAAAATCGCCCGTCTTCACAAGCATGGGCTTGCGACCAACTGAGCGTTTTAATTTGCTTGGTATCGGCGACATTCGCATAGCGGCAAGCAATGTCGGGATTATTTCCCCAATAACGGGCCGAAGCTGTGCCCGCCCGCACTGCATATTCCCATTCCGCTTCGGTCGGCAAGCGGTAATGATGCCCAGTTTCCTTGTCCAACCAATCAATATACGCCTGGACATCATGTAGGCTCACACAACCGACTGGCTGGGTCGGTTTTAAGGCGACATCTTTGACAGGCAATTGCCAATTCGCCCAGCCCCACCAATTCCAATGTTTTTCTTGAGTATGGTCAAAACTCCAACAACCTTTTTCTTCCGTACCCCGTTCCGCATCCGTCACATAATGGGTGGCATCGACAAAGTGCTTAAATTCTTCAACAGTCACTTCATATTTGCCTAATTTGAAACTTTTAAGGCATAACCGATGCGAATTTTCGTTGTCACTACGGTTTTGCTCGTTATCTGGGCTGCCCATAACAAAACATCCTGAGGGTACTGCGACCATAATTGGGGCTAAAGCCGCACCAATTTGTTGCAAAGGAGTTTTTAAAACCTTAACTAAAGGCTCTGCATAAAGAGGCTGTAAACCTGAAAAGCTACCTATCAATAGGATCAAAAGAAAATGGCTGGGCATAGCATAACGTGGAAATAAAATGTGAATTATCGCACGTTTTACCGGTGTGCTTAGGCCAAAGCTTAATGCGCGGCACCTAAAGTCAATTGGTTTTGAAAGCGCAAGGCCCAATCACGGTTACGTTCATCACCTATTTTTTGTAAGCTCGATACTTGTTGAGGCAAATGGATATTGTTCGGATCGACTGAAACATAAAAAGCCATCCGCTTTAAGATCGTCAAAATATCTTCTTCGATGTCTTCATAACTAATGCAGTAGGGATAGATACGGTTTTCATAAAAATACCGTTGCCAGCCTTTTTCTTGGACAAGGATATGGTCGTACCAATATTTGATCTGTTTATAATCGTATTGCAAGCTTTCAAGCTTTTGCAATGCTTCTGAGCTATGGTCTATGTTGCTATGGAACACCTCAGACGCCGTGGCTTTATATAAAGAAACGGCCTGCGCCGCCAAATCCCGACGGGTCAGATAGATATATTTAAAACCCTTCAAATAACTGCGGTCAGTCATCGCCTGGGTAAATTTTTCAAACTGGAACCAGCTCGCTTTAAGGCCGGACACATTATTGACCGGGCTTCGGGTCGCTTTGATGCCATTGCGCAAATATTCCTCAGGCGTACGGCCAGGGATGTTTTTTCCTATCCGGTTGGCAATTGAAATGGCACCAAGCAATTCTTGGGGCCGTCCCAACCGATTAGTATTTTTCATGGCATCACACAAATAAGTGCTGCCTGAACGCGGCGTTATCGCAATAATAAAACGGCTACGCGGCTCGATAGCCTGATTCAATTGCTCCAATAACTGTTCGTCAAGAGCAGGATTGGTAAAGATTTCAGAAATAGTGTCCATAAATCCAATTATAGTTTTTATAAATGATACTTGATAGCCAACGTCCATTAACAGCCCTCTTTCTATGTCAGCCTGGGCGTATTAAGCAAAATGTCTGCCAGCTTTTGCAACATACTATACCTATCTACCCATTAAATTCTGTGAACATTTTAGGTATGATGCGGTAATTTTTACCAAACCTGACGATTACCATGTCACATCTGCCCGAATCCGTATCAGTAAGCTTACCTGCCGAATTGCATCCGTTGCTGGGCCAGCAATGGCAACAATGGCAAGACAAACTCACGGCCCTTGATTTGATGATACCGGAATCACCGGAACTTACCGCCAGCTTGTTGAGAGTATGGGCAGGCAGCCCATTTGTCGCCGAACATTGTTTGCGGCAACCGCATTTGCTACTTGACTTGTTAGATTCTGGTGATTTATCAGCACCCTATACGCAGGCCACATACAACCGAAAACTGCAATCGCTTTGCATTAACGATGAAGCCGACCTGATGCGGCAACTGCGGCAATTCCGGCGGCGGGAAATGGTCAGGATCGCCTGGCGGGATTTGGCAGGGGTAGCGCAGTTGTCCGAAACCTTGATGGACTTGTCGTTACTCGCCGAAGCCTGTATCCAATTTGCATTAAGCTATTTATATGATGCCGCCTGTGCCAAACGCGGCACGCCTGTGTTAGCGGATGGTAGCCCGCAACACATCATCGTCTTAGGGATGGGCAAGCTCGGCGCTTACGAGCTGAACTATTCCTCCGACATCGACCTGATTTTCGCCTACCCTGAAGATGGCGTGTTGCCTGACCGCAAAGGCACGAGTTACGGTGAATTTTTCACCAAACTGTGCCAAAGCTTGGTCAAAGTCCTCGATGAAATCACCGTCGATGGCTTCGTGTTCCGCACCGACATCCGCCTACGCCCTTACGGCGACAGCGGCGCAGTCATTATGACCTTTGACGGTATGGAACATTATTACCTCACCCAAGCGCGTGAATGGGAGCGGTACGCGATGATTAAAGCCCGGCAAGTCGCGGGCGATTTCACGATGGGCGCACATTTGATGGCGATGCTCCGCGCCTTTGTTTACCGCCGTTACCTGGATTATGGCGCGTTTGAAGAATTGCGTTCCTTAAAAGCCCAAATCACCCAAGAACTACGCCGCAAAGACCGCCTCGATAATGTGAAGCTGGGCGCGGGCGGCATCCGCGAGGTCGAATTTATCGGCCAAGCCTTCCAGCTGATCCGGGGCGGCACGGAAAAATCCCTGCAACAGCGCGGTATTTTGGATATTTTAAAACGCTTAGGCGAACTGGAATTGCTCACAGCCACCGATGCCGCACAACTCATCGAATCCTATGCGTTCCTGCGCCGCGTCGAAAACCATATCCAACAATACCAGGACAAACAAACCCACGATTTGCCCAGCCATCCCTTAGCCCAAGCCAGCTTGGCCTATTCGCTGGATTACCCCGATTGGGACACGTTCAAGACCGCCTTAGATAGCGTCAGAAATCAAGTGCATGGCGTTTTTGAACAAGTATTTTCCTTATCCAAAACCGAACAAAGCCACGGAAACAGCGTATCCGTTTGGATGGGCAACGCCGATGAAGCCGAATTATTGGCGCAACTGGCACAATACGGTTGCACGGACCCGCAAACCTGCCTGATCGCCCTCAAGCAATTCAAACAAGCCGCTTCCATCCGGCGATTAAGCGCGAAAGGCGCGGCAGTGCTGGACAGGCTGATGCCCCAAGTGCTGGAGGCCTTGCCCGCCCAAACCCAAGCGGATGAAACCTTACGGCGGGTTTTGACGCTATTCGAGGCCGTGGCCGGACGGACAGTTTATTTATCGTTGCTCGCCGAAAACCCCGATGCCTTGGCGTTTGTGCTGCGCTTGGTGTCGGCCAGCGTCTGGCTGTGCGATTATCTGGCACGGCATCCGATTTTGTTCGATGAATTTCTGGACCCGCGCCGCCTGTTCACTCCCTTGCAAAAACAGGATTTGGACGCGCAATTGGAGACCTTGCTTGCAGCTATCGACACGCAAGATTTGGAACAACTGATGATCGTGCTGCGCCAATTTAAGCAACAACACCTGCTGAAAGTCGCCGCCGCCGACATCATGGGTGTTATCCCGCTCATGGTGGTCAGCGATTACCTGACTTACATCGCCGAAAGCGTAGTCGGGCACGTTATTAAACGGGCGTGGCTGATGCTCACAGAAAAACACGGCTGCCCGCCAGCCATTGCCAATAACAACGCAACCACACCGGGCTTTGCCGTGCTGGGCCTAGGTAAATTTGGCGGCATTGAACTGGGCTACAGTTCGGATTTGGATTTGGTGTTCATCTGCGATTACGCCGATGGTTTGGCGATGACGGATGGCGACAAACCCTTGTCCTGCACCCAATTCTACGGACGCTTGGGGCAAAAAATCCGCCACATCCTCGACACCCAACTGTTATCAGGCATTTTGTACGAAGTCGATCTGCGCCTGCGCCCGAACGGCGATTCCGGTTTGCTCGTCACCCATATCGACACTTATGGGGATTACCTGCGCCACCAAGCGTGGACGTGGGAACACCAAGCCTTAGTCAGAGGGCGATTTATTGCTGGCGACCCGCGTTTAAAAACAAGTTTTGAAACCATGCGCCACGCTATTTTAAGCTTACCGAGAGATAAGGCAGCCTTACAAACCGAAGTCCGCGATATGCGCGAAAAAATGCGCTTGACCCTTGCCAACAAAGAATCCGGCAAATTCGACCTGAAACACAGCCGGGGCGGCATTGCCGATATTGAGTTCATGGTGCAATTTCTGACTCTAGCCCACGCCGCGCAACATCCGGCATTGACGGTTTACACGGACAATATCCGTTTGTTGGAACATCTGGGAAGCGAAGGTTTATTGCCAGAAGAAACCGTCAGTTCATTAAAAATGGCTTACTGCACTTACCGTGATCTAGGGCATAAGCTCGCTTTACAAGGTAGCAAAGCCGTAATTGATGAAAGTGGAGTAGCACAGTTACAACAGACTGTGGCGGACATATGGGATGGAATAATGAAGGAAGCCTAGCAATATAAAACCTTGCTGAACAGCATATTATCTATAAGCTATAGAAGCTTTCAAATTTTGCTTAAGTGGAGTTTAGTCATTATGAATATTGACACTATCCGTCATGAAGCCCTGTCGCTTCCTCCTAAAGAACGTGCGCAATTAGCAGAACAATTGTTATCGAGTTTGGAAACCTTATCAGAAACTGAAATCGAACAGCTTTGGTTACAAGAAGCCGTCCGACGGGCTGACGAAATGGACAAAGGCCTGGTGCAACGCATTCCGGCTGACCAAGTTTATGCAGAAGCTCTGGCACTTCTAAAATGAATTACTTTTTTCACCCTCAATCCCGAATTGAACATTTAGAACATGTGGCATATTACGAATCCCAGCAAACAGGCCTGGGTACGCGCTACCTGAATGCGTTTAACAAAGCCATGATAAATGTTTGCACCTCCCCACACTGCTACAAAATTGAATTTCCACCCAATATTCGCCGCTATCGCATCCCAGGCTTCCCTTACAATATTCTTTACCGACAAACAGGCGAAGATATAGAAGTTCTCGTTATTGCCCCACATCGCCGCCGCCCTGATTACTGGGTTGATAGGGTTTAAAAAAAATAGCAACCCCAGCTGTTTGATACGTTTTTTTAGTTTTTATTTAACGTATTGGGCCAATAACAGTTAAGATTACAGGATTTACCACACCACTGAGAAAATCTGACAATGAGTTACAAAACCCGTTTAATTAAGCTCGCCATCAAATGGACCCCTAAAAAAATGGTCATGTGGGTTGCCAATAAAATCCTAAAAGACATCGCCGAATTGAAGGATTTTGAATTCGACATCGACACCCGCGAAGCCTATGTGCAAACCCAACTGTTTGGCGAAACCGACACCATAGACGTTTGGCTGGAAGGATTTGCGATCATCCATGAAGAAGGGTCTTATAAGTTCATCATGGAACAAGTGACATCTAACCGACCCTGGCTGGCCAATGCGATGGCGCATGTCACAGGCCGGGCTTGGCCAATTCCGGTCATCCCGCAATTGGCCCCGCACATGCCCCTATTCGTTGAGCTATTCCAAGCCGAAAAAAACACTGAACAAGCTTAAGCTATGCGGTGCAACAGGCCATAATAAAGCCCGATTGCACCCTTAACGCCCCGCCCCTCACCTGCCTGGCCAGGAAAACTTCATAAACAAGCCATTGCCCCATCCAAAACCTCGACAATTTGCTGCCCACGGTTAAACTGTCAATTGAAAAACTGCCTGATAAACTGAGCTTGACTGTTTAAACCGGGTATTTTTCACAGTTTTTTGGTAACTGAGTTACGTTTGCCAACAGTATCCACCATGCTATCATTTCCAAGCAATTTATTTTGAATGCTTAGAAATCATGCCTTTACCAAAAAGCCAACGCTTTTCTCGCGTTAACATGGCATTAACATCAAAATAATTATTATTATAAAAAAACTTAAGAGGAAAACACCATGCAACGAAAAATCCACATGCGTGACCAGGTTAGTAACAAAATTGACGGCATCATGAACCATTACAAACCGAAGCCCATTAAAGGCTTTATGTTCCAGTTAAAAAAATTGGTCAAACAAGCCGCTGTCCTCAATTAATCTGTATAAAACCTGCAATCCAAACACAAGGATGAAGGATTATGGGTGAGGCCATGTTAAGCGGCCCGATACGGCGGTTGGCTTTTGTCGATTTGGAAACGACTGGCGCTTCGGCAATCGTTGACCGCATTACCGAAATTGGTCTGGTACGGGTCGATGAACACGGGGTGCGCGAATGGAGCCAACTGGTGCATCCCGACACCAAAATTCCGATATTTATTGAGCAATTGACTGGAATCAGCAATGAGATGGTCGCTGATGCACCGAGTTTTGAAGCCATTGCTGCCGAACTTGATGAATTGCTCGCTGATTGCCTGTTTATCGCCCACAACGCCCGCTTTGATTACGGTTTCTTAAAAAATGCCTTCAAACGCGCCGGCATCACGTTTAAGCCTAACGTCCTTTGCACCGTCAAACTATCGCGGGCATTATTCCCACAACACCGTCACCATAACCTTGACAGCCTGGTTGCAAGGCATGGCCTGAGCGTCAGTAACCGTCACCGCGCCCTTCCCGATGCGCAATTGCTGCATCAATTTTGGCAACACATCCATTCGAGCGTAGATCCGTTGCTGCTTGCCAGCACCCTACAAACCTTGGTGGCTCGTTCCAGTTTACCGTCGAACATTGACCATCTGCGTATTGATGAATTACCTGAAACGGCTGGGGTGTATTTGTTTTACGGCGAAAACGACCTGCCTTTGTATATCGGGAAAAGCACTAACATCCGGCAACGGGTGCTCTCACACTTTTCCGCCGATCATCGTGACGGTAAAGAAATGAGCCTGTCTCAACAACTACGCCGCCTGGATTGGCAAGAAACGTATGGGGAATTGGGAGCATTGCTGACTGAAGCCAAACTGATCAAACAATTGCAACCTACCCACAATCGCCGTCTGCGGCGCAAAAATGCTTTATGTGCATGGCAATTGCAAACACAAAATGGGCTTTTGCACCCCGTATTGGCATGGGCAGATGATCTGGATTTTGGTGGCCAGGACAATTTGCATGGCTTGTTCCATAGCCAACGCGATGCCCAAAAAGCCTTGCGCAGCATCGCCGAACAGCACCGTTTGTGCTTGAGCGTATTGGGTTTGGAAAAAACCAGTCCAGGCCGCCCTTGCTTTGCCTATCAATTGAAAAAATGCTTAGGGGTCTGTGCCGGTAAAGAATCGCCACAAGAACATGATGCCCGTTTGGTGGCGGCAATGGCCAAGCTGAAAGTCAAAACCTGGCCTTATCCCGGCGCGATTGCGATCCCGGAAGGCAATGGCCTGCATGTGATTGACCATTGGTGTTATTTAGGTACGGCCTACAGTACGGCACAAGCGCGGGATTTACTCAACACCAGCATCCCGGCTTTTGACCGCGACACCTATATGATTTTGAGCAAGGCCTTGAAAAACAAAAAGGAATGGCTGGATTTATAAAGCTGCGGACGCAAAGTTCAAATCCCCACACCACTTTGGGGGAGGTTAAAGTGGTGCAGGAACATCGGGGATAATTTTTTGATGGCGAAGTTATTTGGCCAACAATTTTTCCAATTCAACGGCAACTAAAGGGTTTTCATAACGCAAGTGGGTCAAAAAATGCCGTCTAAGAACCGCATCTTCAGGCACTTTCAGTTGTTTTGCAGCTTTTGAAGCGGCAGAACGTTCGCTAGGCAGAAAAAAATAAGCCGCACCCGCGATTGCTAACGCAAAAAATACAATAGTTTCAATCATATCAACACCTTAAGTTCGAGTAGAAAAAGTCGCGCAAAACGCTTTGGCCGATGACCGGAACAATCATGACCAACTTTATGTAGAGCAAGTAAAGTGCCATATACCAAAACATCAATAACAACAGAAATAAATATTTATAAATCAATCACTTGATTTAATTAATAAGAAAAATATAAAACCTGATAATTGTTAGGGTTGTAGGTTTTTCAACAATGCAACACATAAACCCAACAACTTCCCAGTGTAACATCCTATCCGACCATTTAAAGCAAAAGTTCCAAAAACTGATCGAGTTGGGTGGTTTCCGTCGCAAAACGGGTGGCTAAACGCACTCAACGTTCATGTTCTTCAAGCATCCGCGCCTGTGAATAAGATCATTGCCATTCATAAAAACCCTGCCTAATTATTAGATGCAACGTCCATAGTGGGCTCTGTGCATCTTAATTTAAAACCCGGCCATACGGAGGGACAACTGGCTATTCTGTAGCTATGAGCTGACAAAACGGCAAAAGCGAGGAAGAAAAGGGGGTAGAGTCCAAAACAGTTTTGGACTCTAAAAAATGAAGTAATAAAGCTAGAAAACGCCTGGGACTTGGCGGCCAATCAAAATCTAAGCATCGCCAAGCCCCTGACAGATGTTAGGCAAACAAGTAATCAGCGACAACGGTTTGTGCCGTGCCTTGCAAGGAACCAACCAAGGTCAATTCTTCTGCGTCAACGGCGGCATCAGCGGCAGCTGATTTAAATTGATACAAAATGCTGTCTGTACCGTTATCAACGACAAACAGGCGGCTATCACCCACGGCATAAGCCGATTGTGCACTGCCAATCGCTGATGCGGCGGCAACCCGGTCAATCGCGCCGACGATATTGGTGTTGATGATGACCAATTCGGCTTGGGCGGTGAAGGTGCCACCCGCATCGACTGCCGTACCCAAATCAACGACAGCATCACCGTTGCCTATATCAATCGCACCGGAAACTTGCACTTTATCCGTACCTGACAGGTAATCCAAGGTAATGTCAGTGCCGCCCAACAGGCTGCTGAACACGAACACGTCAGCACCTGCACCACCTGTCAACTTATCAGCACCATCCGCACCATCCAGGATATTGATGGCGGCATTGCCTATCAGGATATTGTTAAGGTTGTTACCGAAACCGTTAATGTCAGCCGTACCTATTAAAGTCAGGTTTTCAACGTCGCCACTCAGCGTAAAGCTTGCAGAGCTAATGACCAAATCAACACCTTGATTGGCCAGCTCTTCAACAACGTCGGTGCTGCTGCCGGCAAAATAGGTGTCATTACCATCCCCGCCCCTCATTGTGTCGGCACTACCACCGCCATTGATTGAATTGCCGCCTGAGTTGCCTATCAAGATATTCGCAATATTGTTGCCCGTGGCTTTTAAGCCTGCGCTACCTGTTAAAGTCAAATTTTCAACTTGATCTGACAAGGTAAAGCTTACGGAACTTTCGACCGAATCAGTGCCGCCACCAGCAAGCTCAATGATAGTATCAGCAATATTATCAACGATATAACTGTCATTGCCTGCACCGCCCGTCATTTCATCGGCTTCAACACCGCCATTCAACAGATTGTTGCTGACGTTACCCGTAAGCTTGTTTGCCAACGCATTGCCCGTCGCGTTAATGGCGGCGCCAATCAGCGTCAGGTTCTCAAGATTGTCGCCCAAGGTATAATTAATGGCACTGTTGACGGTATCAGAACCAGCCCCAGCAGCTTCATCGACAACATCCCCGGCAACATCAACAAAGTAAACGTCATCACCTGCTTTACCGGACAAGAAGTCAGCCGCACCACCACCATTGAGGGTGTTCGCGCCAGCATTGCCTGTAATCGAGTTTACCAGCGTGTTACCCGTTCCGTTAATGGCTCCAGCCCCGGTCAAAATCAGGTTTTCAAGATTCGCGCCCAACGTATAAGTGAAGTTACTTTGTACGGTATCAGTGCCTGCACCTACCCCTTCTTCGATCGTGTCTGCGACATCAATGATAAAGGTATCATTGCCTGTGCCGCCTTTTAGGGTATCTGCGCCTGCATCACCATCCAGGACATCGTCGCCTGCCGCACCATCCAGCACGTTCACGCCCGTGTTACCTGTCAAACGGTTAGCAATATCGTTACCTGTACCGTTAATGGCTGAAGCTTTGGTCAACAGCAGGTTTTCAACATTGGCAGACAAGGTGAAAGTAACGGAACTTTGAACGGAATCATTGCCTTGGCCTGCGGCTTCAACAATACTGTCAGCAATATTGTCCACGATGAAGGTGTCATTGCCGGCACCGCCGTTCATGGTATCGCCTTTAGCACCACCGTCTAGCCAATCATTGCCAGCCAGACCTGATAAGGTGTTGGCTGCTGAGTTACCCATCAATTCATTATCTAAGGCGTTGCCTGTACCTGTGACCGCACCTGTTTTCAGTGCCAAATTGTCAACGTTATCGGCTAATGTATAGTTGACGGTAGCCAATACGGTATCAACACCCGCCCCGACATTTTCGGTGATTTTGTCACCTGCATCGTCAATAAAATACAGGTCGTCACCACCACCGCCCCTTAGAGTGTCATTGCCTGCCAAACCGCTCAACGCTTCGTTCAAACTCGTACCAACCAAGGTGTCACCAGCCGTCGTGCCGATGATGAAGCCTTTTAATTTATCCCCGCCTAGGAGTTGCAATTCATTGATTTGATAAGAAGAATTGACGAAATGATAATTGACTGTAAATTGGCTGCCCACATCTCCATAGGCAACCGTCAAACCATTTCCAGCGGCGATGGATATGCCGTTTAAATCCAGCAAACCGACATCAGTCAAACTGACCACATCAGCACTGCCATCGGTGTCATAGTTATTGATGGTGTCCACACCGTCAGTACCGATCAAGCCATAAGTATCTACACCGGCATCACCTTGCAGGGTATCGTTGCCTTGCCCGCCGACCAGCAAATCATTGCCGGCGTAACCTACGATACTGTCGTTGCCATCACCGCCATAGAGCTTGTCACCTAAGTCGCCGCCATAAATCGCATCATTGCCACCCAAACCGTTGATAGTATTGGCGATGCCATTGAAACCATACAGGGTATCAGCGTTGCCAGTCCCGTTGTGTTGGGGCGCGAGGTCAGCCAACGTCCAGGTCTTGTCGGTGAATTGGAATTTGTCGATGCGGTAATTGACATCGGAAGTGAAATAATAATAAACGGTCAATTGGCTGCTAGTGCCGTATTGCAGGACTAAATTGTAACCGGAATCGAACACCGCTTTAATGTCAGTGGAAGCGACGTTGGTGAATTTAACTACATCAACGCTACCGTCAGTGTCGTAGTTATAAATAATGTCCTGGCCATCCACTTTGGCAATGGTGTACACGTCATTTCCGGCATTGCCTTGCAAGGAATCATTAGCCAATCCACCTACGATGGTGTCATTCCCGGCGTTGCCCTGTATCGTGTCATTGCCGTCATCACCATTGAGCGTATCGTTCAAATCGCCGCCGTAAATCGCGTCATTGCCGCCCAAACCATTGATGGTGTTGGCTAGGCCGTTGAAACCGTACAAGGTGTCGCCGTTGGCCGTACCATTGTGTTTAGGGGCGATATTATTGATCGTCCAATTGATACCATCAGAAAATTGGAATTTATCAACACGGTAATTGGCATCGGAGGTGAAATAATAATAGACCTGCAATTTGTTGCCCGCGCCATATTCAAGGACTAGGTTATACCCTGAATCATAAACGGCTTTAATGTCAGTCGATTTGACATTGCTGAACTTGACAGTGTCTATGCTGCCATCGGTATCGTAGTTATAAATGATGTCTTCGCCGTCGGTTTTGCTGACGTTGTAAACATCAACTCCGGCATTGCCTTGCATCGAATCATTGCCCGTACCGCCCGTGATAGTGTCATTACCAGCATTGCCTTGAATGGTGTCATTACCGTCATTGCCATTGAGGGTATCGTTCAGGTCGCCACCATAAATCGCGTCATTACCGCCCAAGCCATTGATCGTGTTGGCAAGGCCGTTGAAACCATACAGCGTATCGGCGTTGTCCGTGCCATTGTGTTTGGGGGCAATGTTATTGATTGTCCAATTGACGCCATCAGAAAATTGGAACTTATCAACACGGTAATTGGCATCAGAAGTAAAGTAATAATAGATTTCCAGTTTGCTGCTAGTGCCGTATTCAAAAACCAAGTTATAGCCGGAATCATAAACGGCCTTGATGTCTTTGGATGCCACATTGCTGAACTTGACAACATCGACGCTGGCATCGGTGTCGTAGTTATTAATGATGTCCTGACCATCCAATTTGGCAATGGTATAAACATCCGCGCCATTATTGCCCTGCATGGAATCATTGGCCAAGCCGCCAATCAAAGCATCGTTGCCGTTACCGCCATACAACGCATCATTGCCGTCACCCGCCGTAATCGAATCATCACCATCCATACCTTGCAAATTGTCATCGCCAATGTCACCCGTGATGGTGTCGTTACCTGCATAACCATAGATCAGGTCGCTACCTTCGTTGCCATTCAGCTTATCGTTGAGGTCACCACCATAAATAGCGTCATTGCCTTCCAGGCCATTGATGGTGTTGGCGATACCATTGAAACCATATAAGGTGTCGGCATTAGATGTGCCGTTGTGCTTGGGGGCGATTTGGTTGACTGTCCACGTTGCATCGGTAAAGATAATTTTATCGACGCGATAATTGATGTCTGACGTGAAATAATTCTCTATGGTCAGTTGGCTGCCGCCAGCGTACTGCAAAACCAAATCATTGGCCGAATCGAATACTGCCGTAATGCCTGTCGAAGCCAAATTAGTGAATTTTACAGTGTCAAGATTGCCGTCAGTGTCGTAATTGTTGATGTAATCCACGCCATCGGCCTTGGCGATAAGGTACGTGTCTATGCCGTTATTGCCCTGCATGGAATCATTGCCCAGGCCACCCGTCAGTTCATCATTGCCATTACTGCCAATCAAACTGTCATTGCCATCGCCTGCCGTGATGATGTCATTGCCTTCCATGCCCTGCAAATTGTCGTCACCCACATCGCCAGTGATCGTGTCATTGCCGTTATAGCCGTAGATGATATCGCTACCTTCGCCGCCATTGAGCTTATCGTTCAGGTCGCCGCCATAAATGCCATCATTGCCACCTAAGCCATTGATGACATTCACTACGCCATTGAAACCGTATAACGTGTCGCCGACAGCCGTCCCATTATGCATGCCAGCCAATTTGGCCAAATTCCAACTGAGATCAGTAAACTGGAATTTATCAATCCGGTAATTGGCATCGGAAGTGAAATAATTTTCAACCGTCAATTGGCTCCCGCCGCCGTACTGCAAAACAAGGTCATTGGCCGAATCAAACACCGCTGTGACGCCCGTAGAAGCCAGATTTGAAAACTCAACCACATCAACGCTACCGTCCGTGTCATAGTTGTTGATGTAATCCACGCCATCGTTTTTGGCAAAAAAGTACGTGTCAGCCCCTGCACCGCCGTACAGAATATCGTTACCTAACTTACCTCTTATCGAATCTTTACCGCCGTTTCCATAAATGGTGTCATCAGTATCCGTACCTGTGAGTGTGTCATTATTTTCTGTGCCGTTAAAAGTTGCCATGGATTTTCTCTGAGGTTTAATGGGTTAAGGATACAAATTGAGGGTTTGTAAGCTTTAATCTTACAATCCTAATGTATAAACTGACAAGAAAATACTATACAAAAATGAAGCCAACATTTTCTGATTTTTCAGTTTTAGGACTTTTTTTATACATCAGAATAAAAGGTAACTTACCCTGCTGCTTTCGGAGGGCCATTCCATGCGGTATTTCATCAGCCCAAATTTGCAAAATCCCTATAAATCCCCCTAGACCCTTTATAAGTAGGGCAATGAGGTATGGCTAGTTTTGACTTTATAGTAAACTAGGCCTTTTTAGACTCATATCAATATAAAGCTTGGAGAACAAACGATGACGATGGACGATAGAGACGGCGTTATTTGGCTGGATGGCCAATGGGTGGAATGGCGAGAAGCGAAAGTCCACGTTTTGACACATACCCTGCACTATGGCTTAGGGGTGTTTGAAGGGATCAGGGCTTACCATGCCATGAAAGGCACGGCCATTTTCAGGATGCAGGAACATACCGACCGCTTGTTCCGCTCCGCCCACATCATGAACATGAAACTGCCGTTTAACAAAGAAACGGTCAATCAAGCACAATGTGATGCCTTGGTCAAAAACAAACTCGACAGCGCTTATATCCGCACCATGTGTTTCTTCGGCTCAGAAGGCATGGGCCTACGTGCCGACAACCTGAAAGTCCATATCATGGTCGCCGCTTGGCCTTGGGGTGCGTATTTGGGCGCGGAAAGCATCGAAAAAGGCATCCGCATCCGCACGTCTTCTTATACGCGTAACCACCACAACAGCACCATGTGCAAAGCCAAAGCCAATGGCAATTACATCAACTCAATCCTGGCCTTGCAAGAAGCCTTATCCACGGGTTACGACGAAGCCCTGATGCTAGACCATGAAGGTTTTGCGGCTGAAGGCAGCGCGGAAAATCTGTTCGTCGTCAGGGACGGCAAAATCTACACCCCCGAAACCACTTCCGCCCTGGAAGGCATCACCCGTGACACCGTCATGAAAATTGCCCGTGACCAAGGCTTTGAAGTGACCGAAAAACGCATCACCCGTGATGAAATTTATGTCGCCGACGAAGCGTTCTTCACAGGCTCGGCTGCGGAAGTCACCCCTATCAGGGAATTGGACAACCGTACCATCGGCAGCGGTATCCGTGGCCCCATCACTGAAAAGTTGCAGGCACTGTATTTTGATGCCGTGTATGGGCGCAGTTCTGATTATACGGACTGGTTGACGTACGTTGGCTAAAAAAATCCTCATAGTCGGCCCAGCTTGGGTCGGCGACATGGTGATGGCGCAAAGCCTATTCATAACGCTTAAACAAAACGCGCCAGATTGCCAAATTGATGTGCTGGCACCCGCTTGGTCATTTGGCTTGTTGGCAAGGATGCCACAAGTCAACGAGGCGATTGCCATGCCATTAACGCATGGGCAATTTGGTTTGGGTGAACGTTTAACATTAGGCAAGCAGCTACGTTCCGCCCAGTACAACCATGCCATCGTCTTACCTAATTCGTGGAAATCGGCATTAATCCCATTTTTTGCCGATATAAAACAGCGCACCGGTTACATCGGCGAATGCCGCTGGGGCTTGCTTAACGATGCCCGCAAACTGGACAAACACCAATTGGCCATGACCGTGCAACGCTTTGTCGCCCTAGGCTTAGATACAACAACGCAAGCCCCCGTTTGCCCTACACCGCGTTTGGCCATTAGCCCACAACAAAAACAAACCGTCAGAGAAAAATTCGCGGCAAACACCACCGCCAAAATTTTAGCCCTTTGTCCTGGTGCAGAATATGGCGAAGCCAAGCGTTGGCCTGTTGCCCATTTTGCCGCCACCGCCGTGGCGAAACTAGAACAAGGCTGGCAAATCTGGCTGTTTGGCTCAGAAAAAGACCAAGATGCCGCCGCACACATCAACCAACAAACACAAGGCCGCTGCGTTGATTTCACCGGGCGAACTACACTGGCCGAAGCGGTTGATTTGTTATCGTTAGCGGATGCCGTAGTCAGTAATGATTCAGGCCTCATGCACGTTGCCGCCGCACTCGACAAACCCTTGATCGCGCTATACGGTTCCTCCGACCCTAGTTTTACCCCTCCTCTTAACGACGACGCACAGATCATTTCGCTCAACCTCCCCTGTTCACCCTGTTTCAAGCGGGTCTGCCCCTTATACCCACCAGGACACGAAAAACATACTGCTTGCCTACAAGGTATCCAGCCCGAACAAGTACTGAAATTATTGCCGCCATGAAAATCGCCATCGTCAAACTGTCTGCCCTAGGTGACATTATCCACGCCATGGTTGCTTTGCAATTCATCAAAGCCCATGACCCCAGCACCCAAATCGACTGGATTGTCGAACAACGTTTTGCCGAAATCCTCAAACACCAGCCCGACATTGACAACATCCTGACGGTTGACATCAAGGCCCTAAAAACTGACAAATCCGGGATTTTGCAAGAAATCAAACGTTTACGGCGTTATGCCACCAAACACTATGATTTGGTCATTGATGCCCAAGGTTTGCTCAAATCATCCATCACGGCCCGGTTATTAGGGAGCCGTGTTTCAGGATTTGATGCCGATTCCATCCGCGAACGGGCTGCATCATGGTTTTATACAGTCAAAATCGCTTGCCCTTACGATGCCAACACCATTGACCGCAATGCCACCATTTTGACCCAACCCCTGGGCATCCACATCAGCCGCGAACAAATCTTGGCAAAACAGCCCTTTTTGTTTTTTAAGGATGAAGATGAGCGGCTTGAGCTTTATTTGCACAATAACCAGAAAAACATCGTCATGGTGATCGGCTCGACCTGGGAGAGCCGCAATTATCCCGTGGAAAAATTTGTCAAAATCGCCGAAGCCTTAAAGCAAAATTGCCTAATCATTTGGGGCAACGAAGAAGAACGCAAAAAAGCCCTCTGGATGTGTGACCAATCCGATTATGTGCAAATCCTGCCTAAGCTGGACTTGAACAGCCTCAAAGCCCTGATAGCGCGGGCTGATTTGGTGATCGGCAACGACACCGGCCCCACGCACATGGCCTGGGGGCTAAACCGCCCGTCCATCACCATTTTTGGCCCTACGCCTGTCAGCCGCGTCTACCAAACCGACATTAACAAAACCATCAAATCAGCGTCTATCGTCAATCCGCATAAACTCAACAAACAAGATTTTTCCATCCGGGATATAGACGAGCAAGAAATCATCAAGCTTGCCATTCCCCTGCTGGACAATAAAACCATTCCTAGCGACTCGGTCAGCGTAGAAACCACCGAACAGCCAGAATTTATGATCCGGGAAGTCAATGACGAAGAATTGGATGAAATCGCCAAATCCTTAATGATTGATTTTGATGATTTTGATTTTTCATAACCGCCACCGGAGACCAAATGGACGCACATTTTTTAACCGACATTGAAATCAGGCAATTCAAATGCTTTAACGGTTTTAAGGCGGCGGGGTTTAAACGGGTCAATTTGATTGGCGGGAAAAATAATATTGGCAAGACGGCGTTGTTGGAGGCTTGTTATATCAATTTGTGTTCCAATAGTATCAATAGCATGATAACTGCTATTCACGATATTAAATATATGCGTGAAAATTTAAATTTTCTCGAAAAAAAATCAGAACTTAAAACATTATTGGATACCACTCGATACTATTCTGGTAATTCAAATATCAGAAACTGTACTTTTTTAATTCAAGAAAATGATGCCATAAAAGAATATCAGTTTAATATTAATACCCAAATTAAAACCATTAACGACAGAGAATTAACCGTAATTCTTGAATATATCCCTAACATTGAATTTATAGATAATTTCGGATGGGCTGATAAATCATTAATTGATGTTTTTAAAGCCATACAAAAACAAGACCTAGAACAAGAATTAAACGACTACATCCGCGAGTTCGACGGTAGCATTGATAATTTTAAAGTCATCGGCGACAAACCCCAATGCAAAACAAATGGCGGCTACCGTGACATTACCGAATTTGGCGATGGCCTAAAACATTATATTTCTATCATTTGCGCCCTTTATTCATGTGAAAATGGCTATCTGTTCATAGATGAAATCGACAACGGCATTCACTACACCCAACTGGATAGGCTTTGGGAAATTATCCTCACCTTATCAAAAAAAACTAACTGCCAAGTCTTCGCCACCACCCATTCCAAAGAAGCCTTAGAAGCCTTTGCCCGGATGGCCAAAAAATTGGATGAGCAGAATATCAGCTACACCACCTTAGTTAAAAATCAACAGCACGACATTAAAGCCATCACGCAAAATTTTGAAATGTTGCTTTACAGCATGGCGCAAGAACACGAGGTGCGCTGATGAAACCGATTGCCATTTTGCATGAAGGCAATGCCAAACCCACCCATGACAATCATTTGATTGGCTTATTGATACGGCATTTGGAATTAGATATTGGGCAAATTGACTTTTACGGCATGGGCACAAAAAGGAATTTTTTTGACCTGAATTCGATAGGGTATCAAGTTTTAAAACAACGCGTAGCGGATAACCAAATCCGTAAAATACTATTGATTGCCGATGCCGATTTCCAGAAAAATGATGCCAAATATGGTGGCCTAATCCATACAAAAAATGAATTGTCGCTAGTTATCGAACAATTGGGATTGCGAGAAAAATCCGACATTTTTGTCATGTGCGACCCTTCCACAAAGGAAGGTTATTTAGAATCGTTCATTTTATCGACTATTCCAAATCACGAACGCCAGTGCATCGAAACTTTTTTAGCGTGTTCCCAATTCCATTCCAAAGAAAACCATAAAGCCATTCTCAACCAAATCTACAAAACAGCCTACCCCAACGCCCCTTACAACTTCGAACACGAAAACTTCAACGATCTAAAATCCGCCCTACTCAAGCTCTTCGCCTAAGCCATGCACCCCGACTTTCTTATCATAGGCCAAGGCCTAGCAGGCAGTTTGTTGGCTTGGGAACTGATGCAACGCGGTGCGTCTGTATTGGTCATCGACAACGGCACCGAAAACGCCTCACAAGTCGCCGCTGGACTAATCAACCCTGTCACTGGAATACGGTTCGTAAAATCTGCCGATGTGGACATCTTATTGCCCGCCGCGAAACGCCGTTATCAAGAGCTGTCCGTGTTTTTCGGACAAGATTTTTATGTCGAAAAACCGATGCTACGGGTGTTCCGCTCGGAAACCGAACTCCGCCAAGCCCACAAACGGCGGCAAGATGCGGCTTATCATGCGTATTTGGATACGCCCGACGATTCCAAGGATAGCCCGAACGGCTACGCCCTGCCTTATGGTTCGGTACGCCAACAACAAACGGGGTATTTATTGACTCGGCCTCTGCTACGTTGCCTGCAAGATTTTTTTATCGCCAAAAAGGCTTACCGGAAAGTTGATTTTCCAACCCAAGCCATAGAATTTTCACCCATTTTGCGTTGGCAAGACATCACGCCGAAGCGGATCATTTTTTGCGAAGGCTACCGGGCCATCCACAACCCGTGGTTTGCTTGGCTGCCTTTCCAACCGGCAAAAGGCGAAATTTTGACGCTTACCCACCAACACGCATTACCGGACACCTTGCTGAACTATGGCAACTGGCTGATCCCGTTGGCTGAACATCAAAGCCGCATCGGTGCGACGTTCAGCCATAATTGTCTGGATACGGACAGCACAGACACGGCACGGGCTGAATTATTAAACGCGCTGGCGGCATTCTCGCCAAAATTGGCACAAGCCCAAGTGGCTGCGCAGCACGCCAATGTGCGGCCCTGCACTTTAGACAAACAGCCGTTTCTGGGCTTTCATCCCAAATACACGCAACTGGCGATTTTCAACGGTTTCGGTGCCAAAGGCAGTCTGCAAATCCCTTGGTACAGCCAACGCTTTGCCGACACCTTACTCGACAACCAACCCCCACCCGCATCCATCCAACGCTATTATGAATCGCATTTCCCTGCCTAAATTAGCCCATGAATTGGTCAAAACCTACGTGCGGCGCGGCGATATGGCCATTGATGCCACGGTCGGCAACGGCCACGACACGGTATTTTTAGCGGCTTGTGTCGGTGCAAAAGGCCAAGTCTATGGTTTTGACATCCAAACACAAGCCCTTGAAGCCACCCGCAACGCGCTGGCTGATCGTCGGCATGTCACTTTAATCCATGCCAGCCACGCGGATATGGCTGCGCATATTCCAAGTGATGCGCAAGGCCGTGTCGCCGTGTGTATGTTTAATTTAGGGTATCTGCCGGGCGGCGACAAAAACATCATCACTTTGGCAGAATCAACTTTGCGGGCCTTGAACGCGGCGTGTAGCTTGTTAGCCAGCGGCGGATTATTGACAGTGTTGGCCTATCCTGGCCATCCT
Organism: uncultured Methylocucumis sp.; assembly: GCA_964446885.1. Classification (GTDB taxonomy): domain Bacteria; phylum Pseudomonadota; class Gammaproteobacteria; order Methylococcales; family Methylomonadaceae; genus Methylovulum. The sequence continues at coordinate 35,901 of CAYUQV010000030.1, forward strand.
GATGGCGACCAGGAAACGCAACGTGTCGCGGCTTGGTGCGAACAATTATCGCCCGACAAATTTGATTGCCGCGTCTTTGACAGTGATGCCGATAACCCGTTAGCCCCTCGCTTGTGGGTTATCAACAAATATTGACGCGCCCGTCAATCCTCAAACCCGGTAAACGGCGACGGTGTGCCGGGTGGCACTAAGGGATCATTGCCCCATTCAGGGTAATCATCGGTCAACGTTTTCATGAAGGCGACCACGGCTTTTTCCTGTGCCGGAGTCAAGCCTAAATCGCCCAATTCATCGTGGTTGACGTTTTTCGCCACTTCAGGTTTAGGCCAGCCGGACACGCCAAAATCGGGGTCAAGATTATTTTTTACAAGGCCTAAGGTGTCACGGGTATTATAAAAATGGGTGATTTGTTCGAGGCTGGCAAACACGCCGTTATGTGCATACGGTGGCGTGATGGCGATGTTCCGTAAAGTCATGACCTTATGTTTGCCCCATTCGGCTTGCTCAGGATCAGATTTTCTAATATCGCTACGTTCGCCCAAACCCAAATTGGGACGAGGATTGCCGGGTATTTTCAGGTTACGCGGCACACCAATATTGTCGTAAGTAAAATCAGTGAACAAGGCGGGCATTTGCCTGCCATCTTTATCCAAGGTCGGTTCGCTGACATGGCAAGCCGAACACCCGGCTTTGCCATTAAATAATTTCAAGCCTTGTGCCTCCACGTCGGTAAACGTTGTCGCGCCTGCCATCACAAAATCAAATTTTGAGTTGAATTTGCTGAACACCGGGCTTTTTTCAAATTCAGCAATCGCTTCCGCCATTTTGCGATAAATGGTATCGACCAATTTAGGTGTCGGTTGCCCGAACAAAGCATCTTTTATGTGCGGCACACTCGCCAAATCAAGCTGATACAGTTGGGCAAATTGCCGGACATAGGCTTCGTCTTCTTTTAAACGGCTGACCACCGCCCAACGGTTGGGCATTGCCATTTCCACCGGATTCAACAGCGGCAAACCTGCTTGTTCAGCCAACCCACTGGCGCGGCCATTCCAAAATTGCCCACCGACATACAGCCCTTCTTTATCATCCCAATGAAACGGCGGGCTAAAAGCCGCATAAGCCGCACTCGGTGCGTTTAATGTGCCCGTGGCAAATGCCACCGAACCTAAAGACACGGGCGTGCCTTGTTTAAAATTGCTGGGATCGGCAAATGCGGCGGCTTTGCCGTCAATTTTTTTCAGGCTATGGCAAGTAGCACAGGATTGGTTGCGATTCAACGACAAATTAGTGTCGTTGTACAGACGTTTGCCCAAACGTTGTGGCCCAGTCAAATCAGCGGCCTGCGTGGAGGAACTCAGGCAAAGCCAAACAAACGGAAGAAATAGCAGTTTTTTAAGCATATCGTGAACTCCAAAAAATAACAGCGGCAAGATGAAAATTAATATTAAATGATAATGATTATCATTTGTTGCATCGCCAATGTCAATTCGAAGCCGATTTTTAGTCATCCCCGCCAAAAGACCAGACTTAATCTGTTATGATGGCCGCTTTTTATTTACGTCTACAAGGAGAAACCATGTCAGAATTCAACAATGTCACCGTCGTCAAAAAAGCCAATGTTTATTTCGGTGGCAATGTCAGCAGCCGCACCATCCGTTTTGCCGATGGCACAACCAAAACCCTAGGGTTTATGTTGCCGGGTGAATACACTTTCAATACCGGGGCTGCGGAAATTATGGACATTATCGACGGTGAACTAGAGGTATTGTTGCCTGGGTCTGAACAATGGCAAGCCATCAAAGGCGGCGAATCTTTTGACGTGCCTGCAAACGCGAAATTTACCGTTAAAGTCAGCGCACCTACCGATTATTGCTGTTCTTTCCTGAACTAAGCCCTGATTAACCATGCAAAAAGTCGCCATTTTTGTGGATGTGCAGAACATTTACTACACCACACGGCAATGCTTCCAGAAGCATTTCAACTACCATGCGTTTTGGGCGCAAGTGACCGAAGGCCGTACCGTGGTGGCCGCATTTGCGTATGCCATCGACAAACGTGACAGCAAACAGCAAGGTTTTCAGAATATCCTGAGAACAATTGGCTTTGAAGTAAAACTGAAACCTTTTATCCAACGCAGTGACGGTTCGGCAAAAGGCGATTGGGATGTGGGGATCACCTTAGACGTGATTGATTACGCCCCGCTGGTGGACGTGGTTGTGTTGGTGTCAGGGGATGGTGATTTCGGCCCATTGCTGACCAAAGTGCGCACTGTGCATCATGCCAGCACAGAAGTGTATGGCGTTTCGGCATTGACGGCGCCTTCATTGATCCAAGCCAGTGACCGCTTTGTTGCGGTCACTGGCCCGCTGTTACTGTGAAACTACTTTTTAAATAAACCTTTCAAACTAGGCCAAACTTTAGCTTGCCAATATTGGAACAACGCCCCAATGGTCGGCTTAACTTGAGTGCCCAGCATTTTCAATACAACAAGCAGCTTATCCACCAACGATGGTTCGCCGCTATCACGGTTTTTCAAATAATGGGCACCGATGCCATCAATAAATATCGGCTTGAACAGCCACATCTCCAAAATCGCCGTCACCCACATAAACATAAACGAAACCGCCATGCCCATACCGGCAAAAATCACCAGCCAAGCAAACATGGGATGAATTTTAGTCAGCCACCACGACAAAATGTCAGCCAACAAAAACGCATAAGGCATCCCAATCGCAATACACTTGTACTGCACCGTCGTGGTTTCAGCAAAACTGAAAATCAGCCCGACAAACATGAAAATAAAGCTGATGCCAAACAAATGGATATGGGAAACACGGGTCAACGAGGCAAAAGTCGCCCCACTGTCTTCGGTGGTCAAAGCCTTTAATTGCTCAAACTCTTTGAAATTAGGTATCCCGGATGCCGCCTCGTTATGGCACATGACGCAGCGTTCTTCGATAATTTTTTCGATGCCATCCGCTTTATAGTCTTTTTCATCCGCGCCATTTCTGACCCACTCGATAATATCAAACCGCTCTTGTGCGGATGCATTGGCTTTCATCGCACCGTTAAGCTGGTTTTCCAATACCGTACCGGAACGGTTGCCGTAATAACTGTAAACAATATCATCTATCGACAGGCCAAATTTGCCGTCGGCCATACCGTGGGTGAACAATATTTGCATCAACGCAAACAAATAGCCCATACCCACAGTGCAAAGATACCCGGTGAACAAGACTTTGATGGGCGTGTCATGGTCTTTTAAGGGCGTATATTTTGTTGTCATAGATTACCTGCGCTTTGTGAAGTGAATTGGAACTGCCTGATAAACACAAGGATACCCGATTGCATTATTATTTCTATGGTTTATTGTCACCTCTTTATTCACAAGATTGTTGCCTAATAGTTGCAGATGCACGTCCACCTTTAAATTCAAGCAGTTTTTGTACCGAATGAAAAATTGCCTGACTTAACTATCACTTAGCAAAACTTTCCCTAATCTAGCCCCAAACCAGTGCAATAATTTGCATAACGCCCAAATACTGACCCTATCCCCAACCCTGTTTCGCAAAATAACGCCACAAATAGGCTGTTATTTTTGGCACATAACCTGCATTAGTATTTTTAGACACAGAATGCTTCACCGTTGGTGCACCAACGTTTTTATTCCACATTCTTTAAGAGACACTCTTACTGATAAAACTAGCGGGAGAATATAAGTGGCAGCGGTTTGTCCGCCGCCACTTATTAATTTGATAGGTAAGGAAAAAACAAACGTATCTTGAGGGTTATCAAGTCAGGTGCTTGTCGCCTTTAAACACCATGGATTTGGCGGCATGTAAATTTTGCGCGTTCAGATCGGCCAATTTTTTTTCCAATTCCAACAGATATTGCGGATTGACAGGCGGTTCGCCAGAGGGCGCAACAGCATCGAACTTATCCGCATATAAGCGGGCCATCAAATTCCTAAACCACCTAGGCCGCAACCGCACGACATAAAAAGCGGTCGGAATGACCACTGGCACTAACAAATCAACGGCAAACATCAACAGCAAAACCGTTGTGGCTTTTTTTTGCACACGTTTCACATCATCCTCATCACCCCCCAGCAATTGGTAACTGGCGGGTTCTTGGGTAGGTTCCTCGTCATACAATTTATCGACGGCCTTAGGCAACCAACCGGGACGTTTTCTGACCGCATACAAACTGTAAATGGAAGAAAATGGCACAGGAAACAATTCCAGAATAAAAATCCCGAAAATAATCAGGCTATATTTTGTTTTTACTTTCATAAACTCAGTGACGGACAAGTTTGGTCTAAAAATGAAGGTAGGCCCTGCGATTTTAGCGTGGGTTTATTCCGCCCGTTTTTGCCGTTCCGCCGCCAACGCCTCATGGTTCAAGTCAATGTAATTTGTGCCCACCCATTGCCAAAACGTGGCGACCGCAACCGGATCAGTGCTGGTCAAATTGACGGCTATCGCCCCTATCGCACTGATGTCGGTGATTTCCGCCTGAATAGCAACAGGTTTGCTGTTTTTCACCATGCGTTTATCAGGTTCCAACCACAAGGTCACAGGTTCACCCACCTTAAACTCGACCACTTTGTTTCCGGCAAAAAAACCTTTGCCTTTGACATTTAGCTGGTACTCAGACACCGACCCAAAAGGCTCGACAAATTCGCTGTGCCAACGGAATGGCGGGCAACGGATAGGCCTGGCCGATTTGTCAAAATGCACCCGATAACCGTCTTCGACCTTGCCTTGAATCACGCCTTTCGTGTAAATCTGATGGCAATTGGTCAACACTTGATCGCCCTGTTCAAAGGTATTTTCTGGGTTGGCCATCACTGAGGCTGACATGATTGCCAGCAATCCTAAACCTAAGATTTTTATTAATTTCATCACTGCGCTCCTGTTGTTATTATTGTCCGTTCCATTCTCAGCCAATGGCAATGGCTTGTCAATCTAAGCCCGATTTGCGCACAAACTCAGCTTTTACCAACAACAGGCAGCGATTAAGTTGGCGTTTTCCCAAGTAAAATTTTTAAAGCCCGGCTAAGGCCGATTTGCGGTAATTAGGAATTGCGTGGCATGATACCGGAAGCAAAAGAAATTCATTATCCTGCTTTTTTGAACCTTCGGAACATCAACATTATTTATGGAACGTTTTACAATTTCCCTCAACGACAGCCTCGCCGCCAGTTTTGATGCTTATATCCAGGCACGCGGCTATTCAAACCGCTCAGAAGCGGTGCGTGATTTGTTGCGCAAAGAAATCGAATCGGATCGGATGGCCAAGAATGAGGCGATTTATTGCATCGCCACCCTTAGCTATGTTTATAACCATCATGAACGCAGCCTTGCAGAACGTCTGACTAACCACCAACACCATTCCCATGATCTGGTCATCAGTTCCATGCATGCCCATTTGGATCATGATGATTGTTTGGAAACTTTATTCCTGAAAGGCCTGACCGCCGCCGTGCGCGAATTTTCTGATAAACTTTGTGCCGAACCGGGTGTCCGGCACGGGTCGTTAAACCTCGTCCCCGTCAAGATGACCTTGCAAAGCCATACCCATCCGCTCGGCCACTCGCACTCACATGGGCACGGCCATACCCACCCTCATACCTAAATCACCACACTGCCCCACTCCCATACGCGTCAATTTAAGAGCTTAGGACTGCCTGTCCTTGAAGGACACTCAGTCCTTATCAATTTATAGTGCTTTAGCTATATCAGATTATGTTCGATTAGCTATAACGCATAGGACAGATGGCAAGCCCTGCTTACCTCCAAAAAAGCACACACCATTAAAAACGCAGGGGCAAGCTTTTTCACAAACCCTACAATAATTGATCCAGCTCAATTTTTTTCAGGAGATGTTTGGTTAAATACCGCCACGTCGACGAAAACCCAAACTTAATTTTTTGATAGGGGCATCAACCATGAATGAAGTGCAAGAAAAAGACAATTTTTGGCTTATCGTTGCGGGTGTTGTTGTGGCGGCGGTTGCCACTATGGTTATGGTAAAAAGCAGTGAGCATGATAAATACGCATCCACGGCCAAAGCGATTGCAGAAGATTCATCGAACTCTGCCTATCCTGTTAAAAACTAGCCTCTTCCTGGGTTTATTGCTTTCACCGCACAGTACGCTTCACTTGGACTGAGGAGTTGTAGGCAAGGGCTTTTTATAGGGCCGTTGCACCATTGAATCAGCCTCTACTGTGAAAAAGCAAACTTTCTGTTGTTATGTTGTTATTTAAATCTTCCTCTTTTATAGCTGTTTAGCGATTATTCCTCATAAAAGCTAAACAGCTTTTTTTTGTTTATGATTTTTAGTTGCTTGGCTTTTATTTGAATAATTTCAAGCGATTGGAAATGATGGACGATCCTGCTGACGGTTTCATGGGCAATGCCTAAATGATTGCCGATCTCTTCACGCGACATGCTCAGGCGAAATTCATACTCCGAATAGCCACGGATTTTCAGACGCTCGGAAATATGCAAAATAAACGAAGCCACCCGTTCTTCAGCGGAACGTCGGCTCAACATCATTTTTTGCACTTGGATGTCAAATTGGCTGCACGACCTTTGCAACAAAATTTGATAGAAACCGGGCGTGTTAAACGTCAAAGCTTCAATTTGGCGGGTCGGCAAATGGCAGAAATTGACCGTCTCTAAAGCAACTGCCGTGCAATTATGAATTTGCGAAGACAAGCCATCAAAGCCTAACAATTCACCGGGCAGGATAAAGTCGACAATGATTTCATTGCCTTCACGGTCAAAACTCAACAACTTCGCACTGCCTGAACGCAAAGCCACAATACCTCTAAAAGGGCTGCCCGCATGATAGATCGCCTCACCTTTTTGGCGTAAATTATTGCGGCTCACCAGCAGCTTAAGGTCGCCAATTTCCTCGCGTTTTAATCCCTTAGGGATACATAGCTTGTCAAGGTTACAGTCTTCGCAAGTGATTGCAGAATTTTTTGCCAATGCGTTGGGCATGGTCAAGGTCTATCCTTAGTTAACTGATGTTACGCAGACATTTTCTGCGAGTTGGAAATAAGCATATAGAGTCGCTATCGCGACAGTTTATTTAAACGGGTTCTCGCACCCGAAGGCGAAATACTTTCTTTTGCTCCGCCTCGGCAACTGCTCCTGCGTTGCCCTACCTCCTGCATCCTTGCAGTCGAAAAGAAAGTATTCAAAGAAAAGGCGGCCCGGTTGCCGCTGATGTCTTGCGCTCCTCGTACAAGTGCCCCTTGTGGGTATTTGTCGGGGGACGGCAGAATGGGCTTCCTGCCCTTTATGCCCTATGGGTAATCTGCCGCCGTGCGGCATCCATGCCGCACCCCTACGGGCCATTCCCGCCAAATACTGCGGTGCTCGACGCGGCAAACGGGATAACACCA
>CAYUQV010000031.1:0-42961 GCA_964446885.1 uncultured Methylocucumis sp.
TCCGGGCGATTTATTAGAAGGGATTCCTTTCTAAGCTGCCTTTGCGGCAGAAAACTACAATCCGGGCGATTTATTAGAAGGGATTCCTTTCTAAGCTGCCTTTGCGGCAGAAAACTACAATCCGGGCGATTTATTAGAAGGGATTCCTTTCTAAGCTGCCTTTGCGGCAGAAAACCTTTAATCAGCCAATCATATATGCACCAAAATTTTCTAAGCTGCCTTTGCGGCAGAAAACATCATAAAAAGCAATTGCACGGTGAAATTAGCTTTCTAAGCTGCCTTTGCGGCAGAAAACCCAACACTAAAAATAATGTGCTGAACGCCCAATTTCTAAGCTGCCTTTGCGGCAGAAAACAGTTGTGTTTACATAAAATATCTAAACACAACAAGAGCTTAAGCGATATTTGCCCGTTTTACCAACAAAAAAACCACCTACGACAAGCTATTGATTTATATGTTTTTTTAAAGAGCTTCACCACGCATGGTCAAATCAACTAGAAGCGGTCAATTTTCGCCTGTTGTTGTACAGACTCACCCGGCATGGTAGAGACGTTGCACTGCAACGTCTCTACACCTTAGATGGCCCCTTGGGTTTTTAACGCTTGTTAAGGCTCCATCCTTGCAGGCCGCCATTTTATGTGTGCAGTCGCACAGAGGCTTATTTATCAGCGGCGTATAGTCAAATTGTAAGCCAGGCTTTTTTAAAACAGGTCTGTGATGCCTTTCAATTTATCCATAAGCCAAGGAAAACGACTATGTTAAATCCCGATGAAATCAAACCCGATATGCCTGTTGTGTGTTCGCTAGATGGGCAGTTTGCCACCGTCGATCATGTGGAAGAGGAAAGCACGATCAAGCTTAAAAAAGACGGGCAAGGCCAACACCATTACATTCCAATCAGTTGGGTCGTTTCCACCGCGCAAGGTAGCATCAAAATTGACCGCCCAGGCGAGCAGGCCATGCAGGAATGGTCAACAGTTTCGCCCAATTACATCGTTGATTGATGTAACTTTCAAGCTACGCCTAAACCCAAACTAGCGGTATCCAAAGCTGTGACCCGTTTTGGATGCCGCTTTTTTATGTCTAGGTGCGGCAAATAGGTTTAAAATCTTAATTTATTAGTAAATCCTTATATCTGGAGCCATTATGAATACTGCGTCATTAATTAAAGTGTGGGATTTGCCTTTGAGAATTTTTCATTGGTTGTTGGTGGTGGCGTTTGCCGTGGCGTATGTGACGGAAGATGAGCTGCTGGACATGCATGTTTGGGCGGGCTATACCGTGTTTGGTTTGCTGGTGTTCCGTCTGGTTTGGGGATTTGTCGGCGGCTATTACGCGCAATTTGCCAATTTTCTCTGCGCCCCTGCGTCTTCTCTGGCTTATCTGAAAGAGGTCATCGCCCTAAGGTCTAAACGCCATTTGGGCCATAATCCGGCGGGTGCGGCGATGATTGTGCTGTTGCTGCTCAGTTTGCTGATGACGACATTATCGGGTTTCGCCGTTTATGGCGCCGACCAAGGTGCAGGGCCGTTGGCGGCAATCGGGTCGGATCACGAGAAACTGTGGGAAGAAGTGCATGAAGTGTTTGCTAATCTGACGCTGATTTTAGTGATCGGGCATATTATTGGCGTGGCGATTGAAAGCTATATCCACAAAGAAAACTTAGCCAAAGCGATGGTGCATGGCCATAAAAAACCCTTGGATGACTAAACCTATATGAGCGTCGCAAAAAAAACCGCCGCCCCGTCTTCGGGGTTTGAAATACATATCGTCATTTTAAGCTTGCTCGGCATCGGCGTTTATTTGCTGATGCAATACGGCTTGGCGGTGAAAGATTCGATTTATACCCTTCAGGTACAGGCTTTGCTGTCGGCAGACCATGCTGACCTGTTCCAAAATCGCCTCACCGTGGCCGTGGCCTTGCTTGAACTGCCGTTGTTGGCGGTGCTGCTGTTCGGCGGATTGCCGCAAATTTACCAATTGCTGCGCAAAATGCTACAGGGCGACTTTGGCGCGGATGTGTTGGCGGGCATTGCGATTGTCACGGCGATGACCCTGCATGAATATTTGGCGGGGACGTTGGTGGTGCTGATGTTGTCAGGCGGCACGGTGTTGGAAACTTACGCGGTGCGTAAGGCCTCGTCGGTGTTGGAAGCCTTGGCTAACCGGATGCCGTCGGTGGCGCACCGCAAATCGGATGATTTGCTGGTGGACATTAGCATCGACCAAGTCGCGCTAGGTGACACCTTGTCGATTTTGCCGCATGAGATTTGTCCGGTCGATGGCACGGTGCTGGAAGGTTCAAGCACGATGGATGAATCATTTTTGACAGGCGAGCCGTATTTGATGTCCAAAATCAGCGGCTCGAAGGTGTTGTCCGGGGCGATTAACGGCGATGCCTTATTGGTGATACGCGCCGATAAGCTCGCCGAAGATTCGCGTTACGCCAAAATCATGACGGTGATGCGCGAATCAGACCAACATCGGCCCAATTTGCGGCGTTTGGGCGACCAGTTGGGCGCGTGGTACACGCCGCTGGCGGTGATTCTGGCGTTGATGGCTTGGGCGTATAGTGGTGAAGTGTTGAGGTTTTTGGCGGTGTTGGTGATCGCTACGCCATGCCCGTTGTTGATCGGGATTCCGGTGACGATTATCAGCTCGATTTCTTTGGCGGCACGGCGTGAAATCATCATCAAAAACCCGGCGATTTTGGAAACCATCGGCACTTGCCGCACAGCCATTTTTGATAAAACCGGGACGCTGACTTACGGTCGGCCTGCGTTAACGGCGATATTGGCCAGCCAACCGGATCAGGAACATACCGTATTGGCCTTGGTGGCGAGTTTGGAGCGGTATTCCAAACACCCGTTGGCGGGCAGCATCGTCAAAGCCGCCGAAACCGCAGGATTGACCCTGCTCAATGTCACGGACATCAGCGAATTGCCGGGGGCGGGGTTGCAAGGCACGGTCAATGGCCAGCAAGTCCAAGTCACCAGCCGGAAAAACTTCACCGCACAGCACGGCGATTTGGTGGCGCAATTGCCGCCTGTGAGCGGTGGCTTGGAATGCGTCATTTTCATTGATGGCGCTTACGCGGCGACATTTCAGTTCCGCGATGAAGTGCGTAGTGACAGTTCATCGTTCATCAACCATCTGCGCCCCAGCCATTTGTTCGACAAGGTGATGCTGGTGTCGGGCGACCGGGAATCGGAAGTACGTTTTCTGGCCGATAAAGTCGGCATTGAACATGTTTATTTCAGCCAAAGCCCAGAACAAAAATTGGCCATCGTCCGCGCCGAAACTGAAAAAGCCAAAACGGTGTTTTTGGGCGACGGCATTAATGACGCACCTGCATTGACCGCCGCTACCATCGGCATTGCTTTTGGGCAAAACAGCGACATCACCGGAGAAGCTGCGGATGCCGTAATTATGGACAGCTCCTTGTTGAAAGTGGATGAGCTATTCCATATCGGCGCGAGGATGCGCAAAATTGCCTTGCAAAGTGCCGTGGGCGGCATGGCTTTAAGCTTGGTGGGCATGGTGTTTGCGGGATTGGGTTATTTAAGCCCAGTGACAGGGGCGGTCGCGCAAGAAATCATTGATGTGCTGGCGGTGCTGAATGCGCTAAGGGCGGCTGTGCCACCGAAAAGTTTGTCTGATTATTAAAATTCTTGGCATCGAACGTGATGGCTATCATTAGCCCCATCCCTATGGAAAGGCTTTACAACAAGACGAAACATGGCATATTTAGGTTTGCCTGATTGACTTTAACAAATGATAACTGCCGTTTATTCAAATGATTATCGGCCTTTTTCATTCTCATTGCAGGGTTACAGGCATACAATAGAAGGGCAAGTGGGCGTGCTGTAACATTTGGCGTACTTACCTTCCCGTAAGTCCGCCCAAATGCGGTGGCACGGAAATAATTATAATAATGCCCGACCCCTGCAACACGCACATGGGTCGGGCGATAAACCTATAACAATAACATCATGAACACTATCCCTTCGCTTTGCCTCGCCTTAGGCGTTGCTGTACTCTCCAGCTTAACCATCAACACTAGCCATGCGGCTACCCCTGAAAAAAAAGACAACCTGCGTATCCAAACCGGTATCCCAAAAAAATCCGGTGACGCGTTATTTTCTTATACGACCGAATGGCGCAAAGATCAGGCTGAAAAATTCCGCGTCACTAGCCTTAGTTTTTTGAACATAGGTAAATTAGGCGACAAAAACCAGGCTGCGCAAGTCGGGAAAAAATTGGTGACCGCATTTAAGGACAGCATGATCCAGCTCGACCCTAATGCGCGTGGTGCGATTGTCACGCAAACCGACGACATGCCGGGCATTGTCATTTCCAATCATGCGGGTTATTCGCTGACCGCCATCACTGTCCGTGATTACAGTAACCAACCTATCCGTTACGACCTGATCGACAAAAGCTTTAGTGAATATGGCGTGGAAATCGCCATTGATTTGGTGATGGCCGCTGATGTCGAATATTTGGAGGAATTTGTCACCCGCAAACAAACCACCGCGTCGCAAGGTGAAATCGTTATTGGCATAGACCAACAGCCCCCTGTGCATATCAAAACCGACGGCAAAACGACGCGGCAATTGGAAGAAGAAATCGCACGAAACCTAGCGGTGCCTTTCAGCGAAACACCGCTGCTTCCGGCCTTGGTGAGCACCGACAAACGTAACATCAAACCGTTTGATGAAGGCGAAGTGCAATTGCCTAAACTGGCCGCCCATGCGATTAGCATTGCCGTCAGTGATCCTGAATTGGGCGTAATCACCAAATTCAAATACCCGGATGACAACCAATCTGATTTGCAAATCTTAGAACCTCCTTCGGTACTGGCTTTCATGTTCGCATTGGTCTTGGGCACATTGGGATATTTTATGTATAAGAAACATAAATCTTAACGGCGCATTTATCGTTTATCGTTCCCACGCTCTGCGTGGTAACGCATCCTGCAACGCTCCAGCGTTGCGTAAGGCAACACTGGAGCGTCACGGGCGGCATTCCCATTTATGCCCTTGAGGGTACGCCGGAGCGTGTGAACGGCAGGGCTTTTCAACTCAGCACGTCATCTGTGCAGTACAATGCCCTTTTAGCCTTTCATCTAACCGGAGCACATCATGACTATTTCCCTTCACCGTGGGCTAATCAATGGTTTCTCTGCCACTCTGCTCACCATCAGCTTAAACGTGGCTTTTGCTGAACCCGCCCTAAACACACCGCAGCCGAGTTCTTCTCCGCAAAATGTCGTGTTGCTCCTGCATGGTATGAATTCATCACCGGACACGTGGAATGATGTTGTCAGCCAATATTTTGCCGATGCGAATTGCCCGACCATTTATGCCGGAAAAATCAGTGCCGCCGCCCAAGCCAACGCCCAAGGCAGTTATTGTTATCGGGTCAAATTTGGTGCATTTGATGCCGCCAGCACCAATAAAGGCCTGGAAGATGCGTGGACTTATGGCGAAAACAATGGTTATGCTTCGGCAGGGGATTACACCAGTTTTGACAAACTGGGCATTGAAGTAAATAAAGCCATCGCCTCCATCAAAAAGAAATTGCCAACCGCACAAATCTTATTGATAGGCCATAGCCGTGGCGGATTGGCCGCACGGGTGTTTTTACAAAACCCCTTATTTGACCCAAGCAACGTCGTGGGTTTGGTGACGACAGGCACACCGCATAACGGGACACGCTTAGGGCGGGTGTATAAATACATCCGGCAATTCCTGCTTAATCCTGACCATAGCCGGATTACCACTGGGAATTTTGCCAGTGATTGGAAAGCAATAGATTTTCTGAACGGCAATTTAAGTTGTTTTGGCCAACAAAACTTTAGCATAGATGCCCGCCGCCCTGTCATTGGCTATTTGGCCGACAACAGCCCGATGATTAAAGCACTCAACGCCAATGCGCCCAATTTGCCAGCGATTAAATATGGCGAACTGGTTTATCAAGGCGTTTATCTAGGCAAACTCGCCGAGAATTTTTTCTTTGTTTATAACCTGTTTGATGAACCCGATGTGTTCGATATTTGTAACCAAGTCTCAAAGCAGGCAGAAGCGTTTATCAAAGGCGGGACGGCAGCTAACCCCACGCCTTCAACAAAATATCCGGGGGATGGTATTGTCACAGCCACTAGCCAAGGTGCGGCCATTTTTCCGGCTGTACTCAAGCAAACTTACAAACTGGGTGTGCTACATGCCGATGAACCCAAACAAACCGCCCACATTGCCGAGTTGAGCTGCAAATTAGGGTATTCTTGGTTACAAAGCTGTGCTCCTGGTGCACAAGCGCAATCATCAAAAACACCAGCCCCATCAAAAGCCATCACGCATGATTACGCACAACTGGCGGCGCTAAATAGCCAGTCTCTATGGCAACGGTGGCGAAACCTTGTTTTGGATGACACACAGGTAAACCAACGGGAACAACTCGCTGTTGCCTTAGGCTTAGTTTTACGAGGCCATGAAGACCGTTTGTTTTACACTGACATAGGCCAACGTTTACCAGACAACAATACAGGACAGCTGGAACCGGCCAGGATGGCTGGTTTATTGGCAGAAATCGCCACACCATCGGCTTTGGCTTTATTAACAAATACCTTGCTTAACCCAAAGGCATCAGCGATCCAAACCGCTGTCGGCAATGCCATCAATAGCCTCGCCAGTTCAATGCCTGAACAGCCCCGCCGCTCCGGTTTGTCAGCTATCTTAGAAACTGCTTGGGCAACGCCCAAATTAAGCCCTAATCAAGTGAATGTTTTAGCGTCCGCGTTAGCCAAATTAGGTACGGCTAACGGCGTTGGCGTGTTATTGGCATCTGTTGAACAATCAAACCTGAATTTGGCATCACGCAAACCGCATTTGTTAACCTCCGGGCAGTTAAAAGCCCTTGCCGCGTACAATGCAATGGGGCAAATCATCAATCCAGAAAGCAAGACCGTTTTGGAAGCGGCGTTCACCACTCCACACATTTCTGAACTAGCGTTTATAGCTGCTGGCAATGGTTTGGTTAATTTAGGCTTAGAAGATGCCGCGCAAACGGTATTGCAACGCTTAAATGATTTGTCCGCTGATGCTACGCCTATTGGCCAACATTGGTTAAATAAGTTGTCAGGCAAACTACAAAAAACTGCATTGCAGCGTATTAACAGCTTAGTCGGAATGCCCCAAAATCCTCGATTGAAACAACAACTGCAAGAGATTTTGCAATAACCACAGACCGGATAGCCAGCTGTCCGGTATTCACTGGTGGCCTTAAAAAATTACCTTTCAAACTCCCCAAAATCCCTATTGGCTTGGCATCTGAATCAATGCGACAATGCCTATTTTTAGCCAATATCAGTTATTTCTGATACAGGTACTTTCAATTATCAGGGGTTGGTTTTACCGATCATGGCAAAACCAACCCCTCTCCATTCCGGGCTTAAGATTTATGATGTTTGGCCGATTACTGCTAAAAACACTGCTTTTAACAGGCTTGGGATTGGGTATAAATCAGCCACAAGCCGCCGATCTTGATCCCGTCACCTTACAACTAAAATGGAAACACCAATTCCAATTTGCTGGCTACTACGCGGCAAAAGAAAAGGGCTTTTACCGTGAAGCGGGTTTAGATGTCACTATCAACGAAGCCTCGCCCCATACAGACCCCATCCAAGAGGTGATTTCAGGCAAAGCCCAATTTGGTGTAGGCACAACCGAACTTATCATGAACCGTTATCATGGCGACCCTATATTGGTGCTAGGAGTCATTTTCCAACATTCCCCACTGAGCTTGGTGGTGCTGGCTGATTCTGGGATAAACAATGTCCACAAATTGGCCGGGCATAAAGTCATGATAGAACCGAGTTCCGCCGAACTGTTTGCCTATTTATACCGGGAAGGATTCACACCCAAAGCCTTTGAGCAACAACCCCATAGCTTTGATTTAAGCGACCTGTTATCGCTAAAAACAGATGCAATGTCCGTGTATGTGACCGACGAGCTGTTTTTATTGAAACAGCAAGGAAAGGCTTATATCCAATTCAGCCCTAATATGAGTGGCATTGATTTTTACGGCGATAATTTTTTTACCATCGAATCAGAATTGGCAAAGCATCCTAAGCGTGTCAATGCGTTCCGTGAAGCGACCTTACGTGGCTGGCGTTATGCCATGCAGTATCCTGACGAAATCATCCAACTCATTTATGAGCGATATTCACAACGGCACACTATCGAACATCTGCGTTTTGAAGCCAAAGCCATGCAAGATTTGATGCAGCCACAACTGATCCATCCTGGTTATATGAACCCTGGACGCTGGCAATCCATCGCCCAAACGTATTTCCAATTGGGTTTGTTGCCTGAAAATTTTGATGTCAACGCTATGCTGTATTTCCCAAATTCTGCGCTGGATTTGAAAGAAACGCGTACCCATCTTTACTACGCTTTAGGCGGGTTATCGGTATTCGTGCTGTTAGCGATGGTTTTATTGAGGTTTTATCGGACTGTCAGGATAGACGAAGCCCGGCTTAAAACGATGTTTGACCATACCCCGCTTGCCCTGATGGTTTTAGATAATAAAAACCGCATCCAAGCTTGGAATAGCGAGGCAGAAAAAACCTTTTTATGGAAAGAGAAAGAAATTCATGGCAAAAGCGTTTCTGTTATCGTCCCTTCCAAAATTTTCCCTGAAGTAGAAAAAGTGCTTGATAACGTACGCCGCGAACGTTCAATTATCGGCGTAGAAAATATGAACTTAAAACGCGATGGCACCGAAATTTTATGTGAATGGCTGAATGCCCCGTTCACGGATAAATACGACCACTCCAGCTTCATTATTTGCATGGCACGAGACATCACGGAACAAAAGCATATTGAAAAAGCGCTTAAATTTGCGGCGCATTATGATAGCCTGACCTTATTGCCCAACCGGGCATTAATTCTTGATTTACTAAAACAATCTTTAGCGTTAGCGGAACAACACCATTACAAATTGGCGATTTTGTTCCTTGATCTGAACGGTTTTAAAGCCATCAACGATACATTAGGCCATGAAGCGGGTGATTTATTGTTATTGGCTATCGGGCAACGCTTGCCTAAAGCCATACGTGAAACAGACCATGTCGGAAGATTGGCGGGCGATGAGTTTTTGGTGATATTGCAGGACATAAAATCCTCTGAAAACGCCCAAAAAATAGCGGATTGCCTTCAAGATACGGTTTTCCAACCCTGTATGGTTAAAGACCAAATCATCCGTATCAGTGCCAGTATTGGCATCAGCATTTATCCAGACGATGCCACCGAACTCAATACCCTAATCCATAGTGCCGACAAACACATGTACGAAGAAAAACAACAAGGACGTTTGGATAAGAACATCCCCGTTTAACTGCTTTACAACAACCCCGAACCACCCTGAGCCGTCAAACTCTCCCTTAAAAGGTCACACCCATGATTGAATGTTCTGAACAGATACTTGATAAGATTTTGGCATTTTTTGAAACCATCGGCCTTAATTGCCAGCAGGGCGATGTACCGGAAAAGACTTTTTTGCCCGGCATCAGCATTAACAACGGTGTATTAGTGTTTGATAAAAATAAATTGCTTTATCTTGGGGATTTGCTGCATGAAGCCGGACATTTGGCCGTCATTACACCAGAAAAAAGAAACAGCACCCACCATGATGCCGGAAAGAAGGCCGCAGAAGAAATGATGGCGATTGCCTGGTCATATGCCGCTTTAGTCCATCTGGATTTAGACGCTGGCTTAGTGTTCCATGAAGATGGCTACCGAGGCGGTTCTGCGTCGCTCATAGAGAACTTCACGAATGGCCATTATATTGCGTTGCCCATGTTGCAGTGGCTAGGTATGGCCGTTGACGCCAAAACAGCTAAAGAAAAAGGCATAGAGGCCTATCCTGCTATGATCAAATGGATGCTGTAAATGGTGACAAACAAGTCTGTCGAGATCATCTGGGTTGATAAACTTGATATAGCTGTTTTGGAACATCATGGTGACCCTCAACACCTGGATAAATCCATTCAAAAATTTATAACATGGCGTAAACAAAACCGCGTTTCGCCATCCAATAGTTCGACTTTCAACATCCTTTACAACAATCCCGATCAAGTCAGCGCTGAAAATTACCGTCTTGATTTATGTGTGACCGTGAACCAATCAGTTAATGAAAATCCTTTTGGCATTATCAACAAAACGATCCCTGCCGGACGATGCGCGGTGTTACGGTACATAGGAACAGACGACAAGGTGAAATTCGCCATTGAATATCTTGTGGCAGACTGGTTACCACAAAGTGGTGAACAACCCAGAAACTTTCCCATTTATCTGCAACGCATCTCGTTCTTCCCTGAAAACCAAGCCATTTCAGACATTTTTCTTCCCCTTAAATAAAAATGCCGTAACGTCATAACCCAAAAAGTGTATCTACTAGATACACTTTTTACTCATTTTCCTGCTGTTCCTTATTGGCCAAAATCGTATTGATCATACCTTGCAGCTGGGCTAACTCCGATTCATCAAAGATACCCGGCGAAAGCTTCAAGGTAACTCCGTTGCCTGAAGAAGAAAAATAACCAATTTTTTTGCCTTTCAACTTAAAGTGGTATTGGTTGGTCTGATGGCTCACCGGGTTATTCAGCATTGATACGACGTAACGTGCCACTTTCGATTGATCCAATTCCTTCTTTTCCACCAAAATCACGGCATCCTGAAGGGCAATATGGGCAATGTCCATTTTCTCTTCAGGAATATTTTTCAACATCCGCTTAAGGTCGCTTGCTGTGTTCCTCGAAAACAATACCGGATTCGTTTCCAATTTTTCGACAATAAAATCAGGAAGGGTGTCAAAGGCAAAATATCGGTACATGTCTTCCCGCTGGAATCCTAAAGCTTCAGCCAAACGGGTTTTATAGGGGAATAAACTTTCGACTTGTTTGATCGCTTTGCTAATCTCATAATCGCTCAGCTCTTCCCGCTCAACGTTTTCAGTAATCGCCATAATGGCCATATCAGCATCATCACAAGCGTAAATGATGGACGGAATCGCCGCCATGCCTAAATATTTGA
This sequence comes from uncultured Methylocucumis sp., assembly GCA_964446885.1. Classification (GTDB taxonomy): domain Bacteria; phylum Pseudomonadota; class Gammaproteobacteria; order Methylococcales; family Methylomonadaceae; genus Methylovulum. The sequence goes on from CAYUQV010000031.1 coordinate 11,097, forward strand.
ACGCCCGCCAACGCCGCTCCCCGGCAATGATTTCATACATGCCTTCTTTCCGGCTACGGCGGATCGAAATGGGTTGCAACAAACCTGTTTCCGAAATGGAATTGGCCAACTCCATCAAAGTCGTTTCTGGAAAATGCCGCCGAGGCTGGAAAGGGTTGGGTTCAATCAATCCAACATTGATACTTTTGACATCAGCGACATTCGGATCGTTAATGACCACATCGCTCCTGGCCTTAAATTGCGGCAACACTTGTTTGCCGTCATCTTCACCCACCGCCTTGATGACCCCGCTGTCAACCAAACCGCTTATCGTCAATCGTTTCTTTTTAGTCATGGCTTATCCTAAATTAAGTCGTTACCGGCCAGTTTGAGATGATATTCTTTAATCAGGCTCCTAGACAGGTCAATAATGGAACGGGCGGCAATTGAATTGGGTTCGCGCTCTAAAACCGTACCGCTGTCTTCTTCCTTAAACAGCTCAATTTGGCGCATAAAACTGGTGGAGTGGGGGATGATGACATTATTGATCAGACCTGGATAAGACTGCACCAAAGTCGTCAATGCCTCCTTACAGGAACCATAACTGGGGTGGTAGCCATTGGCAACAATATGCACGTCCAAATGAAAACCCGTGCCTTCAAAAGCGCTGTTCAACTCATCCACATTCGCGGCCAATACTTGCATGGCTTTCAGGGATTGCCCATCTAGCCACACCACGGCCAAAATCTTGTTGCAGGCACACATAAAGGTATTGGTGAGCAAATTGGTTGACGGTGCCGAATCTATCAAAATCACATCATACTGGCTAAAAAAATCATGATTTGATTCAAGGAATTTTTTGAAGGTAAATTCACGGTTAGCCAAGGACATGAGCCATGAATCAGAATTTGCCATGGAGATGTCAGAGGCGATCATATCCAACATGCCGCCATCATAAATAGGCCAGATAATTTTCCTGATGTCATAACTCTCTTTTCTGGAGTGCCTGAACATCAATTCGCCAATATGGGTTATATCTTCATTCGCCCAATTGATCCCAAACAAACCCGTCAATGAGGCCTGCGGATCGCCATCAATCATCAGGACTTTATAACCAAACATAGCCAACGCCGTTGCGACACCTCCACAAATGGTGGTTTTGCCCGTACCGCCTTTCGCCATTCGGCAATTGATGATGGGCGGGAGTTTAGCGGGCTTGTCATGGCTAACGCCCAAACCGTGCAACTTTAGTTTAGCAGCCCTTATGTCTTGGGCGGTATAAGCATTGTGATAACTGTCAGCTTTATCAATTTTGTCAAACAGGGCACGGAAATCCCGTGCCTCACCATCAAATCCGACAAATTCCTTAGCCAATTTCAATTTTGCCCCAAATGTATTTCTCATATCCGGCCACACCCACCCATTTAATTACAAGTTATTGTATTAATTTAATAATAACATGGTTTATGACATTATTGCATTTACCAACATAAATATTAAAAACACCCATTTATGTATTTTTAATCACAAAAACATCAAAAAATAGCGTATAAAGTAACAAATATCCCTATTTGTAGCGTTAATGCCAAGCTTATTATAGAATCAACCCTATATCAAAAATCCTAATAAAACATAAAGTTAACCTGTAATTCCAAGGTTTTCACAAATTCCCGGACTATCCCCAGCGACAAAGGACAACATGAACGAAAAAGCGGTAAAAAAACCCCGTGGCAAAACCAAACCCGTTCCGGCTGATGCCTTCAACAACAAACAACTAAGCCTATTCCAAGAATTCTTGGCAAACACCTCCGACGAAAAACGGGGCTTAGGCAACGCCGTAGACCTTTGGGACAGCGTACCCCGCTATTCCATATCAAGAAAACGCCAAGAAGAATTACGCCTAGCCGGAGGCTTCCTGCCCATCAGCTCAATCAATTTCAAATACCGCAGCAACGAAATGAAGGTCCACATACGCCCGGCACGTATTGAATTACGCAAAAAAGCGGCGGCACTCAACGAAACCATCGAATATTACCCAGCTGCACGGGAAGAACTCATTGAACACGCCCTAAGGAGAATCGCGGTCGAACAACAGGCCGGATTTTATGACAAATCAGATTTCCGCTCAGGGTGCAGGTTTTCATTGCACCAACTGCGCAACCACCTCAGCAGCCAGGGCCATAGCCTACGTTATGACGAACTCATTGAAGGCCTGGACATACTGTCCTTAAGCAGCATTGAAATCGAAGGCGAAAGCGAACAGGGCGAAGTGACCTATACACGGATGAGCTATATTTCCTTACTGGCACGGGTAAAACGGGCAGACTTGGAAGCAGACCCCGAAGCAAAATGGCTAGTACAATTCCACCCGTTAATCACGGACAGCATCCAAAACATCACCTATCGGCAATTTAACTACAAACGGCTCATGAACTGCCGGACACAACTGGCCAGATGGCTGATAGGCCAACTCGTGCTTAAATACACGCAAGCGGCGCTCACCAATTCTTTTGAAATGCGTTACAGCACCATAAAACGCGACAGCGCGTTACTGGAAGGTTATAAACGGGAACGGGCAGGGATTGCAGCCCTAGATGCTGCATGGGAAGAAGTCAAAACCCTAGGCGTTTTGACCTCATTCAGCAAGGCCATACAAAGCGGAAGCAGAGGAAAAGTCGAAGACGTCATTTATACGCTGTACCCGTCAGCAGAATTTACAGCAGAACAAAAGGCCGCAAACCGCCGCCAAAAAGACGGAAAAATTCATTCCATAAACACAATCCAGGATGAATAACTGGCGGGTGGCAATAAAACCATAGCACCTAAAGCCCTTGACCCAACAAAAACAGAAAATCAGGTGGATTAACTGGCGGGTTTCATTAAAAACAAACAAAACAACAAGATAACCATCAAAAACAGAAATCATCTGGAAAAAGCCAAACCAAAAAATTCCCAAATGCAAATTTAACGGAAAATAACAGAGACCAAAGACCTATTGCCAGGGGGAATAACTAGCGAAAAAACAAAATTGCCAGGGGGAATGACAAGCATATTCCAGGATGGATGACTGGCGGCAGCAAAAAATGCCAAGGGGAATAACTGGCGGGTCAAAGAAAAGGCAAGGGGAATAGCTGGCACATCAATAAAAATCAAGGGGGAATAACTGGCGGGAACTCGAAAATTCAGGGTGAATGACTGGCATGTCGGCCAACAAGGGATCACATCAAAACAAAAAACCAATAATAACAAAAAAATACAAGCTAAAAAAAGCAACTGGCAGGCTGGACAAGTGGCGGATGGAGTTTCCAAGAAGCTGATTTAAAAAAGATAAAAACAGTTTTTAAAGCCCTTATTCTTTTATCCTTATTATTATCCTTTCTTAAACCATAACCTTAAGAAACCGCACAAAAAACCACACGGACTTCCAAACCGCCACCTAAACGCGGCAAAAATTCAATGGACGCATGATGGGCTTCAATAATCTTGTCAACTATCGCCAAACCCAAGCCGTAACCGACACTTCCCCCCCTCGACTTTTCCGCCCTGGCAAAAGGGCGGCGCAAATTGTCAATATCAGCCTCACTAATGCCTTTACCCCTATCCAGAACACTCAAAATAACACTGCCATCACAAACACGGGTAAAAATAACGACATCCTTACCAGCATACTTAAGCGCATTATCCAAAAGGTTCCTTAAAAGCCGTTCAACCGCAAAAGGCCGTATCATCGTTTCAGCTTCTTCGCACAAATCCAAACCAATCATGAAGCCATTAATTTTATAACTGGCAGCGCATAACCTTGCCAAATCATTTAAATCAGCCAACTGCAAAGGTTCTTCCGCAGAATCACGGGCATAATCCAAACACTGCTTCAAACCACCTTCTATCTCGGCCAAATTGGCAATGATCCTGGCTTTCAACTCCGGGTCAAAATCCCCACCTATCATTTCCAAGGCCAATTGGATACGGGTAATCGGTGTACGCAAATCATGGGAAATGCCAGCAAGCATCAATGTCCTGTCAGCTTCCATTTGCCGCAAATCAGCATCCATTACATTAATGGCCCGGATAAACGCAACAATTTCCTTAGGGCCTTTTTCCTCAAACGGTTCAACCCTTTCACCTTTACCAATCTTACTGACCAGCACCACCAAATTCTGTAAAGGCTTGTTCAAGGTACGGTAAATGATAAAACCACCGACAAACGCCAATAGCGCAACCAACACCGATAAGCCTAACCAGTGTTCAGTAAGATCAGCACTAAACGGTTGCGCGGAAAATTTGACCCAATACGGGGTACCATCAACGTTAAGCCGCACCCAAACGGCTTGTTCTGGTGTGGTTTGGTAATAAGCCTTTTCACCCGGTTTTAAGCGCGTTTCAAACAACTGCAAAAATTTCAGGATAACGCGGGAAGCCATTGCGTCATCAGCGATTAATCGGGGTTCCTCAATCTGCAAATGCAAACCCTTGTTATGGGCCATTTCTTGCAAATAAACCGAACGCTGGGCTTCCGGCAATAACGACAAGGTCACACGTACCGTATGTAAATGGTTTTCTGCCAAATCCACCAAAACGACCAAACGCGGCAATTGCACCCAGTACAAAAAAAACACCGCCGTGGTCAATTGGGAAACCAACATCAAGCCGCCAATCAATAAGGCGCTACGTGACAGCAACGATTTTGGCAACCATCTCATCGTTTTTCACCCGTTGGCACAAACACATAACCAAATCCCCAGACGGTTTGGATAAATTTAGGGTCAGCCGGATTATCTTCCAAGATTTTCCTCAGCCGCCTAATTTGGACATCAATGCTACGGTCAGACACCTCACTGTCACGGCTGCGTGACAATTCCAACAAACGTTCCCGCGATTGCGCTTTTAAAGGATGGCTGACCAAAGCATTCAACAAGGCAAATTCACCGGTCGTCAAAGAGAGGGAGGTTTCGCCATTTTTCAAAACACGCTGCTGGCAATCCAATTCAAAATGGCCGATGGTGATGTGTTGCACCAATTCAGGCGTACCCGGAATTTTTGAATAGGCCTGACGGCGCAACAAACTTTTGATCCGGGCATACAATTCCCTAGGATTAAAAGGTTTCGGCAAATAATCATCTGCACCGACTTCAATGCCGATAATCCGGTCTATATCCTGGCCCTTGGCCGTCAACATCAAAATAGGCAAATAAAAACCTTCTGCACGTAACTTGGCGCACAGGCTTAGGCCATCTTCACCCGGCAACATCACGTCCAAAATCAGGACATCAAAGGTTTCCCGCTCCATCAAACGGCGCATCGCCACACCATTTTCAACGGCGCGGGCGGTCATGCCTTGCTCATTCAAATAACGCATCAGCAAGGTGCGTATTTCTTGGTCATCATCGACAATCAAAATCCGGTCATTCATAACATAGCCAACTATCAATCAGGTGAATGGGGACGTTTGTGGATTTATCACAAACATGGAGTAAATATTTCACACAACATCAGCTTACCAGCTTAAAAAAGCGTTTGGACAGGGAAATGTTACAAATTGTGACAAAACCCGCCACACGTAACATTTCGCCATAAAACCGCCAAAACCGCTCATTCTTTTGCCATAACTTAAGCCTAGACTAAAACCCATGAAAACCAGCACGGCAAAACGGCATTTTCATAAACACACACCCTTAAAAATTTTTGGAGAAGAATCATGAAATTAACCCACACCTTGTTATTGTCCGGCTTAATGGTTTCCGGCCTGGCAACCACTGCACAAGCAGCCACTGCCGAAAAAGTCTGCGAAGCCTATGCCAAAACGGCTTGGAACGAAGACGGCAAAAGCCCTTACAAACTGCTTCCAGAATGCGTCAATGCCTCTGTGGTTTCAGACCCGCACATCACCACCTTCAAAGGCCTGCAATATGATTTTAATTTTTCAGGCGATTACACCTTAATGGAATTGCAAGACAGCAGTGGCTTTTCGATGCTCAGCCGCTTTATTTTTGACAAGGCCAATAAAGTCAGCTCTTACACGATACCCGAAGCCGTCAAATTCCAATGGCCAGGACATAGTGCAGAAATCCACCGGGGCGATGAAGTGGCGGCCATTTTCATTGACGGCAAACTGGTGACGCTTAAAAGCAATAAAGCCGTAAAAATCGCCGATGTCGGCTACATCGCCCGTAAAGGCAGCTCCTATTTTGTCATGAACAGCGTTTCCGACATCGCAACCGTCGTCAATGCCAACAAATACTACCTTGACCTCAACATCACAGCACCTCGTGAAACGGACACTTTAGGTTTGTTGGGCAGACCGTTTGATTTATCGCTACGTGACCGTTCAGGTGTGGAATTGCCCATTACACCGGACACCAGCAACCCTGAACTGAACAAAGCCGACCATGCAGATTTTTCATTCTATGCGCAAAGCTGGCTATACACCGAAGGCAACCCTTTCACCACCGAGGTGCTGCCAGAAATACCTGATTTTGGCGCCAAAATTTACACCTTGGCAGACTTGAGCAGCAAGAAACTCGACAAGGCACAAACCCAATGCGACACCTTGGAAGCTGAATTTCCTGAACGATTCAACCGTTACGCCTGTTTGTTGGACATCGGCTTGGGCGGCAACAAATTCGCCCGTTCCGCACACCACCACCAACCTTCAAGCATCCGCTTAGAAATTTTGGATTAATGAGCCCTCAGCTAACCTTTCTGGAGAACGAAAATGATCCGTCAATTCTTAAAAACCAGCCTGCTAGGTTTGGTATTTTTTCTTACAGCACCCTTTAGCGTCGCCCACGCCGAATCCATCAACGGCGGTTGGCTGGCCGACAACGGCGACTTGATCTTTATGGTCAAATCCACCAAAGGCAAAGTCATTGCCTTGGATATTTCAGACGAGAAGCAACTGCGTTATGTGTTTACTGGAAACTTAATCGGCAACCAACTGCAACTGACCAGCCGTGATGGCGGAACAACCTTGAATGCCACAATCAATGGTGAAACTTTAGAAGGGACACTTAGTCCTGCCGACACGACGCCAGAACCGCTTAACGCCAAGTTATACCTAGGCTATAACGGCAGCAATTACGATGGGGTTTGGAAAACCGACGGAGTGGAAAGTTATCTTTTTTACGCGACCTTAAAGATCAAAGGCGCGGTCACCACCTTAGTGCCCTATTTCGCCATCAACAGCGACCAAACCGTTAGCTATAACTTATTTACAGGATCGCCGCCCAGCACTGACCAGAAAGGCAATATCAATTTTGTGGGGATTTCTGCCGATTACACCTTACTGAAGATGACATTCCTGACCAATAGCACCGCCAACGGCATGTTCATCAAAGGCGATGAGGTGACCAAATTCACCACCACCAAAACCTATTCGGTCACTAAAAAATCCGGGGAATTTTAACCAGCGCCTGGAGCCACTCTGCTTCGGGGGGAATAACTGTCGAGTGATAGGATAGGCTATCTTAGGTCAAAAATGACAGGACATTTGTAGTCATCCGCGAAAATGGCAACCCGTCCTTCAAGGACGCGCCGCCGTACTTATAAAACAGCACGCTTGACTTTCAGACAAGCCATTCCGATTGCAGGGCTTCCATAAAATGATTTAACCCCAACATTAACTTAATATTGATTAGTGATTTAGGAGACAACAATGGCCACTTACAAAGGCAGCGAAAATAATGATGTCATCAACGGTTCGGAAAATGGAGACCACATCAACGGCTATGGCGGCGATGACATACTGAGCGGTTTAGGAGGTGTTGATTTCATCTATGGCGATGATGGCAACGACAGCCTCGATGGCGGTGACGGGGGGGACTACCTAACCGGGGGTTCAGGTGATGACCTATTGCAAGGCGGTTTGGGCAATGATTGGTTAGAAGGTTCTAGTGGCGCGGACACTTATCTGTTTGGCAAAGGCGGTGGTCAAGATAAGGTCTATAACGACTATTACAACGATGACAGCATAGATACTCTGAAATTTACTGACCTTGCCTCAACTGATGTGCAGGCGGTCAGCCGTTGGGGCAACAAGTATTCATCCGACGAGTTGATCGTATCATTCGGCAGTGGCGACAGTGTAGAAATCAGAGACTATTTTAGTGGCAGCCACCAAATTGACCAATTGGTGTTTGCCGACAACGTAGTATGGACTTGGGATAACATCAAATATTTGGCCTTACAAGGCACGAAAGGGGATGATCTTCTAATCGGGTATGATGGCGAGGACAATATCATTTCAGGGAGGGGCGGCAACGACCGCATTGTCGGCGGGGATGGTGACGACACTTTGAGTGGTGGCAAAGGCAATGACGTGCTGACAGGGGGCTATGGAGGCCACGACACCCTGAAAGGCGGGGATGGCTCAGATGTTTACGAAGTGTATGGCAACGATGTGATCAACAATTATGACACTGACCGTGGCTCCGACACTGTAAAATTCAACATTGACATTTCACAGATTACCGAAATCCAAAAATCTGGCGATGACCTGACCGTCAATCTCCTCACGGTCAAGCAACATTTCAAAGATGCCGACCACCGTATTGACCATTTCGAATTTGCCGATGGCGTTTGGGACAATATCATCTTCGGTTCTGATAACGCGGACAATCTGAAGGGCACGGCGCTCAATGACATTCTGGTGAGCATGGCGGGCGCTGACACCCTGTCCGGCATGGGCGGCAATGATGTGTATGTGGTTGACCATCTTGGCGACACCATCATTGAATCAGGCAATAAAAGCCACGACATCGTGTTAAGTTCGGTCAACTTTACGCTACCAGATTTAACCGAACAGTTGGTTTTGACAGGTACGGCAACAGAAGGCACGGGCAATGCCTTGGCCAATATTTTATATGGCAATGCCAATACCAACTTGTTGGCGGGTGGGGCGGGTGATGACAGCCTTTATGGTGAAGATGGCAATGATGTGCTGTTGGGCGGTGCTGGCAATGACCAATTGTGGGGTGGTGCCGGTGCTAACATGCTAGACGGCGGTGCGGGCAGGGATCAAATCAACTTGTCGTTTTGGGATTCCACAGATACCGTAAAAGTAACCAATAGCGGCATAGCCAAAAATGCTTATGACAGTGTGGAAAATTTCACTTTAAATGGCCTGGGCGGCCCTACCGAGGTTGACCGTTTGGATTTTGTCGGCGACATCATCATTGCCGCCGACACGGCGGGCAGCAATGGCCTGGATGTCGGCAATATCCGCAGCCATGCCATCAGCAATGGCATCATCAAGTTCGATGATGCTGACAATTATGCCGATGCCTCCAGCATCTTGAGCGTAGGCTCTATTAAAAATGCCTTGGCTTATCTGCAACAGAACCTGACCCACGGCGAAGCCGTGGCATTTGATGCCTATGTAGATAGCGGTCAAGGCACCTTTGTCTTCCAAGACAATGGTGTTAATGACAGTTTGGTCGAGTTGTCCGGCACTTTTTATCCATCCGGCCTCACCACGGACGGCTCGTTACACCTTGGCATTTGGTTGGTCTAAAGCGTCTGCCGATCATCTTTAACTATCCAAACATCCAAACATCCAATCAGACTTGGCGGATTTTTTAAAACCCGCCAAGTCTTTCTTAAGGAACACGCCATGCCAGCCATCATCACGCCCATTTTGGCCATCCTGGTGCTATGCGCCATCTTAGAGGCTTTATATTTACACGTAGTCAAAAAACAACGCTACGACTGGCGGGAAAGTCTGGCATCGCTTGGGGTCGCGTTGATGGGACGGTTGGTGCAAGTGGCCTCGGTTTGGATTGTCATCACTGCCGCCGATTGGGTTTGGCTACACCGTTGCTACACCCTTGATAGCCAACAAGCCGGGTATTGGCCGCTTTTGTTTCTGTTGCAGGAGTTGTGCTATTACGCTTTTCACCGCATCAGCCACCAATACCGTTGGTTTTGGGCCACCCATGTGGTACACCATACGCCACGGCATTTTTATTTGTCCGGTGCGTACCGTTTGGGATGGACGGGGCCGTTGACTGGCGGCTTTGTGTTTTTCATGCCGCTGGTTGCCATCGGTTTCCAACCTATCAGCGTGTTTACCGTGTTGGGCTTGAATTTGTTGTATCAATTTTGGTTGCATACCGAATTGGTCGGTTCTTTGGGTGGATTTGACCGGATATTCAACTCGCCGTCCAACCACCGAGTCCACCACGCCACCCAAACCGTGTATTTGGACAAAAATTTTGGTGGCGTTTTGATGCTGTTTGACCATCTGTTCGGCACTTATCAGGCTGAAAAACGGGATGACCCCATTAAGGTGTATGGCGTTTTGCCAGGGTTTGAATCCTATAATCCAGTCAAAATTGCCTTAAACGAATGGTTAAGGATAGCCGTTGACCTTAAAAACCAACGGGGTTTTAAAAACCGGTTCGGCGTGTTGTTTGGAAAGCCATAATCCGGTGCAGGAAGGGGCATATAGCCAATCCGGTATAAATTGATAACGCCTAAAACAGGACTGCCCGTCCTTACAAGTGCCCCTTGTGGGTAAAGGACGCGCAGTCTTCATCAACTTTTATGGATTGGTGGATATATCAAGTTAATCCACACCCCTTCTTAAGGAGCTGTTTGGCATCAGCCAAAACCAGGGCGTTTCTGGCTTGCCAGCCGGAAACGTATGTGATGATTTGTTAAACGGAGCAATCCAATGAAAAAATTTTCTATGAACACAGGCCGCCGTAGGTTTTTGAAACTGTCTGCCGGGGGCAGCGCGTTGTTGGGCTTAAGCCCCTTGCTGGGCAAAATGGCGGTGTCTGCCGAACTTCCCTTACAGCCCAATATTGTCCTGATTATCACTGATGAGGAACGCCATTGGAGCATGACCGAAACCCTGATTCCGTCCGGGCTGTTGTCTACTTACCAAAACCTGATACCCGGACGTATGCAATTGCGCAACCAAGGGGTCAGGTTCAATAATTATTTCACGCCGACCGCCCCTTGCAGCCCGGCGCGGAGCGTCATTTTTACCGGACACCATGCGGTCGACAATGGCGTTGTGGACAATATGGATTTTGACACCCAGCAATCGCTCAAGACACAAGTACCGACGATGGCGGATGTGTTGGCAGAAGCGGGCTATTATTGCGCCTACAAAGGCAAAGTGCATTTGACGAAAGACGATGTTTTTGAGGGGGAGCAGGGCGCGGCGAACATGCTGGCAATGTACGGCTTCCATGATTGGCAAGGCCCTTCGCGGCTAGGTGACAGCGAAGGCCCGCTATCAGGCATGTTGCGTGATGATGATGTCGCCACCTATGCCAAAGACTGGCTGGCCAGTACGGGCGTGGCGAAAAGCCAAGCAAATATCCCGTTTTTGCTGGCGGTCAATTTCATCAATCCGCATGACATCATGATGGTCGATGTGGACGGCAAAGACGGCACGTTCCAACTGCCGCAAGGCTCGTTGACGGGGAGTGCGGAGTTTTTCCCGCTGTCGCCGATCCCACAGACCAAATCCTATCTGTATTGGTGGAATCCGCAAAAGCCCGCCAACGCCGATGGCATGAACGGTTACAGCACTACAAGCAGTGGCCCCAGGCCGCAAACCTTGGATGAATGGGCCAGCATGTTATCGGCCGTGTTCGGCAATATCAGCATCAATGACACCGACACTACCACAATTAAAGTCTATCGTGACAATGCCCGGCCTGGCTTAGGCACGAAACACATCACCGTCCCGCTCTGGCAAGTGTATTTAAATTATTACTTAAATTGCATCATCGACAATGACCGTGCCGTGCTGAAAGTCATCAATGCCATCAAGAACAACAATTTGGCGAATGACACCTTAGTTATCCTCACCGCCGACCACGGCGAACTGGCTTTATCGCATATGGGCGAAAGCCGTTATTACGAGGCCGCCGCGACCAGCGAAGCCGAACCGTCAGAAATTGCGTTGCAACAACCCAAAGTGGTGATGCCGTTGCGGCAAAAAGGCAATTTTGCCTATCAAGAAAACAACTGTCTACCTTTTGTCGTCGCCCGCTTGGGCAACAGCAAAGGCAGCTTGGCCAAGCAATTATTACCGACCATTAACACCGACGTGCCAACTTTGGCTTCATCGGTGGACTTGTTGCCGACCCTGGTTTATTGGGCGGGTAAAGACCACACTTGGTATAGCGAAAATTTTGGCAATACCTTATCTAAGCTAAGAATGCTTAACCATCTGCCGGGCGTCAGTTTACATAATGTCTTGGCGACCCCGGCCAAATACACATCCGCGCAATGGTCAGACGGCGAACAAGGCCGCAATTGGGTGCTGTTCACCGCTGATACCATCGCCTCGTCTTTGGATGCCGATGTTGTCTATAAATCCGTGTGGGGCGAAGACACCGGATGCGGTGTGGATTTGACCAAAATCGGTTGCTTGCGCGGCCTGTTTGACGGCACACATAAATACGCCCGTTATTTTAGCCCGCTGGATTATGCCCTGAACGGCCCTAATTTTGCCGATTATGGTTATAACAAACTGACCAGGCTGCGCAACGGCCAAGACATCCAATTGTTCATGCACGACACCACCAGCGGCGCATTGGAAACTTACAACAGCGCCGCCGACCCCGGTGCGCCCGTGCAATCCTTGAATGGCCTGCTTTACCAAGCAATGAGCAAGGAATTGGCCAGGGTCAGCGTACCGCCGGACACCGTCAGAAACATCATCAGAGAAGCCAGGATTTGCGAGGCGGGTTAGATCCAAAACTTACAATGATGTTAGGGCAGTGAAGAAATGCATCCATTTCTACAATACTAAACGCCTACATTCCACGATCGGTTCGATTTCCCCCAACCAATATGAACAAGGTTTTTTAAAACAGGCTTAACGTTTTGTCCAAATTTACTTGACCATTACAGGCACTGCGGCTCAACCGGGCTAACCGTGAATGGGGGGGCTATTGACAGAGTGTCGATAAGCAAGCAGCATGATCAGGACATTTCGATAGTGCATCACTTCTAATCGCACCCCTGAGAAAGTGTCCGGTTTTTGTTGGCCACTACAGTGCGGGATGGATGGGGATGGGTGTGGAAGATTATGGCACTCCGTCTGTGGCAGCTTTGCCGCCACCACAGACGGATTAAAATTTACATGCCTCTTTTTACATCTTTAGCGGCATCTTCAACGTGACCGCCGCCGCTTTCCACGTCTTTGCCCATGCCTTCAATGGTGTTGCAGGCCGACAAGGCCGCCACGAAACCTAACATCAACAGCCAAGCTAAAATTTTTTGTGTCATGATCATGCTCCAAATAGTAGTAAAAACACCGCCAAACCTGATCTGAGTTTTGGTGGCAATCACCCAATCAGCGGATGCTGGCTGGTTTATAAAGTCAGTGGCTATGCCACTATTTCTATCGTGCATTCCTGAAACCAGGAAATATCGAATGGGTGCTTAAGGGTTCATATCTGGCGATTGGCCGACGTTTTACTGGCAAACAAAAATATTCCGCAACCCGCCACGATCACTACGATGGCGACCCAAACCGGGATGATGACCGTTTGCGTGTCCATCACCGTCAATTCCAAGGGGCCTATCTTGGCTTCTTGGGTTTCGCGGGTGTAGGTATATTGCCCATGCAACAGTACCGCCACCCCCGACAAGACCAATAAAATGGCCACAAATCTGAGCATATTCATACGCTTTCCCTCCCTCAATAACGGCTTTGTCAAGAAGACCTATTTCGGCCTTTTCAAAGGGTTATTTCTGATTGTCTTTAATTTCTTGTTTGAGATCGCCAAAACCTGCGCGGACTTTGCCGACGTTTTTCTCGATATTACCCTTTAGCGTCATCTCATCATCGTCCAGTAACACCCCCGCCGCTTCTTTGATTTTTCCTTGGGTTTCTTCGGCAAGGCCTTGTACTTGTTGTTTGTTCATGAAGTTCTCCGGGTAGTTAATCGTGTGGCACATCAGCAAAGCGGGGTGTTTACCATCGCTTAGGCAAAACTTTACAGGGAAACATCCTGGGCTTCGGTACGCCACCGCACATAAAACCATTTGTTGATAAACAGTTGAAATGCTTGGCACAGGCTTATGTTCGACAGCGCACCGACCCGTTATAAAAGCCAGGAGTAAGCTCCAAGTAGGGCTTGTGAAACAGCTGGCCTTTATGCAACCCGTCCCGAAGTCTGGGATACCGTTTACAGCCAAATATTGGAGCATCCTATGAAAAAAACCATCCCGATTGTCGCTCTGTCGATTTTGGCACTGACCCACCTAAGCGTGGCTTATGCGGCAGATGTTCAGGAAAAACAATCCGAACTCGTCGAGAAACAGCAAGAAGTGTCCGAGAAAAAAGCAGAACTTGAAAAAGAAACCATCAAAGCCGCCGATGATGAGGCTCATAAAATCAACAAGACCATGCAGCAAATCAGCCGGGTCAGCAAAATCATCGGTACAAAAGTCAAAAATCCTAAGGGCGACAATTTAGGTGATATTAAGGAATTGGTGCTTGATCCGGCAACGGGCCAAGTCGTTTATGCAGTGGTTTCATTCGGCGGATTGTTCGGCGTGGGTGACAAATTGTTTGCGATGCCGTGGACGGCGTTGAATTGGAACCCCGACAAAGCCTACTACGTGCTGGAAATAGACAACGACACGCTAAAAAAGGCACCCGGTTTTGATAAGAAACATTGGCCGGACAGCTCCAATAAATGGGAACGCTGGCGTGAAGAAGTTGAACAGTTTTATCGCCCAAAACCCTAATATCCAGCTTCCAATTTGAGTAACCAGTAATGACTGGTTAAAGCGTTTTTCACCACTAAGGACTCGGCGTTTCCCTAATAAAAGCTAATGCTTTGTAAACTTCGTGGTGAATAACCCTAAACGACGGTTATCGGGCCGTCCAGGGTTTAAAAGGCCAACCGTGCGCAACTTTCCTATAGGTATAAACATGAAAAATCCTGCGTCTATCCACATCATCCGCTCCAGCCTATTGTTGGCGTTGCTGCTGCCCGTTTGCTTCACGCTACAAGCAGAACCCGCAACAGCGACCTCTTCCCCCAAAGCCGAACCGGAAAAACCCGACCACTGCCAAATGGTCGAACAACAAAAACAACAACTGCGTGACGATATGAAAGCCCAAGATGCCGCGCTCACCGAACAGCTTGCGCAAATGAACAGTGCACCGGATGACAAAAAACTGGCCCTGATGGCCGCCGTTGTTACCCGTATGGTCGAGCAACGCATTGCAATGGATGGGCGTAGGGCAAAAATAGACGAAATGATCCGCCAACACATGCCGATAGGCATGGGTGGCATGTCACACCATTCCATGCCAGGTACGGTGGCCAAATAATGGCTTCGCGTCCGGCCCTGTCCGGCTTAGCTAACCAAGGATACCCCATGAAAAATTTTCTGATCGTAGCAATACTTATGTTCACCACCGTCTTGGTGGGTTTTAATACCGATGCAAGCGCCGCTAATGTCGGCATTTCGCTGGACATTGGCCAACCCGGATTCTATGGCCGTCTGCACATGGGGGGCTATCCGCCACCGCGCTTGCTGTATCGCCGCCCGGTGGCGATATGGAATGTACCCTACAACCGCCCGCCGATTTATATGCGGGTCAGGCCCGGCCATGCCAGACAATGGCGAAGGTATTGCAATTTATATGGTGCTTGTAATGAGCGGGTTTATTTTGTGCACCATGACTGGTATAACCGCGAATATTCACCCCGTTACCAACGGAATAACCGGGTACAAGGACATTTTCCGCCACCACGCAATGATGGCCACGACCACGATAATGGTCATGGCAATGGTAATAACCACGACGATAATCACCGTGGCAATGGTCGCCGCTGAACAAACGGCTTAAACAATCCCCGAACCATCAGGGCGACGCTTCCTTTTAGGACGCACGCCCTTCCAACTCAATATGCTTCTAACCGTCCTCAAGATCAGTTGTCGATACCGCCGCCATCGGCTGGCTTTCAGAGGCTGGTTCGGATGTCAGTTGTTCTGTCCAAACCGACAGCATCGTCAACGTCGCCGTGCCAATGATGGTCGCAAACGACGCATCGGCGGCATCCCGGCCTGTGCCGATACGCACAAAACCTTCAATCGGCGCCATCCGGGTCGCATCAAACAAATACCACCTAGACCCCAAATAAGCCTCAAAAAATCCGTGAAAATCAGGGGGCTGTAAGCCCACCGCATAGCCTGAAATATACCGGGCAGGGATACACAGGGCCCTGCAAAAGGCAATCGCCAGATGGGCATAATCCCGGCACACTCCCACCCGCTGGATCAGCACATCACAAGCACTGGTGCTTGCACCGCTGCTGCCGGGCAAATAGTCGATATTATCGTTGATCCAATCGCAAATCCCCGTTACCCTCGAAAAGCCCGGTTGGGTGTTGCCAAACAACCGAAAGGCCAAATTGGTCAAACGGTCGGATTCGCAATAGCGGCTAGGGTTAAGATAGGGCAACACTTCGCTAGGCAAGTGCGCGTATTCGGACTCAAATACGCCCGATGTGTCATAAATCTCTGGCTGCAAATCCACGGTCGCGCAGTATTGCACCTGCAAATTGCCAATATCAGCGGACAAACGGTAAACCTGTATGCCTTCCATGCCGATATGGCTGGTTTCATAAGGCAAATCAGGGGTCAATTGCAAATTGTCCACACAGACAAGTTGGTGTGCCGTTTGCGCGGCGGCGATGCTAAACAAAAAACTGCTCGGCTGGGTAACGGAATACGTCAAATTGCAACCGACTTGGATGATGGTCATCTGGAAACCTTTGGCTGGGTGGTAAGGATTAATGGCGTTAAGTAGAGACGTTGCACCGCAACGTCTTACACTGCGACCTTACCAACTAAAACGGCATTTTCAAAAAATACTTACAAAATAATCTGTTGCTCTAGCCGGAACGGGTTTGTTACCCGTTCCGTAACGTTTTGAGTCACCATTGGCACAAAAAAACAGTAAAGACTGGGTTACAAACCCAGTCCTGCACTAGTCAGACCGATTGTAAAACCCTAAAACGGGCTTATTTCAGCCCATTACCACCCGTACCTGATGCACTAAACCGTCATTTTCCAACACAACTACGGCATTGGCTTGGCGTTTGCCGTCCAGTTCCACCGATGTGACTCCGCGCATCACGCCGTTAGGGTTTTCGATGCTGATTTCATAGCGGCTGGTTTCGTGTTGGTAAACGATACGGTAACTGCGCCACGCTTTGGGGATGCACGGGTTAAACACCAAGGTACCGGCGCGGGTTTGCAAGCCTAAAATAGACTCCAAACCCGCCCGGTAATACCAACCCGCCGCCCCCGTGTACCAAGTCCAACCGCCGCGCCTGACATGGGGCGGTTCGGCGTAAATGTCCGCAGCCAACACGTACGGTTCGACTTTATAGGCATAAACGCCCGTGCGGGTGGCGGTACGCCGGATGGGGTTAAGCATCCGCAACAATTCCATCGCCTGGTCGCCATCGCCGAGCATCGCGTAAGCCATGACCGCCCAGACTGCGGCGTGGGTGTATTGCCCGCCGTTCTCGCGCACACCGGGCGGGTAACTTTTAATATAACCCGGATCGCGTTCGGTTTTGTCAAATGGCGGGGTCAACAATAAAATCAGCTCTTCGCCATCGCGGATCAAATATTCCTGAACCGAATTCATCGCCCGCCGGGCGCGTCCTTCATCCGCCACACCAGACAAAACCGCCCAACTTTGCGCTATCGAATCAATCCGGCATTCCGTGGTGGCGGCAGTGCCTAAGGCCGAACCGTCATCAAAATACGCCCGCCGATACCACGCCCCATCCCAGGCATGGGCTTCGATAGCGACCAGCAATTGCTGGGCATGTTCACGCCAGCGGACGGCACGTTGCAAATCACCACGGCTCTCGGCGACTGCCGCAAATTTGCTTAAAGTAGCGTGTAAAAACCACGCCAACCACACGCTTTCGCCCTTGCCCTGGTTGCCAACGCGGTTCATGCCATCATTCCAATCGCCGCTACCCATTAACGGCAAACCATGTTCACCTGTCGCCAAACTCAAATCTAGGGCGCGGGCGCAATGCTCAAACAAACTGGCTTGCTGCATGGACAGGGTCGGTTGGAAATAGGCATCGTCCTGGTCGGCGGCCAACAGCGCCCCTTCCAGAAATGCCACGGCTTCATCCAATATAGGGGTATCGCCGCTGACTTGCAGATAATGCGCGGCCACATAAGGCAGCCACACCCGGTCATCGGAAAAATGCGTCCGTACGCCACGGCCTGTCGGTGGATGCCACCAATGCTGGACATCGCCTTCAACAAATTGGCGGGCGGCGGCACGGAGCAAATGGGCGCGGGCCAAGTCAGGCCGTGCGACCGCCAAAGCCATGCTGTCCTGCAATTGGTCACGGAATCCATACGCGCCACCCGCTTGGTAAAATCCCGCACGTGCCCACATCCGGCAACTTAAGGTCTGATACAACAACCAACCGTTCAATAAAATATCGAGTTCACGGTCAGGGCTAGTCACTTGCACTTTATCCAGCACTTTTTTCCATGATTGCGTCACTTGATTGAACAAGGTGGCGACCCGTGTCGCCCGGTATCGGCGCACCAACTCGCTGGCTTGGTTGCGGTCTTCACCTTGACCGAGCAAAAAGACAATTTCTATGCGTCCGTTTGGTGCCAGTTCGATGACGTTCTGCAAGGCCGCGCAAGCATCCAATCCGGCTCCGGCCCGGTTTTTTAGGGTTTTGCCCGGCAATAAAGCGGCGGGCGCATCCATACTGCCATTACGGCCTATAAATTCGGCACGGTTAGTCGTCCAGCCCGTTTGTAAGCCCAGCAAATCGGCAAACGCGATGCGCCCACCAAATTCCTTATCCCACGGATTGTAAGCAAACAGCGCCCCCGTCCCGGCATCCAGTTCGGTGATGAGATGCGCCGCCGTGACGCTGCGGGTCGCGCCCAACACCCATTCGACATAGGCCGTCACGGATAAGCTGCGGCTACGCCCGGACATATTGGTTAAGGTCAGCGCTGAAATCTTGACCGGATCATAAGGGCTGACAAATTGCAGCAATTCGCTGTGGATGCCATGCGAGGCATGTTCAAAACGGCTGTAACCTTGGCCGTGGCGGATCACATAACTGGCGTTTTCAACGCGGATCGGCAGCACGGTGGGGCTCCATAAGTCGCCATTGTCTTCATCACGGATGTAAAACGCTTCGCCGGGCGCATCGCTGACCGGATCATTTGACCACGGGGTCAATTGGTTTTCGCGGCTATTCATCGACCACGTACAACCGCTGCCGACTTCGGACACGGTAAAACCAAACTCGGCATTGGCAATGACGTTAATCCACGGTGTGGGAGTCCATTGGCCATTATCCAAAACAACCACATATTCGCGCCCATTTTCGGCGAAACCGCCCAAACCATTAAAAAATTCCAAGGGCGGCAAGGCTAAAGCAGGCGAATAAGAACTGCCAGATGCAGCTTTAGGCGGAACCCAAAGTGCATTAGGCCTAGGCCTGCGTAACAACTGTTCCGCCAACGTGCCACGGCTACCCACCAAAACAGCCCTGGCCACCGCCTGTAACAATTGCTGTTCGTCCACAGACACTTGATCCAGGCGCAACACCCAAATCGCCCCGGTCTTGTCTTCAGCTTGGGGGGAAGACAGGGCTTGGTTTTCACGCACCATGCCTTCCAGCAAGGCCTGCAAATCTTCAACATAAGACAATTCCTTTTCATTGAAAATCACCAAGTCCACGCCCACGCCTTTCATCCGCCAATATTCATGGGCGCGGAGCAATTGCTCGACAATGCCCCGGTCTTCGTATTCACTGACCCGCAACACCACCAGCGGGCGGTCGCCAGATATGCCAAACCGCCACAAACCGCTGACATTTAAGCGGTTCATTTGCATCAAACGGCTGGACGACCGCAAAGACGGGTCGGCAAACAACAAACGGCTGGCCAAATCTTGGAATAATTGGGCTTCGTCAGGCCGGGTGCGCAAATGGTGCAATTGGATATGGGCGTGTGTCCACGCCAATGCAGAGACGCGCTCAAACGCGGCGAGATTGTGATATTTGTCCGCCAAATCCACCGCCGCTTGCCGGGAATGGGTCACTAAGGTCGTGAACGTGGCGTGTTCCGTGCCGCCAGGGGCGATCTTCAACCGTGTCCGCACACTAAAAATCGGGTCGAGCACGGCCCCGGCGGTATTGGTCAAAGGCCGTCCGTCCATGACCGCAATCGGCTCACGTAACGTCAGGCCGCGCCCGATAAAGCGGGCGCGGTCGGTTTCGTATTGAAAGCCTTGGCCATTTTGGCGGCCTGCCAAGATATGCGCCGCCCATAGGGTCGGGTCAGTGGCGTTGCGTGGACGGCGGTAAGCCAGCAGCGCATGGGCTTGCGGCAAATGTTCGGTATGGATGAACAAATTGGAAAACACCGGATGGGCAATGTCTGTCGCCATCGCCGCCAGGACAATTTCCGCGTAGGAGGTGATTTCGATTTCGCGTGTCCGCGTCCCGTTATTGGTGACACTCAGACGGCGAATTTCGGCATCGTCTTCGGGGGAGACGACAATTTCTAACGTACAGCTGATCGTGCCATCGGTACGGGTCAGGCGGACACGGTCTTCCGCAAACAGGACTTCGTATTTGTCAGGTGCTTGCACCGTGGGTTGGTAGCCCGCCGACCACACCTGACCGCTGGCGACATCACGCAAATACAAATAACTGCCCCAGTTGTCGCGGGTCACATCTTCCCGCCAACGTGTCACCGCCAGATTGCGTAAGGCGCTGTAACCGGAACCTGCGGCAGTCACCATCACGGCATAACGCCCGTTTGACAACAAATGCGCGGCAGGCACGTTGGAGGTCGGCGAGGGGATGCGGCGGGCGGGCGGTTGCGCGGATTCCTTGACTTCGGCAAGCACCGCCAAAACGGGCAAAATGCTGCTGTCCGCACCTTGCGGGATACGTTCTTGCAACAACAAATCGGCCGCTTGGATCAGTTGCGCCCGATGGAAACGGTGGCGCATCACGCCATCATGTAGGACATTGGCAAACGCCACCAAGGACATGCCCTGATGATGGGCCATGTAGCAACGCACCAATGCAAAGCGTTGGCCTTCGGCTAGGCGGATCGGCGTGAAATCTAGGGCTTCATAAAAGCCATAACGACCTAACGCGCCTTTTTCTGCAAGGTGCGTGAAATTTTCCACGGCGGCATGGGGCAGATACATCGCCGCTAAGGCTGTGGCATACGGTGAAATCACCAAATCTTCATCCAAACCGCGTTTCATGCCCAGACCAGGTACACCAAACGCCGAATATTGGTAAGTGAAATGAAAATCCCGGCTATTGAAGGCCGATTCCGATACGCCCCACGGCACACCGCATTCCTCGCCATATTCAATTTGCCGCATCACCACCAAGCGGCAAGTTTGGTCGAGCAGGCTGTAACGTGGCGTAAACGTCACCAAAGACGGCATCAGGTATTCAAACATGGAACCGGACCACGACAATAACACCGTACCATTGCCAGCACGGGTGACGCGCCGTCCCAGATGATACCAATGCTTATACGGCACTTCGCGCTTGGCGATGGCAATCAGGCTGGCCAGCCGCGCTTCCGAGGCCAGCAAATCATAATAACTGGGGTCTAAAGTGCCTTCATTCGCACCAAAGCCTATCGAAAACAAATGGCATTCCGGGTTATACAAAAAGCTAAAATCCATCGCTTGGAAGAGCTTTTCCAAATCAGCCGCCATCATGTCCAGCCGTGCTGTCAGTGCCGCCGCTTCGGCTTGGCCTTGGCGCAATGCCGCTGCCAAGGCGCCTTCATCAAACGCAAGGCCGGCTAATGCTAAACGGTAAACTTCAGCCAATCGGTTTACAGGTGTGACCAGGATGACAGCCTGTATTTTTGTCGGCAAATTGCCGTCATGGCCTGAAAGATGCAGCCACGGCAGCATTTGTGCGACATCCAGCGCGTGGGAGCGGGTGTCGTTGCGCAATAATTTGGCCCAGGCCAAGACTTCATTGTCGGCCATGTCGCCGCGTTCGGCGGCATACGCCCGTGCCAAATCGTGCAAGGTTTCCGTGCTGGCGGTCAATTGCCGCCATAACACGCCCCAACCCTGCGCATCAGAGGGCGGCTTCGCCAACAGTACGCCGATAGCCGCGCTGGTTTGTTGCAGCTCTTTGAGCGTGACGGTCAAAGTCCGTTTGTCATCGGCGATTTCCACCAAGGCAATCATGAGCAGGTGCTGGGTGTCCGCCAAGCCAATCAAGGCATTGCCTAAAGCCAAGGGTTTTTCTTGCCACTCCCGGCAGGTTTGCGCCAACGCCAACAAATGCCCCGCCAAATTGCCGCTGTCCACGGTCGAAATGTAACGCGGCTCCAGCATTTGCAAGGTTTGGGTGTCGTACCAATTATAAAAATGCCCGTTCAGGCGCGGTAAGGCGTTTAGTGTCGTCAAAGTCGCCGCCAGTTTGCTGACGGTTTCGGTCAAGCCCAGCCAGCCAAAATCCCGCGCCGCCACCACGGACAATAAATACAGGCCAAAATTGGTGGGCGAACTGCGGTGGGCAATCACAGGTGTCGGGTCTTCCTGGAAATTATCCGGTGGCAAATAGTTTTCATCAGCGGTGACAAAGGTCGTGAAAAACCGCCAAATCCGCCGCCCGATCAGGCGTAGCTGGGCCGCATCTTGAGTTTGTAAGGATTCAACGCTATCAAGACCGGGCGGCAAACTTAACAAACGGGCGACTAGCGGGGCCAACCACCATAACAACAAAAAGGGCGTGGCGATGCTCAGGCTAGTCGGGTTGGATAGCCATACCAGCGCGGCGGCGCTAAAAACGATAAGGGAAGACCCCAATAACGGGCGTATCAAGTTTTTGACCGCATGGTCTGATGAGGTTTTGGCCTGCAACGCCGTGACCCATTTCAGCAATTGCCGCCGGGTGATGCACAAACGCACCAAGGTACAACTAATCGCATCCAGCATTTGCCACGCATGTTGGGCCAGCATAGTCAGTTCCACGACACTGTTGCCTATCGCCCAAAGCAGGTTTTTTAAGATGGCCCGCAGATGTGTCGTCAACGTGACACCGCGCCGGGGCAAGCTCAGGCTATTGGCGATGCTCAGTAAGGCCGGGAACGCCAACGAACCTAGCGCCAAGGCCATTAACCAAGCTTGCGGCGCATTGGGAACCGCCCAACTGGCGACCAAAGCGCAGAATGTGCCGGGTGTGGACAAGGAACGGCGCAGGTTATCGAGCATTTTCCAGCGTCCGATCATCGGCATCCCTTTGCCGTACAAGCCAAATATCCACGGCAACAGCTGCCAATCACCCCGTACCCAACGATGTTCGCGTGAGGCCGCGACATCGGTGTGCGAGGGGAATTCTTCATAAAATTCAATATCGCTGACCAAGGCGCAACGGGCAAACACACTTTCAAACAAATCGTGGCTGAGTTGGGTGTTGTCCGGCACACGCCCGGCCAGGGCGGCCTCAAAACTGTCAACGTGATACAAGCCTTTGCCGCCATAAGTCCCTAGCGAAAACAAATCCTGATACAGCTCCGACACGGCACTGGCATAAGCATCGGTGCCGGATGTCCCGGCAAAAATCCGGTGGAACATGGAATGTTCTTGGCGTAGCGGTAAGGTTGGCGTGACACGGGGCTGGAGGATCGCGTAACCGTCCACGACGCTTTGGCTAGGGCCATCAAATACGGGTTGGTTTAACGGATGCGCGGCCACACCGACCAATTGCGTGACCACGCCCATCGCCAATTTGGTGTCGGCATCCAAGGTGATCACATAGTGGATGCCCAAAGGCGTGGCGGCAGGTTTGCCGTCTATGGGTAAAAACGTGGTGTCGGTGGCTCCACGCAACAATCGGTTGAACTCGTGCAGTTTGCCGCGTTTGCGCTCCCAGCCCATCCATTTGCCTTCGCTGGCGTTCCATAAGCGTTTACGGTGGAACACAAAAAAACGGGGGCCGCCGTATTTGACATTCAGTGCCGCGACCGCTTGGCGTGCGGTTTCCAACAGATGCTGGTCGTCTGGCAGGGTTTCTTGTACGGCATCGCCCCAATCCGATAACAATGCAAAATAAACATGCTCGCCGGGATTGGCGAGATAGCGGATTTCCATTTGTTGGATTTGGTGTTTGACCCCGGCGGAGCTGAAGAACAGCGTTGGCACGACCACAAAGGTGCTTAAGTTTTCCGGCACGCCAACGGCCAGTTCCAACCTGGGTAGATGCCGTGGCGGCAGGCTATGGCTGATTAAGCGGTTCACCCAACTGACGGCGATATCAGAGGCCGGAAAAAAGCTAAACAGCGCGAGCAGCGTTAACAGGGCAGGCGACAAGCCGGCGGCAAACGCAGCCGTTAATGGCAAAGCCAGCAGCAAACCCGTCAATAACGCCAAACTGCCCAAATAGGCGGGGACGGCATGTCTGATAAACCTACGCCGCCAGTGTTGCTTGAAGGTTGGCCGATAACCGATGGCCTTCTCAAACGTATAGCGGCCTGCGCTGATGAGGTAATAACCCGGCTCGCAAAGCCGCACATTGGCATGGTCGCATTCGCTGCCGCGTTGGATTTCTGCCATTACCCGCTGGGCGATGGCCAATTCCGAATAGGCCGAATGCCGGGCTAGGTCTTCAATGGCCTGGCGGTAGCGGTCACGCGTGGCAAAGTCCATCGCCGTATAACCTTCGTGGGTGCGCAGGCAAGCATCGACCAAACTCACGTCTTCGACAAAAACCGTCCAATCGAACGCAGAAATGGCACGCATACTGGTGATGATGTTGCGGACGGTGGCGTTATCGGCGATTTGCTCGGCATGTTCCAAATGCACGATGCCGTCTAAGCTCAAATGTTGCCCTGTTAGCCAGTCATGCAAAAAATCCAGGCAAGTCACCGCCCCGGAATGCGGGTCATGCAGCCGTTGCAGGATTTGCACGGCATAGGCTTGGCGTAACGGCGCGGCTGGCAATACCGGGATAGGGAAGCTGGCCTCCGCCTTGTCAACCAAGGCGGCCTGTTCGATGCAGTCCACAAACTCATCCGCCAAGCCCCGGCCTGTTTGTGAGCGCATGATGCGCACCGCCAAACGGCGTAAATTATCAATCAGCAAAATCCGTAGCGTGATCGGTATCGCCCATAATTCGCCTAAGGTGAGCGGGTCAACGTGTTGGTAGGTTTTGACGAAATGGGTCAGCAAATCCGGGGCGAAACGGCTGTCGGTATGGGCGACCAAGGCCCAAATGATGCCATAAACACGCGGGAAGCCGCTTAAATCGCCGTCTGCCAATTTGGGCAATTCCAGATAATAGCTTTCCGGCAAATCGTTTTGGATGTCGCTGAATTGCTCTTCAATGACATGGAAGTTATCCAGTAACCATTCCGCCGCCGGGGTGATGGCTTGCTGGCTGTGCACCGCCTTGGCGATGGTCTGATAGGTTTCAAGCAAGACTTGGGCATTGTCATGTACCCGTGGCAGTAGTTTGTGGCCTTGTTTACGGGTACTGATTTTTTGGGCATGTGCCAAACTGGTTGCGTGTTGCGCCAAGCGTTCGGTGCTGAACAGTTCAAAGCGGATCGGCTCTTCCCCGCCCGGATGCGGGACTCTGGCACGTGGTTTTGGGTTTTGGCGCAGCACCATCATTGGCTTTCCTCGGCGTAAATTAAAGGGGCTTTATCGCTGGTGTTTTTGAACACGCGGCTGCGCATCCTTAAGCCCATGAGAGTTGCACATTTTGCAAGAAGGTCGACCAGCATGGGCTTAAAGGCTAGCGATGTAAATGGATATTTTGTGGACAAGGGACGTGAGGGCCCTGAATCCGATGCCGGGTCAAATCCTGCCCAATAGGATCAGGACTAAAATGATCACCAGTATCAGCCCTAAGCCGCCGCTGGGTGCATAGCCCCAATTGCGGCTATGTGGCCAAGTGGGGATTACGCCAATGAGCATAAGGATGATGACGATCAATAAAATAGTGCCAAGTGACATGGTGGTGCTCCTAAATAACAGTGGGAAGCGGGCGGAGAGGTCAATGCCGATAAGCTAATACGGCATCAATCCTAAAACGCCCCGGACGATCAGATAGACCGCCACGAAATAATTTAAAAACCTCGGTATCAGCAAAATCAAAATGCCAAAGGTTAGGGCCAATGCAGGTTCGAGTGCGAGGATCATAAGGCGCTCCTGAAACGGGAAACAGTGATGGGCAGCAGGCTTATTTAAATTTCGCCGAAGCCGCCGCCAGACCTGTCCGTAAGTCATGCCAAACAATATCCGCCGTTTCCTTGACCTTGTCCCAGGCGTCATCACTGGAACTTTCCAACTCGCGCATTTTCAGCGTCGCCGCTTGTTGGTGGCCGCGCACGGAATTTAGCTCCTGGACGTATTTGAGTTTCACCATCCCCACTGACTTTTCCGTTTTGTCTGTCAACAGGTCAATTTGTGCGCCCCATTCTTTTAATTCCGCCGCCATACTGTCGATGTATTCGTTTTTAGTTTTCATGCTTTTATCCTGAATATTTAAGTGGGCCTTGCATTGGGATGATGGGCAGTCAGGCATGAAGCCAGTACCCTGTCAGTCCCGAAAAAAAGCTTAACCCTGTACCCTGATGGAGTCGGTACGGTAGCGAACACAAGCCCCTTTGTGAAAACCTGCAAGGTCTTTGACGCTTGTCGGGTTTTTTTATGCCTGAAAACTGTGCGGTGGCTTATGTGTGCTTGCGTACCGAAGCCTAGTGGTTTTGGCTGTACTGTTTTACCCAGCGATAGGAAAACTCCCATTGCTTGTTGTGGCCATTCGGTCATGGCATTGATTATCAGGAGACGGATATGAACAAAGAACAAGTGCAAGGCCACGTCGAAGAAGCAAAGGGCAAAATCAAAGAGGTTGCGGGACAAGTCCTTGATGATGAAGCGATGGAATTGGAAGGGAATGTACAAAAACAAGTGGGCAAAGTCCGCACGGGTTTTGGCAACCTTAAAGAAGACATTAAAGAAAGCCGCTAAGGCTTTGGTTTCCCTAAACGCCCGGACAAACAACAAGCTTATTGATACCCAACCGCACTACGGCAGGAACCCGATATGAAAAATAACACTATGAAAATTAAAATAATTTTGGTTGGCTTGGCATTAGCCCTTGCCCCCATTTTTGTCCAAGCCGCCGAAAGCCACATGGCAGAAGCGATCAAACACGCCGAAGCGGCAAGCCAAGCCACCGATGGCAAAAAATTGGCCGAACACGCCGAAGCCGCCAAGACCCACGCCAGTGCCGCCCATGAGCATTTGACAGCCGCTGTCAAAAGCCTCACCGATGCCATCGACCACGGCAAAATGGATCACGCGGATGTTGGCAAGAAATCAGCAGAAGAAGCCATTACGCATTTGAAAGCCGCGCAATAAATATCTAATTGGGTAGGCAAGCGGAACGGCAGGCAGTCAATGTGCCTGCCGTTTTTTGTTGTCAGCCGTCAGCATTTCGGGATGCCCTAAAATTTATTGCTGGGTCCATTTTTTTATGAGTGAAATTTTTTGAATATAAGCCGTTGAATGGGGTTATGTGCGTCAACGGACAGACGGGGCAGGGCGTAGCCAATAAACTTCAGTTGACGGTGGCAATTAAAGTCGTCAGCCGCAATGGCCCGGACATACTGCACCGGACACGCAATTTAAGAGGTAATGTTATGAAAAAACTACAGCACGTGCTGAAACGGGCCGCAATCTTGACCCTATTTATTAGTCTGGTCGGTTGCGCGGGCATGTCCCGGCAAGGCCAAGGCACATTATTGGGCGCGGGCATCGGCGGAATTGGTGGTGCGGCCTTAACCAACGGCAGTCCGCTAGGGACGCTAGGCGGTGCGGCGGTGGGTGGCCTGTTGGGTAATGTCATCAGCAAACCCGCCCCGCCTAGATACCGTCCTAGATACCGGGGCAGATACCGCAGATAAGCTTTTCCAGAGGGATCACATCTTTTAAAACGATGTTATCCCTTTGGTTGTGATTTTGCTTTCCATGTCCAATGCTGGCATAGTCTTAAATTTGTCCCCAGTCCATGCAGCCACCTTCGATTTCCGACATGAAACCCAGACCAGCCCGCCGCATTATAGGCCGTCTGTTTAAGGCCTTAGGGGTGTTGTTTGTGGTGGCGGGCATCGGTGTCTGGTGGAACCGTTCCGTCCTGATGGAATGGGTGTTCATGCGCTTTGTGGACGGTACGGCCTTAGTTTCACCAAGCTTCTCAGGTTTACGGTTTGGTTTTGACCATGCCACCGTCGCGCAATTTTCAGGCGGGATAGAAACGGGTTCGGGGCTGTTGACCGCCCAATTGCAAGAAATCAGCATCCGCTACGATCTGCGCATCCCTAAAGTAGCCGCGATAGACATTGCCCACGCCCAACTCCATTTCGCGCCCCACGCCGCCGTTGCGTCCACGCCTGCCAGCAATAGGCCTTTTGGCACGCTGGCTTATCCGTTGGAAAGCGTAAACATCGCGGATTTGGCTGTTTCTGTGGAAACCATTTGGGGCTTGGTGGCTTTGACAGGCCGTGCCGACATCACGCGTACCGCGCCAAACTGGCTTCAAGCCCATTTTGAAGCGACCGACAAATCCTTAATCCTGGAACTTAGCCCCGGTCTGCGCACCGCCAAAATACTTGCCAAACAGCCTTCGGGCGCGGCTGTATTTGAGCTGGCCGTGGAACCGTTGGACAATCCGCACAAAAAAGCCCATTTGCGGACAGAAATCGGGGACTTGGCAAAGTGGCTAAACACCAGTGCCTTATTGCCGCAAACGCTCAGGGCAACTTTCGCCCCGGCCACACAAAATCCGATTACACAGGGTTTGGCAGCGGCGCAATTGGAAGCCACGCTCGAAACGTCCGATAATTTCGCCAGCTTACAAGCCCAAGCCTTTTTGGCCCGTGACCAGCGCAATTTGGCAAAATTGGACGTGGACATGGCCACATCCGGCGTGTTTGGGGCCCAGGCAAAATTAGACATGACCGCCGTGGAAATGCTCGGTTTGCTCCAGCCGTGGCAACCCGAGGCCACCCGCGCTTGGCAATTGGCCAGCGGACAGGTGCAAGGCACGTTGAATGCACGTTGGCAGGGCAAAAAGTTGTTGTCCGGTACGGCGCACGTCTCCGCCTCTGATTTGGCAGTGAGTGCAGGGGCTGTGCAAGCCAAGCAAGCCAGGATAACAATGGCGAGCGAGGATTTGCGCCAGCTATCCGTGGCTGTGTTTGTGGACATGCCTGCGCTGGCATTAGGCAAACAATTAGCGGTGCGTGATTTGAACATTAAAGCCCGTTACCACGATGACAAACTGACGGTCGAGCGCAGCGTCGGGGCGATGTTTGGCGGCGAATTGGCCGTGTTGCCCGCTACGTTTGATCTGAAACAACGCCCCGTGTTGTTGACCTTGCAAGTGCATGGCGTTGATCTGGCGCAATTATTGGCAACGCTGGATTACCCAAAATTATCCGGGAGCGGCACGGTCAACGGGGATTTGCCTTTGAGCATCACGGATCAAAGCATCGAATTGCAAGACGGCACAGTGGTGGGCATCAGCCCTGGGGTGTTACGCTACCAAGGCCCGGTGGCCGACAAGGAAAATATCGCCTTCAAGGCCTTGCGCAATTTGGCCTATCAAAGCCTGAACGCCAAACTCAATTACCATCCGAATGGCGATTATCAGATGGCCTTGCGCATGGAAGGCCGCAATCCTGAGGTTTTACAAGGCCACCCGCTGGCGTTTAATTTAAATTTAAGCGGACAATTGCCTGATTTGTTAAAAAGGGGTCTACTGGCCGGGGATTTTGAACAGGCGATCCTTAAAGAAGCCCAAAGCCAACCCGTCCCAACCGATAACACCGTAACATCCCCACTTGGGGCCCATCAACCTACTAAACCGCCGCCAGCGGTACGGAGACAGCAATGAAATGGACTGCGACAAAAACTGTGGTTCTAGTGTGGAGCACTTGGCACTTGCTTGGCTGTACGCCTTCAGTCAAATTCGAAGCCCCGGACAAACCGATAGAAATCAATATGAACATCAAAATCGAACACGAAATCCGCCTGAAAATTGAAAAAGACGTGGATGACCTGCTCACCAACCAAAAAGGTTTGTTTTAAAGGAGACATGAATGAAAACAATAATTTTGCCCCGCCTGTTATGGCCTGTGTTGCTGGCTTTGTTGCTGAACGCTTTACCGGTTGCCGCCGCTGATTTGGATCAAGCCAAAGCGTCCGGTTGGGTGGGTGAGCGGAGCAGTGGCTTTTTGGGCGTGGTCAAAGCCGATGCCCCTGCCGATGTCAAAGCCTTGGTGGAAAGCATCAACGCCCAACGCCTGGCCGAATATCAGCGCATCGCCAATAAAAATGGCGTGACCGCCGACACCGTCGCCAAACTCGCCGCGCAAAAAGTCCTCGGTAAAACGCCCGCCGGGCAGTATGTGGATACCGGGGCAGGGTGGCAGCAGCGGTGATATAGGCTTTTTTGTCCACGAACAGCACGAAAAACACAAAAAATGGCAGTTTATGCCAGTAGGGGAGGCTAGTCCTTTCGGGCAATACGGGCATTTTCATCAAACTAAGGCATACATGCGTCATTTACTGCTATTTTTCCTGTTATTGTTGCTGGCCAGTTGTGCGGCTTATACCCGCCACCAACTTGACCGACATTACGGCGTTGCCGACCCCGCCCGTTTCGGCCCGCCCATCAGCAAGTCTTTTAAGGTCAGTTACCGACGCGATGTCAAACCCATCACCGATAGCCGTTGCACAGTTTGTCACGGCTGTTTTGATGCGCCTTGCCAATTGCAAATGGGCAGTTACGAGGGTATCACCCGTGGAGCCAGCAAAGAAAAAATCTACGATGAATTTCGCCTGTTGATGATGGCCCCCACCCGCTTGTTTACGGATGCCCAAGACAACCCGCAGTGGCGGCAGAAAGGGTTTGTCCCGGTGCTTAACGAGCGCCATGCCGATCCGGTGGCCGATCTTGAAGCCAGCGTGATGGCCAACCTGCTGCAATTAAAGAAACACCATGTGTTCCCGACATCGGGCGTATTGCCTGCCGGACGTTACGATTTTGAGTTGTACAGGGAACAAATTTGCCCTGCATTGGAAGAATTTCCCGATTATGCCAAAGAATTTAAGAAAGCACTTAACACCACTCGCCATAAATCTATGCCGTAAATTTGTTTTTCACCTGATTACGACTAATACCCAGACCGTTTACATTCGCGACGTGTTAACCCACAAAGAGTACGACTTATGGAAACCTTGACCGCCAACATTACCCCGTAAGTTATCAACCATTACGCGCTGTTATGCGAAACAATCCCGTTGTATCCCATAGAAAATGAACACGACTATGAAGTCGCTATCAGCGTTTTAAACAACCTGCTGGATTTGGGCGGAGCGGATGAAAATCACCCATTGGCTCGATTGGTAACGGCTTTAGGGGTATTTATTGAGAATTATGAGCAGCATTTGCCTAGTCATTAACCCATACTTTCGGATGTGGAGGCGGTTTGCTTCGCGAAACCATCTTACGGGTTATTTTTATAAATAATTATGTTAGGCATTGATATTAAAAGCGTATACCAGTTCTCATTTTCCGTAATATTTCAAATCAAACAAAAATTTTTATAACTTTATAAATTAAATGGTTATGTTGAAAACCTAAGATTTAGTTCATTTAAGTGTAAAATATTACTTTAAATAAAATAATGTTTTTAGAATAAAATCTAATGTTCAAATATTAAACATGCTTTTGTTTAAAATTCTAGTTAAGTCGTTCCCATGCCAGGGCAATCGCGCTATTAAGCGCCTTTGCCGAAGATCAGCTCCGCCCGGT
>CAYUQV010000032.1:0-42565 GCA_964446885.1 uncultured Methylocucumis sp.
TTTGGGTATTTTAAAAATCATATTATAACTTTGCTGTCAATGCGTAACTTCTATTAATTTTTGTTGCCAGTTGAAAGTATTAGTTGTTTCATAAGGGCTTGCCGGACTCATTTGATGAAGATAAGCCATTTTTAGTGCAAGTGCTTATCAAACAAAATATATTGTTACAGATGCCTTGCTATTTTAATTACCGTCCTCATAATCATTTTTTTCAATGGTGTTTTAGGACGCATTTATGGAAACACATGACATGACAGAATTACAACCGAATGATGTATTGATTCCGGTTTTGCCACTGCGGGATGTAGTGGTTTATCCGCATATGGTCATCCCTTTATTTGTCGGTAGGGAGCGTTCAATTGACGCCTTAGATGCGGCGATGAGGGACAGCAAACAAGTGCTGTTGGTCGCGCAAAAAGAAGCTGAAATTGATGAGCCTAATTTCACGGATTTATACCAAGTCGGCACGCTTGCAAATATCTTACAACTTTTGAAGCTGCCGGATGGTACGGTCAAAGTATTGGTGGAAGGTAGCCAGCGTATTACGGTCGCCAGATACCAAGATACTGGGACTTTTTATTCGGCGATTGTGCAGCCACTGGAAGAAATTCTGGATTTGTCGGTTCAAGAGCTGGATGTATTGCAACGCACGGCAATCAGTTCGTTTGAACAGTACGTCAAGTTGAACAATAAAATTCCCCCGGAAGTATTGACGTCATTGGCAGGGATTGATGATCCTAGCCGCTTGGCCGACACCATGGCCGCGCATATGAGCCTCAAGGTTCATGACAAGCAAGGCATCTTGGAAAACCCCAATATCCAAAGCCGTTTGGAAAACCTGATGATGCTGATGGAAGGCGAAGTGGATATTCTGGAAATGGAAAAGAAAATCCGCGTCCGCGTTAAACAGCAGATGGAAAAAAACCAGCGCGAATATTATCTGAACGAACAAATCAAGGCGATCCAAAAAGAATTGGGTGACATGGAAGATGCCACCAATGAAATTGAAGAGCTGGAAAAGAAGATTGCTGAAGCAGGCATGTCGAAAGAGGCCAAAACCAAAGCCGAAACAGAGCTGAATAAATTGAAGCTGATGCCGCCCATGTCCGCCGAAGCCACTGTAGTGCGCAATTACATCGACTGGATGGTCAATGTGCCTTGGAAAAAACGTACGAAAGTCCGTCATGACTTGAAAATTGCCGAACAAGTGCTTGAAGCCGAGCATTATGGCCTTGAAAAAGTCAAAGAGCGCATTTTGGAATATCTCGCGGTGCACCAGCGCGTCAAACAACTGAAAGGCCCGATTTTATGCTTGGTAGGGCCTCCAGGCGTGGGTAAAACCTCATTGGGTGAATCGATTGCACGGGCAACCAACCGTAAATATATCCGTATGGCGTTAGGCGGTGTCCGTGATGAAGCGGAAATCCGTGGTCATCGGCGAACCTATATCGGTTCTATGCCCGGCAAGATTTTGCAAAGCTTGGCGAAGGTCAAAACGCGTAACCCTATGTTCTTACTCGACGAAATTGACAAAATGGCTGCCGATTTCCGAGGTGATCCGGCTTCGGCCCTGTTGGAAGTGCTAGACCCTGAGCAAAACCATACTTTTTCCGACCATTACTTGGAAGTGGATTTTGATTTGTCGGATGTCATGTTCGTTGCCACCGCTAATACCATGAATATCCCCCCTGCATTGTTGGACAGAATGGAAGTGATCCGTTTGGCAGGCTATACCGAAGACGAAAAAATTAATATTGCCTTACGTTATTTGATCCCTAAGCAAATCAAAAATAATGGCCTGAAATCCCACGAAATTGAAATTACCGAATCTGCTGTGCGTGACATGATCCGATACTATACTCGTGAAGCAGGTGTACGCAGTTTGGAACGCGACATTTCCAAAATTTGCCGGAAGGTAGTCAAAGCCTTGTTGTTGAAAGCGGTTGACGGCAAAGTGGTGGTCTCTGAAAGTAATTTAGGCGAATATTTGGGCGTCAAGCGTTTCAATTATGGTGTCGCGGAAGAGCAAGACCAAATCGGCCAAGTGACCGGATTGGCTTGGACGGAAGTGGGCGGTGAGTTGTTGACTATCGAAACGGCGGTGATTCCGGGCAAAGGCAAACATTCGGCGACCGGTAAGTTGGGCGATGTCATGAAAGAATCCATCGAGGCGGCAATGACTGTGGTCAGGAGCCGTTCTGGCATTTTGGGCATAGACAATGATGTTTTCCAACAAAACGACATCCATATCCATGTCCCTGAAGGCGCAACGCCTAAAGATGGCCCTAGTGCGGGTATTGGCATGTGTACCGCAATCATTTCCGCATTGACTAAGATTCCTGTCCGTGCGAATGTGGCAATGACTGGCGAAATAACCTTGCGTGGCGAAGTGTTGCCTATTGGCGGCCTTAAAGAAAAACTGCTCGCGGCACATCGTGGTGGTATCACGACAGTTTTAATTCCGGCCGATAATGAAAAGGATTTGGTTGAGATTCCTGAAAACATTAAAGCCAATTTGCTGATCAAACCCGTGCATTGGATAGATGAAGTGCTTGAGGTTGCTTTGCAATATGTACCTGTTCCGGTTGAGAAAAGGGTCATTGATGAGCAAGCCGGAACGGATGCGGATAGTGTCAAAGCTTTAAAAACAGGCCTGATGGCGCATTGAGAATGGCGTGCGGCCTGTGTTGAAAACGATGAGGCCGCAAAAACCAAGGTATTGTGGACTTTTATATTGCTTGACACTCATCAAGGGCAGTTGATATAAATACTGGCGTTTCTTAGGTTTCTGCCTTCAGTTCTTAAGAATAAACGTGCGTCTATCACAATATACATAACAAAAACTTCCTGAGGGGGGAAATAATGAATAAATCGGAACTTATTGACGCTATTGCAGAATCGGCTGAATTGACAAAAGCAGATGCCGGTCGCGCTTTGGATGGCTTTATTAAAGCTGTTGAAGGTGCTTTGAAATCAGGTGATTCTGTTGCTTTAGTCGGCTTTGGCACATTTTCAGTTAAAGAAAGGGCGGAGCGTAAAGGCCGTAATCCACAAACAGGCGAAGAAATTACAATCAAGGCAGCAAAAATGCCTGCATTTAAAGCTGGTAAATCTTTAAAAGATGCGGTAAACTAGTCAGCATTAGTCGGGTGCTTAGCTCAGCTGGGAGAGCATCGCCCTTACAAGGCGAGGGTCGGGGGTTCGAACCCCTCAGCACCCACCAGACTTTGGAGCGGTAGTTCAGTTGGTTAGAATACCGGCCTGTCACGCCGGTGGTCGCGGGTTCGAGCCCCGTCCACTTCGCCAAAAAATAAAAAAGCCCCGTACCACTTAAGGTTCGGGGCTTTTTTTTTGCCTTATCAAGTTGATTTATTAGGACTTCGTTATGCTGACAACAATAAGAGAAAAATCGCAGGGTGCTTTTGCGTGGGGTATTTTATTAATTATTGGTGTCCCATTTGCTTTGTGGGGCATCAATAATTATACCGATAACGCCAAAGAATCCCCGGTGGCATCGGTCGGTGACAAAGATTTTTACCAGCGTGATGTCAATAAAGCTTATGAGCAATATAGCCAAGCGATGCGGGGCTTAGGCGTTGACGAGCAAGCCCTGAAAGCCCAAGCCCTGCAAAAGTTGATTAAAGACGAAGTCTTGCTGCAATATGTCCAATCCAGAGGCCTGACAGTCAATGACGAGAATGTCCGTGAGTTTGTGAAAGGATTGGAATATTTCCAAACGGACGGCCATTTTGATGACAACAAATATAAGTCTTTGCTGGCTTCCCAGCACATGTCCTCGACTGAGTTTGTCAGCCGGGTCAAAAAAGCGATGGTCATGGAGCAATTCCAGCATAGTATTGTGGATAGTAGTTTTGCTAGCCAATACGATGTTGAAAGCTTTTTTAAAATCCAAAACCAAATGCGGGATGTCGATTATCTGACAGTATCTTTGCCAACGGCTTTTGAACCGCCCAAAGACGAAGACATTGCCGCGTATTATCAGCAGCACCAAAACGCTTATCAAACCCCTGAGCAATTGTCAGTCGAATATGTCGAGTTGTCGCTGGCCGATATGGCGAAAAAAGTGGCGGTCACTGACGAAAAGCTCAAAGCTTTTTATGAAGAGCAAAAAGATCAATACACTACGCCGGAACGTAGAAAAATCAGCCATATTTTATTTCTCGTAAACGATAAGACCACTGACCAGGCCGCTTTGGAAAAAGCCAAAAACGCTAAACAAGAGCTGCTGGCAGGCAAAGATTTTGCACAATTGGCATCCACCCTTTCAGAT
Organism: uncultured Methylocucumis sp.; assembly: GCA_964446885.1. Classification (GTDB taxonomy): domain Bacteria; phylum Pseudomonadota; class Gammaproteobacteria; order Methylococcales; family Methylomonadaceae; genus Methylovulum. Next base: position 4,292 of record CAYUQV010000032.1, read on the forward strand.
GATAAAGCAACCGCTAAAACAGGTGGCGATCTAGGCTTGTTCACCACTGGGGTGATGGAAAAATCGTTTGAAGCGGCGGTCACGGCCTTAAAAATGGGCGAACTTTCCGAACCGATAAAATCTTCTTTTGGTTATCATTTGATCAAAGTCACTGAATTGGCTCCCGCTCAAATCAAGCCTTTCGACAGCGTAAAAGACGAAGTCACCAAAGCGTTCCAAAAATCCCAAGCAGAAACCAGCTTTTATGAAGCTGGCGAAAAACTGACGGAAACCAGCTACCAAAACCCTGATAGCTTACAGGCCGTTTCCGATACATTAGGTTTGACGATTAAAAAATCGGCCTTGTTCACTAAAGAACGTGGCGAAGGCATTGCCGCAGATGACAAAATCCGTAGTGCTGGGTTTACTGACGAAGTGTTGCACGGCAATAACAGCACACCGATAGAAGTAGGTTCTGACGTATTGGTCGTGTTGCGCATGTTGGAGCATAAACCAGCCGCCACTCAAGAACTGGAACTGGTTAAGAAAGACATTGCCGCTATTTTGGCCAATGACAAAGCCAAACAATTGGCGATTGAAAGTGCTAAGCAGATCAAAAATGAATTGCTGGCAGGTGAAAGCTTGCAAGCCGTTGCCGCCAAACATAAGCTTGCCATCAAAAACCTAACAGGCCTGACACGTAGAAAAACGGATTTGCCACCTACTTTAATCGAGGCAATCTTCAAGGCTCCAAAACCGATAGCTAACAAACCTAGCATTTTTATTGCGCCACAACCTTCAGGTGAACAAATTGTCGTCAGTTTGACTAAGGTTTCAGAAGGCGTGATGAGTGAAGACGACAAAAAACAGCTTGAACTGGCTAAAAAGAATATCGGTAATGCCTTTGGCGAAACCGAATTCAATGCGGTATTGAACAGCTTGCAAAGCGATGCAGATATAACGATGGGAGAAGTGGCAGTGCCCGCCGCAGAATAAACCAAGCATGTCTGCCGAGTTTTTCTAAATTTGGTTTGATCTAAAAAAAAGCTGGCTGTAAATTTGCCTTCTACCTTAGGGTAGTGGCTTTTACCGCCAGCTTTTTTGTGCGTAAAAAAACCAACGGCTCACGAGTCAGCCATTGCTGTGGATGTTTGATTTATCGTGCCAACGCCGAATTGATATGCCCGATGACCGATTGCGCGAGATAAGGCGTATCGACCATGACACCCAAATCAGCCAGCTGGGTCATTTGCAAGCCGGAATAACCGCATGGATTGATGTACGAAAACGGTTTTAAATCCATGGCATTGTTCAGGCTTAAGCCGTGATAGCTGCAATGGTTTTTGATGCGCAGACCAATTGAGCCGATTTTTTTGCCCTGCACATACACGCCTGGCGCATCGGCCTTAGCGACAGCGGTGATGCCGTAATCGGCCAAGGTGGCGATCATCGCGTTTTCGAGGATACTGACCAATTCGCGGATATTAATTTGCAGGCGCTTAGTATCCAGCAGTGTGTAAATGACCAATTGTCCAGGGCCGTGGTAAGTCACTTGTCCGCCCCGGTCACTATGTACCACAGGAATATCGGTCATAGCCAGCAAATGCTCACGCTTACCGCTTAGGCCAAGCGTGTAAACGGGTGGATGCTCGACGATCCACAGCTCATCAGGCGTGTCAGCCTTACGCTGCAAGGTGAAATCCTGCATGGCTTGCCAAGTGTCAGTGTAGGGCTGTTGGTTAAGATAGCGTAGGGTAGGGGGCATCAGTGGGTGTTAGGTTTACACAGTGGCAATCTGCGGACACATATCTTGTGCTACCCGTGATTGAGAAGAAAATTAGGTGATGGAGGCAAGTTCTCTAATTCCGTCTCTGTCGTTTCATCTTTTAAATTCACGCCTGACAATTGCAATTTTTCCGCTTCGGCAATTAAAAACCGCAGTTTTTTTAGTGCTTGGGCATAACTTAGGCCATTGTGGTGGATATTGGAAATGCAATTGCGGTCGGCATCGGTGCTGAGGCCGGACTGGGCTTGATAGGTGAAATAAATCCCCATACTGTCCGGCGAGCTTAAGCCTGGACGTTCACCAATCAGAACAATGCACAACCGCGCAGCGAAAGCTTCGGCTACCGTATCGCCAACTGCGACACGCCCATGCTGGACTAGGCAAACGGGTGGGATTTGGTAGTTTTTATTGTGCAATTCCGGCAGTAAGGCGTTTAAAAAGGGCTCGGCATGATGGGCGATGGCGGTGGACGATAAACCATCAGCAACGATGATGGCAACATCAGCCTGTTTTACAGAATGATTTTTTAGGCATTCTTGCGAAGATGGGCTTAACAACCGTCCCAAATCAGGCCGTTGCAAATACAGGCGTTGGTTTTCGGCTTGGCTTTGTAACGTTAAAGCGTTAATGCCATTTGCCGCCAAACGTCTGGCAAGTTCGGCAAAGTCCAGGGGGATATTCACCGCATCCCGCGCCAACGCATGGGCGAGTTGGAAATCCAAACAGGCACGAGTCGGTAAGCTCATTCCGGCGCGGCCTAAGGCAATACGTGCGGCGGTGAACTGGTTTAGGGTTTGCCAAGGGTCTGAGGTGATGGCGTGTTGATCGCTCATGGCGGGTCGGTTTTAGATAATTTTGTGGGAATGGAGTCCAAAAACATGTTTTTTGCTCGTTCCCAAGCTCCAGCTTGGGAATGCGGTTTTGGAAGCTCCAGCTTCCAGTCGTTTGCTGGTTCCCAAACAGAATTTTAGGCTCCATATCATCTTCATCAAGTTTTCGTCGGCAACAGGTTTGCACCACCAAATAAGGCGGGAATATCTTTCCTTATCAAACGATTATCACCATTAAAAATCTGATGCTGTTGCAGCCATTGCTCAAATTCCGGCGCAGGTCTTAAATCCAGTACTTGCCGTACATACAGCGCATCATGGAACGAGGTTGATTGATAATTCAGCATCACATCATCCGCGCCCGGCACTCCCATAATAAACGTGCCGCCCGCAACGGCAAATTGCGTCAATAACATATCCATATCATCTTGATCCGCTTCGGCGTGGTTGGTGTAACAGACATCACAGCCCATAGGCAAGCCTAATAATTTGCCGCAAAAATGGTCTTCCAAGCCAGCGCGGATGATTTGTTTGCCATCGTACAAATATTCCGGGCCGATAAACCCAACCACGGTGTTGACCAGTAACGGTTTAAATTGCCGCGCCACCGCGTACGCCCGCGCTTCACAAGTTTGCTGATCCATGCCCTCATGGGCGTTGGCGGATAAGGCACTGCCTTGTCCAGTTTCAAAATACATGCAATTATCGCCGACTGTACCGCGTTTCAATGCTATGGCCATTTCGTGGACTGCCTGCAAAATCGCCAAATTGATGCCAAAACTGTCGTTGGCTTTTTGCGTGCCGGCAATAGATTGGAATACCAAATCCACGGGCGCACCTTGTTCCATCGCCTTCATGGTAGTGGTGACATGCGCCAATACACACGCTTGGGTAGGGATTTGGTAACTCTCGATGACATCGTTAAGCAAGTGCAACAAGCGCGTGGTGGCTTCCAGATTATCGGTGGCGGGATTGATGCCGATGACCGCATCGCCGCAGCCATACAGCAAACCATCTAAAATACTCGCGGCGATACCCGCAGGATTGTCGGTGGGATGATTGGGTTGCAGACGGGTTGACAGGCGGTTTGCCAAGCCTATCGTGTCCCGAAAACGGGTGACGACACGGCATTTTTTCGCCACCAAAATCAAATCTTGGATTCGCATGATTTTCGACACCGCCGCGACCATTTCCGGTGTCAGGCCTGCGGTGATGGCGGTCAAGGTTGCGGTATCGGCGTGTTCCGATAATAACCAGTTGCGGAAATCACCAACGGTCAAATGGCTGATGGGTGCAAACGCTTGCGGATCATGGCTGTCGATAATCAGCCGCGTCACCTCGTCGCTTTCGTAAGGCACTAAAGCTTCGGTGAGGAATTGTTTCAGCGGCACATCCGCCAACACCCACTGCGCAGCCACCCGCTCCAAATTATTCACCGCCGCCACGCTCGCCAGATAATCGCCGGAACGCGCAGGGCTGGCTTTCGCCATCAGGTTGCGTAGAGTTTTGAAATCGTAGGATTGGTTGGCGAGGTGGGTTTTGTACATGGTGGATTATCTTAATTGATTTTGATGCCACCGCGTCGGTGCAAGCCATACCCAATACGATAGACTTCGGGCATATTTATTTTGCCATCCAGCATGGGTTGGAAAATGCCCAACGTAACCAAATAATCTTTAATCCCCTCATAATAAAAATCGGAATCTGAATAACTGGGTGGTCGCATTGAGCCGGGGTGATTGATGGCATCATCTACCTCTGATCTAATTCCGCACCATACATCTTTAATGTTGTCAAAATCGCAAGGAAAGCTTAGGTCTTTTCCCTTTAGCAACACCTCTAGCCAACGAGAATGTTCATTTAAGGTACGGACTTGAATTTTTGAGGCTTTTTGTACGCCTTTTTTTAAGGCTTTATGATTTAGAGGATACTCTTGCTCTTGCGTTAATTCATCACTGGCGGCAGCTTCATGCAAGGCGGCAAGAAAACTACAGGGGCTGACTTTGCCAAAACCGTCTTCCAAATGATGCCCTAGCCAAATATAGGGGGAGCCAGACTTAGGGCCGCCGCCCATCCAATCACCCACCAAGGCATGGAATATTTTCTTTTGCAAGGCTTCATCCCGCCGCATAGTTTCGGGTATCAGCCAAGTATCAGCATCGGCATGGTGCGTCCAATATTGCTGAAAATGCTGACCGCAACCATCACGAAATGCTTCGCCGCCATCTACGTCATTGCCTAGGTATTGCCACAGCAAATTGAATAGTTCTAATTTGCTCCATTCCAACGTCAATTTGTTATTAATGATTTTTGAACAGCCTGTAAATGAGTATATAGACGAATCTTGCAACATATCTGGGCGCACAAAAATTTTTAGGCGTATCGCCCGAAATGACCGAAATTTTAAAGCTGCCTGTAACAAACCTTTTAAAAGTTCTTTCAAGGTTTTCCAATCATCTGCCGCATAATCTAAGGCATCAAATAAAACGATATGTTTTTTGTTTTCTGTTGATAGGTCTTCGTCAACACTTAGTAAATGCCTTTCCCATTCTTCGGGATATCTTTTGTATTCATTAATTTTATCCGCCCATTGCAAAGAGTCTTCAAATGGCCATTGAAGAACAGCAAAGGTGACAATGGCCTTCCAAATAGTTTGGGCATCGTTATTTTTTAACAAATTGGCTAACACTTCTTTGCTGGGATATTGTTTGGATGATGCTTCCCCAAAACCGATACTGCATTTTGTATTTTCCAATTCAGCACGCGGCAATACAGAGGCTATCGATTTAAGGTGTTCAGGATTACTCAGTTGCAACCACCATTCGCTTTTCCCTACGCCATGAACTCCTTCAACTAACATGGTGTCAGGATGTAAGGCTTTGGCATGGCTAGTTGGCGCGTAAAAATAGCGGCTCTCAATAGGGTCATTATCTGATTGACGAGGTTGTTGAGGCAGGTTTAAAAACGCTTGCCGAAGAGGATGAACAGGGAAAATGCTCACGAGGTTTCGCCTAAAACCAATTCAGTGGCAGTTTCTAAAAAATTACCGTAACAAGCGGTTAATAGTGCGCCATAGGTTTTAAAGTAATCTGGCGATTGGGGATTAAAATCTTGGAATCTACTGTTCCATAAAATCTCCACAGGAAAATGCGGTGCCAAACTATCATCAATATCGAAATTAAACGTATTGAGTTCTTTGGAGGTTGTTTCTACATATATTGTTTCTAAAAACAAGTTATACGAAGATTCACGAAAACGTAACAGATAATCCTCGACATTGACATTTTCGGGAACCATGCCCGCGACGATTCGCAGGTGGTCTCTAAACTTATCCAGATTAACATTCCATTTTTGCCAATGGCTAAACAAATAACGGTAGGCTTGCCAGGTTTGTGGGGTGTTGATGGCAAACAGAAACGCCATATTAGTCAAGCGGGTGATAGCGATGGCGGCAATGTCATGGATACCAGCACGGCTGTCGAGTAAGACAATGTCCGGTTTCTCCTGCGCTTCAAGTTGTTGCAATAGTTGGGCGAGGCGATGGGCAAAATCGACAATTTTGCCGTCTTGATTAATGTCCATATAAACGCGGGACAACTTGGCAATATAGTCTTGCTCTTTGCCTCCTGCTGCGGTTACCACCCGAATCACGCCTTCGGTATTTCCGGCTAAAGGGCTGGTGGCGACCATATCTATCAGCAATTCCCTATCTGCTTGGCCTACGGCTTCTTCAACCAGCCAATCGACCACGCCAAAGTCCGGTAATTGGTTTTGCGGCAACAGGATTTGCCCGATGCCGGGTGATTCCAAATCTAAATCGACCACCAATACTTTTTTGCCAAGATTTGCCAAATGCCAAGCCCAAATCGCCAAGGCACTGGAACGGCCTACGCCGCCTTTGATACCAAATAAAGTGGCGCGGGGTGGATGGGGTGTAGATCGATCAATAGGCTGACGCAACCAGTCTTGACCTGTTATTTGCCGATCAAGCAAATAAATGGGTGGAGTTGTGCCGGGAATTTTGATCTTGTCCGAAGATGAGACAATGCTGTCTGGATCAAAGAAATCGTTTGCGTATAAAAAAAGTTCGTTGGCAGGATGACCAAACCCGCCTAAAAAATCGCTTAATTGCACGGCAAGTTCTTTGTGCTCCGGCATTGGTTCAGTTTGCAAAAACAACCTGATTTTGCCGTAAAGGTCACGGATTATAACGGGGGAATTATCTGACAACAGCGAATGGTCTTTGACAAAACCGATTGCTTTGTCCAGTGCGTCTTGGAATCTTAGTGTTTTTGTCACGACATTACTCTGCCATTGAATGGATTGCTCAATTGATTATTATCCAATAATCGCATTAAATCTTCGGCTGCCAAACGATGCCTATCAGCCTGTTGTTGGTCGATTTCGTTATCATGGGCGTACCGTTGGGAAATGCGCCAATCTTTGAATGGGTTAGGGTTTGGCAAAGGATTGTGCTGTGCTAAACGACCGTAAAGATTTACCGACAAGTAAACCCATAAGTCTTTAGTATTACCTTGGTTATCAACAGCTCCGTCTTCTAAATGCTTTTTATGCTTCGAATTGCTGAAATCCCCAGTGCGGCGGTCAACACCGCCTGGATCCAAGCCAACAATAATCCACTTCAATACACATTCGGCTGATAAGCCATAAAGCTGGTCTGCATTTGCCCAACGGGCATTCTGGTATAACAATTCCCCGTCACGATAATGACGGTTGGCAGCATTTTTGAAGTCAACATTCATTGTATTTCAACTCAATAATCCCACCACCCAAACAAACCTCACCGTCATAAAACACCACTGACTGCCCTGGTGTAATCGCCCGTTGCGGTTCATCAAAGGTCACTTTACAACGCCCATCCGGTAATGGCTGTAAATAACACGCTTGGTCGGGTTGGCGGTAGCGGGTTTTGGCGGCGCAGCGTATGGGCTCTAGCAAGGCTTTGCCGCTACACCAATCCAGTTGTCCGGCTTCTAGGTTGTTGTGCAGCATCAGCGGATGGTCGTGGCTTTGTCCAACAATCAGCACATTGTTTTCCAAGTCTTTTTCTAAGACATACCACGGCTCATCCGGCGCGTCTTTTACGCCGCCTATGCCTAAGCCTTGGCGCTGTCCGAAGGTGTAATACATCAAACCGTGGTGCTTTCCAATATATTGGCCTTCGGGAGTACGCATTTCGCCCGGTTGGGTAGGCAGATAGCGTTGCAGGAATTCTTTGAATTTGCGCTCGCCGATGAAGCAAATGCCGGTGCTGTCTTTTTTCTTGTGATTGTCGAAGCCTGCCTTTTTAGCCAATGCGCGGATTTCCGGTTTGTGCAAATGCCCGATGGGGAACAAGGTTTTCGACAGGGCTTTTTGTCCCATCGCATAAAGGAAATAGCTTTGTTCTTTGTTCGGGTCTAAGCCTTTTAGCAATTCAAATGTGCCATCGCGCTCGGCGACACGGGCGTAATGTCCGGTGGCGATATGATCTGCGCCCAAGTCTTCAATGGCGTAATTTAAAAACGCTTTAAATTTGACGTGTTTGTTGCAGAGAATGTCGGGGTTGGGCGTGCGTCCGGCGGCGAATTCGGAGAGGAACACTTCAAAGACTTCGTCCCAATATTCGGCGGCGAAGTTGACGGTTTTTAAGGGGATGCCCAGCTTGTCACACACTTGTTGCGCGTCGGCCAAGTCTTGCATGGCGGTGCAGTATTCGGTGCCGTCGTCTTCTTCCCAGTTTTTCATGAACAAGCCGCTGACGTTGTGGCCTTGTTCCAATAACACTAAGGCAGTGACGGATGAATCGACGCCGCCGGACATGCCGACGATGATGTTTTTACTCATGATCCTGGTCGAGAAATGATTGTAGTAATGTTAAGGGATAACGCTGGCCTTGCAGGTATTCGTCTATGCCGATCAATACTAACGGGCTGCGCAGACGGTGTGAGTGGGCGGCGATTTCATCGCGAGTTAGCCAGTGGGTGCTGACTATCCCGGTGTCGAGGGTTTGTTTAGGGTCGTGGCTGTGGCATTGGCCGCTAAAACAAACCCTAAGGAATGTCGTGGCTTGCGGGTTTTTGCGCCACAGTTGGATGGCGATCACGGCTTCTGGTTCAAATTGCCAGGCTGTTTCTTCTTGTACTTCGCGTTTGACGGCTTGTATTAGGCTTTCGCCTTCTTCAAGGTGTCCGGCGGGTTGGTTAAATTGGAGGCCATTGGGGTTTTCTTCTTCGACCATTAAAAAACGCTGGTCTTTTTCAATAATTGCAGCAACGGTAACGCGGGGTTTCCAAACCATCAATGGCCTCCAAAGTTAAATGTGTGCAGGATTGATTCTGCAATCCGGGCTATTTTGGCTTAAATTCAACCTGTGTGTAAACAGCTACCAAATCCCTGACCACTTCTTGGGAAATCAGGGCGTAGTCACCGTCTTTGAGTTCGGATGCCGCCGCCGTTTGCTCGCCAGCTTGGGCCATTTGCAAAACGTGCCCTGCACATTCATGAAAACGTGCGTGGTTATGTTTTAAGCGAATGAAGGGTTCGGTTGAACGGAATTTTAAGCTGCCTGTCCCATGAATCCACTTGCCTAACAAGCATTGGTCATCTCGGCTGACCACTTCAACTTGCAAGGTTTCATCAGAATTTCCATCAATTACGTCCAATAAGCGCCGTTTCCATTTTTGGTGGGCTTCGATTGCCAATTTAAAGTTTAAGCCTGCCGCTTCTTTGTCCATATTCTGTTGTTGAATGTCGGTTTGGCTGGCTGGCGTTAAGGTGTTTTGCCCGTCGTCTTGTTGTTTTTGTCTGTCAAATAAGTTGAAAAACCAAGTTTTTAATCCCATTTTGATGCTCCAAGTATTATTATTTTAAGAAGATATGTATCCTTAGTTTGCCACGGTCATTCCAGTATTGCCCTTTAGTCGGAATGAAGGATATTCCTGTAGAGGATGCAATGGTTCCAGGCCAAACTATCTTAGTTTGTGCGATGGTAGCTCAAATAACGCATGGCGGTTTATTCTACCTGATATGCTTTTGATAGTGTCATGACACACCCTAATAACCACATGATTTGTGTTTTTACTTGACGGCTTTAATAATTTGTTGTGTACCAAGGCTTGAAATACTCTACACTTAGCATTATGTTAATGCCCATGGAGCCGTTTTTTTGTGTTTGCTATGTCCGACTTTAATCCGTTCGAAGATCATGATGATGATTTGGCTATTCAAGAAGCCAAACCGAAATTGCAAAGGCCGCCTCTCTATAAGGTTATTTTGTTGAACGATGACTTTACGCCCATGGATTTTGTCGTTGAAGTGCTGATGGATTTCTTTGGCATGTCCGAAGAACTGGCCACACAAGTGATGCTGCAAATACATACGCAAGGGGTTGGGGTTTGCGGGACTTACACCAAAGATGTTGCCGAGACAAAAGTTACGATAGTTAATGAATATTCACGCGAGCACCAACATCCGTTGCTCTGTTCGATGGAAGTAGTGTAATTGGGAGCGTTTATGTTAAGCAAAGAACTTGAAATTACGTTAAATAATGCGTTTAAAAATGCCCATGATAAACGTCATGAATTTATCACCGTCGAACACTTGTTGTTAGGATTGCTCGATAACGCCTCGGCAGAAACCATCATGAAGGCCTGCGGCTGCAATATACCGCTATTGCGTAGCCAACTGACCAAGTTCATTGATGACACCATGTCCTTAATCCCGCCCGGCATACAACGCGACACCCAACCTACCTTGGGTTTTCAGCGCGTCTTGCAGCGTGCCGTGTTCCATGTCCAAGCGTCTGATAAAAAGGAAGTGACGGGAGCCAATCTGTTCGTTGCTTTGTTTAGCGAACAAGACTCCCACGCGGTTTACCTGCTTAACAAGCAAGACATTTCCCGTTTGGACGTGGTCAATTACTTGTCCCACGGCATTTCCAAAATAGAGCAGAACAATCAGGGCAGCAGCGAACCTAGCGCGGATAATAGCAATTCCGATACCGAATCGGGTAGCCCGCTTGACAAATACACCACCAATCTTAACGAGGAAGCCTTAAAAGGCCGTATTGACCCCTTAATAGGCCGTGAGCTTGAACTTGAGCGGACGATACAGACCTTGTGCCGCCGCCGGAAAAATAACCCCCTGTTGGTGGGTGAAGCAGGCGTGGGCAAAACGGCAATCGCTGAAGGCTTGGCGAAAAAAATCGTTGAAGAAGATGTCCCGGAAATCCTCCTGAACAGTGTCATTTACTCGCTGGACTTAGGTGCATTGGTTGCGGGCACAAAATATCGGGGCGATTTTGAAAAACGCCTGAAAGCCTTGATGAACCAACTGAAAAAAGAGCCGAACTCGATTTTGTTCATTGATGAAATCCATACCATTATCGGGGCAGGTTCTGCGTCGGGCGGGGTTATGGATGCCTCTAACTTGATAAAACCTGCATTGGCTTCCGGGCAATTGCGCTGCATTGGTTCGACGACTTACCAAGAATACCGTGGCGTGTTTGAAAAAGACCATGCCCTCGCCAGGCGTTTCCAAAAAGTGGATATTGTCGAGCCATCGGTTGCTGATACGATTTTGATTTTGAAGGGCTTGAAATCACGTTTTGAAGAACATCATGACGTGAAATACTCGTCTGATGCCTTGCGCTTGGCGGCGGAATTGTCTGACCGCTACATCACTGATCGTCATTTGCCCGATAAAGCGATTGATGTGATTGATGAAGCCGGTGCCAAACAACGCATGACAGCAGAATCGGAACGCAAGCAACTGATTGATGCCACGGATATTGAAGAAATCGTATCTAAAATTGCCCGTGTGCCCGCCAAATCCGTGTCATCGAATGACGTGGACAAATTGGCGAACCTTGAAAAGAACCTCAAAATGTTGGTGTTTGGCCAAGATGAAGCCATTTCTGCCTTGTCGTCAGCTATTAAATTATCCCGTGCGGGCTTGCGTGACAGCCAAAAAACCATCGGTTCGTTCTTGTTCGCAGGGCCTACGGGGGTTGGCAAAACTGAAGTCACCCGGCAATTGGCAAAAGTGTTGGGTGTTGAATTGATCCGTTTGGATATGTCCGAATATATGGAACGCCATACCGTGTCACGGTTGATTGGTGCACCTCCGGGTTATGTGGGGTTTGACCAAGGCGGTTTGCTGACCGAACAGATCAATAAACATCCGCACGCCGTGTTATTACTCGACGAATTAGAAAAAGCCCACCCTGATGTTTTCAATTTGCTGTTGCAAGTCATGGATCATGGCACATTAACCGACAATAATGGCCGCAAGGCGGATTTCCGCAATATCATCATGATCATGACAACCAATGCCGGAGCTGAGGAAGGTAGCCGCGCCTCGATTGGTTTCACGCAACAAGACCATGGGACGGACAGCATGAAAGTGATCGAAAAATCATTTTCGCCCGAATTCCGTAACCGCTTAGATGCCGTTATCCAGTTCAAACCCTTGGATATTGCTATTGTCGGACATGTGGTTGATAAATTTATCTTTGAGCTTGAAGCTTTGCTGGCAGATAAGCAAGTGACCTTGACATTGGAAGCGGAAGCGCGTTTATGGCTTGCAGAAAACGGCTGCGACCCCAAAATGGGCGCAAGGCCGATGGCTCGGTTAATCCAGGAAAAGATAAAGAAACCTCTTGCAAACGACTTGCTGTTTGGTAAGTTGGCAAACGGTGGTCATGTCACCATTTATATGAAAAACAACGAGTTGGGCTTTGCAATAGAAGGCAAGGAACTGGTTGTTTCAGAAGGCAGTTAACCAGAAAAAGGGATGCGCTTATCCCTAGGATGGGGATTAGCGCATACGGAATGAGATGCGGCCTTTGGTCAAATCGTAAGGGGTCATTTCAACTTTGACACTGTCACCTGTCAGGATGCGGATATAGTGCTTGCGCATTTTGCCGGAAATATGGGCAGTGACAATATGACCATTTTCAAGTTGTACACGGAACATCGTATTAGGAAGGGTGTCGATGACTTTGCCTTCCATTTCAATTTGGTCTTCTTTCGCCATGGTGTTTTACCTCGTCAATTAAAAACGCCCATATTAACATAAGCGGCTTTTTAACCATAGACGTGCGTGGCAAAAAATGTCAACATTCAGCTTGAAGTCACTTCAATCCATTGATTATCAATCAATAACTGCATAGGTTGATAATTGCTCTTATAAGCCATTTTTTTGCAGGCTTCAATCCAAAAACCTAAATATAAAAACGTTTTCCCTGCTTGTTTGGCCTGTTCTATTTGCCATAACACAGCGTAGACACCCAGGCCATAGTCAGAAAATTGCGGGTCAAAAAACGTATAGACTGCCGACCATGCGTCATCACAGCGATCCACCACCGCTACGGCAGCCAATTGTCCGGCAATTGAAAATTCAATGAATGCCGTGTCGCCCCAAGTGCCGCCCAAAAATCCGATATATTCCTCAGGGCTAGAACGGGCCATGTCGCCATCGGTATGCCGCATCATCTGATAGCGCAAATACATGTCATAGTGTGCTTGCTCAAAAACAGGCGGTTTGACGGATACTTCGACGGAGCTATTTTTTTGCCAGCAACGCCGTTGGCTTCGGTTAGGTTTAAATTCCGCAACGGCCAAACGTATGGGGACACATTGCGTGCAGGCGGGGCAATAAGGCTTATAGGCTTCATCGCCACTACGGCGAAAACCCTGTGCCATAAGCTGGCCATATACGGTTGCCGATAATGGATAAGAAGGATGGACAAACACGGAACGAGCCTGTTTTGCATCCAAATAGCTGCATAGATAGGTTTCTGTCAAAAACAGCGGGATTTTGTTCATGACGACCAAGCAGAAGGGCAGACGGACGCATCACAATAATCCCCAAGCAAACGCACAAAATCAACGCGGGAGATTTCTTCGGCCCCAAGGCTTACCAAATGCTTGGAATGCACTTGGCAATCAATAAGCCGATAGCCCCAAGATTTTAGTTTCTCCACTAAAACCGCAAACGCCACTTTCGAGGCATCGGTTTCGGTGTGGAACATGGATTCGCCAAAAAATATCTGGCCTAACGCAATTCCATAAAGCCCACCCACCAATTGACCGTCAAGCCATGCTTCTGCCGAATGGGCCAAGCCGGCACGGTACAATTCGCCATAAGCTTGTTTAATGTCTTTCGTGATCCACGTTCCTGATTGGCCCGCCCTAGGTTCGGCGCAACGATTGATGACTTCATCAAACGCTTTGTCTAAGGTGATGGTATACATTTGTTTACGCATCATCTTGCGCAAGCTGCGGGAAACCAGCAGCTTGTCAGGGAACAAAACCAATCGCGGATCGGGGGACCACCATAAAATCGGCTCGCCTGGGTTGTACCAAGGAAAAATACCTTGCCTGTAAGCATTGATCAAACGGTTTTTTGATAAACACCCGCCTATCGCCAACAAACCGTCCGGTTCGGCTAAAGCCTTGTCTACAGGAGGAAAAGCTTGGTTGGGATTTTTGGGGTTAAGGATTGTCAGCTTCATCTAGTGCCAAGGCATTCCAAACGTACGGCATAGGCCGTTTTCAAGACCACTGGGGGCGTTAGCCCGTCAACTCATCAAGATATTTTTCGGCATCCAAAGCCGCCATACAACCGGCCCCGGCTGACGTGATCGCCTGTTTATAAACCGAGTCCATCACATCGCCTGCGGCAAAAACGCCTTCGACGCTAGTGGCTGTGGCATTGCCTTGGATACCGCTGCGCACTTTGATGTAGCCGTGATCCATTTCCAATTGCCCTTCAAAAATGCTGGTGTTGGGTGTATGGCCGATGGCGATAAAAACGCCGTGGACATTCAAATCCTTAGTGGTGCCATCGTTGACATTTTTGATCCGCAAACCTGTCACGCCCATATCATCGCCTAGCACTTCGTCTAAAGTCTGGTTCCATTCAATGACGACATTGCCATTTTTGGCCTTATCCAATAATTTGTCTGATAAGATTTTTTCTGACCTGAATTTGTCGCGGCGATGCACAACCGTCACTTGCGAAGCAATATTGGACAGATACAAGGCTTCTTCAACCGCCGTGTTACCGCCGCCAATCACGGCCACAGGTTTGTTGCGGTAGAAAAAACCGTCACAGGTTGCGCAAGCGGACACGCCTTTGCCTTTAAACGCCTCTTCCGAGTCCAGGCCTAAATAACGTGCCGATGCCCCTGTGGCGACAATCAACGCGTCACAGGTATAAACGCCGGAATCCCCGGTCAAGGTAAACGGCTTGGCCGACAAGTCCGCCGTGTGGATATGGTCAAAAATGATCTCCGTATCAAACCGTTCGGCATGTAAGCGCATACGCTCCATTAAAGCAGGGCCTTGCAAACCTTCCACATCCCCAGGCCAATTATCAACTTCAGTGGTCGTGGTCAATTGTCCGCCTTGCTGCATCCCCGTAATCATCACAGGCTTTAAATTAGCGCGGGCAGCATAAACGGCGGCAGTATATCCGGCAGGGCCGGAGCCTAAAATCAACAAGCGGCAATGTTTAGAATCACTCATAGACAAATCTCGATAAGAAAAAAGGGAGGGGCTAAATTATGCAGGTGAAAGTGTGTTTCGACAATGTTATTATTGAATCAACTCCCATCCGCATCACCATACCTCAAAACCTGCTGACACCGTTGGTAATGATGCCAAACCATCCTATATAATCAAACCTTAGCCGGTTTCCCCCTCATAAAACTATACTTATGTCTGCTGTAATGGAAGAAAAAACGTTTCGTGGCTTACGCGAAGTTGCGGCTTTAGGTTTTTTTGCCTGCGCTTTATTTTTTTTAATATCCCTGGTCACGTTCAGTGTTGAAGATGGCGGGTGGTTCCACCCACCAACCACTCCCAAAACCTTAAATTCCTGCGGCGTTATCGGTGCTTGGCTAGCGGATATCAGCCTGAACTTTTTTGGCCTGATCGCTTACCTGTTTCCCGTGTTGATAGCTTGGTACAGCTACCTCATCTTCAAATCGCAAAAAATCAACCAAGAAAAAATCCTCATCAGAGCCTCAGGAATGCTCGCCAGTGTCACTTCCGGCACGGCCTTGCTGCACCTGTATATGTTACGCGTGCATGTCGAATTGCCACGGGATACGGGCGGCATTTTAGGGGAAGAAATCGGTGATTTGGCCTACAACTTACTGGGCAATTCCGGGGCTACGTTATTTTTGATTGTGCTATTGCTGGCCGGAATTACCCTAGCAACCGAAGTGTCCTGGGTCGCCTTGATTGATTGGGTAGGAAAGCAGACTTTTTTGCTGCTTCAAACCGTATTCAAACAACTGCAAAAAATTGACATAAAGTTTGCACACACCACAGAAACACCCTCAGCATCAATGGCGCAAACACCGCCCACCATTTTCCTGCCTGCGGCCAACAAACCGGAAAAGCGCAAAGCCGATAAAACCGCCGAACCGATTACCGTACAAGCCACACAAATACTCGACAACTTTTTTGAAAAAACCGTAAAGAAGCCGGAAAAAGTCAGCAAATTTGCCCAAAAGCCCGCCGTCCCAGTTTATTCGATGGGTGAAGGTGTATTGCCGTCTTTGGATTTGCTAGACCAACGTGAATCGCATGTCATCAGTTATTCGCAAAGCGATTTGGAAGCTATGTCGCGCCGGGTTGAAGAAATCCTCGCGGACTTCAATGTCACCGTGCAAGTCGTGGGGTTCCATCCCGGCCCCGTCATCACCCGCTTCGAATTGCAACCAGCCGCCGGGGTTAAGGTTAGCCGCATCAGTACTTTATCAAAAGATTTGGCGCGGGCTTTGTTGGTTACCAGCGTGCGTATCGTTGAAATTATCCCTGGCAAATCCGTGGTAGGTCTGGAAATCCCTAACCGCCAGCGGGAAATGGTCAACTTGCGGGATTTATTGGTCGCTGACAATTTCAGCACCGCCAAGTCCTTATTGACCTTGGCGATGGGTAAAGACATTTCCGGCGCACCCTTGGTCGCTGACTTGGGCAAAATGCCGCACGCGCTAGTGGCCGGTACGACAGGTTCAGGTAAATCCGTGGCGATCAACACCATGATTTTGAGCTTGTTGTACAAAGCTACGCCGCAACAAGTGCGCATGATCATGATAGACCCGAAAATGCTCGAGTTGTCGGTGTACGCCGACATACCGCATTTGTTGACCCCCGTGGTCACTGACATGAAAGAAGCCAGTAACGCCTTGCGTTGGGCGGTCGGGGAAATGGAGCGGCGTTATAAACTGATGTCCAAAGTCGGGGTCAGGAACTTGGCGGGCTTCAACCAACTGATTGAAGATGCCGCCGAACGCGGCGAATTGATTAAAGACCCGATGTTCCAACCGGGGCAATCGTTTGCCGATGATTTCGACGAAGAATATCCCGTCCTGACCACGCTGCCCAGCATCGTTATTATCATCGACGAATTGGCCGATATGATGATGATCGTCGGCAAAAAAGTTGAAGAACTCATCGCCCGTCTGGCACAAAAAGCCCGTGCCGCAGGTATCCACTTGATTCTTGCCACGCAACGCCCTTCCGTGGATGTGTTGACGGGCTTGATTAAAGCCAACGTGCCAACCCGGATTTCCTTCCAAGTGTCATCACGCATCGACTCACGCACTATCCTTGACCAAGGCGGTGCGGAAAGCTTGCTCGGTAACGGTGACATGCTGTTTTTGCCTTCCGGTACGAGTATTCCTATCCGTGCCCATGGTGCCTTTGTTGACGATCATGAAGTGCATCGCGTCGTGGAATTTTTGAAACAGACCGCGCCCGCCAACTATCTGGACGACATCACTAAAGAAGTCGGTGATGGTAGTGAAGGCTTTAGCGGCGGTAACGGCGGTGGAGGCGGGGACAGTAGCGGCGAAAATGACCCGCTTTATGACCAAGCCGTGCAATTTGTCACTGAGTCGCGCAAAGCCTCCATTTCCAGCGTCCAGCGGCGTTTTAAAGTCGGTTATAACCGTGCCGCCACGCTCATTGAAAACATGGAGGCCGCTGGCGTTGTCAGTGCCGCAGAAACCAACGGCTCACGGGTCGTGTTAGCCCCGTCACCCATCAAAGACTAAGCCAAACAAGCCGTTCTGTCAGCGATCATGTGCAGAACGGCCTTTTCGTACACGCTCTGGCAAAGCCCGCAAATTCTTCTATGCTTATGGATTTTAACTGTTACAGGTAAAAATCATGGCGATCAAAGATTGGGAAGAAGCCGAACGGCCTAGGGAAAAACTGTTGCAACGCGGGGCGGAGACGCTCAGCGATGCCGAATTGCTGGCCATTTTTCTGCGCACCGGGACACCTGGCAAATCAGCCGTGGATTTGGCGCGTGATTTGTTGGCCGATTTTGGCTCGCTCAAAGCCCTGTTGAACGCCGACCAAGCCCGTTTTTGCCAAGCCAATGGTTTGGGTTCTGCTAAATACGCACAATTGCAAGCCGTCATGGAAATGGCCAAACGGCATTTTAAAGAAGTCCTGCAACGCGGCAACGCCCTGACCAGCCCCGACATCACACGCGCCTACCTCAGCGCCCAACTGCGCGGTTACAGCTATGAAGTGTTCGCCTGCTTGTTTTTGGACAACCAGCACCGCGTCATTGAATTTGAAGAACTGTTCCGTGGCACGATTGACAGTGCCAGCGTCTACCCCCGCGAAGTCGCCAAACGCGCTTTGCATCACAACGCCGCCGCCGTCATTTTCTCGCACAACCACCCGTCCGGGATTTGTGAACCCAGTACATCCGACAAACACATCACCGACAAACTCAAACAAGCCCTAAATCTGTTCGACATCCGCGTCTTAGACCATTTTATCGTCGGTGACGGTTCGCCTTATTCGTTTGCCGAACACGGCTTGTTGTAGATGTCCGTTTGATGTGGGACTAAACAGTTAGCGATAACAGTTTGGCAAAAAAAAGGGAGCAACCGCTCCCTTTTTATTTTCGCGCTTCTTTTGGCGGTTAGCCACGCAACATTTGATATAACTGGTCTTTCAGTGCCAAACGTTGTTTTTTTAAAGTTTCCAAATAATCATCGGCAACCACTTCAACTTCGATTTCGGCGCGGCGGATGGTGTCGCTCAAATCGTCATGTTCATGCAGCAATTTGGCAAAATGGGCATCGTTCATTTTCAGGTCGTGGATGCGGTCATGGAACTCAGGGAATTCATGGCTCAGGTTGTGTTTTTCAGTCAACATAATTTTTCTCGGTAAGTGGAATGAGCCGGGATGGCAATTGTGCGCACATCCCGGAGCCGTTTTTTTGTTTTTAGCCTTTTAACGCTTTGAGTACCGCTTGCATGGTGGCGTTGGCATCGCCAAACAACATGCGGGTGTTTTCCAAGACAAACAGCGGGTTGCCGACCCCAGCGTAACCGGAGGCCATGCTACGTTTCAGAACGATGGTGGTTTTGCCTTTCCAGCATTCCAACACGGGCATTCCCGCGATGGGGCTGTTCGGGTCATCCAACGCGGAAGGGTTGACGATGTCGTTCGCACCGATGACGATGGAAACATCAACATTGGCAAAATCATCGTTGATTTCTTCCATTTCAAACACGATGTCATAAGGTACTTTGGCTTCAGCCAACAACACGTTCATGTGTCCAGGCATACGGCCTGCCACCGGATGGATGCCGAAACGGACTTTTTTGCCTTTTTCCCGCAACAGCTTGGTGATTTCATTGACGGTGTGCTGGGCTTGCGCGACTGCCATGCCGTAGCCAGGGATAATCATGATGTTTTTGGAGTTGAGCAACAGTTGCGCAGTTTCATCGGCATCTATCGGTTGCACTTCCCCTTCGATGACTGCCGCGTCCGCACCGGAAGCCGTACCAAATCCCCCTGCAATGACGCTTAGGAAATGGCGGTTCATGGCGTGGCACATGATATAGCTCAAGATCGCGCCGCTACTGCCGACCAACGCGCCCGTGACGATCAGCAAATCGTTGCTGAGCATAAAGCCTGTGGCCGCAGCCGCCCAACCGGAATAGCTGTTGAGCATGGACACCACCACGGGCATGTCCGCACCACCGATGGCCATAACCATGTGGATGCCAAACACCAGGGCAATGGCGGTCATAATCACCAGCGGTAAGGCGCCGCCCTTATCCATGAACAACATGGGCAAATTGCCAGCGCCACTTTCGCTGTATTCCAAGAAGATTGCGCCTAACAACACCACAACGATTAGCATGGTCAGGTTCAGCCAATGGCGGGCGGGCAGCAACAAAGGTTTGCCGCTGATTTTTTCGCTGAGTTTACAAAACGCGATCACCGAACCGGAAAACGTCACCGCCCCGATCAAGATACCGATGTAAATTTCAATTTCATGGATGGTTTTTTCCACGCCCACCAATCCGCTGGAGCTGTCCATGAACGTGGCAAAGCCGACCAGCACGGCGGCCATACCGACCAAGCTGTGCATGATGGCGACCAATTCGGGCATTTGCGTCATGGCGACCCGCGAGGCCGCTACAGCACCTATCGCGCCGCCTATGAGGATGGCGACAGCCAAGATGACATACGCGGTGACAGTCCCGCTCAAGGCTGTGGCGATAATGGCAATCGCCATGCCCGCCATGCCGTAGTAATTGCCACGCCGGGCGGTTTCTTGGTTGCTCAGGCCGCTCAAGCTCAGGATGAACAGGATGGTGGCAATAATGTAGGACATTGTGACTAAACTATGGGACATTTTGCTTCTCCGGTTATTTTCTGAACATGTCTAACATGCGGCGTGTGACCAAAAAGCCACCGGCGATGTTGATTGAGGCGATCAGGATGGCCAAACCCGCGAGCTGGCTGACGGTGGGCGATGACACTTGCACAATTGCGCCAATGACGATGATGCCGCTGATGGCGTTGGTGACGCTCATTAACGGTGTGTGCAGGGCAGGGGTGACGTTCCAAATCACTTGATAGCCAACAAAGCAGGCCAAGACAAACACGGTGAAGTGGGTCATGAACGATTCCGGGGCGACTGCGCCGACACCAAACAAGGCCGCACCGCCAATCAGCATGGGCAACAACTGCCGGATGACCGAGGGTTTTTCCGGTTCTTGCACGGTTTTTTCAACCGGAGCCGCAGCAGCTTTGGCGGCGGGTGCGGCTGACAAGGTGGGTGGGGGCGGTGGCCACGTAATTTTGCCTTCTTTAATGACGGTCGCGCCACGTATCACTTCATCGTCCATGTTGACATTCAGTACGCCGTCTTTGTTTGGGCACAAATCGGTCAATAAATGCCGCAAGTTGGTGGCGTACAATTGGCTGGACTGGTTCGCCAAGCGGCTAGGCAAATTGGTGTAGCCGATGATGGTGACATTGTTGTCGGTGACAGCGACTTTGCTTTTTTCTGTCAATTCACAGTTGCCACCTTGTTCTGCGGCCAAATCAACAATAACACTGCCCGATTTCATGGACTTCACCATGTCAGTGGTGATTAGTTTCGGAGCGGGTTTGCCGGGAATCAGTGCAGTGGTGATGATAATATCGACTTCTTTGGCCTGTTCGGCGAACAAAGCCATTTCGGCAGCAATAAATTCCGGCGACATGGTTTTGGCATAACCACCGACACCAGAGCCTTCCTCTTTAAAGTCCAGCATCAAAAATTCTGCGTCCATGCTTTCGATTTGTTCTTTCACTTCCGGGCGGGTGTCAAAGGCACGGACAATCGCGCCCATGCTTTTGGCTGCGCCGATAGCCGCCAAACCTGCTACGCCCGCACCAATCACCAAGACTTTAGCAGGCGGGATTTTTCCGGCTGCCGTAATTTGTCCGGTGAAAAAACGTTGGAAATGCTGGGATGCTTCGACGACTGCCCGGTATCCGGCGATGTTGGCCATAGAGCTGAGCGCGTCCATCTTTTGCGCACGGGACATGCGCGGTACGCTGTCCATTGCCAAAACAGTGGTGTTTTTTTCCGCCAAGGATTGCATCAGTTCTGGATTTTGGGCGGGCCAGATAAAACTGATGAGGGTTTGGCCTTCACGTAGCCATTTCAATTCGTAGATTTCTAACCGGGGGCGGTTTTCTGGGGCGCGGACTTTCATTACGATGTCCGCTTGTTCCCATAAGCTTGCCGCATCGGGCAGCACTTCTACGCCCGCTGCCTGATAAGCTTCATCAGAAATGTTGGCGGCCAAGCCTGCACCGCTTTCTATAGCGACAGAAAAGCCCAATTGTATAATTTGGGCGGCCGCTTCCGGGGTGGTGGCGACACGTTTTTCACCAGTGTGTATTTCTTTAGGTATACCAATCTTCATACAGTCTCCTGTGTTATAAGGGGTAGGGCAGGGCTAATAGATCAAGCCTTCGGTTGGAGCATAAAAGATTAACTGCTTGGTTTCAATTAAAATTCAGGTAATAACGGGGTTGTGCCTTTTAAGGGATAACACGGCTGCGCGTCCTAGGAGGACGCACAGGCCGCCACTACCTAAATCCAATTGTAGAAAATCACTCAGAACGGCTGGCCGCAGTTGCCAGTTCAGCTTCTAAGGCGGCATCCGTGGCTTTTTGATAAAACGGCCAATTTTTCACATGCAAGTGTTTTCTGATCGGCGTTTTGA
This sequence comes from uncultured Methylocucumis sp., assembly GCA_964446885.1. Taxonomy (GTDB): domain Bacteria; phylum Pseudomonadota; class Gammaproteobacteria; order Methylococcales; family Methylomonadaceae; genus Methylovulum. Next base: position 26,449 of record CAYUQV010000032.1, read on the forward strand.
TGACCGAAACGCACAAGGCAATTGAAAACAGACACCAGACCGCCGCGTATTCATTAGGGTCATCGGTGGTGACATCAGAAATCCACGGGCCAATCACATAATGGAAGGCGACAAAGCGCCAGGAGCCGTACACCACAGGTAAGCAAAAGCCGACGATGATATAAGTGAGGGCGTGCAAGCCCCATTGGAAATTAAACAACCAAGTGACCGGGTCAGACAGCAAGCCATTCAATGGCATGTGCCAAGCGATATGCCATGCCCCGTGCGTGGAACACACTTCAGGGCCGCAGAAACCTTCAATCCCGACATTGCATGTACCAGCCCAAGCAAACGGATACATTTTGACCAGCATCGCCAAGGAACCTATGGCGCAAATGGTATAAATCGTGGTGCGTATTCTCAATTTGACCGCTTCAGGGATAAAGTACATGGCCACCATATTGACAAAAAACGGCTGAAACGCCACGTGCAGATAGCCAAATAGCGTCAATATCTGATTGTTCGGATTGTCGCACAGATCAATATACACATAAGTGAACGCCTGCAATAGCTCCATTAAGGCGAAATAAGTCAACGGAATCCACAGCTCTTTAGATTCCCCTTTAGCCGCAACATAAACGGCGGTGCTTAGGCCGATGGCGGCTAACACGCCTGATGCTTCCCCACTCCAACACATAAAACTAACCTCTTGATTTTTATTATTTGGATACCGTCGTTTCCGGCAAACTCCTAACGGCAGTCTGCTTGAAACAACGGTAAGATGTATGTACGGAGGGATATGATTTTGCCCGCCGTCCGTATCCGCATCCTTTCCCGATGCAAAACTTTTGTATTTTATTACAAACGGGCAGGTCTTGAGAAATAACATGACCATTGTATGGGTTGGAAGGGTGGATAATCCATTAAAAATTAAAAATCAGTCACTTAACGTAAATCCAAGCTGTCAATTATAGGCATAAGCCGTTATAATCGGCGGTTAATTTTTAACCTGTAGGTAAGCAAATGGACATCAAAGACTACATGCAAACGCTAGGGTGCAATGCCAAACAGGCAGGGCGTGAATTGAGCCGCACCGATACCGGTAAGAAAAACCGCGCTTTACTGGCCATTGCGGAAGTGATTGAAAATAGCCGTGAAACCTTGAGCGCGGAAAACCAAAAAGATTTGCAGGCAGGACTAGCCAACGGTTTGGATGCCGCATCCTTAGACAGATTGGCACTGACCCCTAAAGCCATCAACACGATGATCGAAGGCCTGAAACAAGTCGCCGCCTTGCCTGACCCGGTCGGTGAAATCACAGGCTTAAGCTACCGCCCTAGCGGTATCCAAGTCGGCCAGATGCGTGTACCGTTAGGCGTGATCGGCATCATTTACGAATCCCGTCCCAATGTCACCGTCGATGCCGCCGCTTTGTGCCTGAAATCCGGTAACGCCTGCATTTTGCGGGGTGGTTCTGAAGCTATCCATTCCAATCAAGCGATAGCCGCGTGCATCAGTCAAGGCCTGGAAGCCGCCGGATTGCCCGCCACTGCCGTACAAATTGTCGCCACCGCTGACCGTGCCGCCGTGGGCGAATTGATCACCTTAAAGGATTATGTGGACATCATCGTGCCGCGCGGTGGCAAAAGCCTGATTGAGCGCATTTCCAAAGAAGCCACCATCCCCGTCATCAAACATTTGGATGGCATTTGCCATATCTATATTGATGACTATGCCGACATCGACAAAGCCGTGGTGATTAGCGACAACGCGAAAACCCACCGTTATGGCGTGTGCAATGCGATGGAAACCTTGTTGGTCGCGGAAAGCATTGCCCCCCGCGTGTTGCCCTTGCTGGCGAAAATTTACCAGGATAAAGGCGTGGAATTGCGCGGCTGTTTGAAAACCTGCTCGCTGATTCCTGATTGCAAACGCGCCACCGAAGACGATTGGCATACTGAATATTTGGCTCCCATTTTGTCCATCCGCATCGTGGATGGCATCGACCAAGCTATAGAACACATCAACCAATACAGCTCACAACACACCGAAGCCATCGTCACCGAGAATTACACCTTGGCGCGGCGGTTCTTGCGGGAAGTCGATTCCAGCTCAGTGATGGTCAACGCCTCCACCCGCTTTGCCGATGGTTTTGAATATGGCTTAGGTGCGGAAATTGGCATTAGCACCGACAAGCTCCACGCCCGTGGCCCGGTCGGATTGCAAGGGTTGACTTCGTTGAAATTTATTGTCCTGGGCGATGGGCATATCCGGCAATAATGATTGGGATTTTGGGCGGGACGTTTGACCCCATCCATTACGCGCATTTGCGTTGTGCGGTGGAAGTCAAAGCCTTGTTTGGTCTGGAACAGGTGCGCTTGATTCCCAATTCCACGCCACCACACCGTGATGTGCCGTCCACGTCGCCCCAGGTGCGGGCGGCGATGGTCGAATTGGCGATCCAAAACCATCCGGGCTTACTGTGTGACAGGCGAGAGTTAGCGCGAACCGAACCGTCTTATATGGTCGATACTTTGGCATCCTTGCACCGTGATTTTCCGGGCAAAACTTTAGTGCTGTTCATCGGCAACGACGCCTTTATGGGCTTGACCCACTGGCATCGTTGGCAGCAGTTGTTTGATTATGCCCATGTTGTGGTCATGACCCGCCCCGGTTCGGACATCGGCGAATTGCAGGCGTTTTTCCAAACCCGTATAGCGGCCAGCCGTGAGGAATTACAAACCACGTCCGCCGGAAAATTGTTTTTCCAAACCGTGACCCCGCTGGACATTTCTGCAACCGCTATCAGGGACAGTCTGGCCAAGCAACAAGACCCCAGTTTTTTATTGCCCGATGCCGTTATAGAATACATTCACCAACATCGGCTATATCAGCCAATCGCCTGAAAAACAGGCAAAAAACATTTATATCTTAGGAAGTTGAATGCAAACAGAAGACTTATTGAAAATCGTCCTGACAGTGTTGGATGACCGTAAAGGCCAGCACATCACCACTTTGGATGTCCGGGAAAAAACCAGTTTCACCGATTACATGGTCGTTGTGACCGGCACCTCAAGCCGCCACTTAAAATCCTTATGCGACCACGTCGCAGAAACCGTTAAGGAACAGGGCGTGATGCCGTTGGGTATCGAAGGGGATATGGGATCAGAATGGGTTTTGTTGGATTTAGGCGATGTCATCGTCCACGCCATGACCGCCGAAACCCGCGAGTTTTACCAATTGGAAAAATTGTGGTCGGTTGATGCACCGAAAGAAAAAGCCGTTGCGGCGAATTAAACCGCAAGCTTGCCGCTTCCTTTCATAAATCATCCCCCAAGGTTTTACGCCTGGGGGAGAAAATCACTACAGGCGGACTTGCATCCGCCTGCAATAAACGACTGCTGACCTATTTGGCAGGTGCAGAGCTTGGTTCTCTAATAACATTCACGCCAGGACACCAGACTTCGCCATTGGCTGTAAATGCTTGAATCGCGAATTGTCTGTTCCAGCCACGTTGGATAGTGGCTGGGACTTTCCAGCTACCGGTGTAGATGTTGTCGTTTTCCAAATCAACCATGTTAGAAATCGCCAAGTCGCCATTGTAGGCTTTGACGGATTTTGCGCCGTTAGGCAGTTCTGCATAGAACGTCACAGTTTCGCCTTTTTGCGCACTATTAGGCTCTATCCAGCATTTGATGGGGTTGCTTGAGCAAGTGCCTTTAACGTCAGTTGGGTAAAACGGATCAACAGTCCAGCCTAGTTCGTTGGCATACACGCCTACCCCCGGAGCGCCTGTCAGATATAAACCTTCAAATTTCAAAGTCACATCCACTAGGATTGAACTGCCTACAGGGATGGATAGGGTGCTGGAATCTTTTAAGGTGCCATCATCCCACAGATCGAAAGTGACTTGGTCTACGCCGCCGCCGTCATCCACTGTGCCTTTTACGACACCTTTGATATTGACGGTAACTTTGTTGCATTTTCCGCTGGCGGAAATAATTTGTTCACCAGTCAATGCCAGTTCACCCACTGCCTCGGCTGTTGCAGGGCCAGAAGGGGCATTAGGATTGTTTGGTCCCCCTGCCACCGCAAAATTGGCAAACAACGCCAAACCAACGCAAAGGGATAATTTTTTTATAGTCATGTGTTGTCTCATTTCAGTTCTCCTAAATAAACTTAGTGCGAATCGGTTAACAAAGTGTCAACCGTGAGAAAACAATAACAGAATAACAGCCAGAACAATACCAAAAAATACCCTACAAATTGTAAATAAATCACTGTCTCTAATTGGTGGGCTGATTATGTTAGATTATTGATTTTTTTATGAAAAAATTCATCAGTCTACACGGCTGCCTTTTTACCCTCTCCAAGGATTTATTGCTGTCAGCTTTTGCTTTAGCCTGGCCTATCTTTCATCAGGAATAGCCGGGCACGACTTATTGGCTGGCGGGCAATTCGATAACAATGGTGGCAGGCAGTTTGGCATCTGCGCGTTTTAGCTGGTAATTGCCATTTTTATCCGCACTAACGGCTTTATCTGCCTGCCCCGTTTGTTTTAATTTCACCTTCACCCCTTGGGCCGGCTTATCGGTCAAACTAATTTGGCCATAAACATCTGGCTCGGCGTTCCATTCGCACAAGGTAGAAACCGGACGGCCAATATCGTTGCCCGAAGCACCCATAGTGTTCAGGGAAGAAAAGTCGCCCCAATAAGATTGGAATGCCGGCAAATCAAAATAGACGGTGGCCATGAACAAATAATGCTGTTGATACGAGCCTGCGTTGTTTGGCTGGCTACTATGCCAATTGTTGTACTTCCAGCGTTCGCCTGACACCCAACGCCATACACCCTCTTTGGCTTCGTCGCTGGCGCCTAACCAGAAGCCCTCTGTTTGGGTGTTGGTCTTGCCAAACTGCGTCCAAATAAAATCTTGTTCAGCTTTTGATGTAATAACGGCCAAATAGCCACCTAACTTTTCGCAATAAGCTTTAGCGGCGTGCCAGCCACGGCTGTTATCAAAACGTTGGTAATAATGTTTATTGTCAGGGTTTTTGATGCGTCCAGAATCCGCGCATGCACCGCCTGTTACTGTCAGAAATACAGCGGCAGTTGCGGTAGCTAAATAGTGTTGGGTTTTCGTCATGGATATGCTCCTTCGTGTATGGGTTATACCGAGCCTAATCGGCTTTTACAGCAATAATATCGCTAAAACATAAAACAGGCCGCTGTGGGAGGATTTGCATAACTCAATAATCCGGGCGGAATCAGTGGCCTGAAGGGCAAAAAGCAACCTGCCCACAAGTGGACAGGCCAGAACTTTATCATAAACAGAGTTCCCCCCAAAAGCCGATGTTTTCTTGGCTGGCTATTGGAATAACAGAAGCGTTTTGAGAAGTGAGGTCATTTTGAACCCACATGCGGACAGGATGCCCGTCTCACACCATAACAGTAATTAAGCTAATGATGCACGTTAATTTGATAATGTCTAATAATTTAGCCTATCGGGGCATTTATTATGGCGATGCGATAAATAACATAGTTTAGTGTGATAAATAACATTGTTTATTTGTAATCATTATAAAATACATAATATTATCAATTGCTTAAAAATGGATCAATTATTGCATGGTTATTAAAATGCAAGATATGGCTGACTGACAGAGCCATGACTAGGCATTCAGAAAGCTAAATTCTGTTTAAACGGTCATGTTGGGTCTTGCCAGGCAAACGCACTAAAAACAAGAAAGCGTGACGGGCCAAAGCATAAGCCAGGCAAGGCCCATTTCACCATTCGATTAATTTTGGCGACGTTTGGCGTTGAATTGACAAGCGTTGCAGGCCAGTCAATTGACCCATCATCAGGAGACACGGAGTGTATCGTCCCCGTTAGCTGGGTCATATGGCAAGTACTTTGGATGAAACAAGGGGGGATAAATGCAGCCAACAAACATACGTTTATCCGGTAATTAAAATTGGGGTATCAATCTAAGCAGGGGGGAATTATCACTAAAACAAAAACGTAGAAAAATAGCCTTGCACGGCCTATTCGGTAAATAAAACGGGCGCGGCACCTTTTTAGATGGCCTGAAATTCTCGATTTACATCTATTTGGGTGGGCATGTTTTTAACTATTTGTTCAATTTGAAAAAAATTAAAAGCGATGCCGTAAATTCAGGAAATGGCAAGCCTTATATTTTTTAGATTGCGAAATGTAATATCGTCCGATTAAACCATTGTTACTTGGAGGAGCCAAAATCCAAGGGTTTAAGTGAGGACGACAGTGACTATTGAAATAAATTTACCACTAATAACTAATATCGCCTGTATGGCGAGGGGTCAAAGAGATGAATCAAATGCCAAAATTAAAATCCTCATTATTAAAATTGTCAGATGCCACCGCCATTGATGATACCAAACAGCTTATCCGTTTATTGCCTGCCGTTTTATGTTTACTGACGGTATCGGCTTACAGTTACGCGGATGAGGCGCCCACAGGGTTTGATGGCTTAACCAATGGCTTGGTTGATCAAACCAAATACCAAACCGATAAAGGTTTTTTTGATGCACGGTTTAAAATTTCTGGCGGCTTAGGGCCTGTATACAATGCGGAATCGTGTGCCGAATGCCATGCGAACCCCGTTGCAGGCGGAAGCAGCCAAGTGTCCGCGTTGCGGGCCGGACAATTCAAAGGCGGCCAGTTTATCGAACCTGCTGGCGGGTCTTTGATTCATGACCGGGCCATTAATGCGGCTATTCAGGCCAAAGTACCCACCACAGCCAATGTGAAAACCGTGCGGATGTCGTCAACATCACTGGGTGATGGCTTTGTTGAAGCTATTGCAGATGAAACCTTATTGGCCATTGCCGAGGAACAAGGCAAGTTGGTTGACCATAATATTCAAGGACAGGTTGTTATGGCGGATAACGTCGAGAAGCCAGGCACAAAACGGGTCGGGCGTTTTGGCTGGAAAAGCCAGCATGGCAGTTTGTTGTCGTTTAATGCAGAAGCATTACGCACTGAAATGGGCATTACCAACACTTTTTTCACAAAAGAACATACCTCAAATGGCCGCTCCGTCGCGGCGTATGACACCGTGGCAGAACCGGAAAGCACCTTTCAGGTCATGTTTATAACAGAATTTCTGCGTGCGACTAAAGCACCACCCCGCGATGAAAGCCTAGCCCAAACAGCAGAGGTCATTGCAGGGGAGCAACTTTTTGACGATGTCGGCTGCGCAATTTGCCATACTTCATCAATAACCACCGCACCGACAGGCACTGTTATCAATGGCGGCGGATTTACAGTCCCTGCGGCGTTGGGCGGTAAAACCATACATCCGTATAGTGATTTTCTGTTGCACGATATAGGCACCGGCGATGGCATTGTGCAAAATGGCGGGGCAGAAAGCCGTAATAAAATACGGACATCACCGTTGTGGGGCTTGCGCACACGCACTCGGCTATTGCACGATGGCAGCGCAGTAACCACGGCGCAAGCTATCAAAAGCCATAAGCAATCAGCTAGTACCGTGACTGATAATTACAACGCCCTCAGTGCTGCCGATAAAAAGAAATTACTTAAATTTTTGGATTCTTTGTAATTTTCAAAAGTTGGAAATCTCTTCGACGTAGCTGTTCATAAGCTTTCGGACATGAAACGACTGTGCTTCCTTGTTGGATGGGCAGTCGTTTTTTTGTACCCGCAAAGTCTTAGTCGTTTGATCCTGAAATGATCTGATAAAAACGGACACATCTAAATGATGGGCCAAACTGAATTCAAGTAATAAGCGTTACCTGTTTTAGTCAATTTGGACTACGGCCTTAGTAAAAACAATTAGATAACAAAATCTACTGACAAATTGGGCCGCTGTTTTTTGCCAAAACGAGCCAATTTTCCACGCGGTTTTACAAGTGAGCTTATTCAAGGGTGCACTGGATACTCAAAAGTCGTGACAAATTTACTGCGCTCACAACAAACCGCTAAACGGCAGGCATAAAAAAACCAGCTAAAAAGCTGGTTTTTCAGTATCTTGGATGGTGGGTCGCATGCGATTCGAACGCATGACCATCGCATTAAAAGTTCGAGTTTAACTTCTATCAGGTAACTGCATACTACTTATAACTCCCTATAATCAAAAGGATAGCGCACATTAAAGGGCGTGTAAAGTTATTAAAAGTAGTATGAAGAATTATAAACCACTGTAGTTTTTACTGTAGTTTTGTCAGTGTCGTTTGAAAATAAACCAGATATAAACAACTCGAATCGTCCTTTTATAATCTCAGATACTTTAAGGAATCATCCCGCAACTCAGCATGGCATTCTTTATAGTTAGACAATAACATTTCAACGGTTTGCCAAAACTGTGGTGAATGATGTTTATCAACAAGGTGGGCAAGTTCATGAGCGACTAGATAGCGAATTAGTTTTTGTGGAAGCTGCATAATTTTCCAATGGAAATTTAACACGCCACTATCTGAACATGATCCCCAGCGGTTACCTAAATCAATCACTCTTAAACCGTTAGGTTTTAAGCCTAAACGAGGGGTGAATTCTGCCGTTACACTGGGTAATCGTTGCAAAGCTTTTTGGCGATACCAATCAATAAACAATTCTCTGGCTGAACCTTGCTTATTTTTACTCAGGTAAAAACGTCCAGATTTAAAAATTAATGATTGCATTCGGTTTTCGATAATGTTTAACCGATAGGCTCTTCCTAGATAACAAAAACCTTCGCCATTGCAAAATTGACGTGCTGGATAAGCTTGTTCCGTTAAAGATTCTTTTTCAGCTAGCTTAGTATAAATCCACAAGCGATTTTCATTAATATACGCTTCAATGGCAGGCATATTAATCGGTAGCGGTGTATGCAGTAACAAAGAGCCATCACGATCTACCGTAATTCCTAAAGTTTTACGTCTGGAACTGATTTGTATGGCAAAACTCAAATCACCAGAAATAAATTGCTGTGTAGCAATGTTAGATGAATTTGTCATGGTTATGCTTAGCCAGCAGCATTAACTGTTCCGTTATCGACACAGTAAAATCAAAACTGTCATCATCAAAAATACCAGGTTGATCCAATAATTCGATGACTTGCCCACGCAAAATATTTTGTTTATGCGGATTATTCCAAAAATTCACGCTAACGACCGCCTGACTGATAATCTCAACTAACTCAGCCGTTAAATCGATAAGGCATAACTTTTTTTCATCCGACAAAGTGCCATATTGAGATTGATACTTTTCCGTTAACAAATCATAAAAAGGCAACGCGGTTTTACTCAGCCCCGTTTCATCTTCATCATTGGTTTGTTCCATGTTATTAATAAACTCTTCCAGAGCTTTGCGTAATGCACTCGCATCATGACTGAACTTGTCTAAAATTTCCTGTAAATGCTTACTAAGTTTTTCGTAATGACCAGAATTTTGCGGTTTTTTTTGCTGAATATGATGTCGCGCCGCGTGTTCCATTTCACTGGCGGCGGCACGATCTGATTTTTGCTGATGTATTTGTTTTTTAAATTCGCTACTCAGTAAGTCAACTGGTGGAATAGTCGGATCAATACCTTGGCTAACGATGTATTTATCAATAATGGCGCGAACTTTATCACCTACACCACTGATATTCAGTTGTAAATCACGGTAACGGTTACGGGCGCGAATAGCAATAAAACCAAGTGTTTTTGCATCTTTAGCATATTGTCTGGCTTCGGGGCGATGCTCCAAATTACTGTAAGTTTTTAAGAATGGTTTAAGGGCAATAATAAATTCAGCGCGGTTTTTTTCTGGGCGTAAAATCTCAACACACGCCTCAGTATCATCAATATTGCTAATGCCCCATTTATTAAATAAATTAATCACCCGCGCATGACGGTCGCGTAAATCCAACAGTTCTTGCTTGGCTGACCGGAAAGTACCCGTAATATCTTCTTTAGCATAAGCTTTAATAGCTTCAGCCAAATAGCCACCAATACCAACGTAATCGACGACATAACCCACATTCTTACCGTTTCGGGTACGGTTGACACGGGCAATCGCCTGTAATAATTCATCTTCTTTTAATTGGCGGTCAATATAAAGCACTTGTTCAATAGGCGCGTCAAACCCCACTAACAGCATATTTTTAACGATTAAAAAAGCCAAAGGATCAGATTTTTCTGAATCTTTGTGCGTAAATGGTTTTTTAAAGCGTTTAATACGTTGCTCTATTTTGCTTTTATCGCTCCATTCTGCCAGAGCAGGATCATCATTGTGTCTGGAAGAAAACACAGGCGCGAATTCGAGTCTGGCAATCTGGTCACGCAAAGGCCAAGCGGCAGTCAAAAAACGGGTTTCATCATCTAAGCCGTTCAGTGCTTCATCTGATAGATGGCGGTAAGTTTCCGGCAACGCATTTATTTTTTCTAGCCAATAATCTCTGGCTTCTTGCAACGCGTCATAATAACGCATGACTGCCAAACGGCTGGTTGCGGTCAATTGCGCTTTGAATTGGTTGGGTAATACCACTTCAATATAATGGCGCATGACATCCTTGGCTTTTTCCTTAATCAGCTCAATGCCTTCCAATATATGCCGACTGGTCGCGTATCTATTCTGAATAGCTTCGCGTTCTTTAACGCTTCGATCCTTAAAAGCTTCTTCAAAAATTTCATCGGCAGTTTTACCGTCTTTAATTTCACCTTTAGCATTACGGAATTCATACAGAATAGGCAAAATCGCACCATCGTCTTGCGCTTCTTTTAAGGTATAGCTATCAATAAAGCTCCCGAAAATTTCCGCTGTACGTTTTTTCTTGCCGATGATGATAGGCGTACCCGTAAAACCCAATTTTGCCGCATTCGGTAAAGCCGTCATCAAATTAGCATGTAGATTTTTAGCATGGCTACGGTGGGCTTCATCAATAATCAATAAAATTGCTTCGGAATCATTCAACACACCAACGCCGTCTAAGGATTCGTCATCATCACGCTCATCATCCAGAGAACGGTATTTTTGTAACATGCCAAACACCAAGCCCGGCCCTTTGCGACTTAAAACAGTAGGTAAATCCCGAACCCTATCAACAACGGTTACACCGTCCCCCGTCAATTGTGCGGTTGCTGAAAGCTGGGTTTGTAAATCGGTGCGGTCAGTAACAAAAACGATTTTAAAATGACGTAAGTCCACATGGTGACTCATGCGTCGAATTAAAAACACCATCGTCAGGCTTTTACCAGAACCTTGGGTATGAAAAACCACCCCGCCGCGTCGGTCAAACTCACCATCTTGCTTTCGTGTTTTTTGAGTTTCCAAACGTTGCATGGCTTTAACAACGGCACGGTATTGTTGATAACGCGGTGCGATTTTGATGGTGCGTCCGTCCACCTGCATGAAAATAATAAAGTGCCGCACAATATCCAACAAGCGTTCAGGGCGTAATACACCCTCAATCAATACGTGTTGCTGTGAAGGCTTAACTTTACCCAAACTTTCAGCTAAATCAGAAATCAACGTAGGGTAACAATCTTTCCATGCCAAATAATGCTCAAACTGAGCGCAAGGGCAAGCCATCAGCGCGTGGTCGTAATCAGTAACAATCAACAATTGCGCATAATGAAATAGTTTTTCATTGCCTTCTTTGGCTTCCAACCAATGACGTTGATTGGAATAACGCAATAATTGATTAATACCTTCTTCGATAGGATTAGTCGTAGCAGGGCTTTTGCATTCAATCACTACCAAAGGAATGCCGTTCACAAACAGCACTATATCAGGCAGAATGAACTTTTTATGCTGTCCGTCAGGTTCATCAACACGGAACTGGTTGATAATCAAAAACTCGTTATTTTCAGGATGCCGCCAATCAATATAATGAATACGCTGATTACGCCCTGCATTCCAGCCCGTCAAGCCTTCAACAACCGTACCTTCCAATAACAACGTTGTTGCTGCCTGATTTTTTTCCATTAAAGAATGTCCAGCCGAAGCCGTCAATCGATCCAAATCGCGCCAAGCCTGATTTAAACGCGCCGCATCTAACCAAGGCTTACCGTCAGCATTCAAATTGATACGTTTTAACGCCGCCAGCAAACGGTCTTTTAACACCACTTCGCGCCAGTTTTCCCGGCCTTGACCGCTTATATCGTCCTTTTGCCCTGGTAAATACTGCCAACGACAACGATGGCTTTGTTGCGCTAATAACTGGGCAATAAAAGGCTTTTCAACTTCGCTGTCTTCGTTATGGGTAGATTGATAATTCATGATGCCAGTGCTGATGGTCTGGAAAATTCATCCCAGCCTAATTGCCGTAATCGCGCCAGGGCTTTAATAATATGTGTGTCACGCATTAAGGCTTTTTTGCGTGAATTCCATTGATGAATTTGTTTAATCACTTCCGCTTCATCGGCGGCAGGATGTTGTTGCAAAATCCAATGCACCGTTGCCAACAACTCCATACCGTAAGGCGTTTCAAAGCCTTCAATCAGGGTTTTAATGCGTGTCAGGCGTTGCACGGCTTCTACATCATCATTTAAAAAAACATTCGCTTCACTAATCGCATTGGGCAGTAAATGAATTTCAGCGTCTTTGCTGCGGTCGCCATAACCCCGAATAAAATGCCCTTCTAAACGCTGTAACACATGATTCAAATTATCCGCATAAGGGCCATAGTGATGCGCTTTAAAATTAAGCCGTAACGGTTCACCCGCCGCCTGCAAAAAATAACTCAGCTTTTGAATTTCCAGCAAACTTAAACGATAACCAGGCAGACAATACTGTTCGATTAACTTGATAAACAAAGCACGGGCGCGGGTCAGCTCAGGTTTTGCGGTTGCAACAGGCATTGCATCAACGGCTGGAGCTTGTTGCGGTGGATAAATAAAGACCTCAAGCTCAGGAAAATCTCTAAAACTTGCTTCAATCAACGGTTTCACCTGTTGCCAACTCAAGCCACCATTACCGCAACCCAACGGCGGCACAGCAATCGAACGAATATCATGCTCCCGGATCACCCGAACCAAATCAACCAGACCTTGTTCAATATGAACCAGTTGAGAGGCCGCACGCCAATGGGTTTTGGTCGGAAAATTAATAATCCAGCGCGGATTAAACAGATTGCCCGTTGGCACAACCAACATACTGCCTGTTTTAACAGCGTTTGCCTTACAGGCTTTTGCATAGTGGGTGAAATTATCAGGAAACGCCTGTTTAAATTGCAAAGCGATACCCTTACCCATGACACCCACACAATTAACGGTGTTGACCAAGGCTTCGGCGTTAGACTGCAATAAATTTCCGTGGCAATAATGAATCATGGGGCTAATAAAACTTTCCGATTAGGTAATAGCGCAAAAGAGCTTCAAATCCAATTATCAGTTTGCAAATTTTTCACGCGGTTAAATTCGCGCAAATTATTAGAAACCAAAATAAGATTTTGACTTAAAGCATGGGCGGCAATTAAAAAATCATTTGAACCAATGGGTAAGCCTTGTTTTTCAAGCTCAGCGCGTATTTCACCATATTTTTCAGCCGCAGCCTCATCAAAATTTAAAATGGGAATGAGCGTTTTTAATTGGGCGATTTTCTGTAAATTAAAAGCGGCTTGCTGGCTTTTCATTGCGCCATAAACCAGTTCGGCATAGGTTATCGATGACATGCACACTTCATTGATGGACAGGGTTTGCAGTTTTGCCGACACAGACAGCGGATGATGCTTTTTGATGTAAATGCAGATATTGGTATCGAGCATGTACATCACAAATCATCCCGCATTTGCAAAGGCAGTTGCTCCCGACCTTCCTGCATAAAATCATCCGATAATTCAGTTAATAAATTAAAAACCCTATCGGCAGTTACGGCGGTTTCAGGTTTTTTTGTGGTTAAACTCAAACGAAATCCGTGAACCAGCTTATAAAGTTCGGCAATTTTGTTTTCGGGAATTTGTTCAATTTCCTCAAGTAGTTGTTTCGATAATATCATAAGAATTCCTGTGTTGAGGGATAACAATCCTTTAAAGGCTGTTCTCCGTTGTTAAGTAAAGTTGCAACTTGCTGGATGAGTTCAGATGTAACACGGCGGCGACCTGTGAGCAGGTCTTGCATTAAGCCTGTTTTGATTCGGCGCAGTTTTTTTAATTCCACATCAAGTATTTCAGACTGTTCACTGATTGAATCAATCATAAATGCTATTTGAGTTTGCTCTTGTGGGCATGGAATAGCTAATCTAATCCCCAATAAACTTCCTTTTGCTATATTTTTCATGCTGCCACTTGTACCAGTTGCGAGATTTGATATTGAATCACGGATTCTTGGCGAACGTAAAACGTAGCTTAACCATCTGACACAAGTGTTCATCTTTTCTTTCATTCTCGTAATCCATAGCCTATCAGGAAGATAAAGATCATCAACATCCTCGAAAACATAAGCACTTTCACCTACAAGTAAAGGCGTGTTCATACGGCTGATGATAATAGAATCTCCTTTTACTGGCGTTGAAAGACGACATATTTCATTTGTAAGAACGGCTTTATGCTCATTTGCGGAAAACACCCCGCCATTTAAGCAGCTTGTTTTTAAGATGCCTTGTTCATTTAGCCCTTTGATACGATCATTTGAATTTACGCTAACTCCTGAATCAAGTGCTGCTATCAAATCGCCTAGTTCGCCAATGCGCCAAGAAGTTGGAATCCAGCCTAATTCAGTTTGTTGGTATAAATCGGGGTGTTGGTGGTAAGGGGGGCGTAGTTGTCCGTTTTCATCCACGCCGCGCGTAAGCAGGTCTTGCAACAAGCCCTGTTTCATTTTCTCCTGCTTGGCTAACAAAGCTTCTGCGGCAGCAATCGCTTCGTCTAGCGTGTCGAGAATAGCGGCAATGGTTTTTTGTTCAGGATATGGCGGTTTTTTAACTTCAATTTTTGCCATTACTCCATTCATCAATTTTGGGTTGCCGATATACGAAACATGGCGTTTTGAAAATTGACTAAGTTGGAATGCCATAAAACGGTGGTCTATCTCAATAGAATCTTTTGCTTTTAATGTTCCACAAACGTTTGTGCAATTAAATTGACCATCCCTATAAAACACCGTTCCAGCATTAGCACCATCGGTAGTCCACGTAATATATTCGCCCTCAAAATCAAACGAATCGAGATACCCCATACACCCATTGTTTCGACTTTGGGATGAATAAACCGGATATTTTCCCGAATGGTTGGCTATTTCAATTGAAGAGATTACACGCCCGCGTCCAATATTAAATAGTTCATTGATTTTCTTGGTTTCCCAATCACTCATACCCCAACCCCCGCAAAAACCCCGTCAGGCGTTCAGTCGCCAGTTGTTTGCGCTGAGCAATATCCGCATAGGTTTCGTGATATTTATCCCACCAGTTTTCCAGCGATGCAATCACCGCTTGCCGTTGGCTCAGCAAAGCGCGGTTTAACTGGGATTCGACACCCTCAAAAAATACGCTTAAATACAAGGCTTGTGCTTCATCTTCTGACAGGTTTTTAATCTTACGCGCCAGACGTAACAACAGGATTTTTTTCAATCGATTCAGCAGTTTTTTGGTTTTGGCAAGACTGGTTTTAATGGCGATATACGGGGCTAATAAGGTTTCCAGCTCGGTTATGCGCGGTTTTAGTCCTGCCAGTGTGTGGTTAAGCTGTTGTAATTCCTTCTCCAAAGGTAGCGTATCCAAGCCGCGTTGTTGGTAATCGGCAATCGATTCTTTCCCTTTGCCTGTTAAGTGCTTTTTGCGGCTTAAAGCGGTTTTTTGTTTGAATTTTAAGGTCTTGAGTTCATCTTCCAGTTGTTTGGCGTAATGATCGTCGTCTTCGCCCTGTTCAAAATCTTCTGGCCCTGCTTCAAATTCCTGTTTTGCGGTTTCTAGTGTCGCCAGTTTTGCGTCTAACTTGTCCCAGCGTATTAATAACAGCGGGGTGAGTTTTTGCGGCAAGACTTCGGTTTTTAAATCGACCTTGATTTTGCTGTCTTTGTCCTGCGCTTCTTCCAACGCCGATTGCAACGCATCCCACCACGCGCTGAGCAGGTAACGGGCGGCTTGTTCGGGCGCGGCAACGGTTTTGCTGGGGTTTTTGCTATCGGGTTTATTGGCGGCTAACAGGATTTTAAAATCATTCAAATGCACATCCCACC
>CAYUQV010000033.1:0-37789 GCA_964446885.1 uncultured Methylocucumis sp.
TAACATCATGAAAATAAAACATTAAATTTTTATCAAAACGTCAACAGAACCTAGAATTGTTTATAAATGAAAACTTAATATTCTTTCGTGTTTTTTCGTGCCTTTCGTGGACAAATAGCTTGTATTAGAGGGTTATTCAAGGCTTAACTGCTGCGCCAAGTAAGTAAAATCCGGGTTATCCAGATAGGGTAAAACGCCCAATAAGGGTGAGGATAACGCTGTAACTAAGGTGGCGATGTTTTCTTCGCGTTTTGGCATATCGGCATCCAAACAAACCGCTATCCAACCCGCGCATGGCAAACCGGACGCGAGAATGGCTTCATGGCTGAGTTTGGCGTGGTTCAGGCAACCTAAGCGGATGCCCACGACTAAAATCACGGGCAATCCTAAAGCTTTTGCCAAATCGCTGATGTGTTGCGTGGCATTGATGGGCGCGTACCAACCACCTGCCCCTTCGACCAGCACTACGTCGGCTTGTGGTTGCAGGGCATTGAAACATTCGGTGATTTTATCGGTTTCAGCCGGATCGTGTAATCCGGCCAAATGCGGGGAGACGGGTTCTGGGTAGGCGTAAGGGTTCAGTAAAGGATAAGGCAGGCGCAATGACGCATGGTTTTGCAATAATAAAGCATCGGCATTTTGCCATTGCCCATCTTGCCATACACAGCCAGCCGCGATGGGTTTCATGCCAAGCACGGTGCGCCCGCGTTGCTTGAGGTGCTCCATCAGCGCGACTGTTGCCCACGTTTTGCCGACATCGGTGTCCGTGCCGGTGATGAAATAAGCGTTGTTCATAACTTAGCCTTTATGATAATTACCGAAAATGTCGCAATGACCGGATCGCTAGGGTATGCGGCCATCATGCGCTGGAGCGCGGCCTTGCCCGTGACGTGCAGATTGCGTCCCGGCAAGACATTATGCGCCCCCAGTTGTTTGAGTTCCTTCATCAAATCCAACACTGAACCATAGCGGCGTTGGTGAATCTGGCATTCGCTGTGGATAGCCCCAAACCCCGCTTGGCGCAGAATCTCACAAAGCTGGATTTCTTCATAAAAATCATTGACGTGACGGTAATCATCAACGCTGGCCCAAGCGGTTTTCAATTCTTGCAATGTGCCATGACCGAAGGTGGCAAACGCCAACTGCCCGCCCGGTTTTAGCACCCGTTTGATGTCCGTGAACACGGCGTGAAGGTCGTTGCACCATTGCAAAGCCACATTGGAAAACACATTGTCGATGCTGCCGTTTGCCAAGGGCAAGGCCTCGGCATCGGCACAGACATAGCGTAATTTAGGGTGGTCTTGAAGCTTGGCGCGGGTGGTTTGCAACATGCCTAAGGCCATATCTAAGGCCACCACCTCTTCGCAAGCCGTGCGGGCCAGCAATTCACCCGTCAAAAAACCCGTGCCGCAACCGATGTCCAATACCGTACCGTGTTGCTTATCCCAATCCTCGGACTGCAACAAGGCCATCCCGATTTCGCGTTGCAACTGCGCCGCCCCGTCATAATGCGGCGCGGCGGCGGAAAAGGCTTGTTTGACTTTGCGTTTATCTATCAACATCGCTTTCCATAAAATCAACCAGCCATTTCAGCATCTCGTCAGGATGCGACAAAAACGGCGTATGTGCGGCCTGTTCAAGCACCTGCAATTGTGCCGTGGGTTGGCAAGCCTTGATGGCAGTGCCTACCGCAACGGGAACTAGGCTGTCTTTGTTGCCTAAAATCACCAATACCGGCACAGTAAGGGCCGCCAAGGCAGGGCGCAAATCAGCCGTTTTGAGGATGTCCAAACCGCCTTGCAGGCTTTCGGCAAGCGGGACAGGCCGGGACAAGACAATGTTTTTTAATGACTTTGCCAATTCTTTGGCATTCGGTAAAGTCATGACTTGAATCGCCAAAAACCGGGTCAAGGTCGCTTGCAGGTCTTGGCTTAAATTGGCGGCAAAACTGTCCAATACGTCCACACGCATACCGGGCCAATCCTCTTGCCGTAAAAAGCACGGGTTGCCCGCAACCAACACCAAGCCCTTAACGCGCTCAGGAAACCGTCGGACCATTTCCAGCACCACCGCTGTACCCAAAGACCAGCCCAGCCAGTAACAGGGTTCATCCGGTAAGGTTTGCGCCAGCGCATCGGTGATGGTTTCTAAGGTAAATGGCGACAACGGCCCGCTATGGCCGTGGCCGGGCAAATCGACCAAAGTCACTTGGTAATGGGCGGACAAACGCTGGGCAAAGTCTAGCCAGATACCGCTGTGCATGGCCCAGCCGTGAATCATGACCAGCGGTTGGCCGCTGCCGAAGGTTTGGTAATGAAGATTTGGCAAGTGCAGTTTAAGAGGCGTTTTTAGTGGGATGTTTATCTTTGCGTCCGGTAATGAAAATATACGCCAATCCGGTCAGTGTTGCGCCCGCAAGGGCCGAGCCAGCCAATTCTTTACCTTCGTAAATGAGAAAGCCGCTAATGGCCAGTATGAGTAAAGACAGTAATAAGGCAAAAATTTGTCCACGTTTTTGGATAGAAATGGAAGAGTTTAATGCTTGGTTTTCTAAGCCATGCCGATGCGATTGTTCTTTTTCCGCCATCGCCACAATCCGCTCTGCAAATCCGGCTTGCACCTGATCATAGCCGCTTAAAATTTGTGGGGGCGGAATAGGACCAGAAAACTGTTGGTAAATGGCTTTGATGGCCAGTTCCTCTTCTTGCCGGATTTTTTCTTTGACAATCCCCGACACTATCTCTTCGAGAGCCTGTGCGGGGATTTTATTTAAAATTTCCTTTAACCGCGTGTCTTCTTGCGGGGTTTCAGAGGCTTCATTTATGCTCATGCTTGATGGCCGAGTAGCTTTTCCAAAGATCATTGCCCACGTTTTGCCAATCTTTACTGAGCGCGTCAGTGGCAGAAGCAGGGTAAACGATAGTTGCCAGTAATGGCGTTTGGGGGTTGATAGTCAGGCTGGCGATACCCGAAGCAAGAAGACTATTCACCGCAGCACGATAGGCTGCTGCGCCTGCAATCTGGTCGGAACGTTGATCCGCATCCAAGTCTTTTTTCAGATTCAATAAATGTCCGGCGCGACATGTCAGGGCATTTTGCAGATATTCCAGTTCATCAACGGAAAGATTGCCGATATTTTTTAAGTCATGGGGTTCTTTAGTCAGTTTCATATCAACCTCATTGCTCTGGTTGCTGTTGCTTACATTGTATCAGCGAACGATGCAAAAGCCGCCAACAGACGGTCAACTTGACCCTCATCATGCCCCGCCGACAACGTGACCCGCAACCGTGCCGTTCCCGCCGCCACAGTCGGCGGGCGTATCGCACTGACCCAGAAACCCGCCGCCAATAAGGCTTGGCTCATCGCGACGGCGCGGGTGCTGTCGCCTATCAAGATAGGCTGGATGGGAGATGATGACGGCATCAGTTGCAAACCCAACTGTTGCGCCCCGCCCCGAAAACGGGCCACCAAACTGTTCAGCTTATCGCGCCGCCAAGTTTCGTTAATGACCAGACGCAAGCTGGCACGGGTTGCCTCGGCGACGGCAGGCGGTAAGGCGGTGGTGTAAATGTAAGTCCGGGCGGATTGGATCAAGGTTTCGACCAAGACCTCAGAACCTGCCACAAACGCGCCAAACGTGCCGAAACCTTTACCTAGCGTGCCCATCAACACTTGTACATCGTCTGAGCCTAAGCCATATTGCTCCAACAAGCCCCCACCGTTTGCCCCCAGCACACCCAAACCGTGCGCGTCATCAACCATCAACCAAGCGTCATGGGCTTTGGCGGTTTGCACCAAGTCCGGCAATAGTGCACCATCGCCGTCCATACTAAACACGCCATCCGTGACTACTAACTTATTGCCCGAAGCTTGCGCCAACAAAGCCGCCAAGTGCGTGGTGTCACTGTGGGCGTAACGCTTAAATTTTGCCCCCGATGACAAGCCGCCATCCAACAACGAGGCATGGTTCAGGCGATCTTCCAGCACTGTGTCGCCGCGCCCGACCAAGGCATTGATGACACCGATATTGGCCATATAACCCGTGGAAAACAACAACGCCCGCTCCCGTCCGGTAAACGCCGCCAATTCCTCTTCAAGCGCGTGGTGTGCGCAGCTATGGCCACAAATCAGATGCGCTGCGCCGCTGCCTACACCATACCTGTCGGCGGCTTGCTTAAAAGCCTGCACCACCACCGGATGGTTCGCCAAACCTAAATAATCGTTGCTGCAAAAATTGATGACAGTTTTGCCTGCCAGTTGCAAATGAATACCTTGTGGGGAGTCTATGACGCGCCGGGAACGGTATAAGCCTTGTTGGGCAAATTTATCGAGGTTATTGCTTAGATGGGAAAAGGCCATGTTTTAAAGTAAGGGAAATAAGGCTAGGCAAGGGAGATGGATCACGCTCCTCTATAATCAACGCAATTGACTCTTGGCGTAATGCCGTTAAGTTAGCCAAACAACACGCTCCTATTTTGAGGGCCAACGGCCAAAAGCTGACGGCATTTATTTTATAACGTACACCACACCCAGACATAAATAAACCGGGCTTTTTCCAGAAGCCATGCCATTTGGGGGCGATTTAATGTGCCAACCAATGACTTAGAAAAATCCGCTTAATTGATATGGGAAAGACTTGGCTGTGCTATTAGGTTAAAATAGACAGTTAGCCAATGCTTATATTTGTGTTGGTTGCGTTTATTTTCGTCAATCGTGTGTTTTAGAGGACATCCTATGAGTAAAAAACTTCTTACCTATACGGGGAGTGCCGTTTTGCTCCTTAACTCATCTTTGGGTCAGGCGATCACGGATTTGCCACCGACCGCCAAAGTTGAGATGGGACAACCGGAAGAGGTCTGTTCTAACTTTACTGCACCCGAATGGCGGAAAGAACAGGTTATCGACGGTGTGGCCATCCAAGCCTCCACCTTATGTAACCCAGACAATCCGGCGGATATTGCCGCGTTTGTCAAAGGCACCAACGGCATTTCCATGGAAACGCTGATGCAAACCCAATTGGCAGCCGATGCGATTACGGTTTCTGATGATATGGATGGCGACGGCGACCCGGATAAAATCATCATCAAACTGGAAGTGGTGGAATTGAACGGCCATTCACCCGATGTCAAAACACCTATCACCACTTACGACATTGGCCCTGGCATCCAGCCAACCTTTTGGGTGTACGCGCCCAAAACCCGCGACATGTCGACGTTAAGCCTTTATGAGCCGGAAGCCAACCCGCTATTGCGTGTGCCCTCCCCGGTCATCCGTGTCGAACAAGATGACGTGGTGTGGATCGTGCTGGAAAACACCCACTATTTACCGCACTCCATCCATTTGCATGGCATCGACCATCCGTTTATGGATCACGCCAGCAACGGTAATGATGGCGTGGGCCAAACCAGCAACATGGACACCATGCCCGGCGACAGCAAGACTTACGTCATCAAGCCGCGCCAACCCGGCACCATGTATTACCATTGCCACGTCCAACCGCACACCCATATCCCTATGGGCTTGCAAGGCATTTTCATCGTTGAGGAAAACCGCCCGAACAACTGGGTGCAAACGCTCAACGTGGGCGCAGGGCAAGTGCGCCATCCCTCCGTTGCGGTATCGGAAAAATACGTCCGCGAATATGATTTGCATTACCAATCGGCGGATAAAGAATTGCACGAAGTCGTCGCCCGTTCGGCCAACGACCCCCGTTTGATCGCCAAACACATGAACATGGAATATGACATCACGGATGCCACCGATGATTATTACATGCTCAATGGCCGCGCTTTCCCGTACACCTTGCGCGAATCGCTGATTGAAATGGAGCAGGACAAAAAAGTGAAGTTGCGTATCCTGAACGGCCACACCGATTCGTTTGCGATGCACATCCACGGCCATAAACCCACCATCACCCATTATGATGGTGTCGATAACGGCCCGTCATCATATATCCAACGTGACGTGCACGGCATGGAACCCGCCCAACGTATAGATTTAGAACTGAGCGGTGTTGACGATGGTTTGCACAGCTTTGGCCAAGGTATTTGGATGTTCCACGACCACGTTGAAAAATCTTTCACTACCAACGGCAACGGCGAAGGCGGCGACATCAGCTTAGTGGTTTATAAAGACTTTTTGGACGAACGCGGCATCCCCAAAGCGCACGGCATGAGTTTGGCCCCTTATTTCACCAAAGAATTCTGGCAACGCAATTACCCGATTTGGCAAGACTATGACGCATGGCGCAGCTTAGGTTTGCCTGACCTGAAAGCCGAATTCAAACCCGGTAAAGTGGCGGTTCAAACCGTCGTGGCAAAACCCGGTGCCGATGCCGCAGCGGCTGCTTCCGCGCCTGAACAACCCTCGGCGTTCGGTAACTTGCTGCAAGGCTTATTGCTGGGCTTGCTCAGTTATACCGCAGTCATCAAACGTCAAGAACTAATGGGCCTTGCCCAAGGCCTGATTAAAAAAGTCCGCCCGTAGGCAGGCTTCGATCAAATAAGGTAGACAACACGTCTATGCTGTCAGGGACGGGAGCAATCCCGTCCCATCTTGGCAGGGCGCATTTCCATATAAACAATTCGCCGCAAAAGTTTGTTTAGGCTATTATCACGACACCCGCCCGCAGGGGTGACTGTCCAACAGGAATAGCCTTATGGTTGATGAAACGCTTGAATCCACCGCTTCACCGCTAGAGCCACCTCGCCCTACCCCCGACCCGCCACCAGCCCCCCAAAAATGGGATATAAGGCCCATCAACATCAAGCAGACCCAAGACACGGTCGGCAGGATGTTACGGTACGCAGTCACTAACCCCGCTATCCAAGTCAGCAACGAGCTCATCAACGACAGTGTCAGGTCAATCGGCATCAATGCCCAAGACTATACCCATGCCGATGAAGTGTTGCTATGGCAAGTCTACGCCCAACTTGCGCAATTGGTCAGCCCTGCTTCTGACATCAGCATCCAAATCGTTGATGGCCTGAAAGACATGGCAACCCATGATATTGAAGAGGACAACGTGTCCGGTACGACAAAGTTTTTACGGTTTTTGGGTTTCAATAGCATCAGCAATAAATTGGTCAAACGTTGCCGCCAAGATTTAAGCCTTATCACCTGTTTTTTGCTGTTTTTTGTCGGTTTGTATGTCATCACCCAATGCTATATCGCACTGTTATCGGACACCCTAGGGCATTCGTCGGACTTGTTGGATGAACTGAAAACCTTGCAAACCTCGGAATTATTGATGAACGGCAATTCCCCCGCAACCGAACCGGAGCAACGCCCGGACATCGACTTACTGAACGCCAAACTGTATGCCTCCTCACAAGCGTTGGTCGATTTGACCAAACCCCTAGAAAACTTGTCATTCCCCAACTTAAGCCCCTCCACATTGGCCGCATTAGACAATTGCGCGACCCAACAAAGTATGGAACAAAAAGTATTGCTCAAATGTATCGCCTTGGAACGTAAATATGCCTCGGCTGCCTATACCGTATTGTCGCGGTATTTTCTGCCGTTAATTTTAGGTTTCATCGGTGCGGCGGCTTACGTCACCCGCAACACCTTATTTCATTTGACCAATAACAGCTACATCCCGTCACCGCGTGGCATGTTGACCATGCGTTTGTGTTTGGGAGGCCTGTTGGGGGCTATCAGCGGCATCTTCATTTCCGCAGGTTCCACTGAAACCCAAGGTTTTAATATCAGTTTGACGCTGACTGCATTATTGATGGGATACAGTGTCGAAGTGGCCTTTTCATTGTTTGACTCCGCCATAGACCGTTTAAAATCGTGGACAAAAGCCCTACGTGAACCCAACCCAACCAACACAACCGTCAGTGACGCGCCCAAACCTTGATATGATTGACACCCATTGCCCATGCGGTTCTGGCTTTAATTATCAGGCCTGTTGCGGGCGATTCCATGCCAACACCGCACCCGCGCCCACCGCAGAAGCCCTGATGCGTTCGCGCTTTAGTGCGTTTTGCCTAAAAAACGCCGATTATGTGCTGGCCACTTGGGATGCCAGTACCCGTCCGGCAACGTTGGATTTTGCAGGTGACACCACGCAATGGCAACGGCTGGAAATCACCCAAACCCAAAAAGGCCTAGCGGGCGACACGATGGGCAAGGTGAGTTTTAATGCCTATTTTTTGCAAGATGGCCAAGAAAGCGTGATGAGCGAAACCAGCCGCTTCAAAAAAACTGACGGCAAGTGGTTTTATGTCGATGGGATCGTGAAATATGCACAGCAGGCACACAGCCGCAATGGTTTGTGTCCTTGCGGGAGCGGCAAGAAATTTAAGCGTTGCTGTATGAAATAAGCTTAATCATGCGTTTTTCGTGGACAATGTTTTTTTCTTTTTCGATAGTCCGTTGGCTATAAATCAACCGACAAGCAACGCTGACAAGGCTTTTTCCAGCACCACAAACGCCATCAAATCAGCGGGATTAGTGGCGTTGGCTTCCTGATAAATCCGCCGATAGTTCGCCAAGGCGGCATTGGCCGATGTCATGGCAAAATAGTCGGCGCATGAATAAATCCGGCTGACCAGCATTTGCCTGATGATTTTTCCGGCGGCCTGTTTAAAATCAGCTTTCAAGCCATTGGCGACGGTGTGTTCCCAAACCGTGCGCAACGGCGCGTTGGCTAAGTTGGTTTGCACTTTATCCAATCCCAAACATTCATTGACGGCTTGGTACAGCTCCCAAATGGTGGCGATTTTATAGCTCTCGCCTGCCAGTGACACCAAAAACGCAAAGTCTTCCAAACACGCCAACACCGCCACACTGTCCGCCAAACCAACCGGAACCCCGGCTTGTTGGAAACGGAGGCAAGTCTCGGTGTAAAGCGGCTCAGGCCGTTGTTTGATGACTTCGCGGTAATCCGTCAAATACTGGCGATAAGCCGCTAAGGTCATGGCATCTGGGCGCAACGCCGCACCGTGCGCCAATGTCCATCGGCAGGCCGTCAATAGGGTTTGTTCCAATTGCAGCCAACATTCGTATTGGCTGTCGGCGGCAATCTGGTTGTCTAAAGCCGCCAATTCCCGGCGGAGGTTGTCGCCGTCAAAAATCTGGTCAAAACTCAGGTAACAACTGACCGTATCCAACAGATTATCGGCTTCGGCGGCGAGGTTCAAAAAGCCACAACCGGCTTGGTTGATGATTTTGTTGCTAATCATCGTGGCCTTGATTTCTTTTGCCAGCGGATGGCTACTAAAGTGGGTCTGATAATCGCCCATCAACGCGGGAAAATAATCCTGCAAATAACCGCCACAGCATTCATCATGCAATAAATCGGCTTGGTATTCGAGCTGCGCGGTTAGGTAGCGTTTACTGGCCGCGAGCAGCACCGCGAATTCCGGGCGCGTCAACCCTTGCCCAGGCCGGGCCAAAATGGCTTTGTTACCGGGAAAGGATTCCACGGCCTTATCCAAAAAGCCTGCCGCTTCCAGGCGTTCGGCCAATTGCAAAAACGCCTCGGTTTGGCCGGGGTTACGGCGTTGTTCCAAGGACAGGCACAGGCTTTGGGCGATATTGTTGGCGAGCACCAACTGGCACACCGCATCGGTCATATCCGTGAACAAGGCTTGGTAATCCGCGATGACGGCTTGTTTCTGCAAACCGGTGAGCAGGATTTTCAAATTCACTTCGTGGTCGGAGGTGTCCACGCCCGCCGAATTGTCCACGGCATCGGTGTTGATGCGCCCGCCTTGCAAGGCAAATTCTATCCGCGCCTTTTGCGTGAAGCCCAAATTCGCACCTTCACCGACAATCGTGGCCTGCAATTCGTTGGCGTTGATACGGACATTATCGTTGCTGCGGTCGCCGACTTCTTCGTGTTTTTCGTCGCTGGCCTTGACGTAAGTGCCGATACCGCCCAACCACAACAAATCCACCGGAGCGGCCAGCAAGGCGCGGATCAAGGTTTCACCGTCCAAAGATTTATAGCGCACCCCCAGCCAAGCTTTGACTTGCGGGGAAATGGCAATGTCTTTGTCGGCACGGGCATACACGCCGCCGCCTTCGGAAATCAATTCACGGGCGTAATCGTTCCAACTGGAGCCGGGCAAACGGAACAGGCGTTGGCGTTCGGCAAACGCACGGCCATCGGTGGGCGGGTTCGGGTCGATGAAAATGTGCTGGCCGCTGAATGCCGCCCGTAATTGGATGTGTGGTGACAATAACATGCCGTTGCCGAACACGTCGCCGTCCATACTGCCGATGCCGACCACGCTAAAGGCTTGCTGTTGGATGTCTTTGCCAATTTCCCGAAAATGCCGTTTCACGCATTCCCACGCGCCTCGTGCCGTGATGCCCAGAGCCTTGTGGTCATAACCATACGAACCACCGCTGGCGAACGCATCGCCTAGCCAAAATTGATATTCGCCGGCAACACCGTTGGCAATGTCCGAAAATGCCGCCGTGCCTTTGTCAGCCGCCACCACCAAGTAGGGGTCGGGATCGTCATACACCACCAACTGCGCAGGCGTGACGGGTTGCCCGTCAATTAAGTTGTCGGTCAAATCCAACAAGCCGTGCATCAGTTTGAGATACGCCTGTTTGCCAGCGGCGCGAAAATCCAAGTGGCCACCCGTGTTTTTGACGATAAACCCACCTTTCGCCCCGGTTGGGATAATCAGCGCGTTTTTGCTGATTTGGGTTTGCATCAGCCCCAAAATTTCGGTGCGGAAATCATCGGGGCGGTCTGACCAACGGATGCCGCCGCGTGAGATTTTGCCGCCGCGTAAATGGATACCTTCCATATCGGCGGCGTGGACATAAATTTCCGCCTGCGGTTTGGGCATGGGCATGTCGATGACACCCAGGCTATTAATTTTAAAAGCAATAAAGTAATCGATTAACTCCCGGCGCACATAAAAATTGCTGCGCATGGTCGCGTCCATGAGGTTGAACAGCGTCCGCAATATCCGGTCGGCGTTCATGTCGGCAACCTCTTTCAGGCTCTCCAGCAATTGCAGGCGCAACGGGAACAAGGCTTGCTCTTCGCGCTGTAGGGCATCGTGCCACTGTGGGTCTGGCCGGAAACGGGCCGCAAAATAACGGCACAAACCTTGTGCCACTGCCGGATAGGTGATTAAGGCATGATGGACACTGATCCGGCTGGTACGGTGGTCGAGCTGCAAAAAATAATTCCGGTACGCCCTAAGTAAATCAACCTCTTGCCAAGCCAAACCCGCCAGCACACACAATTTGTTGAGCGGATCATTTTCAACTTTACCATCCATCACCGCCTGCAAAGCCGCCAGCAAGACAGGGCGCAAATTTGCCAGCAGGATGGGCTGGGTTTTCGCAGGTTTGACGGTAAAGCTTTTGATGAAACACAGCTTATCGGCCAGCGCGACCCGGAACTGCACCTGATCCATCACCCGCAAGCTGAGGTTTTCTAACAGCGGGATGTATTCATCCAAAAACCGCTCTTGTTGGCTGTAAAAATGAAGCCGAAAATCCGCCACGCCTTGGCACGGGCGCAACAGGCTGACGCTTTGCGCGTCCGTACCTGCCAATTTTTCCAGATGCAAACAGTCTTGTAACGCGTAACGGGGCGACACCAAGGCTTGGTATTCACCGCTGAACAGCGTTTGATAGTGTCCGTGCAGTTTTGCCGCCGCGCTTTCACCTACGGCGCGTGTCGCCAATCGGGAGAATTGTTGTTGCCATCGCGTGTTCATAAGTATTTGATGATTTCTAATACATTGCCGTCACCGTGGCGGGTGTACGTCACGGAATCCATAAACGTCCTGATAAAAAACAAGCCCATGCCGTGATCTTGCGGATTTTCAAAGTCAGGCACAGGCACAGTGTCCAAATCAAAGCCCTGGCCGTGGTCGTACACCCGGATGGTCAGTTGCTTGTCTTCAATGTGGATGCAGATGCGCACCGTGTCTTTACTGGGATTGTCTTGGGCGTGTTTGATGGCGTTGGCGGTCGCTTCCGTCAGCACCAAATTGAGATGGTAGGCCAGGGCATCCTTATCGCCCGCATAATCGTCCAGCTCTTTGGCGATGCGCTCGCCGATGCTGCCGATCAAATCCAAGTAGCGGGTTTGGGTGGGGATAATGACATCGACTTGTATGATGGCAGGGCTCATGGCAGTGGCCTAGGCTTGGGTGGCAAACACTTCGTTAAGGTCGGCGCAAATCTCAAACACCCGGTTCAGGCGCGTGATTTCAAACATCGCCAAGACGGGTTGCTGGATATTCACCAGCACTAAGCGGCTGGATTTGGCAACCGCTTGTTTATGCCCGGATAACAACGCGCCCAACCCGGAGCTGTCGATAAATCGTACCTGCCCAAGCTGTACGATAATCGGCTCGTTATGGCTTTCGATCAGCTGCAATAACATCGCTTTCAAATCCGCCGAGTTATGTGCGTCTATCCGCTCATCATGAATGGACACGACTTGGCAGCCGTTCAGGTTTTCTTGTGTGCAGTTCATAACCGATTCTCCCTATTATTAGTCGTGGCTTAAATCGGCAGCTTTGAAAAGGATGTTCGGTATAGGCAAACATCCTTAAGCCGGATTTTTATAGCCACATTGAGGCTTATGTCATCGCGTATCCAGCAATAGCCTAAGCCAAGCTTTTGCTGGCTATCTCATAAACATCTTTAGAAATGTCATTAGTGGACATAATCCGCTCCAATTGCGCAATCATTAGGGCTTGGCGGCCTGGGTCGTAGCGGCGCCAAGCGGTCAAGGCACTAATCATACGTGAGGCGACCTGCGGATTGAGCGTGTTAAGGGCGATGATTTGGTCGGCCAAAAATTGGTAGCCTTGGCCATTGGCGGCATGGAAATGCAGCGGGTTGGCTTGGCTGAACGCACCGATCAAGGCCCGCACCCGGTTGGGTGAACCCAAATCAAAGGCCGGATGAGCCATCAAGGCTTGGACAGTGGCGAAAGTGTCCGGCGTTGGACTGGAGGCTTGCAAAGCGAACCATTTGTCTATCACCAAGGCTTCGTGTTGCCATTGTTGGTAAAAATCATCCAAGCTTTGCTTACGGGCGTAATGCGGATTGTTGACCATCACGCTCAAGGCCGCCATTTGGTCGGTCATATTTTTGGCGGTCTTAAATTGTTGGTGCGCCCAGTTTTTGATCGCCATGTCATTCAAGCTGCATAGGTAGCCCAAGCAAGTGTTTTTGATGCGGCGGCGACCAATTGCGCCCGCATCAAACAGGCCTGATTCATCACGGTGATTGTTCAGATACAAGGTTTGCAAGGCATTTTGCAGGTTCTCCGCCAGCGTCAGTTTGACGAATTCACGGGCTTTGTGGATGGCGACCACATCGATCACTTGCATTTGTTCGGCCAGATAAGTTTCCGATGGCAAGCTCAACAATAATGAAAAATACGACAAATCGTCCCAAGGCTGGGCCAACACTTGCCTAAACGCTTCAATGATGATCGGGTCTAGGCGCAGTTCACGGTTGTTTTGGACATCCGCAATCAGTCCGGTGATGACTTGCCCGACCAATTGTTGGCCCGCTTCCCAGCGATTAAAGGTGTCGCTGTCATGGCTTAACAAAAACGCCAGCTCTTCTAAGCTCCGTTCCATGACCAATTTCACAGGTGCAGAAAATCCGCGCAACACGGAAATGCCGGGTTTTGCAGTTAAGCCTGTGAAAACAAAATCTTGCTCGGCTTCGGTCAATTGCAAAATGACTTCATCGGCAGATGCGCCGCCCTGCAATTGGCACGGTGCAACAGAACCATCGGGATAAATCAGACCGACTTTAACCGGAATATGCAGCGGTTCTTTCACGGCTTGGCCGGGTGTCGGCGGGCAATGTTGTTTGATGTTCAGCGTCAAGGTTTGCGCCGTGGCATTGTAACTGTGCTTTACGGTCAATACAGGCGTTCCGGCTTGGCTGTACCAGCGGCGAAATTGCGTCAAATCCGCGCCATTGGCATCTTCCATCGCCTTGATAAAATCTTCGCACGTTACCGCTTGACCATCGTGGCGGGCAAAATATAAATCACTGCCTTTACGGAAACGGTCTTCGCCCAGTAAGGTGCGGATCATCCGCACCACTTCCGCGCCTTTTTCGTACACGGTCAAGGTGTAGAAATTGTTGATTTCGATGTAAGCATCGGGGCGGATCGGGTGCGCCAAGGGGCCGGCATCTTCGGCGAATTGGCGGGTGCGAAGCATATTGACATCTTCAATGCGTTTGACGGCTTTGGAGGTGCGGTCGCCAGTAAATTCTTGGTCACGGAACACCGTGAAGCCTTCTTTCAAGCTCAGCTGGAACCAATCGCGGCAAGTGATGCGGTTGCCTGTCCAGTTATGGAAATATTCGTGGGCAATCACGCCTTCGATATGTTCGTAGTCGGAATCGGTGGCGGTATCGGGGCGGGCCAATACAAATTTGGTGTTGAAAATGTTCAGGCCTTTGTTTTCCATTGCGCCCGAATTGAAATGGCTGACGGCGACAATCATGTACAAATCCAAATCATATTCACAGCCATAAACCTCTTCATCCCAGCGCATGGCGTTTTTCAGCGACTGCATGGCGTGGGCGCATTTGTCCAAATCATGCGGCTCGACAAAAATCTGCAAACTGATGTCGCGGCCTGACTGTGTGGTGAAAGTATCTTCCAAACACTCCAATTGCCCGGCGACCAAGGCAAACAAATAACACGGTTTGCTGAACGGGTCTTCCCACGTCACCCAATGTTGGTTGCCGGGCAATTCGCCTTGAGCAATTTTATTGCCGTTAGATAGCAACACCGGAGAGCGGGTTTTATCGGCGACCAAGGTGGTGGTGAATTTCGCCATCACGTCGGGGCGGTCAAGGAAATAGGTGATTTTGCGGAAACCTTCCGCTTCGCATTGGGTGCATAACATGCCATTAGACAAGTACAAACCTTCCAAGGCGGTGTTAATTTTGGGGTTGATCGTGTTTTCTATGGTCAGCGTGAACGGCTGTTGTTGCGGCACGTTGAAAATCGTCAGGTTATCGGTGGTTTGCAGATAATCCTTATCAATCAATTCTTTATCATCATTCAATACAATGCGTTGCAAGGCCAGGTTTTCCCCGGCCAACACCAAGGCCGTGTCCATTGACACGCTCTCAGGATTGCGGCTTAAGGTCAGGCGTGAGGTGACTTGGGTGCGTTCTTCATGTAGGACAAAATTCAATTCGACGCTGTGGATCAGGTATTCGGGAACCGTGTAATCTTTTAAGTAAGTGGTTTGGGGGCTTGCGTCGCGCATTAGTGATACCTGCTGTTTTTCTTGGGGGCTACTGAAAGGGATTCTTGGGGTTTTTTGAGTGCAAAGACGGCAAGCAAAGCCCACGCGGCCAAAAAGCAAACGCCGCCAAACGGGGTTATCATGCCCAATGCTTTTTCGTCTGTGATAGCCAATACATATAAGCTACCCGAAAATAGCAAAATGCCAACTGCCATTAAGCTGCCAGACCAGAGCAATAACTTGGAAGCAGAGTTATGTTGGCGTAATAAGCCAATGCCAAGCAAGCCTAGCGCGTGCCACATATGGTAACTGACACCTGTTTGATAAACGGCAAGCATCTCAGGGCTGATCACGGCTTTTAAGCCATGTGCCCCAAACGCCCCAAAACCGACCCCCAGAAACGCGCACACTGCGCCTAAAAACAAAAACATTATTTTTCCTTTAAACGGGGCATGAGTTGCACCAAATTGCACGGGCGGGTGCGATGGTCAAGCTGGTCTTTGATCAAACTGTCCCAGGCTGTGCGGCACGCACCGGAAGAGCCGGGCAGGCAAAAAATATACGTGCCGTTCGCCACCCCGGCAATCGCCCGTGATTGGATGGTCGAGGTCTTGATGTCCTGATATGACACCATCCTAAAAATTTCGCCAAAACCGTCCAGCACTTTATCCAACAACGGCAATACCGCTTCCGGGGTGCCATCACGCCCCGTCACGCCCGTCCCGCCCGTGCTGATGACCACATTCACCGCATCATCCACCAGCCAATTGGAAACGGCAGCGCGGATTTGGTAGATATTGTCCGGGACAATCTTTTTCTCGGCGATACTATGCCCGGCGGCGGTGGCCAGTTCCACTAAAATCTTGCCGGAGGTGTCATCGGCCTCCGTGCGGGTGTCGGAAATGGTCAGGATGGCGATGTTTAGCGGGATGAAGTGTTTTTCGGGGTTCATGTCGATATAAAGGATTGTAAAGTTAAGGGGCTGCGCGAGGGTTTATTCGCGCAGCCACGCTTGAGCGCAGTGTTAGGCAGGCACATAAAACCCCCATACGTTTGCCGATAACTCACCAGTTGCAAACAGTATGTTTCTCTCCGCAGTTTCAATTTGATATATGTCCATTGTATGCATTTGAGCAGGATAGGTAGGATGCGGAAGTTGAATTGGTTCTTGCCCAGTTGATTTCCATTCGTGATTCCATGGATTAACCCCGCCGATATTGATGCGTTCGCCTTCTACTACAACACCGACAGCATTCCAATTGTCCATTTGGTTGAGCCTTCAACTATTTATAAAAAAACACGACTGTGGCTCCTTACTAGTACCCCACGTTGATAATAGCAAGAACCCGCAGCCGTTAATTTCCACAATGTCCTTTACTGCAACACCACAAAGAACCCTTCCTGCCCACGTTGGATATTAATCAGCAACGGCCCGCCCGGATTGACCACTTGTTTCAGCTCGTCCAAATTGCGGATACGGTAACGGTTGGCGGACACGATCACATCGCCGGGCCGCAAACCGATGCGCCAGACTTCTGAGGAGGTGTCCAGCTTTTCAATCAACACGCCTTCGATTTGGTTTTTATCGGTGGAGCTTAAGATCGTGCCACGCAGTTTGCGGTGCAGCTTTTCACCCGCCAATTGTGGGCGTTCCGGTTTGCCTATCGTAGCGGTCGTGCGCTTTTTCTCGTTACCGTGATAATACTCAATATCGACATTATCGCCGATTTGCAGCAAACCGATAATATTACGGATGTCATGGCTGTCTTTAACTGGGCGGCCATTCGCTGAAACGATAATGTCACCCGGCTCCAGCCCGGCTTCTTCGGCGGGCGATCCGCTTTCGATGCGGCTGATGACCGCACCGTGCTTGTTTTCAAGGTTAAAGGCATTAATCAATTCGGGGGTCAAATCTTGCGAAGTCACGCCCAACAAACCCCGCCGCACTTCGCCATGTTTGACTAAAGATTCTTTTATCGACATGGCCATATTGGCAGGAATGGCGAAACCAATCCCGACATTACCGCCATTCGGAGCCAAAATCGCGGTGTTCATGCCGACAAATTCACCGCGTAAATTCACCAAAGCACCGCCGGAATTACCGGGGTTGATTGACGCGTCGGTTTGGATGAAGTCTTCGTAGCCTTCAATGCCCAAGCCAGAACGGCCTAAGGCACTGATGATACCGGAGGTGACGGTTTGCCCCAAACCAAACGGGTTGCCAATCGCAACGACAAAATCACCCACCCTTAGCCCGCTGGAATCGGCTATCGGCAATTCCGTCAGGCGGTCAGCCGGGATGCGGATAACCGCTATATCAGCTTCCGGGTCAGAACCGACCAGTTCGGCATTCAATTGCCGTCCGTCATTGAGCGTGACGGTGATTTTGTCGGCTTTATCAATGACGTGGTTATTGGTCAGCACCAAGCCTTGGCGGCTGTCGATAATCACGCCTGAACCCAAGCTATTTTTTTGCTGTTGTTGGCGGCGTGGTTGGTTGGGCAAATTATAAAAATGCCGGAAAAATGGGTCTTGAAGCAGCGGGTTTTGGCTAACTTCGATATTGGTGGCGGTTGAAATATTGACCACCGCCGGCATACTGCGCTCTAGCATCGGTGCCAGAGACGGCACGGCTTGGCCTTCTACAAACATCGGCAACGCAGAATGGCTGGCAGATGACAGCCCTAAAAACAACGGCAACAGGGATAATAATAACAAGCGTGATTTCATATCATAAAGTCCCAAATAGGTTAGAGGATAAAACAGGCGCGATAGACAATATAGGTTCAAAAACGTTTAATACAAGCCTCTTAAATGGCACACCATCCATCAAGCCCCTCCCTGGCTATTTTTTTGGCAAGCCGTGAAGGCTAAGGATAGGGTCAATATTAACGTCCCGATTTAAGACCTGGCAGGTCTTTACGATTTCAGCAATGACAATTAGGGACGTTATTTTTAGCCCAATCCTAACCAATGCACCCGAAAAGTGCATATTGACGAAAATTTATTGGTAATTTCTTGAGCCATACTCATAATATTGCCATAGCTCCCGCTAATCGGCGGCGGCAACCACACAAAAATAGCTTGAGGTAATCAATATGACCACTGTAGCAGACCCCATTATTGGTAGTTGGTACAAAGACCTGGAAAACAACCTGACTTTTAAGGTCGTCAATGTCGAAGATAAGGACGACTCCATTGAAGTGCAATACCTTAACGGTGACATAGGCGAATACGATCATGACAGTTGGTATAACTCAACCTTCGATTACATCGAAGACCCCGAAGATTGGAGCGCCCCCTACGATGAGCTGGAAACGGACGACTTGGGCTATACCGACACCGATGCCCATCGGCCTAACCCCGATGATATGGATATTGAAGACTATTTGGATTAACGGGGACACACTCAGATGAAAATGCTTCCACAGGAATTCTTGGACTGGCAGTCGAAAAGCATCACCTTATTGGCGATGTCCGGTGCCGGCAAGACCACGCTGGCTAATAAACTGCCAAAAACCAAATGGTTCCATTACTCCGGCGACTACCGGATCGGCACCAAATATTTGGAAGAACCGATCCTAGACAACATCAAACGCCAAGCCATGAGCGTGCCGTTCTTGCGTGATTTGTTACGGTCTGATTCTTTATATATGAACAGCAAAATCACCGTTGATAACCTCTCGGCGGTGTCGAGCTTTTTGGGCAAACTCGGCAACCCCGAATTGGGCGGATTGTCCTTGGCCGAATTCAAACGCCGCCAAAAGCTGCACCACCAAGCCGAAATTGCGGCGATGAACGATGTGCCGGAATTCATCCACAAAGCCGAAGACATCTACGGCTACAAACATTTCATCAATGACGCAGGCGGCAGCGTCTGCGAATTGGACAGCCCCGAAGTGCTGGAAACGCTGGCGAAACACACCCTTATCGTTTATATCAAGATTCCGGCCAGCCTTGAGCAAACCATTATCGAACGCGCCAAATCCGATCCTAAGCCTTTATATTACCGGGAAGCGTTTTTGGACGAAAAACTCGCCGAATTTTTGGCCTTGCGCAATTACGCGAACACCAACGCCATGCCGCCAGATGAATTTGTTTCGTGGGTGTTCCCCGAATTGTTCAAATCCAGAGTGCCGCGTTATGAAGCCATTGCCAGCCAATATGGTTACACCGTTGACGCCAATGATGTCGCCACCATCAAAACGGAAGATGACTTTATCCGTTTGATTGCCGATGCGATTGCCAAACAACAATAAGAAAAATCGAGTACCGCTTACATGCCCTTAGTTGCACACACAGACCTACCCACTTTCCAACGCTTGCGCGAAGAAGGCGAAGAAATCGTTGATGCCGAACGCGCCAAACATCAGGACATCCGCGAAATGCACATAGGCCTGCTGAATATGATGCCGGATGCCGCCTTGGAAGCAACGGAGCGGCAGTTTTTCCGGTTAGTGGGCGCGTGTAACCAGATCGTGCAGTTCCATATCCATCCATTTACGATTGATGGCCTAAAACGCAGCCCGGAAACCCAGGCGCATATCGACCGTTATTATGAATCCTTTGACAAGATCAAGCAGGATGGTTTGGACGCGCTGATCATCAGCGGCGCGAACGTGACCCGTCCCAGTTTGCCGGAAGAAGAATTCTGGGAGCCGTTGACGGAGGTGTTTTCGTGGGCGCGGGAAAATGTCGCCTCGGTGCTGTGTTCGTGTTTGGCAACCCACGCCGTCATCCAATACCGCTATGGCATCGCCAGGACGCGCTTGCCCGCCAAACGTTGGGGCGTATTTGCCCATAAAGTCATTGACCGCAGCCATCCCTTGGTCGCAGAAATCAACACCCGTTTTGACGTGCCGCATTCGCGGTTTAATGAAATCTTCCAAAGTGACATGGAAGCCAAAGGCCTTAAGGTGTTGGCGGCGAGCGCAACCGCCGGGGTGCATTTGGCAGTCAGCGAAGACGGTTTCCGTACCGTATTTTTCCAGGGTCACCCGGAATACGATGACATTAGCCTGTTAAAAGAATACAAACGCGAAGTGATGCGCTTTTACCGGGGGGAAATTGACGACTATCCGCCGTTCCCTGAAAATTATTTCAACAAAATCGTGCGGGCGATTTTTAATGACTATGAACAACATGTCCGCGCCGTGCGCAACACCGCAGAAAAGCTAGACAGTTTCCCTGAACACTTGGTGTTGGAGCATTTGGACAATACGTGGCGCGATACGGCCAAAGCCGTGTTCAACAATTGGTTGGGGAAAATTTACCAGCTCACCGACCAAGACAGACGGCTGCCGTTTATGAAAGGGGTAGACCCGGATAATCCGTTAGGCCTATAAATAAACGATCGGGCCGCAGGTTTGCGGCCCGATGCCAACGATCAATGGTTACAACCAGCACCATGGACATGGCCGTGAGCCATTTCATCGCGTGACGCTTCACGCACTTCAACCACTTCCACATCAAACGTCAACGCCATGCCAGCCAAAGGATGGTTGCCGTCAATCGTGACATCATCGCCTTCAATGTTGACAATAGTGACAATACCAGGGCCGTCGCTGACATCCGCGTGGAATTGCATACCCACTTCCAGCTCATCCACGCCTTCAAACATAGAACGCGAAATGACTTGTACACGGTCTTCCATGAATTCGCCATACGCATCAGCAGCGGCGATACGGACATTAAATTTGTCGCCGCTGGCTTTGCCATGCAACGCTTGCTCTAAGCCAGAAATGATATTGCCGCCACCGTGTAAATACACTAATGGCTCCGCGCCTGCCGAACTGTCAATCACTTCACCTTCATCATTGGTCAAGGTATAGTGGATAGAAACAGCCGTATTGTCAGCAACTTGCATGATAAAACCTATTGGGTCAGTAAAAAACGCCATATCATATAGATTTATAAGGCGTTTGTCTGAAAAAAACGGCCCTAACGCTGGCAAGTTTTACAAAACACCGTGGTGCGGTTAGCCAAGCGTATTTCCGTCAAAGCCGCGCCACATTGCACACACGGCAACCCCGCCCGCCCATACACTTTCAGCTGTTGTTTAAAATAACCGGGCTTGCCCGTTTCATTGACAAAATTGCGCAAGGTCGTACCGCCCTGCCCTATCGCATATTCCAACACGGCCCGGATGCACCCGGCCAATTTTTCGTACCGGGCCAAGGCAATATTGCCTGCGTGCCGGGTCGGCAATATCCCCGCCGTAAACAATGCCTCATTGGCATAAATGTTCCCCACACCCACCACCACATGGCTATCCATAATAAAGGTTTTGACAGGCACTTTACGCTGCCGGGATTTGCGGTACAGCAACTCACCAGAAAAATCAGCCAATAACGGCTCCGGGCCTAAATCCTTTAACAAGGGATGGGTGTGTGCATCCTGATCTGTCCATAACATCGCGCCAAAGCGGCGCGGATCGTTAAAGCGCAATACCGCCCCGTCATCAAACACTACATCAATATGGTCATGCTTACCGGGTGCCTGCTGGTCATTGATAATCCGCAAACTGCCCGACATGCCCAAATGCACCAGTAAGGTTCCGGTTTGGGTATCCAACAACAAATACTTGCCCCGACGCGCCACCGAAGCGATCACCTGACCCTGCAAAATGTCCGGCAAATCCGCAGGCACAGGCCACCGCAAACGGCCATCACGGACTTGCACATGGCTAACCGTACGGCCTTCGATATGCGGCGCAATGCCACGGCGGGTGGTTTCAACTTCGGGGAGTTCAGGCATGTAATATCACAAAGTGGTTAAAGGCATCGGTTTCACGAAATTGTCATTGTAACGCTATAAAGTAACATCCGCCTTAGGGCATTACTGTAGTCGTCACCATAATTATTATCAAGAGGTCACCACATGAACAAAAACTTGCTCGCATTGGCGATAAGCCTGAGTGTTTCCGGTGTTGCCGTTGCCGCTAACGATTTTGGCCTGGAAGCGCAAAACCTGTTGAAAGCGCAATCTTTCAAATTTTTTGGTGTTGTCAAACCATTAAACAGCTCTGAAACCGTTTCCGTAGCCCGTACACCTGGGCAATCTGCAAAAGATTTAGTCAAAGTGGCATCCGGCCTGACCGCTGAAATTGTCACCCGTAAAGCCGCCAACAACTCTGACATGATGGCTTTTTGGCCTAGTGACACCAACCCAACCCACAGCGTTACTTGTATCGAAGCCAGCAATGCCGTAGTTGGCACGTTCCCAAGCGGCCAACCCAAATTGACCCCTTCCGTGCAAACCATCAACCTGAAAACAGGCGAAGTCAAAACCATCCTGCGTGGCATGAGCGGTTGCGATGGCATACGCCGTACGCCTTGGAACACCATCGTCGCCACTGAAGAGGAAGATGATGGCGGTTTGTATGAAATCTTAAACCCATTGGCAACCGTTGACCAAACCTTGGTCGCCCGTGGCGAAAGCGCAACCGTCGATACCTCTGGCAACCCTGTCAGTGGCCAAGTTGAATTCCGTGGCGCGGTTGGCAAACTGGCCTGGGAAGGCTTGGATTTGAACAAACAAGGTGTTGTTTATTATGGTGACGAACTACGCCCAGGTGCAGGCGGCACTAATACTGACGGCGGCAGCATTTTTAAATTCATCCCAAGCACTCCTTGGGATGGTTCAGCTGTCACGGCATTAACCCAATCCCCATTAGTTTCCGGTAGCATCTACGCTTACCAAGCGTCTTGCACAGAAAAAACTAGCAGCAGCTTCCCACAATTTGGCCAAGGCTGTGAAATCGGCCAAGGCGCTTGGGTGAAAGTCGATACCAACAACTTGCGCACTTCCGCTGATGCCAACTCAGCGACTGGTTTTTACCGTCCAGAAGATGGTCATTTTGACCCTTTATACACGGATGCTGGCGTAAAATTTTGCTGGACTAACACCGGTAACGAAAATGCCAAAAACTACGGCGAAGTGGTCTGCTTGATTGACACCAATCCGGTTGGCAACGGCGAAATGACCATCACCAACCCGGCAGTCAACGGTTATGGCCTGACGTATCTGACCGATACGGCTGAAACCAAAGGCTTTGCCGTAGCCACCGCCAACCGTGCCGTTGAAGGCGACACCGACCTGAACCAACCGGACAACTTGGCCTTCCAACCTGTCACTGGCAACATGTACGTGATCGAAGACCATCCATTTGGTGACGTATGGGCCTGTTTGCGTGACGGCAAAGACCGTGACATCAAAACTGACGGTTGCGTGAAAATTTTGACCGTCCGTGACAGCAGTGCTGAACCGACTGGTTTTGAATTTACTGGCGACGGTAAAACCGCCTATGTCCATATTCAACACAGCAGCGACAGCGCTTGTGTGGACGGCAGCAACTGCGGTAAAAATGATGACTATTTCACAGATGATTTGGTCAAAATCACTGGTTTTAAAATCAACGGCAAATAAGCCCGTCCGGTTTTAAACCCGCACCACAAGAAAGGCCGCGCAATGCGGCCTTTTTTTATGCCCGTAAATTTTCGGCAGGCCATCAATAGGCAAGGATTGATGATGGTTTTGCTGAAATAGACCTAGTGCCTAGAATGTTGGCGTCAATTGAGAGATCAAGGAACATAAGAAACTAGCCCGGCTACTGTATTTTAATTAGATGATAAGAAAAGACGTTGAGGAAAAAGCTATAAAGTGAGTTTGTCAGAAATGAATGCGCTGACCATTGCGGAAAATTCCGCTGTTAATGCAGTTTGTTGTTTTAAGTTCTGCTTAGTTTGCTCGGCAAGTTGCTGTAATTCATGGTTTTCGGGTTGTTCAGCGGCAACTGCAATGAAATCCAGCAAATTTTTGATTAAAGCCAATTTGCTACGTCGGGTTTCATTTAAGGTTTCCCTATCCAAGCCCAACACGGCAATAGTCGTTTTCCCATAAACATGGTTGTCTATGGGATACGGGATTTCATTCCGAAAACCAATGTAATCTTGGGGATTTAATACCGATGGATTTATCAAAAAAGGCTCTTCCGCTGCCACATCATCATGATGGCTACGCGCACGGCTGGCAGGATTTTTTAGCGGGAACAGATTTTTCTTATGTTGCTGGTTGCACAAGCTACAGCAAAACAACAGGTTGCTCCAAGTGTAGGCCAGCCAGTAATAACCGGGCTTGGTGAGTTTGTCTGATTCATTCTGTTGATGCCCGCCTTTAGGTCGGTAATGTTCAACATCGCCATAACTGATATGGGTGATTTTAGCCTCACAAAAACAGCATTTATCATGTTGCATGGTGCGTAAAACCGTTTTTACGGCGTTATGCCCATAAATGCTGCTTTTAAAATCAAAATCATAGTTGCCCTGCTCGAATTGGGCGCACAAAGCCAATTGTTCGGCTTGGCCTGTGGTTTTTAAAACCTCAGGTTCATTGGTGCGTTGGATAAAAATCATGCCGATGTTTTCAGTAATTCTGCGGCACGGCGGATGATGTCCATCGCGGCAATATCTTCGGCGGTTTCAGCGGTCGGCAAATCGCCTATTTCCGCTTCCAATATTTTCAATTGCACTTGGTCTTCGTCAGTCAATTCCGGCTTGCTTAAAATCCGCCGACGTTGTGCCAATTTGTTTTCATAAAACGGCGACCGCGCACTGCCTAAGTCGAACAAGTCGCTGGTCAATAATTGGTCAATACGCCAGCCTTGCACGTCTTTTTCTTGCTGATGGATCGTTACGCTATCACCTTGCCGCTTTAAAACCACAATATTCGCCTGTTCAGCCGCTTGTACGATGAGCGGGCTATGCGCGGTGACGATGAATTGGGTGTTGATAAAACGTTCACTCAAATACGACATGATGGTGCGTTGCCATTTGGGATGTAGGTGCAGATCGATCTCGTCAATTAGCACTACGGCAGGTTCGGCTATGGGGTTGGGGCTGTTGGGATACCAGTTGAACATTCGCGCCGCTAAATCGACCATCCATCCGATCATGGTTTGGTAACCTAAGCTAAGTTGGGATAAATGCAACCATCCGTCAGGCATTTTGAATTCTACCTGTGGTATTGGATGTTTTTCGCTAGGGTCGGTAATACGGATAGCTTCGACTTCGGGGAGTAAGTTAGTTAAGACCTCTTTAACAATTTGAAATCGTTTTTGGTAATTGGCTTGTATTGTTGAAGTTTTGTTGGCTATATAGTCTATTTCTCGTAGCCATTCTTCTGCGTCAATCAATTCACCTTGTCCATTTGATGGCTCGTTATGCAAACTATTTTGAAATAAAAAAGAACTGCTTTTTTTTATTCTTCTACTGGCACTATAGGGAAATATAATAGGCATACTTGAAATATGTAGATCACCCACTTTATGCAAAATTGCTCCTGGAATTGCTTTCCCATAAAATTTTTCAGGCTTATTTTCAGTTATTGGAAAATCCGGCCTATGTACTCTAA
The DNA here is from genome assembly GCA_964446885.1 of uncultured Methylocucumis sp. Lineage (GTDB taxonomy): Bacteria > Pseudomonadota > Gammaproteobacteria > Methylococcales > Methylomonadaceae > Methylovulum. Next base: position 25,642 of record CAYUQV010000033.1, read on the forward strand.
TTTTGCTTTCAGACCCTTTATCATCAACGGTTGTATCTGAGTAAAACCTCAAAAATTTTTTGTTTTTATCAATTAATCCGGCTATGGCATTAAAAGCAAAACCAGATGTCATTTTTGACATGTCGGTATTAATTCGGCGGAAGTGGCTATGGTTATAACCAGAAATTCTTATACCTTCCGCCAACACTTCCAATAATGTAGTTTTCCCCGTCCCGTTATTCCCCAGAATCACTGTCCACTGCGCGGGTTTACCGTTACCATCCGACAAATCCAAGGTTTGGCTTTCGCCAAAGCAGCGGACATTTTCTAATGTCAGGGATAAAAAATAGATTCCCTCACAAGATTTATCTTCGGTCGACATAATCTTTTCCGTTTAGGTTTTGCTCTTCGGAGTTGAAGTTACAAAATATTGGTGTCAATGAATTCAACGGCGGGCATTCCGTTCTTCTCTGGAAGGCATTTCGATATGGTCAACATCGGCAATTAGAAAAACGGGGTTTTCGCTTACCGATGCTAATGCTGCATTTGCCAAAGGCTTGATAGTCAATTCGATGGCATGATGCTGAAATTCCAAGGGTATTGGTACGAACTCAGGTGCGTCGAGGATAACTTGTCGGACGGTTTGCATGGTCGTTCTCCCAGGATAAATTCTTTAATGATGTAAATGCGCCGCCAGCCATCGTGCCGCGACTTCTTCCGCAATACCTTTCCGCTTAGCATAGTCACTTAATTGATCCTTATCAATTTTCCCAACATTAAAATACTGCGATTCAGGATGCGAGAAGTACCAACCGCTGACGGCTGAGGCCGGATACATGGCGAAACTTTCTGTAAGTTCTATCGTGGTGTGTTCTGTCGCATTGAGCAGGGCAAACAATTTCGCCTTTTCGGTATGGTCGGGGCAGGCCGGATAACCGGGGGCGGGGCGGATGCCTTGGTAGGCTTCGTTGATGAGTTGGTCATTGTCGTGGTTTTCGTCTTCGACATAGCCCCAGAAGTCTTTGCGGACGCGCAAGTGCAGGTATTCAGCGAAGGCTTCGGCGAGGCGGTCTGCCAAGGCTTTGAGCATGATGCTGCTGTAGTCGTCGTGGTCGGCTTCAAATTCTGCTAGTTTGGTTTCGATGCCGATACCTGTCGTCACCGCAAAACCGCCGAGGTAATCCGATACGCCGCTGGTTTTGGGCGCGATAAAATCAGACAAGCAATAATTCGGGCGGCCTGGGGCTTTGACGTTTTGTTGACGCAGGTGATGCAGCGTTTCCAGCACTTCACTGCGGCTTTCGTCGGTGTACAACACAACGTCGTCTTCATCGCTGTAGGCGGGGAAGAAGCCGACCACAGCTTTTGCGCCTAGCCAGTTTTCGGCGATGATTTGTTTGAGCATCGCTTGCGCGTCGGCGAACAGTTTGCGGGCTTCGGTGCCGATGATTTCATCTTGCAGGATTTTCGGGTAGCTGCCTGCCATTTCCCAAGTTTGGAAGAACGGCGACCAGTCGATGAATTCGGCGAGTGTTGCCAAACTCACGTCATCGATCACTTTCACGCCCAAAAAGCTCGGCTTAACAGGCTGGTAGTTGCCCCAGTTAAATTTGTTGGCGCGGGCGGCTTCGATGCTGTGTTGTTTGGTTTTCGATTCTTTGCCTTTGTGGCGTTCGCGCACTTCTGCGTATTCGGTGCGTAAACCTGCGACAAATTCGGCTTTTAAATCAGTGCTTAACAAATTGCTGGCAACGCCAACTGCACGGGATGCGTCGGTGACGTAAACGGTTGTGCCTGTGTAGTTGGGCTCGATTTTCACCGCTGTGTGGGCGCGGGACGTGGTTGCGCCGCCGATCATTAATGGAATGGTGAAGCCTTGCCGCTGCATTTCTTTGGCGACATGCACCATTTCATCGAGTGACGGCGTAATCAGGCCGCTCAGGCCGATAATATCGACATTTTCCAGTCGTGCAGTTTGCAGGATTTTTTCGGTCGGCACCATCACGCCCAAGTCGATCACATCATAGTTATTACATTGCAAAACTACGCCGACGATGTTTTTACCGATGTCATGCACGTCACCTTTGACAGTCGCCATGAGGATTTTGCCGTTGGTTTGGCGGTCGCCCGCTACTTTGTCGGCTTCCATGAAGGGCATTAAATACGCCACGGCTTTTTTCATGACGCGGGCGGATTTGACCACTTGCGGCAGGAACATTTTGCCTGCACCGAACAAATCGCCGACCACGTTCATGCCATCCATCAGCGGGCCTTCGATGACGTGCAAGGGGCGTTCGGCTTCCAGACGCGCGGCTTCGGTGTCTTCGTCGATGAAATCGGTGATGCCTTTGACTAGCGCGTGTTCCAGACGCTTGGAGACAGGCCAACTGCGCCATTCTTGTTCTTCGGGTTTGGCTTCACCGATGCTGCCGTCGCCACGGTATTTTTCGGCAATTTCTAATAATTTTTCCGTACCGCTGCCGTCATGGCGATTCAAAATTACGTCTTCAACTGCATCGCGCAAATCCAGCGGAATGTCTTCGTAAATTGCCAATTGTCCGGCGTTGACGATGCCCATCGACATGCCTGCTTGGATGGCGTGGTACAAAAACACCGCGTGGATGGCTTCGCGCACGGGATTGTTGCCACGGAACGAGAACGACACGTTGGACACGCCGCCGGAAATCAACGCGTGGGGCAGGGTTTGTTTGATGGTGCGGGTGGCTTCGATGAAATCCACACCGTAATTGTTGTGTTCTTCAATGCCTGTGGCGACCGCGAAAATGTTGGGGTCGAAAATAATGTCTTCGGGCGGGAAGCCGATTTGCTCGACCAAAATTTTATAGGCGCGGGTACAAATTTCGACTTTGCGTTCTTTGGTGTCGGCTTGACCCACTTCGTCAAAGGCCATGACGATGACCGCTGCGCCATAGCGTTTCACCAATTTGGCTTGGCGGATGAAGGCTTCCTCGCCTTCTTTCATGGAAATGGAGTTGACGATGCCTTTGCCTTGGATGCACTTGAGGCCCGCTTCGAGGATGTCCCATTTCGAGGAGTCGAGCATGATCGGCACTTTGGCGATGTCGGGTTCGGAGGCAATCAGCATCAAGAAGCGCACCATCGCTTCTTTGGATTCGAGCATCCCTTCGTCCATGTTGATGTCGATGATTTGTGCGCCGTTTTCGACTTGTTGTCTGGCTACGTCGAGGGCTTTTTCAAAGTCGCCTTCGATAATCAGTTTTTTAAATGCGGCTGAACCTGTGACGTTGGTGCGTTCGCCGACGTTGACGAACAGGCTGTCTGGGGCGATGGACATGGCTTCCAAACCTGACAACAGGCATTTTTTCGGTAAGTCAGGCACTTGGCGCGGCGGATGTTTTTGTACGGCTTCGACAATCGCCTTGATATGCGCGGGCGACGTGCCGCAACAGCCGCCAATAATGTTCAAATAGCCGCTCACAGCCCAGTCTTCGATTTCTGCCGCCATGGCTTCGGGCGATTCGTCGTATTCACCGAAAGCGTTGGGCAAGCCTGCGTTCGGGTGCGCGGAGACATGCGTGTCGGCGATGGTCGATAATTCTTCAATGTGTTGGCGCAGTTCTTTTGCGCCTAATGCGCAGTTAAAGCCAAAGGAAATCGGGTTGATGTGTTTCAACGAATGCCAAAACGCGGCGACGGTTTGGCCCGATAAAGTGCGGCCTGAGGCGTCGGTAATCGTGCCGGAAATCATCACGGGCAATTTGTAACCGATGGTATCGAAAACGTTTTCTACAGCGAACGCGGCGGCTTTGGCGTTGAGGGTGTCGAAAATGGTTTCGATCAAAATAATGTCCGCGCCACCGTCGATCAGGCCACGGGTGGCTTCGGTGTACGTGACGACCAGTTCATCAAACGAAATGTTGCGGAAACCAGGGTCGTTAACATCGGGCGACATGGAGGCGGTGCGGCTGGTTGGGCCTAGTACACCTGCGACAAAACGCGGTTTGTCAGGCGTTTTTTGCGTGTATTCTTCGGCGGCTTGCTTCGCCAGTTTCGCACCTTCTACGTTCAGCTCATACACTAAGGCTTCCATGCCGTAATCGCCCATGCCGATGCTATTCGAGTTAAACGTATTGGTTTCGACAATATCCGTGCCCGCGTCAAAATACGCGCAGTGGATGGCTTTGATGATGTCCGGCTGGGTCAGGGTCAGTAAGTCATTATTGCCTTTTAAGTCCACGTCCCACTGTGCAAACCGCGTCCCCCGATAATCTTTTTCTTCCAGCTTGTAGCTTTGGATCATCGTGCCCATTGCACCGTCAAGGAATAGGATACGTTGGGATAGGAGCTGTTTGAGTTGTTCTGTTTTCATGTTCGGATAACGGTTGACAAGAGGGTGGACGAAGCGGCGTATAATGTCCCTGCAAAAAGCTGGCAAATACAATTATTTTAAGCAGACAGACCGGAGTTGATGATGGCTAAACCGACGATATTACAAATAATAAAAAGCGTTTTGTCCGCCTACATTGGTGTGCAGAGCGAGGCAAACCGGCAACAGGATTTTAGCCAAGGGTCAATGAAAGCCTATATTATTGCAGGGATTGTGTTCACCGTGTTGTTTGTGGGTGTGATCATTTTTGTGGTTTCTGTGGTGTTAGGGTAACGCTCATAAAAAAGCCCAAGCAAAAACTTGGGCTTTTGGATTTTAACAGGGGCTAAAAGGTTTATTTTTTAGTGCCTTGTTTCATGGTTTCAATGGTGTCTTTTGCTGCGCTGGACACCATTTCATTGATGCCGCTGAACAAGTTGCCAATTGAATAACCAGCTTTGGTGATGAATTGCAAACGGATCACTGCCAAAATCAAGAAACCGGCAGTCGGTGGCATCAGTTCCAGGAAGTATGAAAAGAACGCCCCGCCTGTGCTTTGGAAACCTTCTTGGTTTTTCCGGTCGCCAACACTGGTCAGGTCACGTTCATAGCCTTCTGTGCTGACATCTTTGCCATTGAACAAATCGGCAAGGTAGATGTTGACATCGTAAAGCATGACTTGTGAAGCCAAGAACACGAGCGCACAAATGCCCACCCACATGAATGTCTTATCAGATTTCACTTTTATTGCCGATTGATAGATCCATATAAGCGAAAAGATCATTGCTATAGCGCCAATCATAGTTATACCCTTCTTTTTAAAGTTATATTTTAGTTAAAAAATAGAATAGGAACGGACATTTAAGAATCATTTCCGAACCCTCTTTTTCGACCACCTTGCAGGATTCGTATTTTTCTTGTCCGGGTTTGGTCTGTTTTTTTATTTCGCCATTTTCAACCGCATATTTAATGGCTATTTTCATTTCTTTGGTACGGCCCACCGAGTCAGTTGCCGTTGTTTGTAACGTGCCATCGGCGAGGAAATTCCATTCAACTTTCACCGCTTTTTTCTCGCCATCCAATTTGGTGGCTTCAGCGGTCAAATTCCATTTTCCCAATATCTCCGAATTGTCTTTTAACGCAACATCGGCATGAACTGAAAACGCCACTAATAAGGCTGCAAAGGGGAGTATTTTAATATATTTTTTTATCATTTTTCTTGTCCTCATAACATAATCTGCGTGAAACAAGAAGTGTAAACTATACCACACTTGCTATCGAGCTTTATATTCACAATCCTGGCGAATCACTGTCCAGGCCTACGGATACGTGGATTATTACCATTTTTTTTGCAAGGTTATGGTTCGCCAACAGCCCTTGCCAACCATGGCAAAAAACTCGTAACCCTATACGTACTATAGTTTAATCAGTTTATGGCCAGACAATTAGCTCTTGACTTTCACCATGCCTAAAGTATTATGTGGCTTCCGTTTGCTATCAAGTTAGCAATTTCTAAAACACAAAAATTACAGGTAGGACATCCCATGGGGTTCATCTTAGATCTCACTGCAATGTTAAAAGAGCCAGCCGGCATGGTCGGCGCGGTTGTCGTCATCGCCGCTGTTTATGCTTTAATCAAATGGGTGTTTGCTCCACACCCTGACGACGAGCAATAGGCCGCTACGTAAAGCCCTTGACGCTTGAGGCCGTCGACAGTCTTCCTGACCGTCGACGGCCTTAGTTTTTTCTGGTGGCCCGTTTTGTGCCGCCAACCCTAACAAGCCTTTGAATCAAGCAGTTAGTGTTCAAAATGGTTTGAGCAAAGAATTCCCCCACTGTTTGCTGTTTTATTTTACAATTTGTACATTTTCGGCTGACTGTTGAAATGTATAAACTCATCTCTTCCAAAATCACCTCCCTGCTTGCCAAGCAAGTCCCTGCTACGGGTATTGGCCTGTTCCGTTTGGCTTATGGCCTAGTGACCTTACAGGAAATCTTTTTCCTGCTGTATTTTAATCATCTGATATTCGACCCTATCCCGTTCATAGATGTCGAGTTTCCTACCATCCCGTTATTTTTAAGCCTTTGGGGCGTAGTCGCTGCTTGCATTGTGCTGGGCTACCGTTACCAGACCGCGCTGATGTGCAATTATGTGTTTTGGTTGGTGTTCATCAATTTCACGCCCATGCAGCGCGATTTTGATGGTGGCTTTGATTTGTTCATGCTCGGTGCGAATTTTTTCCTGCTATTTATGCCGGGTGACCGGGTATTTTCCTTGGATAGGCTTAGGCGCAAGCTTAGCTCGCCATTTGTCCATTACAGCCGTTATCCGCAAGCAACCGTCACGGTGTTGGCTTACTATCTGCCCGTCCTGATTTGCTTAGGGTTTCTGTATTTCGATTCGGCGATCCATAAAATGTTCGCCGAACATTGGCGCAACGGCTTAGGTTCTTGGTTGCCGTCAACCCAGCCCTATTATGTGTCGGCTTTGGACATGTCTGAGCTGTTGAATATCGAGTGGCTGGAAAAGGCGATTGGTTACACCATTATCGTGTTCCAGTTCACGTTTATGTTCCTGTTCGCGCACCGCCGTTTGCGGGTTGTGTATTTGCTGGTAGGGATGGGCTTACATTTGGGCATCACCTTGTCGCTGAACATTTACCCGTTTGGCTTGGGGATGCTGGTTTTTTATTTCTTATTGGTTCCGTTTAGTTTTTGGCGGGCGATTGGGCGAGTCTTGGTCGCAAAAGAGCCTTTGCTGACCGTGTTTTATGACAAACAATGTCCGCTCTGCAACCGTACGGTCTTGATTATTAATCATTTTGATGTTTTTAAATGTATTGATTTTAAAAATGCCCAAGACCATGCCACGCAATATCCGGCAATAGCTGCAATTGATCCGAAAACCTTGTTGACGGATTTATACGCGCTTGATAGCGAGCAACGCATTTATGCCGGAGTCGACACTTATATCCAGATTTGCTTAAAAATGCGCTGGCTGGCCATTTTCGGCCTAATTTTGCGCTTTCCGGGCTTGTATGGATTTGCTAAAAACAGGTATCGCGCCATTGCCGATAGCCGCAGCCGGGTTGAATGCAACACCGATTGCCTAGTCGTCCAGCCTTTAGCGGACAATACGGGGTATCAACGGTATTTCGTCGAAATGGCAGCGGACAAACCTAAAGCCTTCACCCGGAAACTAACGCGCATCCTGATCGCCATCATCATCCTGCAACTCAACAGCACCATCCACTATGGCATTGTTTACCGCTTGGATATTGACACCAAGCAGAGTGCGTTGACCGATACCTTGGCAAAAAGCAGCAACGCCGTGCTGGAGTTGTCACAAACCGTATTGGGCATCGCCCCGCACGCGCTGTATTTGCATGACCATTTTGCAGGTTATGACCATATTTTGGGCATCACTTATACCGATGCCCAAGGCCAAGAACAATGGCTGCCATTCGTCAACGAACAAGGCCGCCTGTTGGCGCCGAATTGGGGGCGGGTACATTCGATGTGGGCAAACATTGCCGTCACGCCCAATATCAACCATGTGCGCCTGCAAAAATTCATCATGAAAGTCACGGCATTCTGGGGACACCAAATGGGCCTGAACCTGAACAATACGGTCTTTCATATCCAGATGAAAAAAATAAATGCGCCCAGTGATTGGGTGCATGACCAATTGCACAAAAACTTTGCCGCGCCTTGGACGACCATTGGTTCTGTGAAATGGACAAACAACGTGATTTCCTACGATTTGCCCAATAATATCAATTCGCTATAACCGGAAAGTTTTGCCTGATGACTTTAATTATTGCATCAGTGCATCAGCCATGATATAAATTGCCCGTGCTCTCATTCATTGACGCACAATAAATAAAATAAGTTAAACCCCTTTGGAGGATAATATTATGAAAAAAATTCTAGCACTTTTGGCTATGGCAATGATGATTGTTGGTTTGTCCGGTTGTATGGATGATCCAGATGGCTCCAAACAAAAAGTTTCTAGTTCAATCGAACTGTAAGTAGAAACCGGTAAAACAAAAAACCCAGCCGCAAGGCTGGGTTTTTTGTTGCCTAAAGAAAATGCAGGGCTAAACCAACCGTCCCCACATATCGTAATCATCCGCCTCTTCCAGCTCGACCTGCACGAATTGACCGACCTGCAAATGGGTCGCCCCGTCAATGAACACCTGGCCATCAATTTCCGGCGCATCGGCCCGGCTTCTGGCCACCGCACCTTCTTCGACCACTTCATCAACCAAAACCGTTTCTATCCTGCCCACACGCCGTTGCAGGCGATCTGCGCTGATTTCGGCCTGATGCGCCATAAAACGCGCCAACCGCTCTTGTTTGACCTCTTCCGGCACGGCATCGGGCAATTCATTCGCCGCTGCACCTTTGACAGGCGAATAGGCAAAACAACCGACCCTATCCAATTGCGCTTCGCTTAAGAAATCTAATAACTCTTCAAATTCCGCTTCCGTTTCCCCCGGAAAACCGACGATAAACGTGCTCCGTAAGGTAATGTCAGGGCACACCGACCGCCATGCCTTGATACGCTCCAAATTGTTTTGCGTCGCCGCCGGACGTTTCATCAATTTTAGAATGCGGCTGTTGGCATGTTGGAACGGAATGTCCAGATACGGCAAAATCTTGCCTTCGGCCATTAACGGGATCACCTCATCGACATGCGGATACGGGTAAACATAGTGCATCCGCACCCAAATGCCCAAATCGCCTAAAGCCTGCGCCAAATCATAAAAACGGGTCTGCACGGCCCGTCCCCGCCAATCACGCGGCTGGTATTTCATATCCAAGCCATAGGCACTGGTGTCTTGTGAAACCACCAACAATTCCTTAACGCCCGCCTGCGCCAAACGTTCGGCTTCGAATAGCACATCATCAACCGGACGGCTGACCAAATCGCCGCGCATGGACGGGATAATGCAAAACGTGCAACGGTGGTTGCAGCCTTCGGAAATTTTTAAATACGCATAATGGTCAGGGGTCAGCTTCACGCCTTGGGGCGGTAACAGACTGGTGAACGGGTCATGGCGCGGCGGCAAATGCTCGCGCACGGACGCGACCACTTCATCAATCGCATGGGCACCCGTCACTTTTAGGACTTGCGGGTGGCGGGCGCGGATTTCCTCTTCGCGTGCGCCCAAGCAGCCCGTGACGATGACCCGGCCATTTTCCGCCAAGGCTTCACCGATGCTGTCCAAAGATTCTTCGACCGCCGCATCAATAAAGCCGCAAGTGTTGACGACCACCAAATCCGCGTCTTTGTAAGTGGGGGAAATGGTGTAGCCGTCGGTGCGCAATTGCGTCAAAATCCGCTCGCTATCGACCAAGGCTTTCGGGCAGCCCAAACTGATAAAACCGACTGTAGGAGTGTGTGCCATAAGTAATACATTTAAAAAAAGTAGGATGGGTTAAACGAAGCGCAGCCCATCAAGGTAATAGAAATACGTCAGGCCCTTCGTCCGGTCTGACCTAACAACGCTTTAAACCAACAAAGAAGCCAATAAATCCTGATGTTCCAGCGCCTGCCTTTCGCGCCCCAAGCGCTGGCAAACCACGATGCTTTGCAATTGCGCCAAAGCCTCAGCAAAATCATCATTGACCACCAGATAATCAAATTCCGCGTAATGGCTCATTTCCGCGACGGCATCACGCATCCGCCGAGCGATAGTGGGTTCATCATCTTGGCCACGCCCCCGCAAGCGTTGCTCTAGCACGGCAATCGACGGCGGCAGGATGAAAATGGCGATACTGTCCGGCAACAGGCGTTTGATTTGCTGTGCGCCTTGCCAATCAATTTCTAGGATCACATCCAAGCCTTGATTGAGGTTATCTTGGACTGTCTGTTGCGCCGTGCCATAAAAATTATCAAACACTTGCGCGTGTTCCAAAAAGGCTTGCTGAGTCAACATGGCTTGAAACTCGGCAACGGACACGAAATAATAATCCTTCCCGTGCACTTCACCGGGGCGCATGGCGCGGGTGGTGTGGGACACGGAAACAGCCAAACGCGACGTTTGCATCCGCAATTGTTTGACCAAACTGGTTTTGCCCGCACCGGATGGCGCAGAAATGATGTAAAGTTTGCCGATAGTCATAAAAGCCCGTAAGCACAAAAACACTAACCCGTTATTTTACCACGAACCACAGCAGAACAGGCTGTGCCCCAACCCTCTGATAAGCTAAAACTATGTCCACACGCGGCCCTTGGAAAATTCTTAACGAAAAAATGGTTCACGAAACCCCGTGGATACGCATAGACCACCACGATGTCCTGACCCCAGCCGGAACACCGGGCATTTACACCACAGTGGATTTCAAAAATTGGGCCATCGGCATCATTCCGATAGATGATGAAGGCTACACTTACATCGTTGGGCAATACCGCTTCCCGTTGCAAGAATACAGCTGGGAAATCCCCGAAGGTGGCGGCAGCAAAGACGAAACCTTATTGGCCTCCGCGCAACGCGAATTGCTCGAAGAAACGGGCATTAGTGCCGACAATTGGGATATGATTTACGAATTCCACACCAGCAATTCCATCACCAACGAACGAGCGTACGTGTTTTTGGCAACAGGCCTGTCATTCGGTGAAGCCCATCCCGAAGAAAACGAAGAGCTGGAAACTAAAAAAATCCATTTCAGCGAACTTGTGGAAATGGTTTACAACAACGAAGTGAAAGACAGCCTGACGGTGATAGGGGTATTGATGGCTGAAAGGGCTTTGAAGCTTAGGCAGAAATAGTTTGATTACCCTTTCCCAAGTTTCCGTTCTGGAAGCGCTTGCTTCCAGATCTCCCGACTCTTCCGCGCCGCGCCTAACGCACCGCTCGCGCACAAACCCATACATCCACCTTCGCCACTCCGGCTTTTTTCAAAACCTTCGCTAATTCATGTACGGTTGATCCCGTGGTCATGACATCATCGAGAATGGCGACATGGGCCGCGTTGAGAGGCCTGACCACGGCAAAGGCATTTTTGAGGTTTTTCCGGCGTTGTTTGGCGGGCAATTGGCTTTGTTGGGGCGTGTCGTGCTGGCGTTGGCAACTGTACACATCTAACGGGACTTGCATGTCCTTGCTGACCGTGCGGGCGATTTCTAAGGCTTGGTTAAAGCCGCGTTGCCGATAACGGCTTTTATGGAGCGGCACCGGCACAATCACGTCCGGCTTTTGCAAATAACTGGGGTCAAAATAACTGGGGTCAGAGAAAGTTAAATTTTTTGCTCCTCTGCTTGAAAACGGTTTGCCAGCAAATAGCCCGTATGCAGTGAAACGGAATACGGGTTTTTCCGGCAACGACATACAGTTAGGACTTTCGCTATACCCCAGAATAAGCCGTAATTCTGGGGTTATCCAGTTCAGCTTTTAGGTAGCCGTAAAACAAATTTTTCCTAATTTGGTAAAGGGTGGTTTTGAATTCCTTGGCCTTCACCTTTAAGGAAATCCAGGCCTCGTAGCAGCAGGCAAGATGGTTGCGCTGAGACCGTGCCTTACGGCATTGGCACTTTTCAGATCCGGTCAACTGTTTGATTTCACGGTGGAACTGCTCGATCTGCCAGCGCACGTCGTTCGCCTCTTTGGCGACCTGCGTGGTCAGGTTGTCATCAAGATCATTGGTTATGAGCCAGTCAATGTCGCCGTTTGTGGCGACCAGCTTGAACAGTTTGACCTTGAAAGGCACTTTTCTAGTGCCCCTTGTGGGTATTCAGTTTGATGACGACACCTGTTTTTAGCCATTCGGGTGTCCAGTCAATCTCGTCGAGATGGATATAGCCGCCTTCCTTGG
>CAYUQV010000034.1:0-37603 GCA_964446885.1 uncultured Methylocucumis sp.
AATCCCAGGAGTGCATTTGCCGGAAAGGCACACCCATTTTTTGGAAAATGTATTTCTCTTTAATACCAGAACCGATCAAGTCAGGTTGGACGCGTTTGACGAACTCTTCAAACTCGTAGCCTGTGACATCATCATAAAGCAGGGTGGAGTTGCCCATTTCTTTGATCGTACGGTCGTAATCGTCGTTATGGCCAAATTCGTAACCCGTACCGACCACTTCCATGCCTAAATCTTCATACGCACCGATCACGTGGCGAGGACGCAAACCACCGATGTACAACATCACGCGTTTGCCTTCCAGGCGGGGTTTGTATTTGTCGATAACCGCTTGATATTCTGATTCATAACGGGCAATTACACGCTCGGCACCTTCTTTAATGGTGTCATCAAAATGCGCGGCGATGCGACGCAGACTTTCGGCGATTTTGGTAGGGCCGAAGAAGTTGTACTCCATCCAGGGGATTTTGTACTTTTCTTCCATGTGCCGGGCGATGTAGTTCATCGAACGGTAGCAATGGATCAGGTTCAGCTTAACTTTTGGGGTTTTTTCGATTTCAGCGATCGTGCCGTCACCGGACCATTGGGCGACTACGCGCAAACCCATTTCTTCCAACAACGTCCGTGAAGCCCAAGCATCACCACCGATGTTGTAGTCACCAATCACGGCAACGTCGTAAGGGGTAGTCGGGAAGCTGTCGTCACCGTCGCGGTTTTCCAAGACCCAGTCCCGGATCGCGTCATTGGCGATATGGTGGCCTAAAGATTGCGATACGCCACGGAAGCCTTCGCAACGGACTGGTACGACAGGTTTGCCGATTTCTTTGTTGCCTTTTTTGGCGACCGCTTCAATGTCGTCACCAATCAGACCGATTGGGCACTCAGATTGGATACTAATGCCTTTGTGCAATGGGAACAGGCCTTCGATTTCGGTGATGATTTTCGCCAGCTTTTTGTCGCCGCCGAATACGATGTCCTTTTCGGTGAAATCAGAGGTGAAATTCATCGTACCGAAGGTGTTGACACCTGTGGTACCGACGTAATAGTTACGGCGACCAGCGCGGGAATATTGTCCGCAACCGACCGGGCCGTGGGAAATATGGATCATGTCCTTGATCGGGCCCCAAACCACACCTTTTGAACCTGCGTATGCGCAACCACGGATGGTCATGACGCCAGGTAAAGATTTACGGTTGGAGGTGATACATTTATTGGATTTTTCGAGCGATTGGTCATTGACCGCCAAATGTTTGGCGCGGTCTTTTTTGGCCTGTTCGGGATAAATTTCCAGAACTTCCTGAATCAACGCTTCGGTTTCTTCTCTGGTTAAAGCTGCCATGTGAATCTCCTACGGATGTCATGGGTAATCCCCCATAGACATGGTTTGAGGATGGAAGGCCGCAGGGGCATAAGGTTTTACGTCTTAAGTTTGCGCTTATGTCCCCGCAGATTTTCGTTTGTTGTGCAGTCCGTTGCGGGACGGGAACAAGCCCGTCCCAGTCTAGCGGCTATTACGCTTCAGCAGCGGCAGTCACACCGATGATTGACTCGTCTTCTTGTTCCAAGATACCGAATTCCATCATCAACTCTTCCAACTCGTCCATAGTGATAGGGGTTGGGATGATGAAGTTTTTGTTATCACGGATTTTCATTGCCAATTGACGGTATTCGTCAGCTTGTTTGGCAGTGGGTTCGTATTCGATAACAGTCATACGGCGGATTTCAGCGCGTTGGACAACGTTGTCGCGGGGTACGAAATGGATCATGGTAGTGCCGATTTTGGCAGCCAATGCAGAGATCAATTCATCTTCGCGGGCAGTGTTACGGCTGTTGCAGATCAAACCGGCCAAACGGACGCTGCCTGAGTTCGCATATTTCACGATACCTTTAGCAATGTTGTTGGCGGCATACATCGCCATCATTTCACCGGAGCAAACGATGTAAATTTCTTGCGCCTTGTTCTCACGGATTGGCATGGCAAAACCACCACACACAACATCGCCAAGAACATCATAAAAAACGAAGTCAAGTTCATCATCGTAAGCACCTTCTTCTTCAAGGAAGTTAATCGCAGTTATAACACCACGACCTGCACAACCAACGCCTGGCTCTGGGCCGCCTGATTCAACGCATTTGATGCCGCCGTAACCGACTTTCAACACGTCTTCCAATTCCAAATCTTCAACGCTACCCGCTTCAGCGGCCAAACTCATAATGGTAGTTTGGGCTTTTGCGTGCAGGATAAGACGTGTAGAATCGGCTTTAGGATCGCAACCAACGATCATTACTTTGTTGCCCAGCTCAGCCAAAGCAGAAACTAAGTTTTGGGTAGTGGTTGATTTACCGATACCGCCTTTACCGTATATTGCACATTGACGTAATTTAGCCATGGTCTTCTCCTCTTTAGGATGTTGTGGTTAATGACAATTAGGATAAAGCAACCGCTGTGCCAACTTTATTTTTTAGTTTAAGTTATTGTTTTTATTAATTAATTTTTAAAACATCCCGCTTTTACTACGTTGTGTTCCATACATTTTGTTAGCTTATGTAGGCTTGCTAACAGTGTGGTTTTTGTTACAGCCCCCTTACCGACACCCGCCATGATTGTTGTGATTGCCACAATCCCCACCTGCCAAATTCCCGCCCGACAATACATTTAATCTATTTTTATCAATCGCTTACGCGGCCCATAAAAAGACCATGCAAACTGGATTAATTATTGCTTAAGTAGAAAAGAACGTAGTTGCCGCATTTATATAGGTATAAAAGCCTCCCCCCCATCGTGACCGAAGCGGTTTATGCTTTATATAGGGCTAACTACAAACCACTTAATCAATAAAGGAGTTTGCAATGTCTTCTGCGGTGTTTTCTGAAATATTAACGGGCTTGTACGAAAACAAAGTCGTGCCTTACTTAGGTTCCGGTGTGTTATTTGATGCCACCAACGCCAGCACGGGCGCACCCATGCCTGCCGATAGCAATAGCTTGATCTTGGCCATGAACGATGGCCGCCCGATGGCCCCTAAATTGATGTACGAATTCCCACGGGCGGCGATGAATCTGGAACTGAAACGGGGCCGCAATTTCTTAGGCCAGTTTTTGAATAAAGTCTACGGGGAAACGCAATGGACCCGTGCCGCCGTCCATAATTGGCTGCAAGAATGGCGGCCCCATTATGTGGTTGACATCAACCGCGACACGCAATTGCAAGACAGCTACGCGGACGAAGAGCATACGCTGATTGTCGGTGTGGCGCGGATCACCGCCAACAATTTCCGGTTTAGGATTTACCATTACGATGGCGGCAGCTATTTTGAAATCCCGCAAGAACAAGTCGATACCCGCCTGCCCGTGCTCTTCAAACCGATGGGCACACCTAAGCCTGAAGCCAATTACGTCGCTTCCGATGCCGATTATGTCGATTACATCACTGAACTAATGGGAGGCTTTGCTATTCCTGATTTCTTAAAAGAATACCGCAAAGGCAAACAATACTTGTTGATAGGGATGCCGTTAAACCGCGACTCTGAACGTATGGTCATGAGCGACATTGTCAGCGGCGCGGCTGAGAAAAAAGGCTGGGTGCTAAACAAAAACCCAACCGACAAAGAAGTGCGGTTTTGTAAAAAAATCGGCTTGGAAATTATTGATGCAGGGATTGAAGATTTACTGGCGGCGGTCAATACCAGCCAAGCCCAGTTGTTGGCGGATGTGGCTTAAACCTCCATCCCCAGACCCTCTAGCAAAAAGCCCGCCCCTACAAAAAAGGGCGGGCTTTTTGTTACAAGGGCAAGCTTAACTGCAATCCCAAGTGTACAGCATTTTTGAAAAATCTTTTTTCGCCAAATCTTGCCGGGTGATAAAGAAATTGCCCACGCCACAATCCCCCCACATCAGATCGGCCCCGTCATCCGAGTCCATTTGCAAAAGCAACACATAATCACCCTGCTTATATTTTTCCTCATATCGAGGATCGGTTTGGGTAAAAAAAGGATAGCCGCCTAGTTTATGGCCATCCGAACGGAACAGTTCCCAGTATGCTTCGCATAAGTCATAAAAATCTTCCCGCTCTGAACTGAACACTTGCGTTTCAAATTGGTAATCGGCTGGAGTCATCGGTGCGGATTGCAAACTAAATGTCAACGCGCTGGATTTTTCTAACGGTGTCATGTCAAGTTCTGGCAAAAAACTGAAATCTGTCAGCAACAAGCTTGCATCCTCAAGAACTTCTGGAAAATACACAACCCGAAAACCGTCCTGATTCGCCAGATCATCAAGGCACGCGCCATACAAATCATCACCGTTGGCTATATAAAATTGCAACAGACCTGATTCGGGGAATCCTGCCAAAGCCGGCGTTTCGGAAAAGTTGATTTGTGCCAACAAAATCAATGGCTCACCGTATGCACTTAGAGGATAAGGATGATCTTTAGGCATATAAGGCAGGCCACCAAATTTACTTTGCCATAAAGACAAATCGTTGGCCAGTTCGGCCTCTATTTTGATATAGGGCTTCACGGTCGCCTCAATAGCGGCCTTAAAAGCCAGCAATTGTTCCGGCAATTCACAATCTAATACGTTTTCCATTAATGGCGCTCCTAGAGGAATGTTCAAATGCGTGACAAAGTAACTTTGTCCGGGAAAATGGCCTAAAACCTTTAAATTTGGCCAAGTTCATTTTAGTACCGAAACCCTAAACCACAAGTTACGGCGACACAGGCAAACAAAGCGGAACAGGGTCGAATCGAATGCCTTAAATAGGCCAAGGTTTGCGTTCCACCGTGTCAACGTAACCACCAATTTATCCCCTTCCATACAACAATTTCCGCTTAGCCTCTTAGCAGCTACCGGACATCTCAAATTTTGTCGGGTTTCCGACAATTCCTAAGCCCTACGTCGGATTGTCCGGTCATTGTCATATGTTGCCTGACGTGCAGGCCACCATTTACGGGGCTTCATGTGTTGGCAAGTGTTTTGCTTTATCACCATTAAAGGCTTTTCTGTCCCGTATTGTCACTGAAACCCACGCCATGAAAACGACCAACCGCCACATCATCATAGACGACACCACGCTACGCGATGGCGAACAATCAGCGGGCGTGGCGTTTTCTTTGGATGAAAAACTGGCAATAGCCACGCAATTGGCGGGTTTAGGCGTACCGGAATTGGAAATTGGCATTCCGGCGATGGGTGCGGTGGAGCGCGAAGAAATCCAAGCGATTGCCGCATTAGGTTTACCGTCCAAATTAGTAGTCTGGTCGAGGATGCGCCGCGATGATTTGCAAGCTTGTTTGGGCCTAAACGTGCAAATGGTCGATTTGTCGATTTCCGCGTCCGACCAACATATCCAACACAAACTCAAACAATCGCGGGGCTGGGTATTACAAACCATCAGCACCTTGGTGCAAGAAGCCAAACAACTGGGTTTTGAGGTCTGCGTCGGTATGGAAGACGCATCCCGCGCCGATATGGATTTCTTGTTGCAAATGGCACACAGCGCCCAACAAGCCGGAGCCAGCCGTATCCGGTTCGCCGACACGGTGGGCATCATGGAACCGTTTGGGGTATTTGCCGCGATCAAACAATTACGTGCCGCCACGGATTTGGCGATTGAAATGCATGCCCATGACGATTTGGGCCTGGCGACTGCCAATACGCTAGCCGCTGCTTTGGCAGGTGCCACGCATGTCAATACCACGGTCAATGGTTTGGGTGAGCGGGCCGGCAATGCGGCTTTTGAAGAAGTCGTGGTGGGCCTAAAACAATTATATGGTTTTGAAACCGGCATTTCCCTTGCCGAGTTCCAGGCTTTGTCATTATTGGTCGCCAATGCCTCCGGCGATGCCATCGGGACACGCAAGAGCCTGATTGGCAAAAATGTGTTTAGCCATGAAGCGGGTATCCATGTCGATGGCTTGTTAAAAGACATGAACAATTACCAAGGCGTAGACCCGGCTATCGTGGGCCGACACCATCAATTGGTGCTAGGCAAGCATTCGGGGACGCAAGGCGTTATCCATGCTTACCAAGAATTGGGTATCCCGGTTAACCGTAGCCAAGCGCAAAAATTGCTGTTGCAAGTCAAACAGTTTGTCACCGCGACGAAAAGGCCGCCGAGTGCGTCCGACTTGAATCATTTTCATCAAAATCTGTAGGAGATGGGCCATGAACGAAGTTAACGAACCGCTTAAGCTTGAACCGGAAGCGTGCGAACCCGAAGAACGGCTGTTGGATGATGACCGTTATCCGGGTTCATTTTTCAGGATCCCAGGCCCTCCGGTTGCTGGCAAAACCGCTTGGAGCCTGAGCTAGTGGAGATGGTGATGCTGGAAACTGACGCAAAGGATGACGCGCCACTGGGGTTTTTCGCGCAGTGGCATGAAGATGTGCATTGCGTGTTTGGCCGCGACCCCGCCGCCCACAGCACCTTGGAAATTTTGCTCACCTATTCGGGTGTCCATGCCGTGCTGATGCACCGGATCAGCCACCGTTTATGGAAAGCCAACTGGAAATTGACGGCGCGGATACTGTCGGCGTTTTCCAAATGGATGACCAGCGTGGAAATCCATCCGGGCGCAACCATCGGGCGGCGTTTGTTCATCGACCATGCCTTAGGGGTGGTGATTGGCGAAACGGCGGAAATTGGCAACGATGTCACGCTGTACCACGGTGTCACCCTGGGCGGTACGACTTGGAACAAGGAAAAACGCCATCCTACCCTAGGCAATAATGTCCTGGTCGGTTCCGGTGCGAAGATTTTAGGTGCCATCACCTTAGGCAACAACGTCCGCGTCGGCGCCAATTCCGTGGTGGTCAAAGATGTCCCACATTGCTGTACGGTCGTCGGTATCCCTGGCCGCATCATCCAAAGCAAAGGCACAAAAATCCAAAACCGCCACGGCATTGATTTGGATCATCATCTGATCCCTGACCCGGTCGGCAAAGCCATTTCCTGTTTGCTGGAACGGATAGACGAGTTGGAAGCCAAGCAATCGCAACAACACAAAGTGACCACCGAAGAACAATGCCACAGCTGTGAAGCGGAAAGCGTCTGCACCAGCCACCAAGACAGCCCTATCAAGATTGCGGCGGGATCATAACGATGGATTTATTAGATTTTGAAGCGCAAGGTTTGTATTTTGAAGAAGCCGATGTGGCGGGTGTGCAAGAACTGATTACCAAAGCGTCCGAGCATTACGCCGATGGCGGGGCCGAATTGCCGCTGTTGCAGGCCTATTTTAAAGCGCCTGAATCATTGAATGTGTTGGTCGCGCTCAACCGTTTTTATTACTACCAACACCGTTTGGAAGATGCCCTGGTCGCCACGCAAAAAGCTTTGGCGGTCATCCGGCCCTTGGTGGGTTTCCCGGAAAACTGGCAAACCTTGCAGGCCAGCCATTTGACTGACACGCCCACAGCCTTATTGACGCAAGTCAGGTTGTACCTGTTCACGCTCAAAGCGATAGGCTTTTTGAACATGCGCCTGGAAAACTTGGACTTGAGCCAACGCATTTTTGAAAAACTGGTTGAATTGGACAGCAAAGACCGCATCGGCGCACAAGGCTTATTGGAATTGGTCATCAAGCGCAAAACCGACAACGCACTTACCGGAGCCTCCCCATGTTAAAAGTAAAACCCGATTCCCTAGTCGCCATCATGGCCTTGATCGCCTTCGTCATTTTAGCGATTTATTTGTTCATGCAAGACAACGCCTTAGTCGGGCCGATTTGACAGGCCTTCATACGTTACGAAGTAACGGTGTTTTATCCCGTTTGCCGCGTCGAGCACCGCAGTATTTGTCGGGATAAGCCCGTTAGGGGTGCGGCACGGATGCCGCACGGCGGCAGATGGGCAGGAAGCCCATTCTGCCGTCCCCCCGACAAATACGAGGAGCGCAAGACATTAAGCGGCGATCGGGCCGCCTTTTCTTTGGATACTTTCTTTTGGCGGAGCAAAAGAAAGTATCTCGCCTTCGGGTGCGAGAACCCGATTAACAGACTGTCGCGATAGCGACTCTTAAGTACTTATTTTCAATTCGCAGAAAACGTCTGTGTAACGTCAGAAAATAAACAAACCTACCAAGCGGAGAACACCATGAGTTTTGAAGAAGAAATGGAAGAACTGGAGTCCGCTGAAGACTTCTTGCAATATTTTGATTTGCAATACGAGCAAAGCATCGTGCATGTCAACCGCCTGCACATCCTGCAACGGTTCCATGATTATCTGCAACAAGGCGCGGACAGTATGCCCGAAGACGAAGCCGCCAAGCGCTTGGTTTACAAACGTTTGTTGCTGCAAGCGTATCAGGATTTTGTCGAATCCGACGCGCAAACGGAAAAAGTCTTTAAAGTCTTCCACATGGGCGAGCCGCAAACTGCCTTTGTGTCTTTGAGCGATATTAAGACATGAGGCCCGAACGCTTTGATGAAGGCCGCTTCGAATACGGCGAATCGGTGCGCGTCACCCGTAACGTCCGCAACGACGGCACGTATCCGGGCTTAGATGTCGGGCATTTGCTGATCCGGCGCGGCAGTGTCGGCAATGTCATCGAAGTCGGCACCTTTTTGCAGGATCAAGTGATCTTTACCGTGCATTTTCTGAGCCACGGGCGCATGGTCGGTTGCCGTCTGGAAGAACTGATTAGCGCCGATGAACCTTGGAACCCCAGCCGTTTTGAGTTCCGCGATAAAGTGGTCTGCACCAAAGATTTGGGCGTGCAAGGCAATATCTTGGTGCCCAAAGGCATGGACGGCGAAGTCCTGAAAGTGATCCGCGATGACGCGCTGATTCAATACCATGTCTCTTTTGGAAGCCGGATGCTGCAAGTCCCTGAAACCGTACTCGCCCCTGCCCATCCTGAAACGTTTAACGAGCCGGAGTTTTAAGCATGACACCGACTGCTGACACCCATACCCCACTAGCCTACAACTTACTGCGGGCGGCCTTAGCCTTGTTCAACAAAACGCCCGACCAACTGGCCGCCGCCGAATTGACAGAAGCCCAAAAACAAGCCACCAATGAATTCAAAATTGAAGATTTGGTGCTCAGTTCCCCCGAAGCGTCTTCTGTCATGATTGGTTCGGAAGAATTGCAACGCGCTTACCAAGAAATCCGTGACCGCTACGATGACGAATCGGTGTTTTTAGGGGAATTGCAAAAAAACCAATTGGATGAAATGTCCTTGCGGGCCGCGTTATATCGGCAATGCAAAGTCAACACCACACTGGATTTGGTCGGTAGCCGCGCCCCGGATGCCAGCGAAATTGAAGTGGGGATTTATTACCACCTGCATCCTGAGCAATTCCAAAAACCGGAACTGCGTGAGGCTTGGCATATTTTTATCAGCATCAACCCGGATTATCCTGAAAACACCCGTGTCATGGCGCGGGCCAGAATTGAGGAAATCAGCGCGAAATTGCAAAAAAAACCGCACAAATTCGCCGATTTGGCCTTGAAACATTCCGAATGTCCAACCGCCTTGCAAGGCGGTGCGTTAGGCACAGTCCCACGCGGCAAACTCTATCCAGAACTGGACGCGGTGCTGTTCAAAATGAAAGCAGGCGAAATCAGCGGCGTGGTCGAATCGGAAATTGGTTTCCATGTGGTGTTATGCAAAAGCATCCAAAACCCGGAAACGCTGTCTTTGCAAAAAGCCACGCCCAAAATCCGCCAGTTTATGAAAGAACGCGCCAAACGCACCTGCCAACGCGCCTGGATTGCCAGCTTGGCTAAGGGAAACTAGCCCCTACCGCATTTGCATCACTTATTCTGAGGAAGGCCATCATGACCATTAAAGAAATCAAACATTGCTCGTTTTGCGGTATCGAACAATCGGCCTCAATCCCGTTGATTGCGGGGGCCGAAGGCTATATTTGCGGGGCTTGTGTGGCCTTGGCACATCAGGTGGTCAGCAATTGGAGCCGGAAAAAAGAACTCTCGCAAATGCAAGGGACTCTGCCTAAGCCCGCCAAAATCAAGGAACACCTGGATCAATACGTGATCGGCCAACATTTGGCGAAAGAAATCCTCGCCGTGGCGGTTTATAACCATTACAAACGCCTGAAACACGAAAGCGGCGACGCGGGTTTGGGCGATTTTGACAAAGATGTCGAAATCGGCAAATCCAATATCCTGCTGATCGGCCCCTCCGGTACGGGCAAAACCTTACTGGCCAGCACACTTGCCAAAATCGTCGGCGTGCCGTTTGTGGTCGCCGATGCCACCACCTTGACGCAAGCGGGTTATGTCGGTGACGACGTGGAAAATATCCTGGTGCGCTTGCTGGATGTCGCCGAAGGCAATATGTCCAACGCCGAATGGGGCATTGTTTATCTCGATGAAATCGACAAAATCGCCCGTAGCCCGGAATCACAAACCGGAACGCGTGACGTGTCCGGCGAAGGTGTGCAACAAGCCTTGTTGCGCTTGGTGGAAGGCTCGCATGTGAAATTGCCGAACAAAGGCCGTAACAAAGATGGCAGCGATGTGCTGATGGACACCCGCAATATTTTGTTCATCGCCGGTGGCTCGTTTCCAGGCCTGGAAAAACATGTCGAAAAACGCCTGATGCCGACCAATTCGGCCATTGGTTTCCACGCCGCCGTCAATCAAACGTCCGAAAAACCCAGCTTGGAAGACATGCTCAACGCCACCCAGCCCAGTGATTTACGCAAATTTGGCCTGATCCCTGAGTTTATTGGCCGCTTCCCGGTACTTGCGCCTTTAGAGCCATTGGATGTTGATGCCTTGATACGCGTCCTGACCGAACCCAAAAATGCCTTGGTCAAACAATATCAACAGTTGTTTGCGTTTGAAGGTGTGGAGCTGAAATTTGAGCAAGACGCGCTGATCGAAATCGCCCAAAAAGCCATCGAGCGCGAAACGGGCGCACGCGGCCTGCGTAGCATCATGGAGCAAATTTTACGCAAAACCATGTTTGACATACCTTCAGTGGATGATGTCGAGCAATGTGTGATTGATGCCGAGGTCGTCAAAGGCACAGCCGAGGTCAAAGTCATCAAAAAGGATGACGGGCCATTGCGGCAAGCGGGCTAAATAAAAACCAAACACATGGGGTACAGCGTTTACTCCATTTCCTAACACTTTCCACGAGAATTTCATGAAAACCGAAGACAAAATCCGCGAACAACTGGCGAACAATCCCATCATCTTGTACATGAAAGGCGTGCCAGACAAACCTGAATGCGGTTTTTCCGCGAAAACGGTAGGCATACTTAAGCAAACCAATATCCCCTACGCGTTTGTCAACGTGCTGGCCGCGCCGTTCATCCGTGAAAAATTGCCCAGCATTTCCCACTGGCCGACGTACCCGCAATTGTTCGTCAAGGGCGAATTAGTGGGTGGATGTGACATCGTCGAAGCGATGGCTAACGACGGCACGTTGTTGCCTTTGTTGAATTCGGCCAAATCGGCCCAGGAAGCGGCAACAGCCGAACATTTGAGCGTTGCGGAAGTTGAAGCCTTGGTTAAAAAAGACTTGACTGACGCGGTGGTGATTGTTGATGGCGCAGGTTGTGATTTGACCTTGACCGTGATCAGCGCAAGTTTCACCGATTTGCCGTTGGTGAAAAAACAGCAAGCTGTGTTGGCCACCTTAAAAGACCCGCTAGCATCCGGCAAACTCCACGCCGTCAGTGTGAAAGCCTACACACCTGAAGAATGGCAAGAAAAATCCGCCAATCCAGCCAGCGGCTTATTGCAGATAAAGATGTAAGTCCGGGCGGTAACATCATTTCGTGAACCCTTACCCTTTGACCCTCAACCTACCCTCAGAAACCATCATGGCTAAAATAGGCATTTTTTTTGGTACAGACACAGGCAATACACGGCGGGTAGCCAAGGAAATCTCCACGATGCTTGGCGTAGGACTCGCTGCCAAACCCGTGAATGTCCGCACCGCCAGCGTTGAAGATTTGCTGAAATACGAGGTGCTGATTTTAGGTGCGCCCACTTACGGCGAAGGCGAATTGCCGGGTTTGCAAACGGGTAACGCCACAGAAAGCTGGGCCGAATTTTTGCCCAAGCTAAAAGGCCATGATTTTACGGGTAAAACGGTGGCGATTTATGGCTTAGGCAACCAAAAAGGCTACCCGTCCGATTTTGTCAGCGCGATGTTTTATTTATACCAAGCCTTTAAAGAGTGTGGCGCGACCCTAATCGGAGGCTGGACTACGGAAGGCTACAAATTCAAAGCATCTAAAGCCGTTCTGGATGATGTATTTGTTGGTTTGCCGCTGGATCATGAAAACCAAAAAGAACTGACCAACGAACGCTTGCAATCGTGGTTAAACACCCTGCAATCAGCGTGGGCTTGAGGGCTTTATGCAAGAAAGTAAATATAAAGCCGTCTGTTCTTTGGATGATTTGCGCCAAGTCAGTTATTTGACCCGGCGCATCACCCTGAAAGGCCGCGCCTGTTCGGCCTTGGTGTTTTGGTTTGACGGCAATGCCTATGCTTACGTCAACCATTGTATGCACATGCAACGGCCTTTAAATTGCGAACAGGATGCCATTTTTGACGAAACCGGGCGGTTTTTGCGCTGCTCGATGCACGGTTTCATCTTTGAGCCAACTACAGGCGAATGCCAAAGTCCGGTCTGCCTGGGCCAGCATTTGCAGGCTTTACGGCTGCAAGAACTTGATGGCACGCTATATTTTGCAGAAAAGCATTTGGCTTTAGTGGAGGAAACCTAATGATTGAAGAAATGGCCATCGTGGTGAAAATCGGCCCCCATCAAGTTTGGGTGGAAAGTGCGCAGGCCAATGGTTGTGCCGCCTGCGTACAAAAAACATCATGCACGACCAACGCGATAGGCAGTGTCCTGAAAAAACGGGCCGTGGTTGTGGACACCCCGTTGGCGTTAAAACTGGGCGATACGGTGTTGGTGGCGATAGACGAAAACGTTTTGCTACGTGCTTCTTTGGTATTGTATTTGTTACCGCTATTGGCACTATTTAGCGGAGCGGGCTTGGCGGATTACTGTGTGGGCGGCATATTGGCGCAAGCGGAATTGTGGGTGGCGGCCACTGCCGTTTTAGGTTTTTTGTCGTCCTTATGGCTAATCAATAAACTACAAAACAGTTGGTTTTTTGGCCATTACGCCCGCCCTGTCATCGTCAAAAAGCTTTGAATGCCGCTTGCGTATGAACGTTTGGGCCATAGATAAAGACATCCCGCTGAAATTGTTGCTGCTGGAATTAGTGCACCGCTACGGGGAAAACGCCTTAGGCTTAAACACCCGTGAACAGCATTTTAAGGCGATTGAACTGTGTTCGCTGAATGAGCCACAGCTTGCCGCTTATGTCTTTACCTTCGCGCAAGATGCAGGCCGCTATGGCATCGACCTGAAATATCCGATTTCGGCCCACAATATTGTCGGGGAAAATGAAAACCTGACGTTAGAACAGGTCATTTCGATCATTGATGTGCATTTTTTTTAGGCCAAAACCACAGCCTTTATTTTTCTAAGCATTTTCTAGCCATGAACGACATCATCACCCGTTATTTCCTCAGTTACGGTAGCGTCAAACTGCCCTTAAAATTAGTCAACGAAATCACCGAAGCCGATCTGAATTACCGTAATTTTTACTACCGGGGCGTGTTTGACGGCAAAGGCCAATTATTGCAATGCCAAAAAATCGTCTACGGTGAAGTGGAATCGGAACACCAATACCGTTACGATGAAAACGGCACATTAGTCTGGGCGCAAATCACCGAAGATGATGAAACACGGGAAGTGGATTTGTAGCTCACTCCCCATGTAAACCTTTGTTATTTGTTGATGCGATTGGCAATGATGTCTTCGACAACAGAAGGGTCAGCGAGCGTGGAAATGTCACCTAAGTTGTCCAGTTCATTGGCGGCAATTTTGCGCAAAATGCGGCGCATGATTTTGCCGGAACGGGTCTTAGGCAAAGCCGGCGCCCACTGCACGGCATCGAGTGTGGCAATTGCGCCGATTTCTTGCCTGACTAACGCCACCAACTCTTTTTTCATCAATTCGGATGGCGTGACACCGACTTGCAAGGTGACAAACGCATAAATCCCCTGCCCTTTGATGTCGTGCGGAAAACCGACTACGGCAGATTCAGCGACAAATTCGTGCAAATCCAAAGCACTTTCAATTTCTGCCGTACCTAGCCGATGGCCGGACACATTCAGCACATCATCGACGCGCCCCGTGATCCAGTAATAACCATCCTCGTCACGGCGGGCGCCATCACCGGTAAAATAATAGCCTGGGTAAGTTTTGAAGTAGGTGTCAATAAAGCGTTGATGGTCGCCATACACAGTACGCGCTTGGCCGGGCCAGGAACGGTTGAACACCAGCACACCTTCGGCGACACCTTCGAGGCGGTTGCCGTTGGTGTCCAAAATGTCCGGTTTGACACCAAAGAACGGTAAGGTTGCCGAGCCTGGTTTTAAGGTTGTCGCTCCAGGCAGCGGCGTAATTAAAATGCCGCCCGTTTCGGTTTGCCACCAGGTATCGACAATCGGGCAACGCCGTTCCCCGACCGTGTGGTAATACCATTCCCAAGCTTCTGAGTTGATTGGCTCGCCGACACTGCCCAAAATCCGCAAACTGCGGCGGCCCGTGCGTTCGACAAAATGGTTGCCTTGCGCCATCAGGGCTCGGATGGCAGTTGGGGCGGTGTAAAAAATGTTCACCTGATGCTTGTCGATAATCTGCCAGCAACGGCTCGCGTCCGGGTAAGTCGGAACACCCTCAAACATGAGCGTGGTCGCGCCATTACATAATGGCCCGTAAATGACATAAGAATGCCCGGTAATCCAGCCGACATCGGCGGTACACCAATACACATCGCCATCGTGGTAATCAAAAATGTATTTGTGCGTCATCGCGGCATACAGCAAATAGCCGCCCGTGCTGTGCTGTACGCCTTTAGGTTTGCCTGTAGAACCGGAGGTGTAGAGTATAAACAGCGGGTCTTCGGCTTCCATGATTTCCGGTTCGCAAACCTCGGAGGCTTGCGCCATCGCTTCGTGATACCAAACATCACGTTCAGGCTGCCAATCCACCGTATGTCCGGTATTTTGGATCACAATGATGCGAGCCAAACATTCACATTGGGCGGCGGCTTTATCGACCGTCGCCTTGATGGGAATCACTTTGCCGCCCCGATAACCTTCATCGGCACACACCAAATATCGGCATTGCCCGTCTTGGATGCGGTCTTTTAGGGCCTCAGCGGAAAAGCCGCCAAACACCACCGAATGCACCGCACCAATACGTGTACAAGCCAGCATCACCACGGCGGCTTCGATTATCATCGGCAGATAAATGCAAACGTGGTCGCCTTTGTTCACGCCTTGGGCTTTTAGGACATTGGCGAATTGGCAGACTTGTTGATGCAGTTCGGTATAGGTGATTGTTTTATCCTGATCAGGATGGTCACCCTCCCAAATGATCGCGGTTTGGTTGCCACGTTCGGGTAGATGCCTATCCAGGCAATTGACACTGACATTAAGCTGCCCGCCTTCAAACCAACGGATATAGGCACGGGAATAATCATAATCCATGACCTTGTCCCAACGCTTATGCCAAGTCAAAAACTGCCCGGCCTGCGCGTCCCAAAACGCTTCCGGCTGCTCTATGGATTGCTGGTAAAGTGTCTGGTACGTGTCTTCGGTAATATGCGCCTTGGCGGCAATTTCAGGCTTGACGTGGTAAATATGCGGGTCTGACATAGCGTTGTTCCTGGCTAGTGGGTGGGTTACAGACTTGTCAGCGATGTTTAGAAACGAACATGAATAACTTGAGCATTTGATTTCCTTTCGTCCTCTCCTTTATGCCCTTTGGGTACAGTGGGAGAGGGGACACACTGTCGAAGTTTATTCATGCCCGTTCCATCAATAACGCTGTACGGTATTGTCACAATAAAGTGACCACGCATCGATGCCGCCTTCAAGGTTCGTGACATCGGTAAATCCGGCACTGACCAAAAAATTGGCGGCGCGTTTGCTGCGTGAGCCATGATGGCAAATCACAACGATGGCCTTATTGGCATCCAACTCAGTATGGCGTTCGGATATTTTATTCAATGGAATCAAGGTACTGCCGGGAATATTGGCATATTTGTATTCATAATCCTCACGGACATCAAGCAAGAACAACGGCTCGCCTTGGTCTAATTTGGCCTTGAGTTCGGGGGCTGAAATGAGTTTCACTGACATGGTGGGTTTCCTTTGTTAATAAATCGTTCCAAGCGGTGCATGGCATCCGCCATTCTATCTAGGGATGTGGTGTAAGCAAAGCGTAAGGTATGCCGGGCATTGTGGCTCCCAAAATCAATGCCGGGCGTAATGGCGACGGCCTCCTGTTCAAGAAAATCCAACGCGAATTGGTAGCTGTCATCGCTAAAACGTGAACAGTCCGCGTAAATGTAAAACGCGCCTTCTGGCTTGACGGGAACGGTAAACCCTAAGTCCAATAACTGCGTATAAAGAAAATCCCGCCTACGGGCAAATTCGGCCCGCCGCCTTTCCAATTCGTTGCGGGTATCTACGTCAAACGCGGCCAAAGCGGCATATTGGGAATGGGTGGGCGCGGCGATAAAAATATTTTGCGCCAATTTTTCCGCCGCTTCGACAAAATCCTCTGGCACGACCAACCAACCGATACGCCAACCCGTCATGCCGTAATACTTAGAAAAACTATTGATAACAAACACGTCATCGCTGTATTGCAAAGCCGAGGTGGCAGATTGGCCATAAACCAAGCCGTGGTAAATTTCATCGGAATAAAAATGCCCGCCTAAACCGTGTGTGGCGGCTATCACTTGCCGCAAGGCTTCGGGGGCAATCAATGTTCCGGTAGGATTTGAAGGTGAGGCAATCAATACGCCGCCACTACCCAGGCCCCAATTTTGCTGGATTTGCGTAGCGTTCAATTGGTAAGCGGTATCGGCATTGACCGCCATCGTGCCGGGTTTTATGCCCAGCAAATGCGCGAAATTGCTATTGCAGGGATAACACGGGTCGGCCATCAGCAAGGCTTCGCCCGGATTGAGGCTGATGCCTAAAGCCAACAATAACGCACCGGATGCACCGGGTGTGATGAATATACGCTCCGGCGCAACGTCCACAGCGTATTCACGTTGGTAAAACTGGGCGATTTTTTCACGCAAGGCCAGCAAACCAGCCGCTGAGGTGTATTTCACTTCGCCCGTCTGCAAAAAATTCACGCCCGCTTCAACGATAGTCGGAGGCGTAAGGAAGTCCGGTTCGCCTATTTCCATGTGAATGACATCCTTGCCTTCCGCTTGAAGTTGTTGCGCCCGCTGCAAAAGCGCCATCACATAAAATGATGAAATGTCCTGCATCCGGTTTGCGGTTTTTTTGTTCATTGCGTGGAAGAAAAAAATAGGTTTTTAAAAAAGGGCCGATAATACCAATAATTCTTGCTAACAGCCTGCTATTCTGCTAAAAATGCGCGGTTTTATTAATTTTGTAGGAGTTTATGGATGGCTACTGGTTCTAACGTGGTTGCGTCGCCTTTTACCTTTACGCCTTATGTCGCGGCAGAAGACGAAGAGTACATGAATGAAGCTCAATTGAAACATTTTGAGGGCATTTTAAAAAACTGGAAAGCCGAATTGATGCAGGGTGTGGACCGCACTGTTAACCACATGCAGGACGATGCCGCTAATTTTCCTGACCCTAACGACCGTGCCACCCAAGAATCCGAATTCAGCCTTGAATTGAGGACTCGTGACCGTGAACGCCGTTTAATCAAGAAAATTGATGATGCCTTAAAAGAAATCGAATCCGGCGATTACGGCTACTGCGAATCGTGCGGCATTGAAATCGGCATCCGCCGCCTAGAAGCGCGGCCCACGGCAACGCTTTGTATTGATTGCAAAACTTTGGACGAAATCCGCGAAAAACAAATGGGTTAAACCTGCTTGCCGTGCCGGACAAGCCCATCACCACAGGCCGGTTTGCACCTTCGCCGACCGGCCCACTTCACTTAGGTTCCCTCTACACCGCGCTTGCCAGTTTCCTGCAAGCCCGTTCCCAACAAGGCCGCTGGCTCATACGCATAGACGACCTTGATACCCCCCGTAACCGCCCTGGTTCTGTCACATCCATCCTCAACACCTTAGAATCGCTAGGCTTGTATTGGGATGGTGAAGTGGCCTACCAAAGCCAACATCTGTCCGTTTATCAAGACACACTGGACAAGCTGATCCGTGAAAATTGGCTATACCGTTGTGACTGTAGCCGAAAAATGCTGATTACCGACTGTTATTCGGGCCGCTGCCGTGAAAGGGCCATTGCCGCCGAAACACCTCATGCCTTGCGCGTAAAAACCGATAACCGCACCATCCATTTCACCGATGGCCTTCAAGGCGCTATCACTGAGGTTTTAACTTCACCTGGTAGTGATTTCATCGTCAAACGTAAAGACCACATCATCGCTTACCAATTTGCCGTCGTCGTTGATGACCATCTCCAGCACGTCAACGAAATCGTTCGCGGCTGCGATTTGCTCAGTTCCACACCCAAGCAAATCTACCTGCAACAGCTTTTGGGCCACGCCACGCCGCGTTATTTGCATGTGCCTGTGATTGTCGATGCCCAAGGCCAAAAACTCAGTAAACAGACTTTAGCCACGGCGGTGGATACCCGTGACCCGTCCGGGCTTATGTTTTATTTATTGGATTTGTTGGGACAACATCCACCCACGGAACTTAAACAAGCCTCTATTACTGATTTATTGGCCTGGGCGATTCATCATTGGCACATACAAGCACTGGTAAACCAACAGGCCATTAAAGCCACCTAAAGCAATTTTTTCTGCCAAAACAAAGCTTGACCCACGTTGGGGTCTAGCTCATATCCTGCAAATCCACACGCCCGATACACACTTTGCGCGGCGATATTGCCTGCCAATACTTCCAAGGTCAGTTTGCAACAACCCAAGCTGATGGCGACTTGCTCTGCTTTTGCTAACAATTGCCTAGCAATGCCTCGCCCACGATACTGGGCGGAAACAATGACATCATGGATATTTAGCAAGGGCTGGCAGGCAAATGTCGAAAAGCCTTCAAAACAGATCGCCATGCCTATTGCTTCATCGGCTTGCATCGCCAAAAAAATATAAAAGTCTTGGCGTTTTTGCAGCTCCCTAATCAAATTCTCGCGAGTAAACGAGGACAATGCCTTACCACCGCCCATAGGGTCTTGGGCATATTCATCAAGCAAAGCCAGAACTGCTTCGGCATGGGCAGTCACCAGCAAATCGGCCAAGATAATTTTTAACATTATCGTATCCGGCGTTTAATTTTTCGGTGGCACATAGCCTGCTGGCATATCGTCATTGCCTTCAAACAAAAATTTGTCCCGTTCCAGTGCCAAAAATTCGCGTGCTTTTGGATCAAAGCTGGCCAAGCGGTTTTCGTTGATTAACATGGTCTGTTTGCTTAACCATGCCTTCCAAGCGGCTTTGGACACTTTTTCATAAATTTCCTGGCCTTTTGCACCTGGAAACGGTGGCGCATCCAAGCCTTCTGATTCCATACCCAGTTTTACGCAATGAATTAATCTCGTCATGGTCATCCCCGATAATTTTCTGTGTTAAGTTGTTGCAACAAGGCTTTTACTGGCGTTGCCAATCCAAGCCCGTCACTGTGTGCGCCGTTATACCAGAGTGCTTGCGCCGCTTCCATCACATTATTTATAGGGTTTTCGAGATGGATGACTAAGGGCGTGTAATCCAAATGATAATGTGAAAACGTATGGCGTTTGCTTGGCAAGGTATAGCGATGGCTGATTTTCATGTGCCGGGCCAAACACCAGTCTTGTGCATCGGCGATTGAGGCAAACTCTGGAAAACTCCACAAACCGCCCCAGATGCCTGTCGGGGGCCTTTTTTCCAAGTAAATGGCGTTTTCGGGGTTATGCAGCACCAGCCAGACACTTTGTTTGCTCGGCAATGTTTTAGGCGGTTTAGGCGTAGGATAAGCTGATACCGTACCCGTTTGGTTCGCGGCACAATACTCAGAAACCGGACATGCCAAACATAACGGCTTGCTGCGGGTACAAAGGGTCGCACCTAAATCCATAATCGCTTGGGTATAATCAGCCACCCTATCTAAGGGCGTTAATTCCGCGCTGGCTGCCCATAAAATCTTATTGACCCTGCTATCGCCAGGCCAACCGGAAATGGCGTAGAGACGTGTTAAAACGCGTTTTACGTTGCCATCCAAGATGGGATGGCTGTTATGGAAAGCAATGCTCAAAATAGCCCCAGCGGTGGATTGGCCGATACCGGGCAAATTCATCAATCCTTCCAGGGTGTCAGGGAACTTGCCCAACGCGAAAATCTGCTGTGCCGCTTTATGCAAATTGCGAGCGCGGGCGTAATAGCCCAAGCCGGCCCAACGCTGCAAAACATCATCTATCGGCGCTTGCGCCAAGGCCTCCAAACTTGGGAACCTGTCGATAAAGGCCAAAAAATACGGGATGACCGTAGCGACTTGGGTTTGCTGCAACATGGTTTCTGACAGCCACACCCGATAGGGGTTGATGTCTTGCTGCCAAGGTAGGTTTTTACGCCCATATTGGTCAAACCACGCTAATAATCGTTGTTGGAATTGGGCTGGAGTCATCAGTTCAGGGGTATCTAAAATCTAAAAAAGGGTTCATTGCCGGCCCGTTATCGAATATCATGGGCTTTGGATAACTTACTATAAATGAGGTGGAAAATGTTGTTTTTAGCTAAAGCGGGGGGAGTGGCGGTTCTGGTTTGGTTTTATATGACCGCCAAAAAAAATAACCAACCCATCATGAAATGGGTAGTGATTGGCGTTATTGGTTACTGGCTTGCCTGGTGGGCCGTTAAATTGACCGTGCTTGCACCGATTGTCGGATTGTTTGGCAAAAATTTCACCATGGTTTTTTTAGCCACCCAAATCCCTGCCCTGGTAGCTTTAGGGGCGGCTTATTTGGTCAGGAAAAAACTGTTGGCGGATTTGCCACCTGAGTCTGGGCAAGACTTATCGTAAGGGGTTTAAGCC
Organism: uncultured Methylocucumis sp.; assembly: GCA_964446885.1. GTDB lineage: Bacteria > Pseudomonadota > Gammaproteobacteria > Methylococcales > Methylomonadaceae > Methylovulum. The sequence goes on from CAYUQV010000034.1 coordinate 21,061, forward strand.
TGCCCTAATGGATTAGCAAGGCTTTATTTCCACGAAGCAAAAAAAAACGGCTGGCACACTTAACATGCCAGCCGTTTTTTTATCCGCAAGAAGCCGTTTTATGCGGCCCGTCGATGGGCAAAATAAAACAACAAGGCTCCAGCAATAATCATAGGCGTGGACAAAATCTGCCCCATCGTCAGCCAATCAAACGCCAAATAGCCTAAATGGGCATCCGGCATGCGGTAAAACTCCACAAAAAACCGGAAACAACCATAGCAAAAAACCGCCACGCCGGTAGTCGCCATGACAGGCCGGGGCTTTCTGGCATAAACCTGCAAAATCACAAACAGCACCAAACCTTCCAAAAATGCTTCATAAAGCTGGGAAGGATGCCTCGCCAACGGCCCGCCATTCGGGAACACCATCGCCCACGGCACATCAGTCGTCCTGCCCCACAACTCCGAATTGATGAAGTTGCCGATACGCCCTGCCCCCAAGCCAATCGGTGACAAAGGCGCAATGATGTCAATCAATTGCATCATGGTGCAGTTTTGCTTTTTGGCATAAAACCACATCGCTACGAACACGCCCAACATGCCGCCATGAAAGGCCATTCCCCCTTCCCAAATCTTAAACAGCATGAGCGGGTTTTCGATAAAGCTACTGAATTTATAAAACAGCACATAACCTATCCTGCCACCTAAAATCACGCCCAAGGCACCATACGTCACTAAATCTTCAATGGCTTCGGGTTTGATGGGTGACCAAGGTTTACGGGCGTTCCTTTGTCCTAAAAAATACACGGCGACAAAACCGACCAAGTACATCAGCCCATACCAATGGACTTTAAAAGGCTCTAGGGCAATGGCAACGGGATCAATTTGTGGGTATGTGAGCATGGTTATACGTCCAGATTAGTGACATCCAAGGCATTTTTGACGATAAAATCGCGGCGTGGCTCCACCACATCACCCATCAAGGTTGTGAAGATTTCATCAGCGGCAATCGCATCTTCAATCCTGACCTGTAACAAGCGGCGGTTGTTGGCATCCAAAGTCGTTTCCCAAAGCTGTTCCGGGTTCATTTCACCTAAGCCTTTGTAACGTTGGATGTGCTGGCCTTTTTTGACCTCTTTCATCATCCAATCAAACGCTTCCTTAAAACCCTTGACGCTTTGTTGGCGTTCACCCATTCGGATAAACGAGCTTTCATTGAACATGCCCGCCGTATCTTCGGCATATTGGGCAATTTGTTTGTAATCTTTGCTGTTAAAAAAGCTGGCTGACAACACAAAGGTTTTGCTGATGCCATGCAGGCGTTTGCTGACCACCGCAGAAAAATCCGCTTCACTTTTATAGTCCAATTCCAGCGAATACAGCGCGGTGCCAAAACTGTCGTTCAACTGCCCGATCAACTTATCAAACCAGGCTTGCAGTTGCGCCGGGTCTTGCTTCAAGGCATCGTCAACCACCGCCATGGTGATCAGTTGTTCAAGAAACGCTTCATCATAACGGCGGAACAAGCGGTTAATGGTACTCACTATACTTACATAATTGTTGGCCAATTTTTCCAAACCTTGACCTTGTATCGGCGGTGCGGATTCGTCCGTGAACAATTGCGCTTTGTCCAAAGCCAATTGGATCAAGTATTCGTTTAGGGCGGCATCGTCTTTGACGTAATGCTCTTGCTTGCCTTTTTTGACTTTATACAAAGGCGGCTGGGCGATATAGATATAACCTTTCTCGACAATTTCCGGTAGTTGGCGGTAAAAGAAGGTCAGCAACAAAGTGCGGATGTGCGAACCGTCCACGTCAGCATCGGTCATGATGATGATGCGGTGGTAACGTAATTTGGCGAGGTTATATTCATCCTTACCAATACCGCAACCTAAAGCGGTAATTAATGTGCCTACTTCTTCCGAAGAAATCATTTTGTCAAAGCGGGCTTTTTCGACGTTCAGGATTTTACCTTTCAAGGGCAAAATCGCCTGGGTGCGACGGTCACGACCTTGTTTGGCCGAACCGCCCGCCGAGTCCCCTTCCACCAAGAACAATTCAGACAAAGCCGGGTCTTTTTCTTGGCAATCGGCTAATTTGCCGGGCAACCCGGCAATGTCCAAGGTGGTTTTGCGGCGGGTCATTTCGCGGGCTTTTCGGGCCGCTTCACGGGCGCGAGCGGCATCAATGATTTTTCCAACGATGGCTTTGGCAATTTGCGGCTTTTCCAACAGAAACTCTTGCAATTTTTCATTCATGGTCGATTCGACCAAGGGCTTAACTTCCGATGACACTAATTTGTCTTTGGTCTGGGAAGAAAATTTAGGGTCTGGCACTTTCACAGACAACACAGCCGTCAAGCCTTCACGGGCATCGTCACCTGTGGTGGTGACTTTTTCTTTTTTCGCCAAGCCGCTGGTTTCGATGTATTGGTTGATGGTGCGGGTCAATGCACCCCGGAACCCGGCCAAATGGCTGCCGCCATCCCGTTGCGGGATGTTGTTGGTGTAGCAAAAGACGTTTTCTTGGTAGGAATCATTCCATTGCATGGCCACTTCTACAGTCACGCCTTCTTTTTCGGCTTTAAAATAGAAAACTTCAGGAAATAGCGGGATTTTATTTTTATTCAAATGTTCGACAAACGCACTGATGCCCCCTTCAAACTCAAACACATCTTGTTTGTCGCTACGCTCGTCTTCCAGACTAATGCGGACACCAGAATTCAGGAATGACAATTCGCGCAAACGTTTGGCCAGGATGTCGTAATGGAACTCCACATCGGTGAATGTTTTCGCGCTGGGCTTGAAATTGATTTGTGTGCCGTTGCCAGTTGCCGGGCCCACTGCCGCTAATGGCGCAACCGGTTCGCCCATCAAATATTGTTGTTTGTATAACTGGCCGTTTTTGCGGATTTCCAAGTTCAACTCTTCCGATAAGGCGTTGACCACTGACACGCCCACACCATGTAAACCGCCAGAAACTTTATAAGCATTGTCATCAAACTTACCACCCGCATGTAGCACAGTCATAATGACTTCTGCCGCCGACCTGCCCTCTTCTTCATGTATGTCAACAGGAATGCCACGGCCATCATCGGCAACCGTCACCGAACCATTGGCGTGGATCGTCACCCTAACTTCTTTACAGTAGCCTGCCAACGCTTCATCTATCGAATTGTCCACCACTTCAAAAACCATGTGATGTAAGCCGGAACCGTCATCAGTATCGCCAATATACATACCGGGCCGCTTTCTGACCGCATCCAATCCTTTTAAAACTTGAATATTGGAACTATCGTATTGATCGTTATTGTTACTCATGTGGTTTCTTTTTTCCTGTGATTACCTGAATGTTCCACGTGGAACATTACATTGTTTTTATAGTGCCATGTTCCACGTGGAACATTTTATAAGTTGGTATTTGACCCAAATCCCCAAAGTCAGCCATAGTGTTGGCGGTCATAAAGACTTGGCAATTAATGGATGCCAATAAATCCAGCAGTTTTGCACGGTTGTAAACATCCAATTCCGCCGCAAAATCATCAATCAATAGGCAGCCAAGATAGTTTTGCTCATCTGCAAGCAACTGCACTTGCGCCAATTTCAAACTCAATACCAACAATTTTAATTGGCCGCGTGAAACAAATTCTTTAGCAAGACGTTCACTAACAAACACCTGAAAATCGCCACGATGGGGGCCGCTATGCGTAAATCCATAACGTAGGTCTTTTTCCAAATCGTGTTCCAAGGCTTCTGCTAAAGATTTATGGGCATCCCAACCCCAAACCAAATTCAGTGCCATCGTGTCGATTGCCAAGAATTGTTGGCTTAGGCTGATAAAAATGGGCCTAAATTTTTCCAGGTAACGTACCCGAAAATCATTGACTATTGTACCGTAATACGCGAGTTCTTGGTTCCAAACCGACAATTGTTGCAATTGTTTGGTTTTTAATAAGGCATTACGTTGAGCCAAGGCTTTTTTGAAACGTTGCCAAGCCAACAAAAAATTTTTGTCATCATTGAACAGTCCCCAATCCAAAAATTCACGGCGCATTTGTGCACCTGCATCCAGCAATTCATAACTTTTAGGATGAATCAATTGCAATGGCAACGCATACGCCAATTCTGAACGTTGTTGCTTGGATTCGTGATTGATGCGGATGGCAATATTCTTGCCATCCAACTGAATACCCAAATGGCTGACACCAGATCGGGCCATTTGGGTTTGGGCGGACACAGTCAACTGGCTTTCAGCAAGATTGATGACTGATTTAATATTGGCACAGCGGAATGACTTGGCCCGGCCCAGGATATAAATGGCTTCGAGCAACGAACTTTTGCCACTGGCATTGTCACCTGTGATCAGATTTATGCCAGGACAAGGCATGATGGACGCTTTTTGGATATTCCTGACATGATAAATATCCAGTTTGATCAAACTCATGCAAACCTATAAGCGCATCGGCATGACAATAAATTGATAAGTCCGGTCATTTTGTTCATTGATGAAACAACTACTGGCGTTGCTGGCGATAATCAATGCCGCACTTTCGGAATCCAAATTGGCGACAGCATCCAATAAATACTGCGCATTGAATGAAATAGACAGTGGCTCACCTTCATAATCAATCGCCAATTCTTCTTCGGCTTCATCTTGTTCAGGATTATGGGTGCTAATTTTCAAATGCTCGGATGCAATATCTAACGTGATGCCTTTGAATTTTTCATTGGATAAGATCGCCACACGGGTCAAGGCTTCTTTGAACAATTGTTTGTCCATGACTAATGGATTGAAAAATTCTTGCTGGAAGACTTTGCTGAAATCGGGGTATTTAGCATCAACCAATTTCGCTGAAAACACCAAATCTTTAATGTAAATACGGATGTTGTTGCTGGAAAACTCAACTTTCAGTTCCGCTTCCGGGTCATCCAATAAACGGTTGAGTTCCAATACGCCTTTACGCGGCAAAATGATTCTAGCCTCAAAACCAGTGGCTTGTTCAAGCTGGTCTTCATAAACCGCCAAACGGTGGCCATCTGATGCGACCAATTTCAATTTGCTATTGGAAATGTTCAGCAACAAGCCATTCAAATAATAACGCACGTCTTGATTGGCCATACAAAACAGAGTCTTATCCAAGGCCTTTTTAAACTGCCCGGCATTAATCATAAAATGATTTTCCAAAGCGGATTCGGCAAATTCAGGGTAGTTATCAGCAGGCAGTGCACTTAAAGAAAAGCGACTGCGATGTGAAGCGATTTTGATTTTATCGCCCTGTTGTTCACATTTGATTTCAGCACCCTTAGGCAACAAACGGCAAATATCTAAAAATTTTCTGGCAGGTACGGTAATCGCACCCGATTCTGAAGGTTCAATGGCAATTTTGGCAATAATCTGTATTTCTAAATCCGTGCCTGTCAAAACCAATTGCCCGTTGTCCACAACCATCAAGACGTTTGCAAGAATAGGTAATGTCTGGCGTTTTTCGATGACACTGACAATTTGTTGCAGAGGGGTTAACAAAACTTCTCTATTAATAATGAATTTCATATCTTTATTTTATTAGTATTAGCAAGACGTTTGATTGTGGATAACTATAAATTATTTTTAATTTTCAGTCAGTTATTATATGTATAACTCGACCCTAAAATGGATTGTTGCTTGTGGAAAACTAAAGTCCTTTAAAATAGCTTAAAAATTGCCCACAGGGTTATCAGATATTCCTTAAACGTTATCCCCAAAGTTATCCACAGTTTTAGGGAGGTTAAATTAGCGATATTTAGTCCTAGTTTAAGCGTATTTAATTAATAAAAATTAAAGTATCTTTTTAAAAGCTTGTTATTATTAGCTTGGAAAATATTAGGTAAAAGCCCATAAATTATTTTATAAACAATAGGTTATATAATAATTAAGTCTGTTGCCAGATTGTGCGCAAGTTGTGGATAACTCATCTACCTTATTTTGCCTTAAAGTTATCCACAGAAAAGCAAACAAATTTTATGGGGTTTAACCACAATGTTATCCCCAGCCTAGTGGGATAAAGTGCGTAACAGGTTCGCATAGTCTTCTGACATTTTATGGTCGCTTTCCCTCAGTTCCGTAATACGCTTGCAAGCATTGATGACAGTAGTGTGGTCACGGCCACCAAATGCACTGCCAATTTCCGGGAAACTGTGCGAAGTCAGCTCACGGGCCAAACTCATGGCGACTTGTCTAGGCCGGGTGACTGTTTGTTTGCGGTTTTTTGACGCTAAATCCGATACACGGATTTTGTAATATTCGGCGACCGTTTTTTGGATATTGTCTATGTTCACCAATTTGTCTTGCAATGAAATCAGGTCATGCAAGGCTTCTTTAGTAAAATCGGTGGTAATTTGACGGCCTGTGAATTGGGCGTTGGCAATGACCCGCCGTAATGCACCTTCCAAATCACGGACATTCGAGGGTATCCGTTTAGCGATAAAAAAAGCCACTTCCTGATCCAATTCCACACCTACCATTTGCGCCTTTTTCATCAAAATCGCCGCACGGGTTTCCATATCAGGCGGTTCAATCGATACCGGCAACCCCCAGCCAAACCGCGATTTCAAACGGTCTTCCAAACCAACAATTTCCTTAGGATATTTATCGCAAGTCAGCACGACTTGATGCTTTTTCTCAAGTAAGGTATTGAAAGTATGGAAAAACTCTTCTTGTGACCGCTCTTTGCCCGCGAAAAACTGAATATCGTCAATCAGCAAAACGTCAATGGCCCGGTAAAACTGCTTGAACGCATCAATTGAATTTTGTTGCAGGGCTTTCACCATGTCCTGGACAAATTTTTCTGAATGCAGGTAAATGATATTGGCGGTTGGGTTTTTTTGTAAAACACCGTTGCCTATTGCGTGCATCAAATGGGTTTTGCCCAAACCGGAGCTGCCGTAAATCAATAACGGGTTGTAGGCTTTGCCGATATTTTCTGCAACCTGCATCGAAGCCGCCCTGGCCAATTGGTTGGATTTGCCTTCGACAAAATTGTCAAATGTAAAAGCCCTGTTAAGATAATTGGGACTGGATTTTTTGGCTTCCGCAGGTTTGGCTATTTTAGCGATGACGGGAGCCGCTGATTTTTTTGAACCAATTTCCAGGTTTAGCGTTAAGGTTCCATTGGAAAATTCGTGGATAGTTTCTTCAATTTTGGCGAAATGATGCTGTTTGACCCAATCCAATACAAAGCGGTTAGGTGCAAGCAAGGTGATTTGCCCGTCATTTTCGACCGCCTGTAAGGGTCGTATCCACGTGCTGAAATCGGCGTTGGCGATTTCATTTTCAAGTTTAGCAAGGCAGTTATCCCAAATTGAACTCATTGATGTAGATAAGATATTGATTTATGAGGTAAGAAAAATATGGCATCCGCCACGTCAAGATTAGCTTGGCACAGTCACGGTATAATTGACAGGCCGTGCCGTTTATTTTATCATCCAACGTCTTTTTTATCCGTTTTTGATAACATTATCCGAGTAGGCTTGAGCAACAATGAAAAGAACATACCAACCCAGCAAAATCAAACGTGTCAGAACCCACGGTTTCCGTGCCAGAATGGCGACAGTCGGTGGCCGCAAAGTCTTGAATTCACGCCGTGCGAAAGGCCGTCGCAAATTGACCGTTTAGATTTTGGTTTGACAAACAACGATTTTGGCTTCCCTTCACAATGCCGGTTAAAAAAGCCCGCTGAGTATAAGAAAGTATTTGCTAAACCTGTAAAATCCAGCGATCAGTATTTTACCCTATTAGCGATAAGAAATGATTTGGATCATCCACGGCTAGGTTTGGCAATTGCCAAAAAAAATATCAAAAAAGCCGTACACAGAAATATCATTAAAAGGACTGTCCGGGAAAATTTTCGGCTACAGCAACATCTAGGGAACATCGACATTGTTGTTTTGGCCCGCAGGGAAGCCGTCGATGCCCCGCTGGATATTTTAAGAAAGTCATTGGACAAACACTGGCTTAAGTTGGTAACCCGATGCGCTTCGCTCTCATTGCACTCATAAAGTTTTACCGATACTTTATCAGCCCCATGCTTGGATCAAACTGCCGTTTTTATCCAAGCTGCTCCCAATATTCCTTAGAAGCACTCCAGCGCCACGGTGTTGCCATTGGCTGCTACCTCACCCTCAAAAGATTGTTAAAGTGCCACCCCTTCCATGAAGGGGGCATAGATCCCGTTCCAGATAATAATGAGAAATAAAAAATGGATAACTTTAGATTTATATTGATTGTCACGTTTGCAATGCTAGTGGTGTTATTGATGCAAGCCTGGCAGATTGATTATGGCCCAAAACCTGAAGTCGCTGCCGTGACTATTCCTGGCCAGCAAAACATCAAACAAGATTTGCCGGTCACGTCAGCCGCAGCCCCTGCAACGGTTGCTTCCCAAGCGTCAGCGGCAACCCCCGCACAAACAACCAGTAAATCAATCAAAGTAAAAACTGACGTTTTAGAACTTGAAATTGATTTGCAAGGCGGCACTGTCCGTAGCATGGATTTGCTCCAATACCCTGTTGAACAAGACAACACCGTCGTCAATAAAGCCCGCGCCCTGATTGGCTTGTCTGTGGCCGAAAAAAACCACAATCCCGTCCGCTTGTTTAACAGCAGCCCTGAAAAAATGTTTGTCGCCCAAAGCGGTTTGATTGCCGACAACGGCACAGGCGCGATCGCCAACCATTACACCGTTTTCAGCAGCAACCAAGACGCTTATGTTTTGGCCCCCGGTCAAGACACCTTAACCGTCCCGCTCACTTGGACAGACGGCCAAGGCATTATCGTCACCAAATCCTACACCTTTACCCGTGGCAGCTACGCCATTGACCTGAACCAACATATCGACAACGCTTCCGGCAACGCGCTGATGGCGGGACAATATAGCCAATTGTTGCGTGTGCCTGACCATAGCGACAAAGGCAATATGATGATGGGCGGTATGCGTGCTTATAATGGCGGTGTGGTTTATACCGAAAAAGACAAATACCAAAAAATCAGCTTTGACGACATGGCTGAAAACAACCTCAATGTGACCACTAAAGGTGGTTGGACAGCGATGATCCAGCATTATTTTGCGTCCGCCTGGATTCCACCTGCCGATCAGGAAAACCATTTCTTCACCAAAAAGCTTGAAAATGAAACCTATGTGGTCGGTTCTTATTCGCCTACCGTGACAGTTGCAGGCAATGCTTCCGCCGATTTTAACGCCAAGCTATATGCTGGCCCAAAAATCCAACCTGTCATGGAAAAAGTCGCGACCGGACTTGAATTGACCGTTGACTATAGTGTCTTGACCTTCATCGGCAAACCCATTTATTGGTTGCTCAACCAAATCCATAACCTGACAGGCAATTGGGGTTTGGCGATCATTGGCGTGACCTTGTGTATCAAACTGCTGTTTTTCCCATTGTCACAATCCAGCTTTAAATCCATGGCGAAAATGCGCAAAATCCAACCTCGCCTGAAAGAACTGCAAGAGCGCTTTAAAGACGACCGCCAACGCTTCAACACCGAAATGATGGCTTTGTACAAAAAGGAAAAAGCCAACCCGTTGGGCGGCTGTTTCCCGGTATTGATCCAAATCCCCGTGTTCATGTGCTTGTACTGGGTATTGAGCGAAACCGTCGAATTCCGCCAAGCCCCGTTCATGTTGTGGATACAGGATTTGTCGGTTGAAGACCCGTTCTACCTGTTGCCTATCGTGATGGGCATCACCATGAAAATCCAACAAAGCCTGAACCCTGCGCCTTTGGATCCGCTCCAAGCCAAAATTATGCGCATGTTCCCGCTGGTTTTCACCGTGTTCTTCCTGTTTTTCCCCGCTGGTTTAGTTTTGTACTGGGTCGTCAACAACACCCTCTCCATTATCCAACAATGGTACATCACCAAACAAATCACCGGAGAAGGCAGCAACCACGTTGTCCCCTAAACCCGCCGATACCATTGCGGCTATCGCGACACCGCCAGGCAATGGCGGTGTCGGCATTATCCGCATCTCAGGCAGTGCTGTTTTGGCCATAGCCGAACAGCTTATTGCCAAAATCCCCTCCCCCCGCTATGCCACTTATTGCACGTTCAAAGACGCGCAAGGCGGCATCATTGATTCCGGCATTAGCCTATATTTCCCCGGCCCTGCGTCATATACGGGCGAAGACACCCTAGAGCTGCAAGGCCACGGCGGTTCTGTGGTTTTAGATATGTTATTGCGCCGCGTTTTGGCATTAGGCGCACGTTTGGCGCGGCCCGGAGAATTCACCGAACGGGCTTTTTTAAATGGCAAACTCGATTTGGCACAAGCCGAAGCCGTTGCCGACCTGATTGCCAGCAGCACCGAACAATCCGTGCGTTCGGCGCAAAAATCCATGCAAGGCGTGTTTTCCCAGCAAATCAACCAACTCGTTGAAGAACTCACTGAACTGCGGATTTACGTTGAGGCAGCGATTGATTTTGTTGATGAAGAAATCGACTTTTTGACCGATGGCGTGATCGAAAACAGGCTGATCCGTTTGCTGGCACGTATCGGCCAAATCCAAAAAACCGCCCAGCAAGGCAGGCTATTGCGCGATGGCATGACCATCGTGTTGGCCGGGAAGCCCAACGCCGGAAAATCCAGCTTGCTCAATGCCCTAGCCGGACATGAAGCCGCCATTGTCACCGACATTGCCGGGACTACCCGCGACGTGCTCAGGGAACGCATCCAACTGGACGGAATGCCCTTGCACATCATCGACACGGCAGGCTTGCGTGACAGCGATAACCCGGTCGAACAAGAAGGCATCCGCCGTGCGCGGGAAGAAATGCACAAAGCCGACAAAATTTTGCTGCTCATAGACGTGCGCGACCCGGACGGCGAAGCCTTGTTGGCCACCCTGCCGCCCCATACCGAAATTACCCGCGTCTACAACAAAATAGATTTGGCAGGCCTAGCCCCTGCCCTCAACCAAACCGAACAAGGCTGCACCATCCATTTGTCCATCAAAACTGGGATCGGCATGGAGTTGCTCACCCAGCACCTCAAAGACAGCGTAGGTTTTAACGAAGCCACCGACAACGTCTTCATCGCCCGCCGCCGCCACCTCGAAGCCCTAGCCCTTGCCCACACCGCCGCCGAAACCGCTTTAAGCCAATTACAAATCCACCAAGCGGGCGAACTAGTCGCCGAAGACCTGCGCTTGGCGCAACAAAGCTTGGCGGAAATCACAGGTGAATTCACGTCTGATGATTTACTGGGCCGAATTTTTTCAAGTTTCTGTATTGGAAAGTGAAGTATTACTGGGGCATTCGGAACTGAAAACCACCCAATCTACGCCGCCATCATTGACCCGCCACGCTTGTGGCGATGCACCGCATTCCCGAATTGGCTTATAGGCAATTGACGCACGAAACGCTACGCTATACACTTTGGGCATGATTAAATCATTCCAGCACAAAGGCTTACAAGCCTTTTTCGAGACAGGCAGCAAAGCAGGCATACAGGCGAAACATGCCGCTAAACTCGCCCGCATATTACTAAGACTAGACATTGCCAAGACTGCGGTCGATGTCAATTTGCCTGGATGGCGGCTACACCCGCTGACAGGAAGCCTTGCAGGGTATTACGCGATAACCGTTAATGGCAATTGGCGGATAACCTTCAAATTTGAAGGCGAAGACGTTGTTCTGGTCGATTATATTGATTACCACTAGGGAGCCTACCCATGACACAAATGCACAACCCATCCCATCCCGGAGAAACCTTGCGTGAAGACGTTATTCCTGCATTGGGGCTTACCATTACGGAAGCCGCCAAACAGCTTGGCGTTACCCGTGCGGCACTTTCTAGGGTGTTGAACGGACGCGCCGCCATATCGCCGGAAATGGCCTTGCGGTTGGAAAGCTGGTTAGGGATAGAAAACGGTGCCAGGGCTGATTTATGGTTGAGCCAGCAAGCGGCTTATGACCTTTGGCAAGCCCGGCAAGCGGGGATGCCGTCTATCGTTCAACGGGCAACCATTCCGCAACACCCACAATGACACAACCTACCACATCCCGGCGAAGTCCTGAAAGACGGTCTTGTTACCGATGGCGACATAACGGGCAATGGCGTGTCTGTTTTCGTTTTCAGGACGGACATGCCTACGATGTTGAGTGTTCACTAAAGGAACGCCACCATGACTATCCGTATTGAAGAGTTGGACACACTTGATTTTTCGGACGTTGCCGACAGCCAGCTTGGTAAATTGAACCCCATCCATTCCGGCGAAATTCTGCGGGAAGAGTTTTTGTTACCGCTGAATATGAGTGTCAATGCGCTCGCGTTAGCTTTGTGTGTACCCGCCACCCGTCTACATGAAATTGTCAAGGAACGCCGTGCCATCACGCCTGACACTGCATTACGCTTGGCACGCTATTTTGGCGGCGATGCCCACTTCTGGCTTAACCTGCAAACAGCCTATGACTTGCGTCTTGCCCAACAAAACACCCTGCCAGCCATAGAGCGAGAGGTGTTGCCACGCAGTTCTGGTTGCAACGTATTAGGGTCAACGGTAGCCCGTTTACCATCTTAAACAATGCCTCCGTTTTATCTTTAAGCGGGTGGCATCATGATGCGAATGTACAACCCACCACATCCCGGCGAAGTCCTGAAAGACGGCGTTTTTACCGATGGCGACATCACTATCAAACAATTTGCTGAACAGATCGGCGTAACCCGTGCGGCACTTTCCAGAGTGTTGAACGGCAGGGCAGCCATATCGCCGGAAATGGCTTTAAGGCTTGCCGATGCGTTAGGGGGCAGTGCGGAAAGCTGGCTGCACATGCAGGCTAACTACGATTTATGGCAAGCACGGCAAAAACCACGCATCCCGATAGCGCGGATAGATATTCGTGTATGACCTAAACGCACCAACCACCATCATTAAGGCTATGTCACCGTTAATTTAGACGAAACCGATGTAGGCCCCATTGAACTTTGGGCTAATTATGCTCAATCAGTTGGATTTCTTCGGGGCTTAGTTTGAATAGGATGTAGATGGTGGTGTTGATTTGGCGTTCTAGGGCGTGGATGGTTTGGGTGTGGGTTTGCCATTGCTGGCTTTGGGTTTGTAGATAGGTTTCCCATTCGTCTTGGACGGCCAATTTGGTCAGGTCTGTTTTTAGCGTTTCGGATTTTTTGAGTTTAAACGCTTTGCGGGCTTCGTTTGCCAATTCACTGATGCCCGCCAATTGCCACCATTGCGCCAATTTGGTGTTGAGCGGTTCGGTATTGTCGGCGGGGCGCAGGTTTTCCAGTAAGCGGCGTTGGACTTTTTGTTCTAGGGCATAACGTTGTTCGGCTTCGGTTTGGCATTGCCCGGCCAAATCGGCTAGCGTTTGTTTTTGTTCCGGGGTTGCGGCGGGAATGGGTATGCGTTCGATATTCTGAGAAAATAACCGTATTCTCCATTCTCCGCCTTTCATCGCATCTGAAATCCCTTTTAAAAAGAACCAAACAACGTTTGAGTTTAATAATGCAGGCAAATATTTATCGAGGCTGGCTATAAAATAACCAGTATTTGGAAACAAACATCCTGCTTGGTCAAGGTGAAACTTTGGGCCTTGTGACAAATCTGGATAGACAATTTTCGGCTTTTCAAAAGCATCGTAATAAGCACAAGCCCGCAGTTCCCACCAAAAATCGCCTTTATCGCCGCGCTTACGGCCTTGGGCCGCAAACGGATGCAAATGGGCGGCGATGTTCGGGTAATACCTCTGCACATGTTCCCAAGCCGCCGATTCCGTTAAGGCCGGGTCGCCTTCGTCATGCTGCAATTGTTGGTGTGTCCAACCTTTGGGGAACAAAATCAGATACAAGCCCCGGCTTTCGGCCCGCCAGCGTTTCAAATCTTTGCCTTCCAAAAACGGTTTTAAAATTTTCCCTTCGGGGTCATCGGCTTTCAAGTGCGCGTATTGGGTTGTGTCTATGACAAACGCTTCATTTAATCCAGTTAAAACGCCACGATAAGGCGAGCCATAAACGTCTTTCAAATCCTTGTTGTTCTTAGTGATTTTTTGTCGCAAACGGGTGAATCGGGCATCTTCCAATTGCCACGCTTCATTTTGCAAGGTGGCCTGTTTCATCACGCCAAACTCGGATTGCAATTGCTGGAGCAATGCGCTGTGGTGCGGGACTTTTTTGGCGGTGACGTTCAAAAAGCTAAAGTCAGATTTGGGTGGCTGTTTGCGTAGCCGTTCGGGTTTTTCCAAAACCAAAATCGCCGGATAAGTCGTCACGCCTTCAAACACCGGATAATCGTTAAAATCTATCACGGTCAGAAAATTGCTTTGCACTTTTAAAAATTCGCGCAAAAGCGTGCCGCTATTGGTGCGGAAAAATGTGGACGAGGATATGTAGCCTAAGCGTCCGCCTTTTTTCAGCAAGCCCAGACCCAATTCAAAAAAGTAAGTGTAGAGGTCGGCCATGCCGTGGTAGGTTTGGTAATGTTCCTGCAAATAGGGTTTGATTGCGCTGAGGCGTTCTTGGCGCACATACGGCGGGTTGCCGAGGATGACATCAAAGCCGCCGCCATCCAGGACTTTTTTGAAATGGATTGTCCATAAAAACGCCTGTTTGTCGGTGTGTTTATGGTGGATGATGCTGTTGCCTTGGCGGATATTTTCATCTAAGGGCCGGAGTTTTTTGCCTTTTTCGGCGGTTTCCAGCCATAAGGCCAGTTGGGTGATTTCGATGGATTCGGCGTTCAGATCAACGCCGAACAAGTTGTTGTTGAGGATGTTGGCATCCAAATCCAAACCAAACAGGTCGCCGTGCTGGGTGTCCAGTTCGTTGATGCGTTGGTTGATAAAGTGGTATTCGGCTTTCAGGTATTTGAAGGCGCCAATCAGGAACGCGCCGCTGCCACAGGCCGGATCGAGCACACGGGTGGTGGCTAAAATGTCCCGATAGGCCAGCCAATACGCGGGGCTGTCGGGCGGGTGCGGGATTGAGGTTTTGCGTTGCGCCAAATAACCGCCTAAGGTGTGTTTGATGAGGTAATCGGTGATGAATTCTGGGGTGTAAACAATGCCGTCTTGTTTGCGTTTGCCTTGGGTGCCGCTGGTGGTTTTGGCGTTGCCTTGCAGTTCTTGGTCTTCGTGGATGGCTTCGTATATTTCATCCAAATCGGCGATGGATTGTTCAAAAATGTGGCCCAAAACGGGTGTGCCGATGTCGTTATCAAAGTCGTAGTCATATAAGGTTTTGAATTTTTTCAGTAAATCTAGGCTGACGTTGAGTTTGTCCACGTCCGGGTCAGGCGCGAACAGGCCACCGTTGTAGGCGGGTATGTCGAGTTTGGCGTTGCCTTTGTCGATGTCGGTGAAGAGTTTTTTTATCACTTCCCAGACGCTAAAGCCTGCGCTGGGATCGTTGAAAATGCGTTCTTGCAAGGTATTGGCGGGTAATAGACCCCGGTCTTCGGCAAAGGCGATGAACAACATGCGGTCTAGGAGTTTTTGGCTGATCCTGACCATAGTTTTGCGGCGGATGGTGTTGTTTTCGCGTTTGAGGCCGTTAATCAGGTCGATGCGCAGTTGGCGGTAATCTTGATAGAGCTGGTCGGAAATGGCTTTTTGCGCTTGTTGGGAAGCGGTGTAGAGTTTTTCGGTGAAGCCACCGAGCAGGTTCTTTTTGCTGAGCAATAGCACAAACCTTGCGTAATCGGCGGGTTTGAGCAGGTCATCTAAGTGCCATTGTTCAAATTGTCCGGTCGCATCGGGGAATTTATAAAGCCGAAATTCGAGGCAGTTGGAAACTAGCAGCCATTTTGTGGTGGCTTGATGGTTAAGGGCGTAGCGGGTGGCCTGTTCGATGGTGGATTCTTTCCGGCCTTTCATCGGGCGCGTCAGGTCGTAAGTGTCCGGGCCTTTGAGTTCAAAGGGGACGATGACGGTTTTTTGGTCTTTGGCGAATTCGCCTAGTGCGTAATCTATGCCTTTGAGTTCGGTTTCAATGTCCCAGGTTTTGGCATGGCTTAAGTCGCCTGTCGATTTATAGCCTAATAGGTCTTTGAAAAAATTCAGAAAATCTGGGCTGAGGGTGCGTTCTTTTTGTTTTTTGTGGAGCGCAAGGTTACTCAGGCGTTTTTCGATGATTTTTTTGTGCTTGTCAGGAATTTCGCCATTTTTAAGGATGTCGCTGGCGGCAATCGTTTTTTGCAGCAGTTTGCGGTTAAACAGGGCGTTGTTGTCCGGGCGGGTTTCAGTCATTGGCTTAAAGGGAGGTTTTATGCGTGGCAGGCGGCGGTCATGCAATCTGGCTGATTGTATTATGGCGGTATAAAGCGCGGCGCACTACTGGTGGCCCAGAGATCAGGGCAAGCGCATATAAATAAACCATGCTGGAACGGGTTTGTAACCCGTTCCGTAACGTTTTTAGTACCTATTAGGTTCTGTTGACGTTTCATTAAGAAAAAATCAACAGGTTATCGTCATGCCGCCAGGGAATGGCGGCATCCAGATGGCACGGAGGCCATCCTTGGCCACTGGATTCGCTAACGCGGTCTAACGGCTCCGGCAATCCA